>JAJTHN010000020.1 GCA_021297895.1 Phycisphaeraceae bacterium | reverse complement strand
TCTCGTATCCCGTCTTGTCTGGCAGACGGATGTCGCTCACGAGCAAGTCGAAACCGCGAACGGTCGACGAAGCGGCAGGGCTTGGACGCTCCTGTCCGGGCTGAGCACTCGACCCCGCCGGCCCCGCGCCGTCCACGGGAGAACCGGTCAAGGCGGCGATCGCCTCCGCGCCGTTCTCGACCGCGACGATCTCGCCCCCGCGAATACTGAGCACCTCGCGGACCGTCTGACGGATGCGGGAGTCATCATCGGCGACCAGGATTCGCTTGCCGACGATGAGCGGATCGACCGCGGCACCCGACAAGGCTTTGTCGGCACCGAGAATCATGGTCGGGCCGGCGGCGACGTCCTTGAAGCGACGCCTGATGCTGTCGACATCCGCGAGAATTCGCTCGATCTGCCTGACGAGATGGGCCTCGGCGGCGGGGCCGGTTCCGGTCTGTCCCGCGCCCGCGAGTGCGGCCTTGACCTTCGCGGCGATCTGCGCGATGTCGTCCAGTGGCTCGCTGACCTCGCTCTCGACGTTGCCCGTGACCGTCTGGCCGACGTTGCACCGTTCAATGACCAGAAGGTTCAAGAGGTGCAACGCGAGCGCCATGTGGGTGCTGAAGAGCTCGGCGAGTTGGCGTTCCTCCTCTCCGAATGCCGCGGGCCGCGACGACTCAACGTTGAAGATGCCGATGACGCGGTCGCTCATCCGCAGCGGCACAGTCAGCGACGAGCGTGCCGACTCGATGCCGGTGACGTAGAGCGGATCGGCCGCGGTGTCCGGACAGATGTACGACCTGCCTGTCGCGGCGACGTACCCCGAGATGCCGTTGTTCTCGCGCCGGGCGTAAAGCTCGACTTCCATCGCCGCCGAGGGGAGGCCACGAGACATGACCAGTTCCAGCTTCCCGGTTCGTTCCTCGATCAGGCGGATCGCGAAGTGGTCGAAGTGCAGCAGATCATGGGCGAACTTGATGATCTTCTGCTCGAGCACACGAAGGCGCTCGCCGGTGTTCATCTTCTCGATCAGGTCACGATCCAGCCGGACCAACTCGCCGCCGGCGCGGTTGATCGCGTCGAGCTTCAGCTCGCGGCGGCGAGCGACCGTGATGTCGCGCACAACCGCAACGCCCCTCGCCCCGGCCTGCGACGGGAGCAGCAGGTTCGACGCATCGGCGGAAATCGGCGAAAGCAGGACCTCGAAGTACGCGGGCTCGCCCGAGCCGTCGGCCCCGGGTCCGGCGGAGAGATCGACGCTCAGATCAAACCGCCGACGATCATCACGCGGCGCCCCGGGAAGGCCGACCGGCGAGGACGGGTTGCGCAGAAACTGGCCGCAGACGGTGGCGACTCGCGACCGAACAACGGGGCTGTAGCGGTCGAACTCCGAGTTTGACCAGCAGACCTGACCGTCGCTGTCGAGCATGCAAATGCCCTCGCCGACAGCCTCGAGAATCACGGTGCCCGCAGTTGCCGCGGCGTCGCTGAATCCACGGATCGTGTCCGCGGATCCGACAATGAGGCCGGAGTAATGGCTGAGTTTCGCCGCGTTGGGGCCCTTCTCGCCATCGGTCGCGCGAATCTCAAACCCCGCCGCCCGGAGCACCCCGACGATCGCGCCGACCTGCTCGCGCGCGACCGCGTGCGCCTTGTCGGCGGGATCGGGAACGATCAAGACCGTCGGTTTCGTCGGGTCCATTCAGGTTCGTCGGCCAGTCTTGCGGAAAGTGTAGCGGTCCCGGGACACCGATCGGGAATCCACACCCATGGGCCCGGCGTCCGGCGTCCATCAGTGCGTATACGCTCCCGATCCCATGATTCAGGCCGACCGCGTCAGCAAACTCTTCGGACGGGCGACACCGTCGACGGGTTCATCGCGCGTTCGGGGCGTTCTCGCCGTCGATGACGTCTCCCTGACCATCGAACCCGGCGTCGTAACCGGCCTGCTGGGGCCGAATGGTGCAGGAAAGACCACGCTTATCCGCATGATGACGTCCTATCTCACGCCATCGGCGGGGGTCATCCGCATCTGCGGTCACGACAGCGTTCTGGCAAGCGGCGCGGCACGAGCGTCTATCGGCTACTTGCCCGAAAGCGCGCCGGTCTACCCGGAGATGCGCGTCGAGGACTTTCTCGCCTATCGCGCCAGGATCTTCTGCGTGCCGCGAGACAAGCGAAAGGCCGCGATGGATCGGGCTCTGGATCGCTGCTCGCTGGCCGATGTCCGCCACCGCCGCATCGGACAACTCTCCAAGGGCTATCGCCAGCGCGTAGGCCTCGCCGCGGCGATTCTTCACGACCCGGCGGTGCTGATTCTGGATGAGCCCAGCAGCGGTCTGGATCCGTCGCAGATTCAGGCAATGCGGGCGCTGGTCCGCGATCTGACGATGGGCGGCCCGACGGGCAAGCGCGTGGTGCTGCTGAGTTCACACATTCTGCCCGAAGTCTCGCTGACTTGCGACCGAGTGCTGATCATCGCCCGTGGGCGTATCCGCGCTGACGGCACGCCTGAGCAACTGGTCAACAACGCCGCGAGCACGAGCCGGAGCGAGTACGTGCTCGAGACGCTCGCGGGCCTGAGCGAGTCGGCGACCGGCGCGATCTCGGCCGGCGTCGGAGGACTGCCCGGCGTGGAGTCGGTCCACGTCGAGGTCTTGGGCGATGGATCGCGTCGGCTGAAGATCCGCCCGACCGCGGAGGCGGGCGACCTTCGCGAGGCCATCGCGCGTGCCGCGGCGGCATCCGCTCCGGGGCCGGCGCTCCGCGAACTCTCGCGTCGGACACCGACGCTCGAAGAGGTCTTCAACGGCATCGTCGAACGCCCGGAATCGCTCGTGCCGGCGTCGGGGGTGGCGTCATGACCCGCACGTGGGCCATCGCGACGCGCGAGTACGCGAGTTTCTTCCGCACGCCCCTCGGCTGGATTGTCGCCGCGCTGTTCCTGTTCCTCTCGGGGCTGGTGTTCGCGCAGCAGACGCTCCGGCCGGGCGAGCCCGCGAGTCTGCGATCGTTCTTCGGTGTGTGGTGGTCGATGCTCGTGTTCATCGCGCCGTCGATCTCCATGCGTCTATTCGCCGAGGAACTTCGCACCGGAACGATCGAGCCCTTGATGAGCGCCCCGGTGAGCGAGGCCGGCCTCGCGACGGGCAAGTTCGCCGGCGCTCTGATGTTCCTGATGACCTGTCTCGCGCCGACGCTGATCTACGCGGGCGTTCTCGAAGCGCTGAGCAGGCCGGACTATGGCCCGATTGCCGCGGGGTATTTGGGTGTCGTGCTGCTTGGGATGATGTACCTCAGCGTCGGGCTTCTGTTCAGTTCGCTGACCAGCAGCCAGACCCTCGCGTTCATGCTCACGCTATTCGTGCTGATCCTCTCGGAGGTCGGGGCGACCGCCGCGGCGGCCAGGCTCGATGAGCCATGGGCCGGTATCGCCCGCTCGCTCAGCGTTCAGCCTCGGATCGCGGACTTTGCCAGAGGCATCATCGATACCGGGCACGTCTCGTTCTTTCTGATCATGAGCGCGTTCTTCATTCTGAGCACGGCGCTTGCGCTGCGTGTCCGGAGGTGGCACTGATGAGCACACCAACCGCATCTCCCTCCGCCATACGCGGCGACGCCCGCCTGAGTTACGCCGTGCAGGCGATCGTCCTCATCCTTGTTCTCGTCGCCTGCACAGGCCTGGCGATCACGCTGACCTCGACCGTGCGGACACGCATCGATGCCACCGCGACGCGCGAGCATCAACTCTCGCCCCAGGCGCTCCGGGTTCTCGAACGAATCTATGTCCCCGTGCGGATCGTCATCGCGGCGGACATGGCCGCGTCGAATGCCAGCGATCGGCTCAGGCTCGAAGACGTTCTGGACAAGTTCACGCGGGCGAATAGTCGCCTCGAACTTCGCGTTCTGGACACCGGTTCGCCCGCGGGCATCGAGGAGTATGACAGCCTCCTGCGATCGCTCGCGGACGATGAGAAGGCCGCAATCGCGCGTCATCGCGAGGGTATCAGCGCCGCGATCGCCGCGACGGGCCAGACGGCAGATGGCGTCCGCTCGCTGCTGCCAACACTGGCGTTGCTGGGCGATGCGTTGATCGAGCACGCGGGCGGTGCGGGCTCGCCGGGTGCCGAGCAGATCCGAGCCCGCTTCAACGAACAAGCGGCGATGTACCGGCTCGTTGCGTCGAACCTCGATGCGGCGGTGAAGCGATCGAACGAGATCATGGCCCGAAATCTCGATCCTCTCCCGCTGCCGCAGTTGGATCAGGCGGGCGACGCGCTCAGGCCCGCTCTTCGCGACGCCATCACGAGCCTGACGCGCATGAACGAGGAGATGGATCGCCTGGCCCGTGGCGAGATCCGCGAACTGCTCGAGACTGCCCGCACGCGTGCCCGCGACCTGGCCACGCTTGTCGCCCCGCTCCGCGACCTTGCCGCACGCGTGCCGATCGATCTGGATGCACTGGGGAGGCTGCGAATCCTCTCGATCGCACAAGCGATTCAACGGACGCGCGCGTGTCTGCTCATCGCCCCGCCGGCCACAAGCATTCAGGATGCGCAGTCGCGTCCGACGCTTACTGCTGTCGCGATGGATGAGTTGCTGCCGCTGGCCGATCAGGCTGGGGCACAGGATCAGGACCGTCGCTTCCGGGCGGAGGAGTTGCTCACGGCCGGGCTGGCTTCGCTCGCGGGCGGATCGCGTCCGCTGGTGGTGTTTCTCCACGCGTATCCGCTTCGGCTGTCGCCGGGATTCGAGGAACTCCAGCGCGTGAGCAACTCGATCTTCCTCCGCGGGATGGAGGTCACCGAGTGGGCCATCGGCCTTGATGAGAAGCAGCCTGCACTGATCAGCGCCGCCCGCAGCGCAGGCCGCCCGATCGTCTGGATCTGCTTCCCGTTCGAGGCTCGCGCCGCCGATGCTGCGCCTCGCGTCGCGCGGCTCGCCGACGCGATGGCGGCACTCGCTCGCGATGGCGAGGCGATGATGGTCAACCTCCAACCGTCGACCCTGCCCGGAACCGGCGCGGATGATCCGATGGCCTCGTTCCTGCGAGAGATCGGTGTCGACGCGCGAACGGCGACGCCGATCGTTCAGCAGTCGCGGAGTGCGGCCGGTCGATGGGTTGACGCTGCCAGCGTGCTGACCGACCCGGGCGCGGACCATCCGATCTCGTTGACGCTCCGCTCGCTCCGGACCCGAATCGCGTGGGCCGTGCCGATCCGGCCCGTTTCCCCCATGCCCGCGGGAGTTCGCATTGAGCCCGTGCTCCGACTTCCCGCTACGCCGGAGGTCTGGGGCGAGAGTGAGTTCGGGCCATTGCGGCAGGTACCGCCGGAGCGCTGGCCGGACTTCGCCTCACCGCCGACACCGGGCGGCGTGCGTGACCTCTTGGGCGATAGTGCCCAAGGAGATTGGACGATCGCCGCGGCGGTCACGCGATCGTCACCAACGCTGCCGCGAGATCAGCGAGTCCTGATCGTCGGTGGGCTGGACTGGCTGACCGACACGCAGACGCTCGCCGGCGAAGTTGTCGAGGGCCGTCCGATTTACGCGTTCCCCGGGAATCTCGAGTTGTTCATCGCCGGAACGACGTGGCTCGCAGGGCAGGACGACCTTGTCGCACGGACCGGCGCGTCGGCTTCGATCTCGACCATTCCCTCTCTCTCCGCCGGGCAGCGTTCAGCCCTTGCGTGGAGCCTCATCGCTGGTCTGCCCGTGCTGGTGCTGCTGAGCGGCGCCGCGTGGCGACTGGCCCGCGGCTGAAACGCCGGGGCCGGCGACGAACCTCGGCACGTGCCGCGCTGGCGCCTGCTGCATGCCACACTCCGGACACGTGACATCGCTCAGCCGCGAAACTCCCGGCTGCTGCTCGGCGAGCCCTCGCAGGTCGTAGCCGCAGTACACGCACTCGAACGCGGAGCGGTTTGTTCGCGGGAGCAGCACGATGAACGTGCCTACGAACACGATCGCCGCGAACTCCGCCCAGAGCAGCAGCGTCACACCGCCCATGCCCTCGCCCGGCGAGCCGAGGAATCGCTTGTACAAGGCCATGAGCACGAGCACGGCCGCGGCCCCGCCGGCGACAACGACGTAACCGCGGATCGTCCGGCGCCAAATGGCCGCCATCACGAAGATGCCCATGGCATAGAGGGCAAAGAGTATCAACAGGTTCACCCGGGCGGACGTGGCGGTCGAAACTTCGGCCGGAGAAGTGAGGTGGGATGAGACTGTAGCCGATGTGGCACGCATCGGCAGCCGTGGACGCGTCGATCCGCGGCGGGCCCGCTATCCTCGCAATCGCTCCGCCCGCGCCGATGCCGCGTGGGCCTCCGCCCCGGATGGAACCAGCCCATGCCAGCGATCAGCGCGTTCGATGCTCTTGTGTACGCACCCATGCTCGCCCGCACGCCGAGCGATCTGTCGACGCTGGTCGCGCCTCCGTACGACGTTCTCGACGCGGCCGGGAAGCAGCGACTTATCGCCAGGAGCGACCGCAACATCGTCGCCGTGGATCTGCCGCACATTCCGGCAAAGGAACTCGGCCCGCCCGCCTGCTACGCGACCGCGGCGGCAACGCTTGCTTCCTGGCGAAACGACGGCACGCTCGCTCGCGCCGGTCGACGCGTCATGTTCGTCTACCGTCAATCGTTCACCTTCAACGGCCGCGCAATCGACCGTACTGGTCTCGCGTGCCTGGTGGACCTCCGCCCATTCGGCCCGGCCAACGACGGCACCGGCGGCATCCTGCCTCACGAGGAAACCTTCAGCGGTCCCAAGGAAGACCGCGCGGCTCTGCTCCGCGCAACAAAGACACAACTCTCGCCCATCTTCGGGCTTCATCCCGATGCTCAGGGGACCACAGCCCGCCTGCTGCGCGAGGCGTTCGAGTCGCCGGTTTCGTCCGATGACTCATCGGGCGTCGGCCCCGCTCACACCGCTCGCAGCGATGACGGGACCATCCACACGATCCGCGTCATCCGCGACGCGGAACTCCAGGCTCGGCTGAGCGCATCGCTCA
Source organism: Phycisphaeraceae bacterium (assembly GCA_021297895.1). Taxonomy (GTDB): domain Bacteria; phylum Planctomycetota; class Phycisphaerae; order Phycisphaerales; family UBA1924; genus JAJTHN01. The sequence goes on along the minus strand of JAJTHN010000020.1, from coordinate 68,212 downwards.
AGGGCGAAGATGTCTTCATTGCCGACGGCCACCACCGGTACACGACCTCGCTCAACCATCTGCGCGATCTGGAGTCTCACGGGAACGTCCCCGCGGATCATCCGGCCCGACGTGTCATGTTCGTTCTCGTCAGCATGAGCGACCCCGGCCTGGTGATCGGCCCGACCCACCGTGTGCTCGGCGGCATGTCCGCATACTCGTTCGATGCGCTCCTTGCCAATCCGGACCTGAAGATCACCGCCGCCCCGGGCGATCTTGCCCGACTTGAGCACGCCGTGCTCGCCGGATCTGCGAACGCGGGTCCGCGCGTCGGGCTGTACGACTTTGCAACCGGGCGCGGAGCGGTCTGCGAGCCCGCGAACGCGGACCCGCTCGCCGCAAAGTTCCCCCGTAAGCCGCGGGCGTGGCGGGATCTCGATGTGGCGTTCTGTCAGTACGTCCTGGTCGAGAGCATCTGCCAGGCCCGCTTCAATGCAGGCAATCCCGTTCGCTGGGCGTTCCCGCACAGCATTCCCGAGGTCGCGGACATCGGCGCTGGCGTCGAGCGAGGCTCCGGCGGCGGCGCGGCCTTCAACGCTCAACTTGCCGTGATCGTCCGTGCGACGCCCCTCTCGAGCGTCCGCGACGTGAGCCTTGCGGGCGAGTTGATGCCGCAGAAGAGCACGTTCTTCCTCCCGAAACTCGCGACGGGGCTTTTTATGTGGCCTCACGACTGAGAAGTCGCCGCCGCTCACGCCGCAATCAGTTTTTCACCAATCCGTCGATCCCAATCCGTCGACCAAGGTGTCGACATTCAGGAGTTCCCCATGAGCAGTTCCAATCAGCCGATCGTCGTCGGCATCCTGTGCGCATCCATCGCGCTGGCCGTCGGCTCAACTCTTCCGACGCTTGCGCGTCAGGGCGAACCCGCTCCGAAGACTGAAATCCGCATCGCGTACGTTGACGTCTTTGGCGCGACGCTCAAGCTCATGGAGACCGATCGATTCACCTCCCGCATGCGTGAGGCCAGCGAGAAGGCCCGCGCCGAGATCGAGCCGCTGGAGAAGAAGCTCGATGAGGCCGCGGACCGAATCCGTTCCATGGGCCCCGATGCCCGCGGTCCGGAGGCCGAGGATGCCGCCCGCGCCTTCCAGCGTGCGCAGCGTGAGATCCGCGAGGTCGCGGCGCGACTGGACCAGGAAACGAACCGGCTGGCCGCGACCATCAACATGGAGGCGTATGAGCAGGTCGTCGCCAGCGCGGACGCGATCGCCGAGAAGAAGGGCTATTCGCACGTGTTCGTGCAGCGCACGCTCGAGGGTGTCGCGGCACCGGACTCGATGCTCGCGGCGTTGCAGCGTCAACTGGCCCGCCCTGTCATCCGCGCGCCCAAGGGCGACGACCTCACGCCCGATGTGCTCGCCGACCTCAAGCTCGACTGAGCCCGCTCAGGCACCGGCTTCGGGCATCGGTCTCGCGTTCAACGCGGCCACGAGCTCGGCAACGACGAGTTCCCGTGCCTGTTGCAGGCTCGGACATCGATCCCCGAGCAACGCTCGCAGGCTGGTGACCTTGCGCCCAACCAAGCCGCAGGGAACGATCAGCCCGAAGTGCGACAGGTCCGGATCGACGTTGAGCGCCAAGCCGTGCATGCTGATCCATCGACGCACACGCACGCCCAGAGCGCACACCTTGGCGCTGCTCTGGCCATCCTTCACCCAGACCCCCGTCGCCCCGGGCTCGATGCAGCCGCTGACGCCAACGCGAGCGATCGCGGCGATGACCGCGGACTCGAGCAGCCGCATGTAGTCATGCAGCCTCAGCGAAAAGGCGTTGAGGTCGATGATGGGGTAGACGACCAGTTGTCCAGGGCCGTGATACGTCACGTCGCCGCCGCGATCGGTGGGCTGCACCTCAACCCCGCGGGCCGCGAGCTGCGCAACCGGGATGAGCACGTTGGCCGCGGCACCAGCGCGCCCGGGCACCGTGATCACCGGCGGGTGCTCAACCGTGAGAATCACCCCCGCGAATCGATCACCACCGCTGGCCGCCTCGCCCACCGTCCTCGCCGCCAGCACCTCATCCAGCACACTCGCCTGCACGGCGGTCGCATCCGCGTACGACATTCGACCCAGGTGCCGGACCTCGATCCGCCGAGCGTTCGACAGGTTGGGGCCCGCGTTGTCACCAGCCACGTCGTTCATTCGGCTACACCGTAGACCCTCGGCACGCCCCGCCGTGCACGCTCGACGCGGCACCTCCGGGGGTTCCTACACTGGGCGACTTATGCCAAGCATCCACCCCACCGCGACGATCGGGAGCGGTGTTCAAGTCGCCGACGACGCCAGCATCGGGCCCTTCTGCGTTTTGGATACTTCTCTCGGGCCGATTGTCATCGAGTCCGGCGTCGTTCTTCTGGCACACGTCCACGTCATGGGTCCGGTACGCATCGGCGCGGGCACCCGCATCTGGCCATACGCCACCATCGGCGGCGAGCCGCAGGACGTCAAGTTCGACCGGACGCGCCCCACCCCCGGCGTGACCATCGGGCAGGACTGCGTCATCCGGGAGCAGGCCAGCGTTCACGCCGCGAGCAACGGCAAGGACAAGCCCACGATCGTCGGCGACCGCGTCTACATGATGGTCAACGCCCACGTCGGCCACGACGCCCACGTGAGCAACGACTGCGTGCTGGTCAACAACTCCTGCCTCGGCGGACACGCGTTCATCGGCGAGCGCGTCATCCTCTCCGCCGGCGCGCTCCTGCACCAGTTCTGCCGCGTGGGGCGACTGGGTATGTTCAGCGGCTCGAGCGTCTCCAGCGCGGACGTGCTGCCATTCTGCGTGGTCTGGGGGCGGAACCGCGTCTGCGCCCTCAATGTCGTCGGGATGCGTCGCGCCGGCATCCCGCGAGACGACATCACGACCGTCCGCACGGTCTTCCGCGACATCATCCGCCGGAATCTGCCGCGAGAGCAGATGATCGCCGAAATGGAGCCGTTCGCGCGATCCGCGCCCGCCGTTCAGGAGATCATCGACTTCGCCCGCAGCGGCAAGAAGCCGTTGTGCCCATACGGCACGCACCATGACGGCACCGACGACGAGGGCGAGCATCGCTGAGGCCCCACAGGCGGCGATCCGGCATCACCGCACGCCGAAGAACCTTGCCGTCGTTTCGTTGAGCTCATCGTGCATCGCCTCGAACGTCATCCCTCGCGCGGCCGCGAGCGCCTCGGCGGTGTGCCGCACATACGCCGGAACGCAGGGCCGCTTCTTGCGCACAGGCTCCGGCGGCAGGAACGGCGCATCGGTTTCGACCATCACCCGTCCCGCGGGCACGAGCCGCGCCGCTTCGCGAACCTCCGCCGCGTTCGTGTACGTGAGCACACCGGTGAAGGACACACACGCGCCGAGATCCAGCAGCAGCCGCATGTCGGCCGCCGTGCCCGTGAAACAGTGAAAAACGAACGCCTCCCCGGGAATGCCGGATCTCCCGAGGAGCGGCACCAGTTCGTCGAACGCCTCGCGGCAGTGAATCACCACGGGCTTGATGACTCGCCCCGAAGCCCGCTCCTGCGCGATGAGGTCAAGCTGCCTGTCGAGCACCTCGCGCTGAAGCGCCAGCGTCGGCTCGGCGTAGTGCTTATCCAGCCCGAGCTCGCCCCATCCAACGCAGCGCTCATCCCCCGCGATGGACCGCAGCAGATCCCAGTCAAACGGGCCCTTGTCCGAATAGAGCGGATGAATGCCCGCCGATGACCAGACGCGATCGTGCGCTCGAGCAATTCGCAGCGCCGCCTGCGCATCGCCGGGCGTGGTGGAGATCGTGATCACGCCCGTCACGCCCGCCTGCGCAGCGGCGTGCAGCGTCTCCGAGACACGATCGGCGAACTCCGGGAACGTCAGGTGGCAGTGTGTGTCGATCACGCCCGAGCGTAAGCGGTCTAGACCCGCGGCGAGCCACCACGGCCTCCGCCAGCACCCCGGGCATAACGCTCGACAAACGCGGCATACTGCTCGGGCGTGTCGATCCCAGCATGCGCCGTCGCCACGCGCGCAACCCCGATGACATGGCCATGCTCCAGCACACGCAACTGCTCGAGGCTCTCGGTCCGCTCCAGCGCTGTCGCGGGCATCGAGACATAGGCCCGCAAAAACCCAACGCGATACGCATAGACCCCCACGTGCCGAAGCGCACCGAATTCTCCGGGCTCCTCCGGTCGATCCCGATTCAACGGGATCGGCGCGCGAGAAAAGTACAGCGCACGCCCGTCGACTCCGGTCACAACCTTGACGACGTTGGGGTCGCGGAACTCGGTCATGCTCCGCAGCGGGGCCGCGGCCGTCCCGACGACCGCACCCGGCGTCCGCAGCAGTGCCGTCACGGCCGCATCGATAATCCCCGCGTCCATCTCCGGCTCATCGCCCTGAGCATTGACGACGATCGCATCATCGCTCATCCCAAGGATCTGACACGCCTCGCTCAGCCGGCTCGATCCGTTGGGATGATCCACGCGCGTCATCACCACCGCCGTGCCGTAGGGCTTGAGCGCACGCGCGATCCGCTCATCGTCGGCAGCGACCACGACCCGCGTCGCACACCGGGCCCGCGCCGCGGCTTCCGCGACATGCTGCACGAGCGGCTTGCCCGTTGCGCTCGCCAGCACCTTCTCCGGGAACCGCGTCGACGCAAGCCGAGCCGGCACGATGATGACCGCCTGAGTATCGCTCACGCTGCGGCTCCGGTTCCGCTCACTCGTTGCTGCGCAGCTGCATGCTCAGAACCTTGAGCTGGTCGCGGCGCGTGCGAACATCGCGGTACGAAATATTCTGGATGGCGATCGCCGAGGCGAGCTTGTACGCCTCCTCGGCGCTGGCCAGATCCCGCGCATCCTCGGCCCGCTTCTGAAGAGCAACGCACAGGGCATACCGAAGATCAAGCCCCAGCCCCTCGTTAGGGTCCGCCACCGCTTCCAGCGCGTTGCGGAAGGTCTGCACCGCTTCATCAAACCACCCGACCGCCAGGAACGACTCGCCCAGCGCGAGCGCGACCGCGTTGCGGTGCTTGGGATCGTTCTTGGCCAACTGCAGAAGGCTGATCGCCTCCTCGTGCTGGCCCATCGCCTGCAGAACCTTGCCCAGTTCGAACTTCAGCCCCAGGTCCGTCGGATACGCGGCGACGCGGGCCTCGAGCTCGGCCTTCTCCAACGCGTTGCGCCTGCTCTCGGCATCGGCCAGTTGCTGGGCGAGCGACGCATCGTCGGGAGTCGCCGCGATCGCGGCCTTCAGCCGCTTGACCTCGCGCTTGGCCTGTCGGACACGCACCTCGCCCGCGAACGAGCGGAACGAGAACTCCTGCGTGGTCTTGAAACTCGCCTCTGCCAAATCGATCGCTTCCTGCTCACTCGCCGGCGTGCCCCGGCCCACGAGTTCCTTGAGCAGCTTGCGGATCGTCGGCTTATCCATCGGGTTGGCCGCCAACTCGGCCTTCAGACCCGCGATGACACGGTCAGCGATCTCCTCGCTCTTGACCGAACGGTCAGTCTCGTCGAGCAACCGCTGCTTATCCGCATCGCGAATGTTCGACCGGAACCCGCCTTCTTTGCCGGTCTGATCGAACCCGCCGCGGGTCATCGCGGCCTGGGCCGAAAGGTCGCGAACGTCCTTGGCCAGTCGCGCGTCGCCCGGATCGATCCGCACTGCCAACTGCCCCGCGTTCAGCGCGTTCTCATAGTCCTCGATCTTCTGGAACGTCTCCATCAGCCGGATGGCCTGATCCTTTCGCGGCCGCTCGGCAGATGCCACAACGCCGAGCGCCTTGGGCGCGATCCACCGCGAAACCTCGATCAACCCAAGTTCGGTCGGCGCGATCGCCGCACGCACCGCCACCTCGGGCTCCTTGGGCTTGAGAGCCCACTCGACCAGCGCACGCAGGTACTTGTCGATAACGGTGCTGCCCTTGATCGAGTCGCGGGCCTCCTGGCTCAGCGTCGTACCGCCGGTCGCGCGCAAACGATCAGCCGTCGCGAAAAAATCCTTCACCGCGTCGAGCCGATCCGGAGCCGAGCGCAACCCGAGCACAAGGCACGTCAGGCTGTACTCGATGTTGTTCTGATCCGCGACCTTCTTGGCGTAACTGAACCACTTGTCGGCCTTGGCCGGATCAAGATCCAGCCCGCCAGACTTCGTGTCCTTGCCGGCCGCGGCCTTCGGATCCGCCGCCTCCGCCGTTCCGCTCGCGCCCGCGGCGTCCTTCTTGGTACTCTCGTCCTTCTTTCCCCAACCGAAAATTGGCACGCTCAGGCTCCTGCGCTTCGACGGCGGGATGTTTCTCACTGATTCTCGGACCCCGAGAATCTCGCTTCACGCCAGCCGAGAGTCTACCACTCGGCCCCGGTTTGATTCCGCGCCGTCACGATACGCCGCCGGCAGCCGGTCGTTGCAGCACCACGCGCCAAAGATCAGCGGGAGCGACCCCAAGCCGGAGCGGTGACCGGGCAACCGGCATCCGGCCCCCCCCCACTTGACCCGGACGATCAACGAACCTTCAATCCCTTTCACATTCCGGATTGCCCGGATCTCACCCAGTCCGACCGCAGCCGCGGCCACCGGACGCAGATCGCCGACCCCAACAGTGCGTCGGCACGCCACGGAGTGCTCAGGCGAATGTTCGCCCGAGTCCTCGGCTGTGGTGACGGAGGTTTTTTATGGCCCGTTACGTCGGTCCCAAGGTCAAGTTGTCCCGTCGCGTCGGGGCGCCCATCGAGAACAACCCGAAGCACACCAGCAAGCGTGCTCTGGTGTTTCCCGGCATGCACGGCTTCCGCGGCCGGCGCCTGCGCGACTACGGCGTCCGTCTCAACGAGAAGCAGAAGGTCCGCTACCACTACTGCGTTCTGGAGCAGCAGTTCCGCCGCTACGTCGCAGAGGCCGGCAGCGCCAAGGGCAACACGGGCGAGGTGCTCATGCGCCTGCTCGAGCGTCGACTCGACAACGTCATCCGTCGCTGCGGCCTTGCCCGCACCATCTGGGCCGCCCGCCAGATCGTCGTTCACGGCCACATCCTGGTCAACGGCCGCAAGACCGACCGCCCGAGCTACTCGGTCAAGGCCGGCGACGTGATCACGCTCAAGCCCAAGATCCAGAAGCTCTGCCGCGAGAACATGGAGTCCATGGCGGGCCATGAGGTTCCGCAGTGGATCGACTTCAACCCGTCGGAAGTGACCGCTCGGATCGTGGCCCTGCCCACGTCCGATCAGATCCCCTTCGACGTCAACCCGAACCTCATCGTCGAGTTCTATCGCTAATCACGCTGGTTGCCGAGGCACACCGCCCGGCGTCTCATCGGGTTTCGCAGCGCTCGCGCTGCGCCCACTGAGCGCCGGGCTCCGGGGTTCGACGAATGGTCAAGCTGCTGTCGAAGTACAAGAACTGGCTCCTCATCGGGTTCGGCGTTTTCCTGATGATCGCCTTCCTGGTGCCGCAGTTCCTGCAGAATCTCGCGCACTCACCCCTGTTCTCGAGTTCCGGGGTGACGATCAAGGGCCGCTCGGTCACGCAGATCGAGATGAACCAGTCCCTGCTCAAGTTCGAGACCCTCAAGCGGTTCTCGCTCTTTCGCATTCGGATGGTGGAACTGAATATCGGCCAGCAGGATCACATGCACTGGAAGCTGCTCGTCGAGGATGCGAAGGCCGCCGGGCTCGTCGGCCCGCGCGAGGACGCAAGAGGGCTGCGAAACGAATTGATTCGAGCGGAGCAGTTCGTTCTTGCGAATGAGGTTAGTCGCGGAGAGCTGACGACGGACCGTGCTATGGAGATTCTCGCACGCGCTGAGACAGAAATCGACGCGGCCATCAACCCGATGTTGATCGCCAACCAGAGCGGCGTGGACTACTTCCCGTCCGAGGCGATCAGCGAGCTCCACGGCGTCTCGCGGCTGCTCGGCATGTATCAGCAGGCAGCCCGCACCAGCACGCCCCGACTGGCGATGTCCGCTCGCGAGCAGTTCAACCGCGTGTTCATCCAGCACGTCGGGCTCTCCCCGTCCGAGGAATCGCTGACCAGCAGCCCAGATCCGACCGAGCAGGAACTCCAGGCACACTTCGAGAAGTTCCGCAACACCGACCCGGCCACCGGTGAGTTCCGAGTCGGCTACCTGCTCGACAACGCCGTCAAGCTCAACGTTCTCACGATCGATCCGGCCCAGATCGCGGCGACCGTCCGCATCGACCCCATCGAGGTTGAGAAGCGCATGATCGCCGCCGCCGACCGATCGCCGGCACCGACCCGCGCAGACATCGAGGCCGCGCTCCGCACCGAGGTCTCCCAACGGATCCTCTCCGAGGCCACCAGCACCGTAAAGGCGGAGATTCTCCGCTACTCGTCCCGCTTGCCCGAGGGTGAGTCTGTCGGCAGCCTGATCTACCGCTCCGTTACGCCCGCCGCGACGCCGATCGACTTTGCCGCGGTCGCCGGAGCCGTCGTCGCCCGCATCGAGGACACCCAGCAGGCACGTATTCCCACACCCGCGGTCGCGAGTTTCGATTCGTGGACCACGCTCGATGATGTTCTCGATCTGCCGCAACTCTCGACCGCCGTACTCCGCCGGGGCCGGACAAGCGAGAACATCTCGTCGGTTCTTGGCAACCTCCGCGAGCTCAAGCCCGCAAGCCCGACCGTCGCGGTGCAGGTCGGAGTCCCGATGTCCGAGCCGCTCATCGACCAGGAAGGTCGACGGCACTTCATCGTCGTGACCGCGCTCCGCCCGCGCGGCCCCGCGGCGAGCATCGACGAGGTCCGCACCGTCGCCATCCGGGACTTCAAGCGGCTCCGGGCGTACAACGAACTCCTCGCTCGTCGGGCAGAGTTCGAAGCTCTGGCGACCATCGAGTCCTTCGCGACCCTGCCCGATCGTCTGGCCGCCCTCGGCTTCACCACGACGTTGAAGACCCAGGTCGAGGTCGCCCGCAACGTTGGTGTCCGCCCAAGCGAGCCATGGATCGAACGCGATGCGGTGATCTCCGCCGCGTTCGAGGCCGCCGGACGTCTCAGCCCGTCCGCGCCGCTGGATGAGACGAACATCACAGCCCGGACATTCACCGCGGGCATGCCCGCATCGCAGACGCTGATGATCGCTCAGATCACCAACTACGAGCCCGTGAGCGTCGAACGCTTCCGCCAACTGGCCACAAGCGAAGAGAACCGTCTGCTTCAGGCCTTCGTGAGCGATTCACTCGTAAAGGCCATGTCGCTCGAAGCGCTCGTCGAACGACTGGAGGTCGAAGGCCTCCGCCCCGGCCGCGACGATGATGCCGGCAGCGGCACAACCCCCGACCAGAGCCGGGCACCCGCTCCGGCCGCGAAGTCGTGATCAAACTCTGACTAGAACCGCGGCGCCGAAGCGACCCGCACCCGGTGTCCGGTCTTCGGGTCATCGAACGCCAGTTCGCTCGCGTGCAGCATCAGTCGCTCCGCGGCGTGCGGCCGATCGCTCGGCCCATACAGCACATCGCCGAGAATCGGATGTCCCGGTTCCGCCGCCGCAAGCTCCTGACCTCCTCCGCCGCACGCGACACTCGCCAGTCCACCAACGCACCGCTCGGCACAGTGCACGCGGAGCTGGTGCGTCCGCCCGGTGATCGGTTCCAGCCGCAGCCACGTCGCATCAGGCTCGAACCCCAGAACGCAAAAGCGCGTGACCGCCGGTCGCCCTTGAACAAGATCCACGATCTGCATCGGGCGACGATCAAGATCCGCCCGTATCGGCAGGTCCACAACACCGCTCATCGCGGCGACGCGCCCCAACACCACCGCGACATACGCCTTCTCGACACTTCGCGCCTCGAACTGCATCGAGAGGGACCGCTGCGCATCGGCCGTAAGCCCGAGCACCAGCAGCCCCGACGTGTCCATATCCAGCCGATGAACAACGATCGGCCCGGTCGCGGCCGGGTACCGCTCCCGGCACCAACTCACCACCGACCGCTGATTCTCCTCGCCCTTGCCCGGCACGCTCAGCACGCCCGGGGGCTTGTCGATCACGACATAGCCATCGCCCTCGAAAACGACTTGGGTCGCCGATGGATCCCGGGCCTTCATCACGCCACCCCCCGCCATACACAGAATCTCTGGGGATCGTCTACCAAGTCGCGACACCCGAAAACACCCCCAAATGCCCGCGCAAACTGTCCCAAACCGCTCGCGGAAAATGCTATCGTGTTGCGAACCGATGACATTGGGCGTACGTTCAAGGTTCTGGTCCGTCGGTTCGTTGTCCGAGACTGCTCCGCCGCCTCACGACTCAGGAGGGCCTCACATGACCAAACGTTATCGCACCGTGCTGCTCTTCGGCGCCCCGGGCGCGGGCAAGGGAACGCAGGGCAAGATTCTGGGTCAGATCCCCGGCTTCTACCACCTCTCCTGCGGCGAAGTTTTCCGCAATCTCGACACGTCCTCGACGCTCGGCCGCATCTTCATGGACTATTCGTCCAAGGGCCTGCTCGTGCCCGACGAACCGACGATCCAGATGTGGTCGCAGAACATGCACGCACGCACCACGCTCGGCATCTACAAGCCGAACGTGGACCTTCTGGTCCTCGATGGCATCCCGCGGAATCTGCACCAGGCAAAGCTGCTCGACACCCACCTGAAGGTGCTCAAGATCATCCATCTGATCTGTCCCGACAAGGAGCGGATGATCGAGCGACTTCGCCGCCGCGCGCTGAAGGAAAATCGCGTTGACGACGCCAAGGAAGACGTGATCCGCAAGCGCTGGCAGGTGTACGAGCGCGAGACGTACCCGGTCCTTGAGCACTATTCCAAGGACATGATCGCCGAGGTCGACGCGATGGGTTCTCCCGCCGCGGTGCTGGCCAAGGTGCTCGAGGAACTCGTCCCGGTGCAGAACGCGCATTACGCCAACGCCCTGTCCGGCGATGAGCCCGCGGCCGCCGCCGATGCACCGGCGAAGGTCGCACCTCGCCGCGCCTCAGCCAACGGCACCAGCCATGCCGAAAAGTCGTCCGGACGCAAGGCCCGCCGCTGATTCCTTCCGGCTCGCCCCCGGCGATCACATCACGCCGCGAAGGCCCATGCAGCGTCGCCACGCGCTCACCTGGCCCATATGCATCGCCACGTGTGCCCCGAGCAGAAAGCCCGTGAGCGCCCCGATCGTCGGGAAGTTCTTCCGATGAGACTCGTTCGGCGTTTCCTTGAGCAACTGCGCATCGCTGGCCCGCGCGACCTCATCGAGCGTCACGTCGTACGCGCGGCGGAACGCATCGAGCACCACGCTCATCGCCGGGTAAATCGTCCCATGCGGATCATCAAGGCACGGCGCCCCAGCCTTGAAGAGCGGCTCGAAAGCGATCGGCGCGGCCGCCGGGGCGGGGTCCTTGCCCAGCAGCGTCAGAATCCTTGCGGGATAGATCGCCAAGTGCCCGTAGCAGAACGTCGCGTGATTCGTGTCGATCTCCTGGCCGCCGAGTCCCCACGTGGGCTTGCGCGCAAACTGGTGCGCGTCGATGCCCTGCGAGAGCGACTCCGCATAGCCCCGGATCAACTTGCCGCTGGCGACGATGTTCCCCGCAATGCTCATGCTTGACTCCATGTACCGACGCGACCGATGTCAGCGCCGGATCCTGTTCCGTGTCTATCACAATCCGATGAATCGAGCATAGACCGACCGCGCGATACCCGGGTCGGTCGTCCCGCCCACGATCGCCCGGCCGTCAGCAAACACCGTCAACTCGAACCGCGACACACCATCCCGAGCTCCTTCGCCGGCTCCCGCTCCGCCCTTGCCCGACGTCACGTCGAGCGTCGCTGTCAGATGGTCCTCCGACTGGTGCACCTCCGCCACCGATCGCAGCCTCGCGGCAAGCGCCCGCAAATCGACCGGCGCATGCCCCGCAACCTGCACCGCCCCGCGGCCGCACATCGTCCGGGCGTCCTGCGAGCCTCGACCCGCCAGAAACTCAAACTCCCCGCGCCCGCAGCACGGGCAGTCCTCCCGCCGAGCGTCAGAGAGCGAGATTCTCCGCCGCTCATTGGTCCACAAGTCCATGCTCAGCAGGGTGTTGCTCAGCAAGTCCAGCCTTCCCAGGAGCACCTTGATCGCCTCGCTCGCCTGCACGCTCGCGACGATCGACGACACCGGCGCAAAGATCCCCGCGGTGTCGCAGGTCGGCGCACTGGCCGGCGGTTCCGGAAATACGCAGCGCAAGCACGCCGTTGCTCGCTCCCCCGCGTTCGGAACGCTCTTGGGCACGATCGTCATCGCCACGCCGGAGCTCGCCACCGCCCCTGCATACACAAGCGGCACGCCGACCTTCACACAAACGTCGTTGATGAGATATCGAGTCGCGAAGTTGTCCGTGCAATCGAGCACAACCCCCGGCCGCGGATGCGGGCGGAGCAATCGCTCGGCGTTCTCCGGAGAAAAGTGCTCAACGATCGGCTCGACCCGCACACCCGAGTTCACCGATCGCAGACGACGCGCCGCGGCCTCGGCCTTCGGGGCACGCTCACGCGCATCGCGTTCATCAAAGAGCGTCTGCCGCTGAAGGTTCGACAACTCCACAACATCTCGATCGACGAGGCTCACGCGTCCGACACCCGCACGCACGAGCAGGTCCGCCGCGGGGCACCCGAGCGCGCCCGCCCCGATGATCATCGCGTGCGACGAGGCGAGTCGACTCTGACCCTCCACGCCAAACCCGCGCAGCAGCATCTGGCGGGCGTACCGCCCGGCCGTGCCATCATGCCCGCTGGTCTGAGCGTCCATCGAGGTCTGTCCTTTCCGGTCACCGATCGGTGCCGACCCCTGAACCCTCACATGGTATCTTGTGCCGATGGCTTCTCCGGTCAACCCCGCACACCCACCAGAATGGGCACCCCCCTCGCCACTTCCCGCCTCGCGGCAGACGGCCCGCCTGACGTTGCGCCCCTACATACCGACCGACGCCCGCGCCCTGTACGAGGCGATCGCACCACATCGTGAGGCTTATCTGCCCTGGCTGCCCTGGGTGCGCTTTTGCCACCTCTCGCCCGACGACACCGATCGCCAGATCGCCCGCTTCATGAACGCGTGGGCCTCGTGGCCCATGAGTCCCGCGGACAACGCGCAGATCGGGTTCATTCTGGGTGCTTTCAGCCGCAAGACGGGCGAACTGATCGCCGGCACCGGCTTCAACCGCATCGACGCCGATCGGGCAAACGCCGAGATCGGCTACTGGGTCCACCCCGCGCACCGTCGCAAGGGCTATGCCGCCGAGCTCACCGCCGCGCTGCTCTCCTGGGGCCTCACGCCTCAGGCCCGCGGCGGCTGGGGCTTCCGCCGGATCCACATCTTCGCCAACGCCGCGAACGCGGCCTCGGCGGGCGTTCCGCGAACACTCGGCCTGCGACAGGAACTTCACGCCGTCCAGGATCGCTGGGAAGACGGACTCGGCTGGTGCGACACGCTCGGCTGGGCAGTGCTCGCGACCGAGTGGGACACCGCCCATGACCGGCTGCTCAGACCGTCGTCCGCGGGTCAGCCGGTGCGTCCAGCCGCTGGCTGAACATCCCCCCCATCAACCAGCTCAATCTCCACGATTTCCGGCGGGACGTTCAGCCGTAGCGGCAGGATCGACATCCCGACACCGGCCGTCGTCAGCACCGGACACAGCGGCCCGGCATTGAGCCCGTACGCGTACTTGCTCCCGAACCTGCTGGGAACGATCGGCCGACCGAGGATCGGCAACTTGACCTGCCCGCCGTGGGTGTGCCCGCTGAGCATCAGGTCCACGCGATGGCGCGGGTGCGTCGTGCTCTCGTGCAGCAGTTGCGGGTGCTCCGCCGCATCCGGGTTGTGAGACAGCACAATCCGCGGCACATCGCTCCGAACGCCGCGAAGCGCCGCATCGAAGTCGCAGGTGTGCTCGAGAAGGTCGCCAACCCCCGCAATGCAGAGGCACGCGCTCAGCGGCTGTTTCTTCTGAACCTGCCGTTCAACATCGAGAAAGACGCGCTGGTTGTCGATGAGTCTGACGCCGACGTTCATCAACAGCCTTGTGCAGTCGCTTCCTCCGGCGTACCAGTCGTGATTGCCCAGCACACCGATCACCGGCTTGCCGGTCGCGACCATGGGCTCGAACGTCGTCGCGACGACGATCGCCTGGCGAATCTCACGATGCACATAGTCGCCGACGAGCACAAACAGGTCCGGCTTGAGATCGATCGCCGAACGAATCGCGTTGATGATGTGCTCCCGCGTGACGCGCGGGCCCATGTGCATATCGGCGAGCATCGCGATCCGTAGACCGTGCAGCGATCGCGGCAGCCCCTGGATCGGAATGCGGTAGCGCGCGGTCGTCAGGGACCACGGTTCGATCATCGTCGCATACGCCGCGGGCATCGCCGCGACCGCACCCGTACCGGCAACGACACCCCGCAGCAGCAGCCGACGACGGCCAATGTCAGGCCCCGAGAGTTCCGAATCCGTCTCCGGCGTCGCGGGCGTCTCGCCGCCGGCCTCGCGCGGTGCCCGCTCGGCGACGGGCCGCTTGGGCCCGATGATCACGCGTCGCCCGACCCACAGCATGCCCGCGAGCGTGCCGAGAATCAGCAGCCAGGCAACACCGTTGGCGCAGGCCGCCACGCCGATCGAGTCGCCCTCGAGTCGGCCGACGATGCGCGTCGTGATGATCCACCCCGGCGAGGCTGGAATCACCATCGCGTTGGCCAGCAGCTTGACAACCCCCTCGCCGAAGACCGTCCCCGCGGACCGTGTCACCTCCGGCGACATCCACGTCGCCCAGTGCAGCGCGGATCCGATGCTCGTCAGCACAAGCCACATCAGCGCCCACCACGCCCAAACGCGCGTGCGGCGACGCCGACGACCCGCGTCGCCGGCACGCTCACCGGATTGGACTCCGCGATCGCTCATAGGGGCTCTTCCACGACAACCCACGCGGGCGTGGCGTCATGCCGATCCCACCGTGAACAAACAACGCCCGGTCCTTCGACCGGGCGCTGAGAGGATACGGACCAATTCGGACTATTCCACGCTGCGGAAAACCGCGAGTCGTCAAGATCAGGCAAAGTGCGCGAAGGCCTTGTTGGCCTCGGCCATGCGGTGCGTCTGATCGCGGACCGCCATCGCCTTGCCTTCCTTCTTCGCCGCGTTGTACAGCTCGTCGGCCAGACGCATGTGCATCGGGCGACCCTTATCCGACCGGGCTCCGTCGATGATCCAGCGGAACGCCAGGGCCTGTGCACGCTTCTTGTTCACCTGCACGGGAACCTGGTAGTTCGCACCACCGATGCGCTTGCTGCGGACCTCGACGTAGGGCTTGACGTTCTCGATCGCCATGATGAAGCACGCGAGCGGCTCCTTCGGGGCGTTCGGATCAGTCTCCTTCGCGAGGCGGCCGGCGATCACGTCCAGCGCGTCGTAGATGATCCGCTGAGCCGAGGCCTTCTGGCCGCGGACCATGATGCAGTTGATGAACTTGGAGAGCACCAAGTCGTTGAAACGCGGATCGGGACGGAGCGAGCGAGCAGATGCGGTCGGCTTGCGAGCGGACATGGGAAACTCTCCAGTGGGTTTGACGGCGTCCCCGAAGGCGTCTGCACCTGCTCACGCGGCACGTGCACTCGACACAACAGGACACCAAAGCGTCCGCACCGCGGCAAGCGGAGCGGACGTGAGTTGATCGTTGACTTGAAAATCAGGCCTTCGCGGCGGCGCGCTTCGCACCGTACTTGGACCGGCCCTGCTTGCGCTTCTCAACGCCGAGGCAGTCCAGCGATCCGCGGACGATGTGATAGCGGACACCCGGCAGGTCACGCACGCGGCCACCACGCACGAGCACGATCGAGTGCTCCTGCAGATTGTGACCCTCGCCACCGATGTACGCCGTCACTTCCTTGCCATTGGACAGACGCACGCGGGCAACCTTCCGCAGAGCCGAGTTGGGCTTCTTGGGGGTCTGCGTACGCACGATGAGGCAGACGCCGCGCTTCTGCGGGGCCTGGGCCAGGTCGCGGGTCTTGCCGCGCGCCTTGACGACCTTGCGGGGATTGCGGACGAGCTGGTTGATGGTCGGCATGTTCGCTCTAAAGTTTGGAAATGACGTGAAACCGGTCGGATCGCGCGCGGGAACTTCCCGTTGCGCTGGGTGGGGATGATAGCGGGCACAGAGCCTCAGACAAGTACCGATGCCCCTGTCAGGCATCTGAACGGACGGACTCCTGCAAGTTCCCGCCGCCTCCACGACCACGCCGACACCCCGCGGCACCGCAAGCCTCATCCGTACCTCGCGCCCAACCCCAAAATGACGCACGCCGCCCCCATATCGGAGGCGGCGTGCGGCGGATGTTCGGATCATCCCAACTGTCAGCCTCAGCCGCCAACGCACGCGAAGAACGCGGCGAAGAACGCCTGGAAGTCGCCGTTGTCCACCACGCCATCCGGCGTCGGGTCGCCGTCAGTGTTGGCCACGTCCGCGACGAGCTGCGCCGGGTCGCCCGGCGTGAGGAAGAACGCGGCGAAGAACGCCTGGAAGTCGCCGTTGTCGACCACGCCATCCGGGGTCGGATCGCCATCGGTGTTGGCCACATCCGCGAGGCAACCGGTGCCCGGCGCGTTGCGGTCGCGGATGTACACGTTGCTGACCGTCGTCGCAACGCTGGTCAGCGAACTTGTGCTCTCAAACGCCACGAAGCGCCCGTCGTTCGAGATCGCGGGGAACGCGCCGCCGCCGGGAGACTGCTCGCCATTGTCGGCCAACGAAACACGCGAGAGCGTCTGCGTCGCCACGCTGTAGACATACGCATCGAGCTGACCGTTGGTGTCGCCATCGATGAGGTTGGGCGAGTTCGACTGAAACGCGACGGTCGAACCATCGCCGGAGATCACCGGATCATCGCTGAAACCGAAAGCCGCATCCCCATCGCTGGAGTTGCTGATCCGCCGGATGGCGCCGGTGTCGATCCGCTTGATGAACACGTCGTAGTTGCCGTTGGCATCGCCGCCGAGCGGATCAAGGTTTGTCGCGCGGGAGGCGAACACAACGAGGTTGCCATCGTCGCTGATGTCCGGTGCTCGAGAGATCCCGCCGGCCTGGCCGCCGCTCGCGGTCGTGCTCACGCGCGTGTTGGCCAGCGAGGTCGAGAAGTTGCCCGGCGTGCGGAGCGTGAACGAGCCCAGGAAGATGTCCGCCGCGGTGTTGGTGTCCCCGGGAACGATGTTGTTCGATGTGCCGCGATACGCGATGAAAACCTGCCCGTTGGCAACGGTGAGCTTGGGCAGCCCCGCCGAGAGGTTGCTCGCGACGCTCGTACCGGACGCGACGGAGATCAGGAACGTCTCGGCCGGAATCCCGTTGGCCGCATCGCCCCGATCACGCAGGTACACCTGCGTCCGGAACACGCCGCCGGACACGAGGTTGTTCGCACGGCTGACGAACGCGACGAACCGACCATCATCCGACACCGCCGGCGGGTACCCCGAGTCCACACTGTTGTCGTTGCCCCACGCGCCGATGCCCGAAAGCGAGACGAGCTCCGTCGTGCCCGTCTGACGGTCGTGGATGTAGCACTGCGGCCAACCCGGATGCGCACTCGTCGGCGTGTTGATCAGGTCCAGATTCGTCGCATCGCTGTAGAACACCACGAATCGCCCGTCGGCGCTGATTCCCGGCGCCTCGCTGGAGTTGTTCGGCGCGGCGTTCAGAACTCCGACCGTGATCGCCGTCGTGAGGTTCGTCTCAGTGTCGAACACAAACACCCGGGGGAATGCCGCCGCCGCATCGCCCGTGAGGTTGTCGGCATCGCTGGTGAACGCGACAAACCGTCCGTTGCCCGAGATCGCCGCGGCGTTGGCCAACGCGTCGGCCGGGAGCCCGCCAAGATCTCGGCTGGCAAGAATCGTCCGTTCCGCACCCACCGCAAGCGAGTGGCCCGCGGCGAGCGTCAGCGTCAAGGTCAGGGTGCGCAAAGTGATAGCGGTCGGCTTCATCTGAACAAGCTCCAAGGTGAAGGCCACGAGAGGCCAATAGACTGAGGTTCTCCTCCCCCCTCTACCGAACGGTACGACGCCCGCCCCAAAAAAGTCGCTTTTGCGTACGAACTTTCAGCAGAATCCCAAGCATTCGGGACGGCCCTGACCCTCGGCCGCCCGCCAAAGAGGGCACGACGGTAACGCCGCGACTTTCAGATACGCCAGCGCGCAGCCACAAGCCCCCACTTTCACGGGCTCGCGGTGGTTATCGGAAACAGGCGCGCAGTCAACGGATTGGCTGAGCGCGGCCGAGAAGCTCGTCAACCGCCGCCTTGAGTTGGGCGTCATGACCGCGAGCATCGTCCGCAGCGGTCTGCGGCACGTTCAGATCCGGCTCGGCTCCGTTGTTCTCCAGGTCCCGTCCGTCGGGCAGGTACCACCCGCGGAACGGGGTACGGACGGTCGAGCCATCGATCAGGCTCGCGGCGCCGGTGGAGATGACTCCGCCATAAGTCGCGGTGCCGACGAGCTTCCCGCGGCCAATGGTCTTGATGGCGTGGGCGAAGATCTCGGCGTTGGAGAAGGAGTTCTCGTTGATGAGCACGGAGATCGGGCGGACGAATCCAAAAATCAGGCGGCGATCGCGCGGGTAAGCATCGCGCGGCACGTTCTTCAGCTCCACGCCGCGGGGCGCGGTCCATGTGTGCCGCGGTGCGGTGAGCGACGCGAGCAGAATGTCGGCCGTCGAGCCGCCACCGTTGTCGCGAACGTCGATGATGAGCCCGAGCTTTCCGTCGGCCGCGGCGAAGAGGTCGCGCTCAAAGTCGCGCACGCTCTGCTCGTTCATGGATCGCACGTGCAGGTAGCCCAGCTTGCCACCGGAGAGCTCATTGACCAGCGCTGTGCGACGCTGAACGGTGTCGCGGTAACGCAGATCCGTGTCCTCGCCGGAGGAAATCGGCACGATGAGCAGATTCACCGGCTTGCTCTCGCCGGCGCGACGGATCTCGAGCAGCAACTCCCGGCCGGCGCGGCTCATGAACATCGCGTGGAAGTCATGCCGCGGGCGTGCGTCGTCGGTTGCGGCGAAACGCTGGCCATCCACGCTGACGATGACGTCATCAACCTTCAGCCGCGACTGCTCCCGATCGCCGGGGCCTTGCGGCAGAACGCGCGTAACCCGGTAGCCGCCGGGCACGGCTTCGAAGTCGATGCCCAGATACCCCGTCGCGGGAGACGGTGCCGAGAAGCCGCCCGAGGAATTGATGCCCGTGTGCGATCCGTCGAGTTCTCCGAAGAGCATATTCACCACGCGGTCGAACTCATCGCTCGTTCGTGTGCGTCGGGCGAGGATGTCGTACCGCTCAACCAGCGCGGGCCAGTTCAGGCCCTTGAGCGTCGGGTGGTAGAAGCCGTTGCCGAGGATGCGGGCCGCCTCGCGGAACTTGTGCGACTGCTGGTCGGCCAGACGGACGACGATGTTTGCCTCGATCGCCAGCGCATCGACCTTCGGAGCACCGAGCGACGCGGCGCTGACCGAGCCCTGGCGGACGAAGGAAACTCGATCGCCGGTGAGCGACATGCGAACATCCGAGACCGCGCCGACCTGGACGACCCGCCGATCATCTCCCTTGAACGAGAAGTTCAGGAGCGCTCGCTCGGTGCCGCCATCGGCGTCGCCGGTGGTGATGATCCGATCGCCGCCCGGGGTGATCGAGAGCGAGCCCTTGGATCCGCCACCGGTGGTGATGCGTCGGACCCGCTGCCAGGCATCGCTCGCGTCGAACTTCAGCGGCTCGGCCTTTCGCGCGTCCGCTTTGGTTTCTGGCTTGGATTCGGGCTTGGTGTCTGGCTTGCTTTCTGGCTTGGCGTCCGGTTGCGCGTCGGGCTTCGCCGCGGCGACGACGGCCTCCTCCTTCTGGCCCGCGGCCTCAACCTTGGCGCTCGCTTCGCCGTCGGAGGGCGATGCGGGCTGGTCCCACATCACCGGCTCGATCGGCTTGCGCTTGCGGGCGTTCTCCGCGGCCTTCTTGAAGTACTCATCGAGTTCGAAAGGCCGCAGACCCTCCAGCGACTTGTCGAGAAACACGCAGTAGACCTGAAGTTCGCGCCGCTCGCCGCCGCCCAATCGCTCGCTGAGGAAGTACAGCACCTTTCCGTCGGCGCTGAGCTGCGGTGCCAGATCCGGGTCCGGATGTCGCGTGAGGTTCGTCGCGGACTTCATCGCGTCCTCGGCCTGCGTGTCGACGAGCCAGATGTCGCTGTTGAAGTCAAGATCCTCCCGAGCGAGGATCACGTGGCGCGAATCGCTCGCCCACTGCAGGCTCGGCGCGTTCCATCCCTCGATAATCACTCTGCCCGAACGCTTGGTCAGGTCAAAGAGCACCACATCACCGAGCCCTCGCGTGAGCAGCAACTGCTTGCCGTCGGGCGAAGGGATCGGTGCGGACCACTCCGGCCCCAGCACGCCGTCGTTCTTGCCCGCGGGCACCGCCGAGAGGTCGAGCGGCTTGACCTCAAAGCGGATCGACTCGCTCCACCTCTTGGCGTGATCGACCTTCGGGCGTGCCGGTCGTCGCGGACGGGCCGCGGCATCGCTCGCCGGGGCCGGCGATCCGCCGGTGGCAGCCGCGGGATCCGACGGGGGCTGAGCCGCCAGCTCTTGGGACGCGAGGGCGTCGAGATACTCGTCAGTCTTGGCCGCGGGTGCCGCGGCCTTTCCGGCCTCGGGCTCCTCGGGCTTGTCGGTCTTCTCGCCGGTGCCGCCGGTTGCGGCGTCCGGACGGATATCGCCGCGGCTCAGCGCGACCGTTGCGTAGTACAGCATCGAAGAGCCGGTCTGGTCGCTCGTGAAGAACAGCACGCGATTGTCCGGGCTCCACGCCAAGTCCCGCGCACGCGCCTTTCCATCGAAGTTCGTCACGCGTCGGGTCGGGCGGCCCTCATCCGTCGAGCGGATAAACACCTCGCCACGAGCGATGACCGCGAGCGTCTTGCCGTCGGGGCTGATCGCCTGCTCGGTCACTTCACGCGAGATGTTCAGCCTCGCAAGTTCAAGGTCCGACGCATCAAGGCTTGACGCGACGGACATCGGCGTCGGCGACGTATCGGCGCGCGTGAGGTCCATGCGGTACACGGTGTCGAACACGCTGAAGACCGCGACGGTCCCCGCCGCGTTGACCGCGAGGTCGCGTACCCCGTGGGCGATCGTGGCCTTGTCGCCGGGCTGAAAGTTCGTCAGCGCCCGCGCGGCACGATCATCGCGAGCACCGGCTGGAAGTCGCATGAGGTTGTGCGTGCCGCTGCGGCTTGAGATGAACAGCACCGACCCATCCGGCAGCGGGAACGGCTCGGCATCGCTGCGAGCATCGCTGGTGAGCGTCGTGAACTCCCCCGTGCTCATCGTCATCGCGACCAGGTCGCTCGCGCCGCTGCCCGAATAGCGCGGACGGGCGGGCTCCGGGCGGCGACGGGCGAAGTACAGCGTCGAGCCGTCGGCCGACAGTCGCGGCTGCGTGCCGAAAGCTGGCGTGAGCCGCTCGATCGGCCCGCCGACGATCGTTGCGGGATCGTCGTTCGCCAACTCCTGCGTCAGCACCGGGACGCGGAACATCTGCGTGCCGCGGAAAACGGTCGCTTCGATGGAGCCTGAGAAGAGCAGCGCCGAGCCGTCTGGCGTCCACGACGTAAGTGTCTGGGCGCGGTCAAGTGCCGTGACCCGTCGTACCCGACCGGCCTGAACGGGACCGTTCGGTCCGGCGGAGGTGATCGGTACGATGTACAAGTTCCGCGAGCCCTCGCGATCGCTCTCGAAGGCCAGCAGCGAGCCATCGGGCGAGAACGCGCTCCGGCGCTCCTCGGCCGGATGGCTTGTCAGCCGCGACGCCGGGCCGCCCTGCGAACTGACGGCCCACAAGTCACCCAGCCAACTGAACACCATCAGTGAGCCATCAGGGCTGAGCGAAGGAAACGCGACCATGCCAACCTGTCCCGGAGCAACGGTCGCGGCAGGAGCCGCGGGAAGCGGCGTGACCGGAGCGGGAACGGGCTGCGCAAGGCAGCCACCCGAGACACCGGCCCAGGAAAGGACAAAGGCCGAGAACACACCACGAGTGGACATGACCTACTCCGGGAAGTTCGTTCAATGACCCATCAGAATCGACTCGGCGGCTTCTCGCACGCACGGACGGCGCCCGAGTGAACGCCGAAAGAACCGTGTCCGCGAAACGTCGCCGGGTCACCGGCAGCGGTTCGCGGACGTCAAGAGATCGCAAAGGTTACCCGAAAGGCGGGTGGCGGTTGCTCAAGTCGTCGGGATCCTGGAATGCCGGGCACCCCTGAGGTTGACTTTGCACCGTGAGACTGCACGATTGGGACATGAACACGCGACGCGCGATCGGTTGGTGCTGGTGGCGGAACGATGTATAGCGTCGGCGGTTCAACCATGCCCGCGAAGTTCGCGGGAGCAACTGGAAGGGCTGCCGGCATGCCGGTGGCCCTTATTTGTTTTGGGGATCACTCTGAACCCGGGCCAGCGTGTGGCCGGCCGGAAGGAGCGTGAGATGCCGACGCACCGCGTACGTTTAGATCGATTCGACGCTGCAAGCAAGGACGCCAAGCCGTGACGATGAAGCCACCATTCGACATCGCGGCGGATTTGGACACCCCGGTGTCGGCGTTTTTGAAGCTGCGCCCGAGCGGGCTGGACGCCATCTTCCTTCTCGAGTCGGTCGAGGGTGGCGAACGAATGGCCCGGTATTCGTTCATCGGCCTCGGGAGAGCACGCCGCGTGCGTCTTGATGATCGCGGGCTGAGCGTCGACGGTACCGTGGTCGTTGCGCCCGAGCACTGTGACCGTGAACGGCTGACCGCAGCGCTCAGAGAGGCACTGGCCGGTTGCCCGCGTTTGGAGCCAACGATCCCCGGCCTGGGAATGGACGGTGGTCTCGTCGGATTCATCGGATACGACTACGTCCGCCGACTCGAACGCGTTGGCGCAGGACCGCTGCCCCGTGCGGGCGAGGCGGAACTCGAGCTCGTCGCGCCCAAGTCGATGCTCGTTTT
The DNA here is from genome assembly GCA_021297895.1 of Phycisphaeraceae bacterium. GTDB lineage: Bacteria > Planctomycetota > Phycisphaerae > Phycisphaerales > UBA1924 > JAJTHN01. The sequence continues at coordinate 45,180 of JAJTHN010000020.1, read as the reverse complement.
CGATCACCTCACGCGAAGGGTCGCGCTGCTTCACGCGGGGCCGGAGTGGGAACGCCAGAGCATCCGGCGGGAACTGGTTCAGGCCCTCCGAGGCCCCCAGCCCTCTGCCCAAGTCCGCACGGGTCACGAGCCCTCCACCGGCAGCCTGAGCGAGGCCGAGTTCGTTGAGCGCGTCGAGCGCGTCAAGCGGCACATCATCGATGGTGATGTGTTCCAACTCGTTCTGAGCGTCCGCTTCAGCGGTGCGTGCAGGACTGACCCGTTCGAGGTCTACCGCGGGCTGCGACTGCTCAACCCGTCGCCATACATGTACTACTTCGACTTCGGCGATACTCAGATCGCCGGCTCCTCACCCGAAGCGCTCGTGAAGCTTGCCAATGTCGCCGGTCAGCGCATCGCGACACTCCGCCCCATCGCCGGGACGCGGCCACGCGGCCGTGACGCCGAGCATGATCGGCAGCTCGAGGAACAACTGCTCGCCGATCCGAAGGAATCCGCGGAGCACGTGATGCTTGTCGACTTGGCGCGGAACGATCTGGGCCGCGTCGCGGTCCCGGGGAGCGTGAAGGTCGAGCCGTACAGGTCGATCGAACGCTACAGCCACGTGATGCACATCGTCAGCGGCGTGAGCGGTGTGTTGGAGAACCGCATCGACGCCCTGGACTTGTTCAACGCGACATTTCCCGCGGGCACGGTCGTTGGAGCGCCGAAGGTCCGTGCTATGCAGATCATCGACCAACTCGAGCCCGTTCGCCGGGGCCTGTACGCGGGCACCGTCGGCTACTTCGCGCTCAGCGGGGCGATGGATCAGGCGATCGCGATCCGCACGCTGGTTTTCCGCGACGGCACGTACGCGTATCAGGCGGGCGCGGGAATCGTCGCCGACAGCGACGCCCGCGCCGAGTACGCCGAAGTTCGGGCGAAGGTCAGCAGCGCGGAGGCCGCGTTGCGGCTCGCGGAGGAGGGACTGTGATGCAGCAGACTGACCACACCGGGGCCATCCGCACCGGCACGACCGACGGCGCCATGCTCCGCGACGGCGAGAAGCCTGGGAGCGGCGCTCGCGTGCTGATGATTGACAACTACGACTCGTTCACGTACAACCTCGTTCAGTTGCTCCGAGCGCTGGGTGCCGAAGTCAGCGTGTTCCGCAACGATGAGATCACCGTGCCGCGGGCTCGCGGGCTCGCCCCGACGCACGTGGTCATTTCTCCCGGACCCGGTGGTCCGCGCGAGGCCGGCGTCAGCATGGCGATGATCGAGGGCATGGCGGGTCACGCCGTCGTGCTCGGCGTCTGCCTCGGCCATCAGGCCATGGCGGAGGTCTTCGGCGGCCGCGTGGCGCACGCGAAGTGTCTCATGCACGGCAAGTCGTCGATGATCACGCACGACGGCCGCGGCGTGTTCGCGGGTGCACCCTCTCCACTGCAAGTCGGTCGCTATCACTCTCTCGCTCTCATCGCGCCCGATGAGAGCGGCGTGCCCAAGGAACTCATCGTCACCGCACGCAGCGACGATGGCGAGGTCATGGGCCTGCGGCACCGAACCCTCGCCGTCGAGGGTGTGCAGTTTCACCCCGAAAGTGTGCTCACGCCCCTGGGGCCGTCGCTCATCACCAACTTCCTGCGGAAGCGCGAGGCCACGCTCGCGCCCACGGAGCGTGCGCCATGAACCGGCTCCTCGATCAGATCCTCGCCGGAAGGAGCATGACCATCGATGAGGCCGAGGGGCTCGTCGTCGAACTCTCGCAGGGCGAGGCCCCCGCCGCGCTTGTCGCCGGTGTGCTCGTTGCCCTGCGGAGCAAGGGCGAAACGCCCGATGAAGTGGCCGGCTTTGCACGCGGCATGCTCTCCCGAGCCCGCAGGCCAGCACTCGGCGAGGTCCGCGATGCCTGCGACATCGTCGGAACCGGCGGCGACTCATCGCACTCGCTGAACATCTCCACGGGCTCGGCGATCCTCGCCGCCAGCGCCGGGCTGCGGGTGATCAAACATGGCAATCGTTCGATCACCTCGCGTAGCGGCAGCGCCGACGTATTGGCGGAACTCGGCCTGCTTATGCCAATGGACGAGGCCACCGCGGCGGAATGCCTGCGGCAAACCGGCTTTACCTTTCTCTTCGCCCCCCACTATCACCCCGCCGCGGCGGCCGTCGCTCCGGTGCGCAAAGCGCTGGGCGTTCGAACGGTCTTCAACATGCTCGGGCCGATGACCAATCCGGCCCGCCCCGGATTCGGCCTCATCGGCGCATACTCCCTGCCGGCAGCGGAACTGATGGCCCATGCCATGTCGCGCATGGATGTCCGCCGCGCGTTCGTCGTGCACAGCGACAACGGCTGGGACGAGCCGACGACGATGTGCCCGTTCCACCTCTTTGACGTGCGCGAGGGCAGAGCCTCGGCCCGGCGCATCGATCCTCGCGAACTGGGGCTTTCGCGCGGGTCCGAGCGTGACCTTGCCGGTGGTGACGCGGCGCACAACGCCCGCGAACTCCGCCGAGCGCTAACGCCGGGAGAGCATGCCGCGGGATCGCATCGCGATGCGCTCGTGCTCAACAGTGCGCTCGCGCTCGAGGTCAGCAGCATTGTCGCGAGCACGCAGGAGGGCATCGATCGCGCACGTGCTGCGATCGACTCCGGTGCGGCCGAGGCACTCCTCAAGTCGCTCGGCGACTTCGGTGCAAAGTGCCGGGAGCGTGCTCATGGCTGACCTGCTCAGCGACATGGCACGATCGAGCAGGGCCCGGTGCGAGTCGGCCCGCTTCGCCGAGAGCCTCGACTCGTTGCGGGCACGCGTCCTGAGCATGTCTCCACCGCCGCCGGTGCGCGATGAGCCGTTCGTGCTCATCGCGGAGGTGAAGCGATCCTCACCGTCGATGGGCACCCTATCGGCTGATACCGATGCGCTCGCGTTTGTTGGCGAACAGGCCCGGCGATACGAGTCGGGAGGTGCGTCGATCATTTCGGTTCTCACCGAGCCGACCCGATTCAGCGGCGATCTGTCGCATCTGAATCGGGTCGCTCAGAGCGTTTCGATCCCGGTCATGCGCAAGGACTTTCTCGTCGACCCGTATCAGGTCTACGAAGCACGGGCGCATGGAGCCGGCGGCGTACTTCTCATCGCTCGAATGCTCGACGACGACACGATGATCGCGATGCTCGACGCCGCGGGACAATGCGGCATGTTCACGCTGATCGAGGCCTTCGATGAGCAGGACATCGATCGCATGTCCGCGATCGTGCGCAAGCGGAGCCTCCGCGCGCCGGTGATGCTGGGCCTGAACACCCGCGACCTGAGCACGCTGGCGATCGACATGAGCGCTCTTGAGCGGCTGCGCCCTAGATTCCCCGATGGCTTTCGCGTCATCGCCGAGAGCGGGATCGAGACCGAGCGCGACGCGGGCAACGCCGCGGCGAGCGGTTACGGCGGCGCGCTCGTCGGCACCTCGCTCATGCGCAGCGACGACCCCGCCGCGTTGTGCAGGGCGATGAAGCAGGCTGGCGCAGCGGCGACTCCCGCAGGCGGATCACCCGGCGTGGCCGACCGCCGCGTCCGCATCAAGATCTGCGGCGTCATGAGCGAGACGATCGCGCAGGTCTGCGTTGATGCCGGCGCTGACGCCATCGGCTTTGTCTTCGCACCATCGCCGCGACGGGTCGAGCCCTCGCTCGCGGCGGCGATCGCATCGAACGTGCCGCGGCTCGTCTCGTGCGTCGGCGTCTTCAAGAGGCCAGAACTCGCAGAAGTCCATCACGCAGTCGACCCTCACGGACCGATTTCGCTCCTGCAGATGGATGTTGAGTCGCTCCACGGTCCTGCTGATCGCTTCGGCGTCTTCACCGATCGCGTGGTGCCGGTCGTCCGTGTTCCGTCGTCCGCGTATGAGTCACTCGAGCGCGGCTCGCCGATCGAGGCGATCGCCCGAGGCTCCGCCCGTCCGGGCTTCATCCTCATCGAGGGCGAACGCTCCGGCGTCGGGCAGACCGTCGACTGGAACCGTCTCCGCCCGGTCTGCGCGGCTCGCCGCGTCATGCTTGCGGGCGGGCTTCATCCCGAGAATGTCCGCGAGGCGATCCGCAGCGCCCGCCCCTTCGCCGTTGATGTCTCGTCGGGTGTCGAGACCGCGCCGGGCGTCAAGGATGCGTCGAAGATTCGCGACTTCATCGGTGCTGTCCGCGCCGCGTGCGAAGAGTTGTCCAAGGAGCATCAATCGTGAGCATCGCGCCGATCATCAACTCGCCCGCCGCGTCCGGGCTGAGCCCAACGCTGCCACCCGCGCCCGCAAACCCGCGCGAGGAACTGGCCAAACTCCTCGATGGCCGTTACCCCGACGCACGCGGTCGCTACGGTCCGTTCGGCGGACGCTTCGTGCCCGAAACGCTCATTCCCGCGATCACGCGGCTTGAGCAGGTCGCACGAGAGGCGTTCAACGACACCTCGTTCCTCGATGAACTTTCGATGCACCAGCGAGATTGGATCGGCCGACCAACCCCGCTCTGCCACGCGGCGAACCTGTCGAAGCTCTGGGGTGTGGACCTCTGGCTCAAGCGAGAAGACCTCGCGCACACCGGCGCGCACAAGATCAACAACGCGCTCGGCCAGGCGCTTCTGGCCAGACGATTGGGCGTGCAGCGCATCATCGCCGAGACCGGCGCCGGGCAGCACGGTGTCGCCACCGCCGCGGCGTGCGCACGCCTCGGTTTCGCGTGCAGGGTCTACATGGGCGCCGCGGACGTCGAGCGACAGGCCCCGAATGTCCAGCGTATGAAGAGGCTCGGCGCCGAGGTCGTGCCGGTCGAGTCCGGCGACCGCACGCTCCGCGCGGCCATCGATGAGGCCCTGCGCGACTGGGTCAGCGATCCCATGGGCACGCACTACCTGCTCGGCTCGGCCGTCGGGCCGCATCCGTTCCCATTCCTCGTCCGCTCGTTCCAGAGCGTGATCGGCCGCGAGGCTCGGGCGCAGTTCCACGAGCGCACCGGCCGGCTCCCCGATCAGGCCTACGCCTGCGTCGGCGGCGGCTCGAACGCCATCGGCTTCTTCCACGGCTTTCTCGGAGATGAGCGCGTCGAGCTCTTCGGTGTTGAAGCCGGCGGCCACGGCGACAAGCCCGGCGAGCACTCCTCGACCATCGCCCGGGGCCGGCCCGGAGTGCTCCACGGCTGCTACTCGATGCTCCTGCAGGACGAGAACGGCCAGATCATCGACACCCACTCGATTTCCGCCGGCCTCGACTATCCCGGCGTCGGTCCCGAGCATTCGTTCCTGCATCACATCGGCCGCGTGACGTACATCGCCGCGAGCGACGACGACGCGATCACGGGCGTTCGCAGCCTTTGCCGACACGAAGGCATTCTCCCCGCTCTCGAGCCGTCTCACGCGATCGGTGCGATCGCGCGGCTCGCTCCTTCTCTCAAGGGCAAGAGCATCCTCGTTCACCTCTGCGGCAGAGGCGACAAAGACGCACCAATTCTCCAGGCCCACGGCGTGTAGCCGGAGACCGCCCGTACACGCACGGTCAGCCGCACATCACGCCACCGACACTCCGCCGCCACTCCGCCGCCTTGCGCTCCCGCATCAACCTTGAGATTCACCCCATGTCACTCCCACTCCCCGCCGACGCACTGCGAAAGAGCATCTTTGCCGCGAAGGAGCGTCACGGCATCGCGCTGGTCCCGTACATCACGGCGGGGTTCCCGACTCGCGCGGCGTTTCCCTCGCTCCTGCGCACGATCGCGCCGCACGCCGCGGCGATCGAGGTCGGCGTGCCGTTCAGCGACCCAATGGCCGATGGCATGACGATCCAGAACTCCAGCCGCATCGCGCTGCAGAACGGCGCGACGCTCCGCTGGATCATCGACCAACTCGCGAGCATCGCGGAAGAGCCGCTCCCGCCGCGGGTGCTCATGAGCTACCTCAACCCCCTGATGAGCCTCGGCGGCGAGCGTGAACTGGCCGAAGCGTGCGTCCGCGCCTCCGTCAGCGCGCTGATCATCCCGGACCTGCCGCTTGAAGAATGCGGCGGACTCCGCTCAACGCTCAACGCCCGCGGCATCGGCCTGGTCCAGATGGCCACACCGATCACCCCCGCCGAGCGTCTCCGCGGGCTTATCAGTTCGTGCGATGGCTTCTTGTACGCGGTGACCGTCACCGGCGTCACCGGCGGGAGCACGCCCGCGGGCACTCCGACCTCGGCGCCGGGCTCGCCCGCGGAGTATCTCAGACGCCTCCGTTCACTCGCCTCACCCGCGAACCTTCCCGTCTGCGCCGGTTTCGGTATCCGTACTCGAGAAAACGTCGGGGTGCTCGCCGGTCTTGCCGATGGTGCGATCATCGGCTCGGCACTGATCGACGCCCTCTCCTCCGGGCACGCGGCGGGCCGCGACGCGGGATCGGACGCCGGGAACTTCCTGACAAGCCTTCGTTCGTAAACCCCAGCGCCGATAAGGAGTCGCCGCATCCCGGACGATCCGCGGCCCAGCCTCCCGAGCACTCGCCCCGCTCGGCAATGACCTAGACTCCCGATCAGATGAGTTCAGCGACCCCGGTCCATCCTTCAGCCCCCACGCCCGCTTCGCCGCTGCCCAAGCGCAAGCGGACGCTCATGGACAGGCTTGAGGACTCCATCTCACGCCTCACCAGCCGAAGCACGTTCTGGCACCGCGTCGCGAGCATGATCTGGCTGCCCTACGCCTTCCGCAGCGGGATCAAGATCCGCAAAGTCGACGGCAGCACCTTCGCGGCGGTCCTGCCCTTCCGTCGATTCAACCGCAACTGGTACAACGCCATGGCCGGCGCAAGCCTCCTCGCGAATGCCGAAATCGCCGGTGGCATGTACATCTACGGCCGCTGCGGCGGGGACTGGACCGTGGTCTGCAAGCAGCTCTCCTACCGCTTCCTCCGCCCGTGCTTCGGCCCGGCGATCTACCGCGTGAACCCGAAGATGGACCTCGATGCCTGCCTGAACGCGGGTCGCGAGTTCAACTTTGACATCGAGATGGACATCGTCCAGCAACTGCCCACCCGTGGCCTCGGGCGAGAGGTCCGTGTCGGCCGGTGCCTCGCGACGTTCCACATCACGCCCAAGGCCCTTCACGAGGCGCGCGCCGCACGCCGCGCCCGCGCCGGCACCACCACCGCATCGCAGGACTCCCAGGCGTGATTCCCGGCGCAGGCCCCCCCGCGCCCCATCCGCATCCTGCTTGCGCCGACGATGAAGCGATCCTCAAGCACTGCAAGCGCTCGACCGGCCGCTCCGGCGGCCCCGGCGGCCAGCACCGCAACAAAGTCGAAACGCACGTCCAACTCCTGCACGAGCCGACAGGCTTGCTCGCCCAAGCCGGCGAGCACCGCTCGCAAGGCGACAACCTCCGCGTGGCACTCCGCAGGCTTCGCCTGGTCCTGGCGGTCGAGCATCGCGTCTCCCCACCGGCGCCGACAGGTCGCGACGCGCTCGACGGACCGTGGACCAGCGCCCTCTGGCGATCGCGGATCTCCGGTCCCAAGCGCACGCCCAAGCCGTCGTCGGGGGATCGTGGCGTCTCGGGTGACGACGACTCGCCGCTGAGCGCGATCGACCGAGCGATTCAACGTGTTGAGCGCGGGCGCAGCGAGGTCACGGGCCTCACCGGCCGGTTGGTCATCAACCCGGATCATCATGACTTTCCTTCGCTGCTGGCCGAAGCGATGGATCACCTCGCCGACTGCGGGTGGGATCTTCGACCCGCGGCGGTTCGTCTGGGCGTCACGCCGTCTCAGGTCATCAAGCTGCTCCGAGAGCACCCTCCCGCACTGCTGAAGGCCAACAGCGAGCGAGCCCGGCACGGCATGCACGCGCTGAAGTAGCGCTGCTCACACGCGCGCCCGCATCCACTTTCCACCGAGAAAACGGCCCGTGTAGAACAACGACCGCAGGGCGATTTCCGCGCACAGCCCGGTCCATAGGCCCGTCAGGCCCCAATCCACCGGCGACGGATTCTCCAGCACACCACCGCCGAATACTTCGGGCAATGGCAGGTCCACGCCGCTGAGCAGGTAGCACAGCGGCAGCCGAAGCCCCCACTGGCAGATCCAGGTGAGCACCATGACCGCGCGGACATCGCCCGCACCGTGCAGGGCGCTCCGCAGAACGATCGCGTATGCGAAGGGCACCTGCACGAAGCCCGTGATCATCAGCAGCGGCGGGGCGAGTTCCGCATGCGCCGGCTGTCCGGAAAGCAGCGAGACCAGCCACGTGCCGGCGAAGATCAGCACCACACCGAGCGTCCCCATGGCCAGCGCCGCCGCTCCGGCACACAGCAGCGCCGCCCGACGAGCCATCATCGGGGCACCCGCGCCGAGGTACTGCCCGGTGAGCGCACTGGCGGCGATACCGAGTCCGAAGCCGAAGATGAAACTGAACGCCTCGATTCGAATGGCCAGCAGGTGCGCGCCGAGCAGGCCCGCGCTCTCGCTGGCCACGACAGCGCCGTGGATCGCAGCATTGCGCGCCTCCGCGGCCGCGTTCATCACGCCGACCATGAGAATGATGAGGTAGTTCGCCACCCACATGCCGAACATCTCCGCGAAGTTCGGCAGGCCGAGTCGCAGCAGCCGGAACATCGTCACGCCGTGGAAGGCCATCCGGCGACCGTCCAAACGCACCCCCGACACGCCATTGCGCATGAACCAGACCGCGATGCCGCAACCCACGGCGTGCGCGAGCGAGGTGCCGAGCCCGATGCCCAGCACGCCCATGTCCAGCACGATCGCCATGACATAGACCAGCACAAGGTTCACGATGTTCACCACGACCATCACAAACGCGGGCCGGACGGTGTCACCCGCCCCGCGTGCGCACGCGTTGGCCGCGAACATCATCGTGGAGAATGGCAGGCCCAGGCAGTACGCACGGATGTAGTTGATGAAGTCGGCCTCGCCCTCACCCGTGAGGCTCTGCACCCGAGCCAACACCGGCGCGGCCCACGCGAGCAACACCGCGGCCGACACGCCGCCGACGATCGCCAGCAGCATCGCCTGCCCAAGCGCCGCGCGAGCCGCCGCCAAACGCCCGGCACCGACCGCGCGGGAGATCAGCGCCGTCGCGCCGACACCGATCGCCGCGGAAATGAGCCCGACACCCCACAGCAAGTACACCGCACCACCGACCGCATCCGCCGCGGCCACAGATACCCGCGCCGCCATGATCGCGTCGACCGCGCCGACCATCGAACTCAGCAGCGACTCGATCAGCACCGGCACCGCCATCACGACCACGGCGCGCTGCACACTCAGCCCCGCCAGTCGTCCCGACTTGATCCCCGCCCGATGTGCAGGCGGCTCCGGCGTCGCGACGGACAGACCATCGTCGTCCAACCCCTCCGGATTGACCACGACCAAAGGCGGCGACGGCTCAAACGCTCCATCGTCGCCCCCCGGCGATCGCTGTGCCCCCTCACCCCGTCCTGCCCCTCGCCCCTCGTTCTGTCCGTCAACATCCTCTGGTACTGGCATGCGTCGCCCGATTCTTCCCGTTTCCTCTTCGAGCATCGACTCTAGCACGCCAGGCCATCGCAAGCGGTAGACTGCGGCCATGATCCCCGATGCGATTCTTCACCTCGCGAGCACACCCGCGTCCTTGACGCTCAACACGGCCGACTGGCTCGTGCTCGGCGGGTACTTCGTGCTCCTTGTCGCGCTCGGGGTCTGGTCGAACATGCGGCCGGTACGAAACGCCGAGGACTACTTCCTCGGTGGACGCAGCATGCCCGTCTGGGCCGTCGCCTTCTCGATCCTCTCCACGGCGCAATCCGCCGGCACGTACGTCGGCGTTCCCGCGAATTCGTACGGCGGCAACCTCACATACATCATCGGCAATGTTGGCGCTGTGATCGGCGCATTTGTTCTGGCGTGGGTCTTCATCCCCGCGTACTACCGGCTCAATGCGACGACGCCCTACGAAATGCTCGAGCAGCGCTTCGGCCCAACCGGCAGGCTCGCCACGGCGTGGGCCTATCTCATCGGCCGGGTCTTTGCGAGTGGCGCTCGCATCTTCGTCGCCGCGGTGCCGACGAGCATCGTCATCGTCGGCACCGTCGATGCGTCCGTCATGGCGTGGTCGATCCTGGGCTTCACGATCCTCGGCATCGCCCTCTCGCTCTTCGGTGGCGTGCGATCGGTGATCTGGATCGACATTCTCCAGGTCGGCGTCTATCTCGGCGCGGCGATCGTCACGATCATCGTTCTCCTGAACGTCATCCCCGTCGGCCTGCCCGATCTCATCGCGGCGCTTCAATCCCCCCCGCCGCTGCCGAACGGAACGGTCGTGGGGAACAAACTCACCGTCGTCGACTTTTCCACCGACCCCTCCGCGTCGTTCACGATCTTCACCGCGATGACCGGGTTCGTCCTTCTGGCCATCGCCAGCCACGGTGTTGACCAGGATCTCGTTCAGCGAATGCTCTCGTGCAAGTCGGCGGTCCAGGGGGCTCGCTCCGTGCTCATCGGTGTCATCATCGGCGTGCCCGCGGTGATGATCTTCCTGATCCTCGGCCTGCTGCTCTCGGTGTACTTCACGCGCCCGGACATCATGGGCGCTGCCGCGCCGGGCTTTGCTCCGCAGCGCAGCGACACGGCCTTTACGGAGTTCGCGTTGAGCCCTGCGGTTGCGGGCTGGGGACTGGGTGGCCTCGTCGTCGCGGGGCTGTTCGCCTGCGGGCCGGCGGGCATCAACTCGGGCCTCTCGGCCATGAGCAGCACGTTCGTCAACGACATCTACCGACCGGCCCGCAGCCGCCGTCTCGCCCGCACCGGCAACGATTCACCCCGAACCGCCGCCGACGACGCCCGTGAGGTCCGCGTCGGTCGCATCGGGGTCATTGGCGCGGGTGTCGCCCTCGGCCTGATGGCCCTGCTCTGCATCGCGTGGTACGACCCCAGCAACAGATCGATCATCGACTTTGTCCTGGCTGTGATGAACTTTGCCTATGCCGGGCTCGTCGGCATCTTTTTCGCCGCGCTCTTCACCCGTCGCGGCACCGGCGGCACAGTCATCGCCGCACTGATCACGGGCTTCATCATCACGCTGCTGTTCCAAACGCCCATGTGGACCGGCATCGCCCATCTCTTCCCGAGCCTCGTGGGCCTGTCGACACAGGCCGAGGTCGCTCAGGCGATCGCCAGCACACGCGGCTTCATCGAGAAGTCGCTCACAATCGGGGGCTGGCCGTGGCTGCGTCTGGCATTCCCGTGGCAACTCTGCATCGCCGCGGGCGCTTCGTTTCTCGTCTGCATCTCGCTTCCGAGCCCGACACGCCTCGCCGGGCGGCCTACTCCCAGGGCCAACTGAGCCGCACACCCAGCGAGGCGAGCAGCCGCTGCAAGTCCTCGGTGCGCATCGGGTCCTCATGCACCTGTGATGGCTCCGCCCCGGACGCGTCGCACAACGCCGCAAGCGCACCCGCGCTCTCGCCGACGTTCCACTCAACGTGGTGCATCCGATACGCTCCGTTGGTCACGTGCGTGACGCCGAGGCACTTCCCCGCCGCGATCAGGTTCCGCACGCGCACCGGGATCAGGCTGCCGAGCGGCACCCGGAACGGCGCACACGGCACGTAGACGTTGTTCCGCCCCGCGCACGAAGGGTGCAGGTCGATCGCGTAGTGCCCGATGCCCACGGAGTCGGCAAACGGATGCGCCGTGCCGTAGGGCGTCGCGCTCCACGCCGCATCCCGATCCGCGCCGGCCGCGCGGCGTTGGTCTGTCCCGACGTGCGCCTCGGTGACGATCGTCCGGGCCACGAGCCGCCGCGGCTCGCGGATGTACGGGCTCTTTGCAAAGCCGTCTTGCGTTCCCAGTTCCTCGCCGCGCAGCCGCAGACCGGGGTATCCCGGCGTCGGGCGTGTGTCGTGCCGCGGCGCCTCGGTCTGCATCCAATGCAGAAACGCGAGGCTCTGCCGACGCGCACCGGCCAGCGCGCTGTCATCCACGCCGTGCATCCGCGGCCGCAGCAGCGGCTTGATCCAGTAGTCCATCTGCACCATGTTGATCAGCGAAACATCCGGGCTCGGCGTTCCGTCGGCTCGCGCGGGCCAGATCGAACCATCCACGATCCGACGGTACCGCCACATCTCGAGTTCTTCGGTCCCGTTCGGGCCGAGCCCGGGCGTATCGGGCCACGGAACCATGCGGAACGTCCGCCGCCCCTCGGGATTGTGACTCGGCACCGTCCACGAAAACAGCGGCCCCGTCCACGGGGGCTCCATGGTCGGCTCACGCGTCTGCGCACCGGCAACACCCGGCGAGTACGCCCGCCAGAACGCGTAGTCATCCGGAACGGGCACGACGTGATTCTCTCCCGGTCGATGCTCCAGCGCAAAGCACCAGGAACACGCCTGCTGATCCATCGGGTCGATTTTGCGGCTCGCATCAAAGTCCGTGCGGCCGTGCAGCTCGTTGAACACCGACTGATGCTCGGCACCCAGCGCGTGTTCCACACCGGCCAGCGCAAGTACATCGCCGCAGTCGCTCGCATCGAGAACGAACTTGGCCCGGATGAGAACACGGTCGCCCGTTCGGCGGTCGCGGAACTCCACCGCCTCAACTCTCGCACCATCGGCCGAAAGCACCGCGCCCATCGGCGAAAGGAAGAACTCCGCACGCAGCAGCGAAGCATCCAATTCACCACCGGGCACCCACGTCTGGTCCGTCGGCAGCATTGGCATCGGCCCGTTCACACCCGGCGCCGCCGATCGCAGCAGCGCCGCGTGCAGCAACGCTGCGAAGTCTGCCGGCTCAGCGCAGCATCGGCTGACCCACCCACCACCCGGGTTGAACGCTCCGAAGGGCTCGACCACCCGCGCTCGTGCCCCGCGAGCCATCGCGCGGGCGCGGACCGCCGACCGCAGCGACTGATACGTGGCGGTTCCGCCGACGGTCTCGATCCACGCGTTCTCATCCGGCGGCACGCCCTGCGATGTGAGCTGCCCGCCGAGCCAATCGGTCTGCTCGGCGATCACGCAGGCGACACCGAGCCTCAGGCAACTGATCGCCGCCGCGACGCCGCCCGTGGTGCCCCCGACGATCAGAACGGTTGTCGATAGTTCGCGCACGCGGCTCTCCGGTTCAGGGCTGCGAGGATACGCGATCAGCCCTTGACCGCGCCGGCGAACAGCCCGGGCTTGAGCCATTTCTGGGCCGCGATGAACGCGACGATGATGGGGATCAACGCCAGCACCGCGCCGGCGTACGCCATGCGCGGATTGGTCGCAAACTCACCAAGCAACTGGTTGATCGCCACCGGCAGCGTGAAGTTGTCCTTGCTCTGCAGCACCACCAGCGGCCAGAGCAACTCGCTCCACGCACCGATCATGCTGAACAGCGCCAGCGTCGCGAGCGTCGGCGCACTCAGCGGCAGCATCACGTGCCGCCACACGCCGAACGACGAGCAGCCGTCCATCCTCGCCGCCTCCTCAAGGCTCGCGGGAATCTGGGCAAAGGCCTGTCGGCACATAAAGATCCCGAACGCCGAGACAGAGAACGGGATGATCACCGCGATCAGACTGTCCGCAAGTCCCATCGAGATGATCGTCCGATACATCGGCACGACGATCACCTGCTCCGGGATCATCATCGTCGCGAGGATCACGACAAAGAGCACGTTTCGCCCGCGGAAGTTCATCCGCGCCAGCGGATACGCCGCGAGCGCCGCCAGAAACACGTTCAGCAGCGACCGCACCACCGTCACGATCACGCTGTTGACAAACGGCCACGTCAGATCGCCATCGGTCCACGCCTGGCGGAAGTTCGCCAGCGTCGGCTGCGTCGGAATCGACACGAGGTTGCTCCCCGACGGCTGCAACGCCACCAGCAGCAAGAACAGCGTCGGCCCGATCGCCAGCCCCGCCAGGAGCCCGGCGGAAACGTACAGCGTGATCGTCAGCCATGTCGGTCGTCGGTCCAGCACGCGAAAGGTACCTCAGGTTGCCGCCGGGTCGCGCCGGCTGGACAGTCGCAGGTTCACCAGCGAGAACGCCAGAATGATCAGGAAAAGCGTGATCCCGATCGCACTGGCCATGCCGTAGTCGCCCTTCTCGAACGCCTCCAGATAGATCAGCGGCACCGCGGTCTGCTGCTCCACCGGCACGCCCCGCGCCGTGACGTAGATCTCCTCGAACACCTTGAGCGCACTGATCGACGAGATGATGAACACCAGTGTCAGCACAGGCCACAACGCCGGCAAGGTCACATGCCGGAACACGCCGAACCTGCTCGCCCCATCGATCGCCGCGGCCTCCTTGAGTTCCTTCGGCACCGCCAGCAGCCCGGCCAGAAACACCATCATGTAGAAGCCGAAGCCCTTCCACAGCGTCACGAACATCGCGCTGATCAGCGTGAACGGCGGCTCGGTCAGCCACGGCACGCGATCAATACCGACCAGCCCGAGCATCGTGTTGATCAGCCCGCCGTCCTCCCGCAGCACAACCGCCCACGCGATCGCCGCGACGATCGTCGGCGTAACCACCGGCAGGAAGAGCACCAGACGAAGCCCCTTGGCCCATCGCAGCGCCGACTCGACCACCATCGCCGCCCACAGGCTCAGGGCCATCAGAGCGGGCGTGACCAGCAGATACAGAAAACTGTTGCCGAGACAGAACCAGAATCGCTCGGTCAGCAGCAGCCGACGATAGTTCTCAAGCCCCACCCACCGCGGCCCATCCACACTGAACGGCGTGTACCGCGTGAACGAGTAGTACAGCACCTGCACCATCGCCAGCAGAAAGAACACGCCCAGCACGGCGATCGCCGGCGCCAGAAAGGCGTAGGGCGTGAACCAGCGCTGTCGAATCGGTGATGCCAAGGTTCCCAGTCCTGATCCGTGCGTTGCTCGCTCAGACGCCAGCCTGCATATCCAGCCGCGTGGGCGTCGGCACCGCGTCGATCGGAGCATACTCGCTCACTTTCAGCAGCACGTTCCACTCACGCTCGATCTCCGCCAGCGTCTCCCGAACGTCCGCCCCCTGCAGCAGGCACCGCTTGATGCGGTCCTCGAATACGCGACGCATGTCCGGCCACGCGCTCAACGCAGGCGTGAACGCCGCGGCATCCCTGAGCGCCGCCGCGGCGATCAGCCCCGCCTCGACCGTTCGCTCCGCCACAACCCGCGCCGTCCTGCCCGTCCGCGCCGCCTCGCTCGCACTGACCGTTCGTGCCTGCTCCATCGCCGAGGCGAAGTCCGTGAACTGCGGCTTGCGGAGCGACTCGCTCGTGCTGGGCAGAATCGGCACCGTTGCGCAGAAAAGCTCCTGACTCTCCGGGCTGGTCATGTGCAACGCGAGTTTCGCCGCCAACTCCGGATGACGGCTCTGCACCGTCACACCCAGAACCATGACCGCGACATGCCCGCGGCCCAGCGCCCCGGTGATCGGCGGCCCCACCCGCGTCGCGTCATACACCGCCGGCGCAACATCGCGAATCCGATTCAGGAAGTTCGGCCCGGAGTTGATCACCGCCAGCCGCTGGTTCTGATACAGGTCGGGCATGTGCGCACTACCAACCGTTGCGCTCTCCCGCGGCAGGCACCCCTCCCGAAACAGCGCCACCCAATCCTCCACGATCGAGACGATCGCATCACTGGTAAGGTCCGCACGAAGTCGCCCGTCCGGCCCCGGAACAAGCGGCGGGTGCCCCTCGGCCATCAGCATCATCGGCAGGTCCGACTCGGTCCCCAGCGGCACACTGAACAGCGCCGGCCCGCTCGGCCCGACCCGGGCGCGATACGCCCGCGCGGCCGCCCGGAGTTCGTCCCACCGCCGGGGAAGCGTCTCAAATGTCACCCCCCCGCGCTCGAGCAACTGGGTGTTGGCCATCACCGCCTGCGTCGTCAGATACCACGGCAGCGCCAGCAGCTTTCCGTCGATCTCACCCAGCCGCAACGGTCCGGGCAGATAGATCTCACGCGCCTGGACCGACATCAGCGGCCGAAGGTCCGCGAGCGCGCCCATCGAGATGAACCTGGCGTAGGTCTTGTCCGAAAAGTTCACGACATCCGGAGCACGGCCCGCACTGGCCGCGGCGAGCAGCTTGCGGTCCATCGCCTCGAAAGGCACATCGTTCCAGATCACCTTCACACCCGGATTGGCCGCCTCAAAGGCGCCGATGCGCTCCCGGATGTACCCCTCGAACGGCGAGAGGGCCAGGGTCCAGAACTCAAGCCGCTTGATCCCGTCAGAATCACCACGATCCCCGCAGGCCCCGCCGCTGATGAAGCCGACAGAAATCCCCAGCAAAAGCAGCATCGCGAGCAGCGCTCGCGCGCCGCTCGCGATGATCTGTGTTCGGCTCCCGCAGAAGCTGGCCCGGGCCCGAAAACGAATCATGGCAGCTGATCGTCGATCGGGGACCAGCGGACCCGGAAGGTGCTGCGAGCGTTCGTGTCGCCGGGCACCGTGCTCGTCACCAGATCGCGGATGTTCAGCTGCTCAACGTGCCCATCAAGGAACACGAAGTTCGCCGAGCCGACGAGCGCCTGAGTGTCACGCAGACGGCGCGGATGACGGTACCAGGGGATGTAGGAGCGTGGGAGCACATTGGCCGGGCTCAGCTCCGGCGGACGCAGCTGGACGGGTCCACCGAAGCCACCCGGAAAGTCGCTGATTCCAGTCGCACCGGCGCCCAATCGCCCGTGCGGCGTGCTGCCGATGGCGCTGGGCGGGCCGATCGTGGAATTGGTAAACCACAGGACGCGGCCATCCGCATCAGGGGCCGCACCGCGGGACTGGCCCCACGCGTCGGCAAGCAGGAAGATGCTTGTCGAGAACAACGAGTTTGCATCAACAGGGGCGCCACCGGTCTCGGAGGTGTTCCGGCTGGGCCGCGTGAACCGACGACCGTCGGCGGACGCATCAATGCCGCCGGAAGCCCACCAGTTCATGCTCCATGACCGCCCCGCGAGCGGGTGGTTCGGATTGATCATCGCCGAGCCGCCCACCGTCGGATTGATCGTGGAACCCGAGTCGGAATTGTTCAGGCTGAGCAAGTACGCGCCGAGCCGAGCCTCGTCATACCAGTACAGCCCGACGCGCCCGGTGACGGGGTCGGTGTAGTTGTTGATGTTGGGCGGAAAGATGCCCTTGTAGTCGCCGGAGTAATTGATCAGCGCCAGGCCGGCCTGACGGATGTTGTTCTGCGCGACCGTGCCGCGAGCGGTCTCGCGAGCGCTGGCGAGCGCCGGAAGCAGGATGCCCACCAGCAGGGCGATGATCGCGATGACCACCAGCAACTCGATGAGGGTGAAGGCCCGCATACGCCGGTATACATGCTGAACGTTCATAGTCATTCTCCCAGTTTGCCCCGCGACGTAGCCATCGGACGTCGCACCCGCTCCCTCGCTCACACCCCCAAGAACCCGACCGCGTCGGCGAGAACCCGCCGCGATCGTCGGACGTTGCCGGCCGACTGGCCCGCTTGACGTCCCGCCGATCCGCACGTCCAATCTTCATCGCCCCTCTGGAAAGGGTCGCCGAAGACAGGACGGGCTGATGAACACCGAGAGTCTCTCCAAGAAACTTCGGCGCTCCGTCTCGTCGGTTTCACCATTTTCCCGGCGAAACCGATAAATCCCCGAAAACCCCGCTAGGGGTTCATCGGTGGCGCGGCGGTCGAACCGCGCTGAACCAACTCCGCCCTCAGGCGACGACGCTTCTCGTGAGCCGTCGGCGAAACAGCCAGATCCATCAAACTCTCCGCTGCCAATCGCCCCATGTCCAGCAGCGGCTGGCGCAGCGTCGTAAGCCGCGGCGACAAAAACTGCGCGCTGGGCGGATCATCAACGCCGATCACCGACAGGTCGCCGGGAATATCCAGATCAAGTTCGCGAGCAACGCTGTAAAGGTCCAGCGCGAAGTAGTACCCAGCCGCGAAAATCGCCGTTGGCCGATTGGGCGACTTCAGCATCGTGACCAGCCGGGCACGATCGCCATCACTGAGCTTCCACCCCGGCACCCGCAGTACGTTCTCCGTCGCGATCAGACCCGCGCGGCCCATGGCCTCCGAGAACCCCTGCCAGCGGTCGACGTTATTCGACACCTCCGCACCGCCGCCCACATACGCGATTCGCCGATGCCCGAGTGCCGCAAGGTGCTGCACCGCCTGCGCGGCCAGATCCACGTTGTCGGTATCGATCGAGTGAACGTGGTCATGGTCGAACGATGCGCCAACCACCACCACCGGCGGCTTCTTCGTCGAGCGTGTCCGCGGCCTGGTGCCCGCCTGCGCACCGAACCACGGCATGTTGTTCAACTGCTTGCGCATCGGGTTCACGTACACGAACCCGAGGCACTCCTTGCGCCAGTCTTCGCCGAACTGCAGCAGCACAAGGTCCGCACCGCGGGCCATCGCGCCGCGACGAACGCCCTCGAGCACGTGACCGTGATAGAAGTCCGAGAGCGACGCTTCCTCGTGAAACACCAGCCCGACGCGCACGCCGGTGCTCGGAGCAACACGCTCGAAGTAAGCCTCATGAACAAAGGTGCCGCGACCCTGGCCGCGGCGCAACACACCGCTGGAGACCAGTTCTTGCAGCGCCCGGTGCACCGTCACGAGCGACACATCGATCTGCTTGCTCAGCGCCTTGGTGCTTGGCAACTGATCCCCAGGCGCATAACGCCCGTCGTCAATCGCGGAGCGGATCGCGTCCTTGACCGCCGCGTACAGCGGCCGGCCGGGTTCGGGGGACACGGGTTTGAACTCGGCGATGCGGGACATCAAGTGCGAGGCAGGGCTTTCGCCCGGCCTCGCGTGAGTGTTCTAGAAGATCTTACCGACGGCGACGGAAGGCCGCAAGACCCCCCAATCCGAGGAGTGCAGCAGCGCCCGGCGTCGGGATGGAGAAGGTGAAGGCCTGGATGCCGTTGTTGGAGTTCAGGACGTAGAGGTCGGCGGTGAAGATGCCGCCGTTGCTCGAAATGCGGCCGAACTTAACCGAGCCGGTCGCGTTGCTGTTGGCAACCGTATTGCCGGTCAGCGGGTCGACCGGGACGATGCCGGGGTTGCGCACGCCGAAGGTGAACAGGCTCACCGGCGCGGCGGGGTTGGTCATGTCGTACATGTACACGCGCGAGTTGTTCGCATCGACCGTGGCCAGATAGGGGACGCCGCCGATGACGGCGAAGTCCATGGGCGACTCGCCGCCAGCGGTCAGAGTTCCGCCGTTGGCCAGGGTGGTCGCGCCGGACGGGCCGATGGTCGAGCGGGTCAGCGTGCCGTTGGTCTGGGCAACCTTGGCCAGGACGTCATTGGCCGTCGCGCCGAAGGTCAGACCAAGGCGATACTGGCCAGCGGCAGCGCCGCTGATCGGGAGCGAGCCAGCCGGGGGCAGCGGAGCAGTGGTCGAGGAGTAGATCTGGCCGGTGGGCGAAGTGCTGCCGTTGATGGCGAGGTAGCCCTGAACGCCGTTGAAGCCCGCGAGAATGCGGGTGTTGGCGCCGGAACCGATGACGTCGAACGAGTCGCCGAGGCGGACGGTGCCACCGGTCGAGCTCCAGCCCGTCGTGGGCTGGGAGTAGTGCAGCGCGGGGGCCGACGACTCGTTGGCGAACTTGTACACGCGGAACGGCGAGGTCGCCGAGCGGATGTTGGCGCTCATGTTGGCGATGTAGATCTCGCCGCTATCGCTGATGCCGACCTGGTTGTACTGAAACGTGCCGGTGTTGAACAGGTTGCTGTCGAACTGCAGACCGCCGGAGTCAACGCCCGTGGTGCCGTTGAGGATGCGGAACGGAGACGCCGTGGCGTTGATCGCGCCGTTACGCGTCACCAGGATGAGGTTGTCCGTGACGGGGTTGTACGCCAGGCCACGCTCGTTGTTGCCCGTGCCGAGCGCCAGGTAGGTGCTGCCCGAGACCGCGCCGGGAGCATCGCCGGTCAGAGCGACGCCCGGAGCGCGCCAGCCGTTGACGCCGAACGACGTCTTGGGGGTCAGGGTCTGGGCGTTGGCGGCAGTGGCCAGGCCCGCGAGAACGATGAGGCTGCAAACGGCGATACGCATGTCTCTCTCTCCTGCAAAAAGGTCTCTCTCTCAAAACCAACCGTCAGAACGCACTACGCGTTTGTGCATGCCGACGGCTACGACGAAGGGGAACGCTGGGCCCGCGGCGTGATCCGCACACCCAGGTGATTGGCAACCGGCCGGAACGCACCGTCGCTCGGCCGGTTCTGCACCGACGGGCCATCCGTCGGAACATAGACGAATGAAGTCGACCCCCCACCATCCAAGTTGATCGCGTCGAAGGCCCCCAGCCCGATGAGAATATCGCCGGTCTCGTTCAGCGTCGCGCCGATGCTGTGCCCGGGCGATCTCCCATCGATCGCGACGATGATCAGCATCGATCCATCCCGGCTCACGCCGACCGCCGTGCGCGGATGCCGCGCCGAAGGTTCGACACGCGCCGTTCCGCCGAGGTTCACCGCGTCGTCGACCAGCATCGTCCCGCGAGCCGGGTCGGTATCGCTCGGCCCGATGCTCGCCACACCGACCTGCGCGCCGACGACATCCGACGCCCGCAGATACCCCGCCACCGCACGCCCATCGGCGAACACCGCGAGCGCCGGATCCGGACGCCCGGCGTATTCGCGCACCGGCGAAACAACCACGCCATCGGCGATGCTCAAGCCCAGCACATCGACATACTCCCCCGCCTTCCACGCGCCCGCGCCGCCCGCGACACGACCAAAGTAGTTCGCATTGATCGCCAGCGTCGCATCAACCGACCGCGCCCATTCATCCGTCGGCACGAGCCTCGCTTCGGCCCCGGCAGGCTTGCCAGAATCCGCCGCGAGCGCCGAAGTGCCCACCAGCCGCACGCGTGGATCGCGCAGATTCACCGTCGCGGCGTATCCGCGAATCGCACCGTCAGCGGTCGGGATATCGATCTTCGACAGCCGCACGGGCTCAGCGGACGCACACCCGCCCATGATCACCATGATCGCCAGCGACATCCCCGCCGCGCCATACGCCAGTCCAGAATGTTTGGTGTCTCTCTCTCTCACGCGTTTGCTCTTGTCGCCGACCGGAACGTCTCCGCCCCGAGCATCGTGTATGCGAGCGCATACGCCCGGAGCGAACGAGTTCTATAATCTCTCTCAGTTTTCGCCGTTCGTCAAGCCGACTCCGCATTTGGCCTCGATTTACCGAGGTATGGGGCCCCTCCAACCCGACAGCCTGTACCACTTTGGCACAGGTCCGCAAAGATCGAGCATCCGGCTTCCTCGCGGCGGTCCTCGCCACGACCGGGAACCTCGGCCGGCGGAATGAAAAACGGCCTCCCGTTGAGCGGGAGGCCGGACCAAAGCACTCTCGGACGCGGACGTTGAGATCAGTTGATAGCGGGGATCTCGACCCACTCGCCGCCACGGGCGATGGACTCGTTGCCAAGCTGCATGATGGCAACCGACTCGACGATCGCACGCAGGTCAACCGGTGCCGCGCCACCCTCGAAGAATCGAACCATGCCTTCAACGAGACGCGAGTAGACCGGGGCAAAGTCCACAACGAACTGGGCGATGCCCTTGGTGCCGTGGATCGTCGCGCCGAAGGCCCAAGCGCCGTTGCGATCCATGCGGATGCGGGCGAGCTTGCCGTCGTGATACTCGATATCGATCAGGTGGTAGCCGCTGGTCGCGTTGCCGGTCTTGACCGCCGAGACACGCTTGGCGGCGTGCTTGCCCGGACCGGACTGCCCGAAGTGAAGCATGATCGCATCGACCATCTCGATGCTGTGACAGCCGTAGTGCCACAGGTCGGGCATCATGTCGAGCACTTCGCCGTTCCCGAACGCGTCGATGGCGACGATGTTGCCGACCTTCTCCTTGTCGATCTTCGGGATCTCGGTGATGAACCGCAGGCTGCTGGCCGAGTACGCGCGGGCCTTGTACTGACGGCTCATCGCCAGCAGCGCCTTGGCCTGATCGATCGAGCACGTCAGCGGCTTATCGATGTACGTCGGCATGCCCTTGGCCAGGCTCGGCACGGCCAACTCGAGGTGGCGATGGCCGTTGATGTTCAGCACCATGACACCGTCGACCTGGCTCAGCAGTTCATCGATGCTGTTGACCTGCTTGGCACCCTCCTTGAGCGTGTCCTCGCGCCACTTGGCCACGTCCTTGGCGCTCTGCTCCGGGCCGGCCGGATGCTGCCACTCATGGTGGCCGGGATCCCAGAATGCCGTCACCTGGCACTTGGTCTTGCCCTCTTTGTGCAGGGCATTGATCCGATTGGTGAACACCGGGGTGTGCGAAGAGTCGATTCCGATCGCGCCGATACGCATGACGAACCTCAAGGATTGATGGACTCAGGCCCCGTCGGCACACACGCCGAAACGGAACAAGGGGTGGGTTGCTCGATTGCCGAGACGTGTAAGGTCACTTCTTCGCGGGCGCCTTCGTGCCACTCTTGGTGCCGGTCTTGGTCGTGCCGGTCGGCGCAGGTGCGGGAGCGGTCACCGTCGCGGCGACCGTCGTCTCGCGGATGAGTTCCGGCAGGTTCGCAAACACCGGCGCCGTGTCCCGGAACCAGCGGTCGCGATCAGCCTTGGGCATGTCGCGCCACGTCACCTTGCCGTCGCGGGCGATCGTCCCGGCCTGCACCTTTTCGATCTTTCCGTTGGCCCAGATCTCCTTCGTCGCCGGGCGGCCCTGGCGATCGTGCCAGATCCACTCACCGTCCGGGCGGCTGTTCTTGACCGCACCGGTGAAGTTCGGCTTGCCGTCGTCGCGATTGACGGTGATGACCTGGTCCGCGATGCGCCCATCCTCGAAGCGGATGACCGACTGCGAGCGCACGCGATTGCCGTGACGCACGAACTGCCCGTTCGGCGCAAGGCGAATCTGGTCCGTGCCCGCCATCTGGCCGTTGACCAGCGTGACGAGATTCACACCATTGGTGCGAAGATTCGCGATCGCGGCCTCGGCGCTCGTTGCTCGGCTCTTGGCGTCGTTGGCCTCGCTGGTGAGCGCGGACAGACGCTTCTCGAGTTCGGCAACCTTCGCGCCGCTTTCCTCGGCCTTCTTCTTCTCCTCCTCATACTGGCTCTTGTAGCAGCCAGCCATCGGCAGGCACGCCGCGATCGCGATGGCCGCGGCGAAGGTCGTGAATCGGGAGCGATGGGCGGTCAGAGTCGTCATGGCGGATTCTCCGTCGGAACTGTTGGCGATCTCCCGCCGGTGCCGGAGCACTTCGTGCGGTGCGGGAATGTAGGAAGCGCCCGGACCACTGTGAAGTTCCGAACACGCACAGGCGCCAAATCAACCTCATCCCAAATGAACAGACGCCCCCGGACGGACCGGGGGCGTCTGACGCTCATTCGGACGGTTTCGACCGTGTCTGCGGACGATCAGTCGTTGTTGGTAAAGTCCAGCAGGAACTTGAGGCCCTCGGCGATCAGCACCACGCCGGCAAGGCTCACCAGAGCCGCCGTCGCCGCGGCTCCCGCCACGTCGAATGCCGGCTTGGCCATCATGCCCGTCGGGTCGACCAGCGCGGTGATGCTCATCATCGGCGCGCTCAGGAACAACTCACGAAGCAGCCACCCCTGCAGCCACAGCCCCACCAGGATCGCCCCGATGATCGCCCACTGCTGCATGATGAAGTTCCAGTGCTCGCGGCGGCTCCGCCCGCGAACGGCGCGAACGCCCTCACGAATCGGCATGTACAGCGCGAGAATCAGGTAGAAGAATCCGCCGATGCCAGCGCCAGGAAGTCCGTTGACCATGGTGAAAACTCGGAAACAGGTGCGAGAAACAACTCAGAAACAGGTGTTGATTCGACTTCATTCCCAATTCGCCGCGGGCACACCCCGGGCGAAGCGTCCGATCATCAGTGGCCCTTCTCGAAGGTCTTCAGGCGGTTCCGCATGATGATCTCATGCCAGAACGCCGACAGCACGAACACGCCGTTGACCACCCGCATCACGTAGAACGCGGGGATGGACGACAGAGCCTTGAGCTTCTCGCCGCGCTGGTGCGCCTTGATCATCACCGGCACCAGCACCGCGGGCAGATCGATGAAGTACCCGAGCAGGAACAGCGGGCTGATCAGCACGCACAGCAGCGGCAGCAGCACGAAGAACGCCAGCGTCGCCACCGTCGAGTCCCAGAGGCCGACCGCCACGATCAGCCGCAGGTACGGCGTCTTGAGCACGGTCTTCCAGTGAACGCGAACGCACTGATAGAAGCCGCGGCTCCAACGCCTCAACTGCTTGCGCAGGAAGTCGAAGTTGTGCGGCTCGATCGGGTAGCAGACCGCCTCCGGCACGAAACGGATCCGGTACCCGGCGTCGTAGCAGTTCCACGTCAGGTCCATGTCCTCCGCCAGCGTCCGGTGCGGCCAGCCACCCAGACGGCGGAGAACGTCGGTGCGATAAACGCTGAAGCACCCGCTGGCGATCAGCGGCCGCTCGTAGTAGTCCTGAATCGGCTTGTAGATCGTGAACGCGAAGAGGTACTCGATGTACCGGCCGCGCTCCCAGATCGTGTTGACGTGCCGCGGGATCACGTACCCGCACGCCCCGGCGATGTGGTCATCCTGCTCCAGATCGCCCGTGTTGGCCGCCTTCATCAGCCGCTCGATCGCGTCGGGCGCAAGCGAGGTGTCCGCATCGATGGCCAGGGTATAGGGCGTCACGACGGACTTGAGCCCGAAGTTCAGCGCCCCGGCCTTCGAGCCCGAGTTGGACTCCGGCCGAAGCACCCGCACCCCCATGCTCCGCGCGATGTCGCCCGTGCCGTCCGAAGACCGGTCGTCGATCACGATGATCTCATCGGGCTGCAGCGTCTGCTCACGGATCGAGCGGATCGTGTCGGCGATGAACTTCGCCTCGTTGTACGCCGGAATCAGCACCGTCAGCCCCGCCGTCGTGCGAGGCTTCTGCGTCGGAAACGCCTCGCGCTCGGCGACCGCTCGCGTCGTGATAACGGCCTGATCCGTCGGGGGCTCCTCAAGGGCGACCGCCGACGACTGCCCGGTTTCTGTAGACGATGAACTGCTCATGGTGCTCGTTGATGTGCTCGCGGCGGAACGCTCATCGCGTCCCTCTGGGCCTCAGCGCGGCTGACTCCCCGCTCGAATCCCCGATTCCGCTTTCGATAACGTCGGCTCTCACGCCGGCACGTCTCGTCGCGCCTCGGGTCATCGGTCGGTCTGCGTCAGTCTCGTCGGGCCTCCCCGGCATGGCCGGTGCGGGCTGTCGAAAGGCCGATCCGGGCTCACGTCCCGTTTCACGGCCCGACAGCAGGTGCGTGCTTTATCAATCGTAGACATCGAGAGTTCGGATGCAGAATCCGTGCGGTGGATTTTCAGTGCAAAACCCAACCGTCGCCATCGGAACGGATGACAAGGCCCAGAATTACCGATCAAAATACGAACTCCTGCCGCTCGCCGGAGCGTCTGGATGCGTCGCGCGGGCCATCCACCCGCTGAGGTGGGGCCCGGGCGGTCGGATCGCAGTTCCGCTGATCCGTCAAGCACGTCGAGCCTGCTCACGGGAGCAGGAACGTGTAGTCGGGGGCGTAGACGCCGCGGACTTGGAGATAGATGTCGGAGGTCACCGGCTGGGTGGCGAGGAATCCGGCGGGGTACTGCCCGCGGGGCGCCCAGAGCTCCTGGTACCGCACCGAGCCATCGAGGAAGCCCATGGCGGACTTGTTGCGGTCGCCGAACTCGCTCAGCCAGTCGCTGTACGGGGTCGCAGATGTACCGTCGCTCGCGCCGGGCGTGTTCCACTGGTACTGGAACGCGGTCTTGTCCGTCACAACAACGAAGCGCGACGCCTGGAAGCCCGCCGACTCCATCCGTCGCACCGCGACCTCGCGTGCCAGACGACCCAGGAACCGCGTGGACCCGTCGCTCATGCTGCCACCACCAGAGAACGGTGCCTCGGGCAACTCGGCGGAGGTAAACGGATTCGCGACCGAGGGTGTGCGATTGGCCAGCGTGCGATACCACCACTGATTGTTCAGGTACGACGTGCCGACAGCGTTGTACGTGCTGATGGTCCGGTCCTCTTCAGGAAACCGCACGCTCGTCGGTGACGAGGCATCGCGGAACGGGCTGCCGCGATCGGCCGGGGATCGGCAGATCGGGATCTCGATGTTCCGGTCGGCGACGGTCACGAACTCGCGATTGAGGTTGACCTCGGTCGAGATGTACGCCGAAAGCGTTCGATTACCCGCCGGGATGTCGAAATCGGGGTCGAACGCGGCCTGACGGGCCGCGTTGTTCTTGCCTGCGTGCGACCACGCGGCGGTCGTGATGTTCGCAAAGCCCCTGCCGCCCTTCTCGAAACGGAAACCGCCGTTGCCCCAAGCCGCGAGCGGAAACGGCAACTGACCCCGGTAGTCGTTGCGGTAGTTCGCTGTCGCGGAGACCTGCGAACGCACGTTGGCCAGCGAGAGCGTCAGCCGTGCCGCGCGGCGGGCGCTGCTCAGCGCTGGGAGCAGAATCGCGACCAACAGCGCGATGATCGCGATGACCACGAGCAGTTCGATGAGCGTGAAGCCGCGAAAATGCGCGGGACGTACGTCAACCGGAGCGCCAGCCGGAGCATGCGAACGAGCCACAGTGTTCATGCGAGACCTTTCGATTTTGGTCCGCCGGCCCGGACGAACGCCGGCCGCACGCGGACAATGGACGACCCCCGGCGCTTGTCCGATCAGAGCGGCCCCGACGCGGTGGGCAACCCGAACTCGGCAAACACCGGCGACACCCGACGCACCATGTCCCCACATATCCGAACGATCCGCCCGACCGCACGACGACGCTGCGCGACCGGGCGAGGAACATACAAACGGCCCGAGCGGGCCGCTGACGTCATATTCGGATGCGCGGGCGATCGGTTCCAGTCAAATCCCCGTTTCGCAACAAAAAAAGTCCCCCGGCCAAGGGCCGGGGGACTTGAGATGTCAACAGGCGATTGCGCAAGACACGCCGATCAATAGCGGTAGTGCTCGGGCTTGTACGGACCGTCCTTGGAGACGCCGAGATACGCGGCCTGGTCGTCGCTCAGACGCGTCAGACGCACACCCAGCTTGTCCAGGTGCAGACGCGCCACCTCTTCGTCGAGCTTCTTGGGCAGGATGTATACCTTGTTCTCGGTGTACTTCACACCCGACAGCGTCGGCTTGCCGTTGGCGCTGAGCCACAGGTCCAGCTGCGCGATCGTCTGGTTGGTGAACGACGCGGACATGACGAACGACGGGTGGCCCGTGGCGCAGCCGAGGTTCATCAGACGGCCCTCGGCCAGAACGAGGATCGACTTCTCGTTCGGCTTGCCGGCGTTGAACACGAACTCGTCGTACTGGGCCTTGATGTTCACACGCTTGATCGCGCCCTGCTCCACGCCCTTGTACAGCGCGGCCATGTCGATCTCGTTGTCAAAGTGCCCGATGTTGGCGACGATCGCCTTGTCCTTCATCTTGGCCATGTGCGCCAGCGTCAGGACATCCTTGTTGCCAGTCGCGGTGATGAAGATGTCCGCCGTCTCGATCATGTCCTCGAGCGTCGCGACCTGGTAACCCTCCATCGCCGCCTGCAGGGCGTTGATCGGGTCGATCTCCGTCACGACCACGCGGCAGCCCTGGCCACGAAGGCTCTGGGCGCTGCCCTTGCCGACATCGCCATAGCCCAGCACCACCGCAACCTTGCCGCCGAGCATCACGTCCGTGGCGCGGTTGAGGCCGTCGACCAGCGAGTGGCGGCAGCCGTAGAGGTTGTCGAACTTGCTCTTGGTCGCGCTGTCGTTGACGTTGATCGCGGGGAAGGCGAGCTGGCCGGTCTTGGCCATGTCGTACAGGCGGTGCACGCCCGTGGTCGTCTCCTCGCTGACGCCCTTGATGCCCTTGATCATCTTGCTGAAGTAGCCCGGGCGGTTCTTGAGCGAATCACGCAGCAGATCCAGGATCACGGCGTACTCGTGGCTGTCGCTCGGCTTGGTCGCGGGGACCGCGCCGGCCTTCTCGAACTCGGCACCCTTGTGCACGAGCAGCGTCGCGTCGCCGCCGTCGTCCAGCAGCATGTTCGGGCCGACGACCTCGCCCTTCTCATCGCGGAACTCGAGCAGGCGGTCGGTGCACCACCAATACTCCTCGAGCGTCTCGCCCTTCCAGGCGAACACGCTCACGCCCTGCGGGTTCTCGACGGTGCCCTTGGGCCCGACGACAACCGCCGCCGCGGCGGAGTCCTGCGTGCTGAAGATGTTGCACGAAACCCAGCGAACCTGAGCGCCCAGCTCAACGAGCGTCTCGATCAGCACCGCCGTCTGAACGGTCATGTGCAGCGAGCCGGCGATCCGGGCGCCGGCCAGGGGCTTCTGCCCGCGATAGCGCTCGCGCAGGGCCATCAGGCCCGGCATCTCGTGCTCGGCCAGACGCAGTTCCTTGCGGCCCAGGTCGTTCAGGGTCAGGTCGGCAACCTTGTACTCAAGGCCGCTGCGCGTGCGGTCGACCTTCGGGGCGGGCACGGCGCTGGGACGGATGGTCACGGGGGCGGTCGTCATGGGATCATCTCCAAAGTGCTGAAAAACGTCAGTGAAGTGGCTCGGTTCGGCTTGCCGGGCAACGGTGCCGGGCGTGGCTGAATCGTCCGGGGACACACGCCCCGGGCGTCAATTACTCATCAAAGCACGTGCTCCGAAAGCGTGGTCCGCGCTCCGGCGGAGGGCACAGGCTTGGTGGCGGTGCAGGCAAAGAGCCCCGGTCCGCGAGCCTCGCTCTCGCTGGTCAGGGTCTGGAATCGCTCGTTGGTCAGGCCCGCGCTGCGCATGAAACGGAAAAGCTCCGGCACGCCGAAGCCCTGCCAGCGGTGGCCCATGGTCCGCTTGAACGTGTCGCGGTCGTGCTCGGTCATGTCGACAATCAGCGCGATCCCGCCGGGCTTGAGAATCCGGGCCATCTCGCGGACCGCCGCCTGCGGGTCGGCGATATGCACCAGCACCAGCACGCACACCGCGGCGTCAACGCTCCCGTCGGCGATCGGCAGCTTCTCAAGATCGCCGACCAGGAACTCGACGTTCCGGAACTGCTCCAGACGCTTGCTCGCCGCGTCGAGCATCGGCTGAGACTGGTCCACGCACAGCACGCGCGAGACGCACGGCGCCAGCAATTCCGCCGCGTTGCCCGTGCCGCAGCCGAGATCCGCCACCGTCCAATGGCTCGGCAGCAGAGGCAGGAGCGCTTTGAGCGTGACCTTCTCCCCGAAGAGTTCGTTCCGAACACCATCCCACTCGCCCGCGACGCGCCCGAAGAACGATCGCGTGTCGGTTCGGCGCTCCAGCAGCACGCCCTGCAACCGCCGAAGATCATCGGCAAGGTCCGCCCCATCGCCGAGCTGATCCCGCACAACCGCCCAAATGGGCCGCGAGTCCTCGGGCAGATCGTCCATCAACAGACGGTAAAACGTGCTCGTGCCCTCGGATCGATGCACCAGCCACCCGTGCTCGCTGAGCAGCTTCAAGTGCCTGCTAACCGTGCTCTGCGGCAGCTGAACAACGCTCGACAACTCCCCCACCGACAACTCTTCCCGCTCCAGAACGCGCAGCAGCCGAAGCCGCGTCGCATCGCACAGGGCGGCGAGTCGATCCGTCACGGACTGTACACGCGGGGTTCGCTTCATCCGTTTATCCGGATGAATAGTAGAATACACCACGAAGGTGTCAAGCCTCCATCGCCAGACAGCGCCGAATCGCCCTCCCGTCCTTCCCAAATCACCCATCTCCCCGTCATCCGCTCCGATAATCACCCGATCCGCCGGCAACGCGCCGACATCCCGATGCGGTCCGCCGTCAGTCTCCGGTCCATGGCACCGGCTTGAGGCTGATTCCGAAGGCCTTGGCGAGGAATGGATCCCAGAGTCTCGTGGGCAGGATCGCCTTGATGACCGCGGCGATTCTCGCATCGCGGCCAACGAGCACGCGGGTCGGTGCCCGCCGCGCGGTCAGGCAGCGGAATACGACCTTCGCGACGCGCTCGGCCGGGATCGCATCGCGCTCGGCGATCGCGGCCTTGGCGCGGACGCTCTCGACCGCCCGGCCATAAAGCCTGCCCATCGGTGTGTCCTGGGGCACGGGCTGGGCTGCTTCCTGACCCTTACGCCAGATTTCGCTCCGTATCGCCCCGGGTTCGACGAGGCTGACTTCGATGCGCTGGCTCGCGAGTTCCAGCCGCAGCGTGTCGCCGAGTGACTCCAGCGCTCGCTTGCTGGCCGAGTACGGCCCGAGGATCGGTTGGCCGACAAGGCCTGCGATCGAACTCATCAGCACGATGCGCGCGGTGCCGGCACTGGCGGCCCTCGGGCCAGCCCCCGCCGCGGCGGTGCGGAGCAGCGGGAGCATCGCCTGCGTGACGGCGATCTGACCGAAGAAGTTGATCTCGAATTGTCGCCGCCAGTCGTCGATCGACACGAACTCCACCGGGCCGAACACGCCGACGCCCGCGTTGTTCACCAGGCCGCGGAGCCCGTCGGCGCCGACGCGGGACTTGATGAGCTCCGCGGCGTCGGCGATTTGCTGCGCGCTCGTGACATCGAGCATCACGGGAACGAGTTCACCCTTTGCACCGGCGTCCTGCCGCGCATCGCTTTCGACGGCTCGCGCATCGCGCTCGCTGCGCACGCCGGCGAACACCAGCCACCCCTCGCGCACGACGTGAATCGCGCACGCGCGGCCGAGGCCGGTGCTCGCGCCGGTGATCAGGACCGCGGGGCGGGAGGCTCGGCGATCACTGGTTTGCGTGCCGGGGCTCCGGGTCATGCTCATCGCACCTTCTGGACTGGGTCTCTACGTCCGGTAGTTCCGCATACTCAGAGATTCTCGGGACGAGCACCGCTCAGGCTCGCACGTTCGGCTTCGAGAATCCGAGCGACCTCAACGGCCTGGTTCATGTTCGCCGAAAGCGAGTCGTTGCTTGCCTGCACGCTGATCGCATCGAGAAGGTGGCGGACCTGCCCGTCGTAGCCGGTGCCCGTGGGCAGCGCGACGGCCTCGCGCTTGCCGTCGCGGCAGAGTTCCAAGGGCGAGCCGGCACGGGCGATGTCAAAGTCCGCCGTGGCATGCTCGAAGGCGACGGTGTAGCGCATGCGGAAGCCGAAGCCGGGCGCCATGTCCTGACCGCCTTCGGCGACGACATGCTCGGCGACGCTCGGGTCGTAGTGGTACTGCGTGGTCACGTGCGCGAGCGAGCCGACGCTGCTGACGGCGCGAGGCACGCCGAAGATGTACCGCACGAAGTCCGTGTCGTGAATGTGCAGATCAACCAGCGGGCCACCCGTGCGATTCATGTCCGCGTAAAAGTCGCGGCCCCAGTCGGGCGGCGATCCGAGCCGCGTGAACGTCGCCGAGCGGACCTTGCCGTAGGCCTTGCTGCGGACTGCATCGCGAAGGAATGTCCAGCCCGGCCAGAAGCGCATGCACATCGCGGGCATGCAGAGCGTTCGCGCCCTCGCCGCGGCATCGGCCAGGCGGCGAACATCGGCGCTGGCCACCGCGACCGGCTTCTCGCAGAGCACGTGCTTGCCCGCACGAATCGCGGCCAGCGCAAGGTCAACGTGCGTGTCGGTATGCGTGCAGATCGAGACCAGGTGCACATCCGGATCGGCGATGAGCGCCAGCGCATCGGTGAACCCACGCACTTCCGCCGGGTCGAAGAGTCGTTCGGTCGCGGCGGAGAGTTCCGCGTTGCCGCCCTGCTGGGCCTGGCCGCTCAGCCGCGATTCATCGCGGTCGCTGACGGCGACGAGGCGAACGGGATAGCCGTCCCGCCGCGCGGCCTGATACGCGCCGATGTGCGTGCGACCCATGAAGCCAAGCCCGATGACGCCGACGTTGATCATGGGGGCAGGATAGCGGGAGGGTCGGATCGGACGGAACTGACGGTGGCCGCGCGCAGAACGTACCCGGCCACGTCGCCTTGCGCCGGCGTTCGGGCGGAGTTGGGTCCGAGAAACCAACGCCGAACTGACCCTCGGTGAATCCGCGCTCGGAAAGAGACGAAGACGGGAGTAGCAGTTCGCCGCGGACGGTGACTATCCTTATCCGGGCGGAACGTTCAGCCCGACCGTCAGTTTCACCGCAGGGCCTTCACCATCGTTCATGAGTTTCCGTATGAACACAATCAACAAGAGCACGAACAGCGTTTCGACCCGTTCCGGCCTCTCGTCTTCCGTGACCCGCGGTCTGGCGGTCCTCGCGATCGGCGGGGTGATGTTGACCTCGACCGGCTGCAACAACGCCGGTGAAGGCGCGCTCTCCGGTGCGGCACTCGGAGCGCTCGGCGGTCTGGCCATCGGCTCGGTGACGGGCTCGGCCGGCAAGGGCGCGGCCATCGGCGCTGTCGCGGGTGGTGTTGGCGGCGCGGTCATCGGTGACCAGAACCAGCGCAACGCCCGCAACAACCCGAATCGCTGAGCGGCCTGATCGTCCTTCAGCACGCATCCACGAGCAGGGTCGCTCACGACCTCATCAGTTCCAACTGCAGCCCTTGGGCGGTGCAGTCTTCTTGCGCTCTTCGTCGCCTTCACCGGCCCGCCACAGCACGCGGCGCTGAGCCTGCGCCCGCCGGAGCAACTCCTCGATGTGCGTCAGTTCTCGCACGATCATCAGCGCCCGTCGACCGGCCTCGGGCTCGGCGAGCAACCGGTAGCGAAGTTCGCCGTCGGGTAGAAGCGTGAAAGTCACCAGTTCGAGAACCGCGCTGGTAGGAAAGTCCTCGTCCTGAAGGTACTTGACGACCTCGCGAGCGTCGGTCATGTCCGTGAGCGTCGTTTCGGCGAGCATCTCGGCCAGCCGGGCGCGTGCGCCGGCCAGTTCCTCCTCGTCGATTCTGGCGGTGCCCAGCGGCTGGAGGTACGCGCGGCGGTACGGCACATCCTCATCGTCGGGCAGTTCCTGCATGATGCGTGCGCGGCAGACGCCCTGAAGCGCGATGTTGTACCGGCCGTCGGGGAGCTTGTGGTGCTGAACGATCTGCCCGACGCAAACCGCCGGCCGGAGCGCCGGGCGACGTGGGTCGCCGCTCTCGCCGGGCATCGTGACCGCCATCGCGATTTGCCCCGGGCCGTCCAGAGCGTCCGAAACCATGTGCCGATACCGCGGCTCGAAGATGTGCAGCGGCAACACGGCATGGGGCATGAGCGTGACATGATCCAGCGGGAACAGCGCCATCGGGTTCCCGAAGTTCACGCGGATGGAAATCTCTTCGCTCACGGCTGCGCACTCCTGGGCGTTCGTTCGCGTTGCCGGTTCTGAGTTCGCGTGCGAGCGTCGCGGACCGGCGCATCCGAGCGGATCAGCGGCCTTCGTTCTCCTCCGCCAGCGGATCGGGCCGGAAGAGCTTGGCCTCAAGGCCCCAGTGCTTCTCGGTGAAGTTGCCGCCGAGTTCGAAAGTCGCCCCGCGGCTTGGCCGGGCGGCGGCGAGCGCCATGGTTGTACGCGCATCGAGGTTGTCCAGCAGCGACACGAGGATCGCCTCGGGCGTGCTGGGAACCTTCGCCGCGCCAAACTCGGGCTGACCGTGGTGGGACAGGATGATGTGCTGGAGAACGAGCACGGCGTGCCTGGGGAATCGCAGGCCGCTGGAACGCATCACGCTCTGTGCGCGGTCGTGGAGCATGATCGCGCCATCGACGATGTGCCCGATGAGCTCGCCGCGATCGGTGTAGTTGAAGGCGCGGTCGTAGATCAGTTCGCGGGTCTTGCCGAGGTCGTGCAGGAAGAGGCCCAGCATGACGATGTCGCGGTTGATCTTGGGGTAGAGCGGGCAGAGCAGGTCGGCCATCTTCATCAGCGTGAGCGTGTGCTCGAGCAGACCGCCGAGGAAGGCGTGGTGCATGCTCTTGGCCGCGGGGCATCGGCAGAAGGCGTCCATCAGCGGCGCATCGTCGAGATACGCCTTGGCCAGCGCGACCATCGCGGGATGCTTGAGTGTGCCCAGAAGTTGCTTGACCTCATCGAACATCGCGCCGGGGTCGCGGTCGCTGACGGGCAGGAGTTCCTGCATCTCATCAGCGGTGGGCTCGTGCGGCTCGATGGTTCGGACGATCAGCTGCAAGTCGCCCTGATACGCCTGGGTCTCACCCTCGAGGTAGACGAAACCTTCGGTCGGCAGACGCGAGAACGCGCTGGGCTCGATCGACCACATCCGGCCCGGCATTTCGCCCGTGCGATCCTTGACCAGGCACTTCAGGAACGGCTTGTCGTTCTTCGTGCGGCCCAACTGCGCGTTGGAAATGCAGAAGACGCCGGAGATGTACTCGGCGGGTTGAAGGTCGCGGATGTATCGGCGGTCGGACTTCATCGACGTCGGCATGATCGCTCCTGTTCGATGCAGGATATGCCCGCCGCGACGGAGAACCGGGATGTTCCGCCGGACGCGGCCGGCGCGCGGCAAGGCTCCGCCCGTCATCGAGACCTCTGCGGACGTCGGCGGATCGTCGTACCATCACATCGGATGTCCAAGCCCCGCGAACTTCACGATCGGTACTTTCGACTGGCCAAGGCCGAGGGATACCTCGCGCGTTCGGCTTACAAACTCAAGCAGATCCAGCAGCGCTACCGCGTGCTCCGGCGCGGCGACTGGGTGCTGGATCTTGGCTGCGCTCCCGGTTCATGGATGCAGGTCGCCGGCGAAATCGTCGGGGATTCCGGTCTTGTCGTCGGGATCGACCTTCTGCCCGCGAAGCTCGCGCCGACGGATCGAATCGCCGTGCTGCAGGGGGACGCGTTCGGCGTGCCGCCGGCGGATCTGCTGTCGCTGCTCCCTGAGCCGCAGGCGCGATTCAACGCCGTCATCAGCGATATGGCACCGAACACGGTCGGCATCGGTGACGACCTTCGCTCGGCGAGCCTGTGCCGGCGCGTGCTCGGGCTGTTGCCGAGCGTTCTGGCCGAGGGCGGACGACTGACGATGAAGATCTTCGAGGGCGCCGAGTATCCGAATGTGCTGAACGAAGCGCGGTCGATGTTCACGTACTGCAAGGGCTATCGCCCGGACGCGACCCGCGAGATCTCGCGTGAGATGTTCATCGTCGCCGAGGGCTTTCACGCACCCACCGGGGCGGGACGACGCGGACCGGCGGGCCCGCCCGCTCTCGCGGCGGGCTGGGGCAGCGGCGGAACATCATCGACCGTGCAGCCCGTCATCGCGCCGATCGGCCCGGCACCTGCGTCGGACGGCGCGAAGCCTGTGAGCAAGGACACGCGGGTTGAAGCGCGTCCGACCATCGAGCCGCGGCCGAAGACGGAGAAGAAGGCCCCGTCCAAGGCCGCGTCGAAAACCAACCGCAAGCCCGCTGCAACCAAGCGACCCGCGAAGAAGAAGCCGACACCGAAGCGGGCCTCGGCCCGGCGCGGCGGTGCGGGCCGTCGGGGAGCATCGCGCCCGTGACGTTTCTCGCCCCCGGCACCGGGCTGCTCGCCGCGGCGATCGCGCTGCCGTTGCTGCTGCTGCTGTACTTTCTCAAGCTTCGCCGGCGCACCGTGCGTGTGAGCACGGTCATGTTCTTTGATGCGCGAGCGACCGACGACCAGGCCAATGTGCCGCTGCGCATGCTGCGGCCATCGATTCTGCTTCTCCTGCAACTGCTCGCGCTGGCGTGCCTGATCGGCGCGCTGGCCCGGCCGGTGCTGCTCTATGCCGGGGTTGCGGGCGACGTGATCGTGATCCTGATCGACCGCTCGGCGAGCATGAACGCGGCGGACAGCCCGGTCGCGCAGACGCGACTGGACGAGGCACGCCTGCGGGCGCTCGAGGTGATCGATCGCCTCGCTCCGGGCCAACAGGCCGTCGTCGCGGCGTTTGCCGGCACGGCCGAAGCACTCACGGGCGTGACGTCGTCACGAGCGCTTCTGCGGCGAGCGGTCGAGGACGTGACGCCGACGGATGAGCCGGGGAATCTCGCATCGGCGATGGAACTGGCCCGCTCGCTCGCCCCGCGTTCGGAAGGGGCGATCGACGAGATGGAAGACCCCGCGGCGAACGCCGAATCGGTCAAGCCACCCGCGTGCACGATTGTGCTGATCTCCGATGGCGGATTCGCGAGCGAAGATGCGGTCGGCCCGGCCCGCATCAGCGCCGGCGGAAACGCGCTGGCGCTCGATGTCGTCGGCCCTGTTCGAGACGGCGAGCAGCCGACGCCCGTCGCCGATGACACCCCGACGAACGTCGGCATTGTCGCGTTCTCGGCGGTGCGTTCGGGCGACGACCCGTCGCTCGTGCGCGTGTTCTGCAAGGTCCGCAACTCCGCACGGGTCGCGCGGACCGCACGCGTGCGGCTCTCGCTCGACGGCGTCACGGTCGACTCGCTCACCGTCGATATCCCGCCCGCCCCGGGGACGCAGATCGCTTCCTCGGCGCTGCGGCTTGAGGGAGGCGGCATCATCTCCGCGTCGCTGCTGGAGCCGGATGCACTCAGCGCCGACGACTCGGCAACGCTGATACTCAACCCGGCACCGCCCCCGGTCGTGCTCGTCGTCACGCCCGGCAATGCCGCGAACGCGCAGGACGAGGTCGATCCGTTCCTTCGCTCATCGCTCTCGGCTCTCGCCGAACTCAACAAGATCGCGTTCCGCGCCGTGAGCCTGAGTGAGTACGAACGACTCGCGGCCCAGGGCCTGCGCACCCCGGATCTTTCTCGAATCACGCCGGCCGGATCACCCGGCGCGACGCCGAACAGCGCATCGCCTGCGGTCGCTTCGATGCTGATCTTCGATCGCGTGCGCCCGCAGCGGCTCGCCCCGGTGCCCAGTCTCTCCTTTGGTGCCGGGCTGCCGAGCGCTGGCCCGCGCGCGCCCGCGGTCGCATCATCACCGCCGGCCGAAGTCGGCAGCGAGCGGCTCCTGGTCTGGGAGCGCGAGCATCCGCTGCTCCGCGGCGTGCCGATGGATGCGCTCGTGCTCCGGCCCGGTGCTCGGCTGGCTCCTGACGCGACGCCAACGGACGCACCAAGCCCTGTCGCCAGCACCGAACTCGCGACGCTCGCGGCCTCGCCCTCCGGCGATGTGCTGGCGCTGCGGACCGATCCGCTCGGCGTCCAGCGCGTGATCGTGGCCTTCACAATCACCGAGAGCAACTTCGGCACGCTGGTCGGCTTCCCGCTGTTTATCAGCAACGCGATCGAGACCTTGACGCTTCGCTCGCGCTCGCTCAACGCGGCGAGTGAGCGAACGGGCGTTCCGATCCGTGTGCGGCCGCTCCCGGGTCAGACCGTCGTGATCGATGATCCCGAGGGGCCACGCAGATTCGAGCCGAGCACCGCCGCGATCGACGACGACGGCCTTCTGGGCATCGGCACGTTCTCACGCGTTGGGCTGGTGCTGGTCACCGGTGTGCACCCGGAGAACTCGGCACTTGCGATCAATCTGCTTGACGAAACGGAGTCCGCGATCGCCGTCTCGCGAACGGTCCCGGTCGCGGATGTCGCCCCTGCTGGCCGGCGGGGCGTCGCGGACGGTTCGCTGGACATTTCGTGGTACTTCGTGCTCGGGTGCGTGTTGCTGCTGGTGCCGGAGTTCCTCGTTTCAACGGTCCAGCGCCGCCGATCTCCGGAAGCCTGAGCACGCTGAGGAAGAGATGCCGGCGGTCGTGACAGGTATCATCGCAACCCGAACGGGCGATCGCGGGTAAGCCTTCGCTCAGATTGACCTTGCACCGTCTGACCAAGAGTTTCCTTCGGAGCCTCCATGAACACGTATCCGCTGCTCGTCGCGTCGCTGCTTGTCGCCCCGTCGCTCGCCGTCGCCCAGACCAGTTCTGCTGGCTCGACGGAGCCCGTGATCGCACCTGCCGCGACGACTCCGGCCGATGCTCGTCCTTCGGTCGCTGACAAGTCCTGGTCGCTTTCGATCGGCCCCACCGCGCGGCACTACTTCAGCACGGACCTGCGAGACACTCCGGGCTCGTTCAGCCTTTCGCGCGTCGGTGCGGAGGCGGACTTTGGCCTGAACCTGGGCGAGGGCTGGAGGCTGGGTGTCGGGCTCGAGGGTGACGTGTCGATTTACGACTTTGACGGCGCCACCGCGCTGATCCCCGGCGCGGGCGGAGAACCGTTCGACGACGTGTACACGGTCCGTGCCGTTCCGCGGCTGTCGCACCGGCTCGACGACAAGTGGTCGTACACCATCGGCGGCATCCTCGAGATGAGCGGCGAGAGCGGCGCGGACGTTGGCGAGTCCATCTCCGGCGGCGGCCTGTTCTCCGTTCGCTACCGCTTCAACGAGAACTTCTCGCTTTCCGGAGGCATCGGCGCCAAGTCCAGCCTTTCCGATTCCGCCTTCGTTTTCCCGCTCCTGGGTGTCGAGTGGCAGATCACCGAGAAGCTCCGCTTCGAGACCAGGGGACTCGGCGCGGCCCTCACGCTCACGCTCAGCGAGCAATGGTCGGTCGCGCTCGAGGCCGAGTACGACCGCCACGAGTTCCGGCTGGATGACTCGCGCGCTGCCGCCCGGGAGGGCGTCGTCCGCGACTCGCGCCTGCCGATCGGGCTGAGCGCCACATACTCCCCCACGCCGACGATCGATCTGACCGTCCGCGGCGGCGTTGTCGCCTGGCAGCAGTTCCGCATTGAGAACCGCGACGGGGTCGAGATCTCCGAGCGGCGAAGCGATCCGGCGGGCTTCGTCGGTGGAAACGTCACGTTCCGGTTCTGATCGGCGCGGCTCCTGCCCGCGGAGAGTTCACGGAATCTGAGCGCACACGGTGTCGTCGTTCGCGACGTTCGCGGCGTGCGGGACGTACTGTTTCCCGCCTTTTCCCGGAGCGCATCAATGAGCAGTACCCCTGGAGCCGACGCGGCCCGGCAATCGTCTGTTTCTCAAGAGGATCCGTACCACCCGGATGCGCCGACACCATCTGGATCGATGAGCCGCCGATCACTGCTGGGCGCCAGTGCGGCCGGGCTCGTCGGCCTCGCCTCGTTGCGAGCGTTGGGCCAGCCGGTCGCGTCAAATCCGCAAGCGGCGGTGACTCCGGCGGCAACGGCCCGTGCCAAGAACCTCATCTGGCTTATCGCCGACGGAATGTCGGTCGGATCGATGAGCGTGATGGAGGACTACCTCCGCGTGAACTCCGCGACCGCACCCAGCGCGTGGCGGGACTTGCTCAATCGTCGCGGCACCCGCCACGGCATCATGGGCACGCACTCGTTTGACTCGCCCGTAACGGACTCCGCCGCGGCGTCCAGCGCGTTTTCGACGGGCATGAAGCATCGCAACGGCTCGCTGTGTGTCGGCCCGGACGGCGAGGAGTTCCGCCCGTTCTTCCAGATGGCCCGCGCCAATAAGCGTCGCGTCGGCGCCGTGACAACGACGACCATCACTCACGCCACACCGGCGGGCTTCTACGCGACGATTCCGGCCCGGCGGCAGGAGCGCGATATCGCTCGCCAACTCGTCGACGCCCGTTTGGATGTCGCCCTGGGTGGTGGCTCGCAGTTCTTCTCCCCCGAACTGCTCGCCCTCGCGGAGCGCGAGGGCATTCGCGTGGTTCGCACCGCCACAGAACTGCAGCGAGTCGATCGCCAGAGCAGCGCGCCGGTCATCGGCCTCTTCAACGAGAGCCACCTGTCGTACGCCATGGAGCGCCGTCCCGGCGAGCCGTCCCTGCCGGCGATGGCGGTCTGGGCGATGGAGCGGCTCTCGCAGCCGCGCGACGGGACGGATGGCTTTGTGCTCCAGATCGAGGCCGGCCGGATCGATCACAGCGAGCACAACAACGATGCCGGGGCGCTCGTTCAGGAGTGTCTTGAGTTCGACGCGACGCTGGCCGCGGTCATGCGATGGGCGGATGCTCGCAACGACACGCTGGTGGTCGTCTGCAGCGATCACGCGACCGCCAACCCGGGCACCGTCGTGTACGGCAGCAAGGGCCACGAGGCCCTGCGATCGCTCAAGAAGTTCATGCACTCGTTCGAATGGGTTCTCGAGCCCGTCGGTCGCGAAGCGGACATCGCCAAGCGTGTCGCGCTGCTCGCATCACGCGTGAAGGAAGCAACGGGAGTCGAGCTTGACACCGATGCGATCGCACGTCTCCGCGATGCATATGGCGGCTCGTGGGTCCACCCCAGCAGCGCCCGGCGCAACATCGTCACGCTCCTCGGCGACATCATGGTCGAGCACACGGGCGTGGGCTTCAACAGCGGCGACCACACGAGCGAGACTGTGCCGATCATCGCCTCGGGACCGGGCGCCGAGTCGCTTCCCGGCGCCATCGACAACACCGATCTGCACAACTGGGTGAAGGTGCAGACCGGGCTGACATCCAACGCGTAACGCACGACGTTCGCCGCTCAATCCGGCCATGCGGAGAGATCGACCAGCACCCGTCCCGGCTCGCTCTGCATGGGCATCATCGGCCGCGGCCAGGCCCATCGTTCGAGCATCGTTGCGCTCACGCCGCGCTCGGGCGGAAGCGTCCGCTCGTGAACCACTCCGATCGCGACGGACCGCTCGCTCATCGCGGCGTCGGGCAGCACCACCGTCGCCTGCCATCGGATGAGGCCCGACTCCGCCGCGGCCTGCTCGCCCGGCGAGTTGGGAGCGGTCACCGGCTCCTGACCGAGTGTCGTCTCCAGCCGTTGGGCGCGCAGCTCATCGACCGCGTCCACGCCGGGGCGCACCGCGATGATCGCGACCGGGCTGCTGCGCGGACCGAAGAACACACGCACGCGCTCGCCCGAGAGCGCAGATGCTGGCGCGATCCCCTCGACCAGCAGGCACCATCGGCCTTGAGCATCGCGCAGCAGCAGCGCCGCCGCCACCGGGTCGGACACGGGAGTGCCTGCTCGCCACGAGTCGAGTGTCCAGTCGCGCAGCATCGGGCCGATGAGCATCCCCGGCGGCGAGACGGGAAGTGCGCGCGAGAACTGCGAGAGTTCCGTCGTGCGATCGTTCAGCATCACGCGCTGGCGCTCGCCCTGTCGTGCCCACGCTCCGCGATCCATCGGGTCGCCATCGAACTCGATTGTCGGTGGTGCGACCATTGGCACAACGGCCGAGCGACCACCCTCGACCATGACTCCTTCGCCCGGTGCGGCGTTGTCCGGCAACGTCGCCTCGCCCCGCTCACGCCGCTCGCCGCGGAGCACGCCCCGTGACTGCTCTCCGATTGCCGAGAATCGCACGCGAACTCCGGCCAGATTCGCCGCGCTCACGCCCAGCAAGCCCCGGGGCGTACCGAGCGAACCATCGATGGCACCCGCATCATCGATCACCCACGCGACGGCGTCGGGCTGACGATCCACGAATCCGCTCGCAACGCTCAGGCGTTCGGCCGGCGTGACCTCGGGCGCGTTGAGCCGATCACGCAGCACGCTCAGTTCGCGGCGATCCGCGGCCCAGACCGGCAACATGGCCTCGCGATCATCCACGCCGATGCGCCCGACGCGCAGCAGGGCATCGCACACTCTGCCGCACAGCTCGCGATCGAGCGCCGCCAGCCTTGAGAGCGCCGCGAGCCAGAGCAATTCCTCCTGCTCGCTGACGAGTTCCACGACACCCATCGCCAGCCGATCGCGCGCTCGGCCCGGCGAGAGCCCGCCACCACCAACCGCGGTGCGGCGCAGCGCCTCGAGCAGCGCCTGGGCCCGCCACGCCGTCGCGGGCACGAACGTTGCCGCGTTCAGTTCACGCTCAAGCTCACGCCGCGATGTCTCGCCCTCCGGCAACAACTCCGCGGCACGTCGCGCCGCTCGCGTCAGTTCGTCCCGACCGGGGTCCGAGTCGCCCTCAACCACGGTCAAGGGCAGACTCGGAGTCGCACCGAGCAATGCCGCGGGCCCGGCCTCGATGATCAGCAGCGATGCCTGCACGCCCTGTGTCGGCACCGCGGCCTCATCGGCCACATCGCGATCGCGGACCATCGGCCCCTCATCGATGATCTCCGGTTCGCCCCCCACTCCCAACCACGCCGAGAGTCGCGAGGCACCAGCCGTCCCGCGCATTCTCACATGAACGAGACGCGCGTTGATCTTCGACCCGTCACTGGCCGTGATCGTCGCCGCGCCCGCCAGCATCGGGCGATCGTCACGCTCGGGCACAACAACCACGACGACCCGCGCCGCCGACGCGTGAACCTCGACGGGCAGCGCACGCCAGTTCTCCGCCCGCGCCGCGGTTTCCCGCGGTTCAGCGGGCAATTCCGGCAGGCTTTGCGCCAGGGTCCGTGAACCATCACCCGCATCACCCGCGCAGGCGAACAAGCACAAAATCACGCAAGCACGCCGGATTGCACCAAAGTCCCGTCGATGCCCTGCCGATAAAACTCCTGTGGCGGGGCTGCACACCCCCCGGCAACTCCGAGCAAACTTGCTGAGAAACGTGGAGCGCTTCATGATCAACACCGAACCCGATGGCACGATCCTCTTCCGAGTCTTTCTGCCCCACGCCTCACGCGTGGAACTTCTGGGCGACTTTACGGGCTGGAAGCAGACGCCGGTGCAGATGATCCGGGAGAATCCCGGCTGGTGGTCCGCTCGGGTCGCCGTGCCCGCCGGTGATCACAACTTCGCGTACCTGGTCGACGGCGCGATCTGGCTGGCCGACTACGCCGCCCACGGCGTGAAACTCAACGGATTCGGCGGCTGGACGAGCCGCATCTCCGTTGACCCGTCGAGCATCGAGGCCAAGCCCCGTGCCCTGACCGCGGCCTGAGACTTACCGCACATCGAGCCCAAGATCAACGCTCGTCGCCCCGTGCGTGAGCGAGCCGACGCTGATCCGGTCCACACCGGTCGCGGCGATCGCGCCGACGGTTTCGAGCGTCACGCCGCCGCTGGCTTCAAGTTCTACACGCGGGGCGAGTTCGGAGCGCATCTTCACCGCCTGCGCGAGCTGCTCCGTGCTCATGTTGTCGAGAAGAATGACCTCAACGCCCGCACCACCCGCGGCGAGCACCTCGCGCAGCTGCTCGAGCGTGTCGACCTCCATTTCGATGAACCGCAGTCCGCCGGAGGGTGCTTCCAGCTTGGCCAGCCGGACGGCGCGGGTGAGCTCGTTGACCAGCGTCGAGGCCGCCTGCCCGGGTGCGCTGCCGAGTTTCGCCGTGCTGGCAAGGTGGTTGTCCTTGAAGAGCACCGCGTCATAAAGGCCAAGCCGGTGCGATGCCCCCCCGCCGCAGCGCACGGCGTACTTCTCAAGCAGCCGCAGCCCGGGCGTAGTCTTTCGTGTGTCGTAGATCTTCGCGTTGGTGCCCTGCACGCGATCAACGAACAAGCGCGTGCGGCTGGCGATGCCGCTGAGGCGCGAGAGCAGATTGAGCAGCGTGCGCTCGATCGCCAGGATGCTGCGCATGGAGCCGTCGAGCGTGGCGATGGTCTGGCCGGGCGCGAAGGGCTCACCATCGCGGTGGCGGGTGGAGAGATCGCAATCGGCCTTGAACAGGTGCATGAGTTCGGGCACACACGCCAGTCCCGAGGCGACGCCGTGGCCGCGGGCAACGACGTGGGCCGTGCCTCGGACGTACCCGGGCACATAGGCGGCGCTGGTCACATCACCGCCGGTGCGTTCCCACTCGGGGCCAAGGTCCTCATCGCGGGCCAGTTCGAGAAGTCGGGTAATGTGCCCGCTCCGGGAAAAGTCGCGGTAGAGATCTTCGAGCGGCAGCGCGTTGAGTTCGTCCATGGCCGGATGCTAGACGCGCCCGCGCGGAGTCTGTCCCTGCTGGACACACACCCGTGACCCACCGCGATCATCGGCCATAGACTGCCGTTCGCACTTTCGGAGTTCACCATGGCCCTTCTTGCTGGTAAGACCGCCCTGATCGTCGGAATCGCCAACGAGCGCTCGTACGCGTGGTACATCGCCCAGAGCCTCATGCAGCAGGGCGCGACACTCGCGTTCACGCATCTGCCCGGCGACAAGAACGAGCACCGCACCCGCCGCGCAGTCGAGGCGCTCGGAATCAAGGACGCGTGGATGCGCCCGATGGACGCTTCAAGCGACGCGGACATCAACCTCGCGTTCGACTCGCTGG
The DNA here is from genome assembly GCA_021297895.1 of Phycisphaeraceae bacterium. Taxonomy (GTDB): domain Bacteria; phylum Planctomycetota; class Phycisphaerae; order Phycisphaerales; family UBA1924; genus JAJTHN01. Next base: position 1,198 of record JAJTHN010000020.1, on the reverse strand, counting down.
AGACGACGCTGGGCAGATTGGACATCCTCGTGCACTCGATCGCATTCGCCGACCGCGACTGGCTGCAACCTGGCAAGTTCATCGACACGCCCCGCGAGGCCTACAGGAACGCCGTGGACATCTCTGCGTACACGCTCGTCGCCATGAGCCGACGCGCCCGGCCCATGATGGCCAAGGCCGGCGGCGGCTCGATCATGTGCATGTCGTACTACGGCGGCGACAAGGTGGTGCCCGGGTACAACGTCATGGGCGTTGCGAAGGCCGCGCTGGAGTGCTCGGCGCGATACCTGGCGTGGGAACTTGGGCCGGAGAAGATCCGAGTCAACGTGATCTCAGGCGGGTACCTGCGGACACTGGCCAGCTCGGCCGTCGGCGGTGCCGACAAGATCACCCAGCACGTCGCCGAGAACTCGCCGCTGCGGCGAAACGTTGAGGGTGAGGACGTCGGGCGAACCGCGGTGTACCTGGCCAGCGAACTGTCCAGCGGCGTGACCGGGGAGACGATTTTCGTCGACTGCGGCATCAATACGCTCGGGCTTTAACCCGAAGGGGCGAATGGCTTGCTTCGGTGCGCTGCCAGCCAAGAAACCGACTGGCTGTCGGTTTTTGTCGCGTTCTCGGAGTTTGGAGCTTGTACCTGGTTTCCGAGACGCGAAATGCGGTACTCCTCTGAAGAACTTGGCGACACCCCTGAAGGGGATCGCGTCATCTCGTCGATAACCGGACTATGAGCATTCTTGGCTCCTCGCTGGTGCAGTCGGTGGCCGGGACGGAAGCCGCTGAGCGGGCCGCGACATCGGCCAAGCGGTCGGCACGCTCGGGCGAAGCTCCGCCGACGAAGCAGGATGTCGTGGAGATTTCCGGCGAGGGCCCGGACGCAATTGCGGCGACCCTCGCGACGGACACCGAGGAGCAGTCACGCCAGAACCCGCGGCGGGGCTCGGCGAAGCAGCAGCAGCGAGCCGCGGCCAAACTGGCGCAGAGCGCAGGAAAGGCACCGCCGCCCGAGCGGCCGGTGCTGGATGTTCAGGGGTGAGCGAGCGCTGAGCCGCTCGACGATTATACGGATCACCTCTCCAAGTCGTGCGTGATGTAGTCGCAGGCACAGACGGAGCGGAGCAGTTCGGGGGTGAGCTGCTGCCAAGCCTCGGCGCCGGCGTCCAGCAGGTGTTGGTAGTCGTCGAAGACCCTGTTGCTC
>JAJTHN010000001.1 GCA_021297895.1 Phycisphaeraceae bacterium | reverse complement strand
CTGAGCAACAGGGTCTTCGACGACTACCAACACCTGCTGGACGCCGGCGCCGAGGCTTGGCAGCAGCTCACCCCCGAACTGCTCCGCTCCGTCTGTGCCTGCGACTACATCACGCACGACTTGGAGAGGTGATCCGTATGACCCGCAGGCTCTGGCCGCTCATCATCGCCCACGCGGCGAACAACATCTTCATCACGCTCGCCGAGACCTTCCCGATGATCTCGCTGACCGGCTCCTGAACCCGGCCGCGCCGCGACCGCCGCCGTTCAGACGTCGGCCGTGCGCGGGACTCCGCGCACGACCAGACTCGAACGCCGAGGGTCCGCCTACTTCCCGCCGCCGTCCTTGGCCTCGGTGCGCAGCGTCATCTCATTGCTGGAGATCTGCTTCACGTCGCTGACCATTTCCCCCATGGTCGTGCGCATGGTCTGCTCAACCTTCACCGATGACTGGGCCCGCGCCGCGACCGGCACGCCCGGCTCGATCCGCATCGTCCCGGTTCCCGTTCCCGCCGACGACAGGAGCCGAACCTTGATGTCACCCATCGGCATGCCGGGGAGTTTCAAGTCCTGTTCACTCGCGGTCTGCGTGACCTGAAGTTCGAGATCTACGCCGCGATCGTCCATCCCCACGACCGTGAACTCCGTGGTCTGTTCCATCGTGATTCCGATCATGGTCGTCCGGAGCGACTGCCGCCACTTCCCGCCCACGCCCATCGCCTCCGTCGGCAGCGCCGGAGCCATCTGGTTCGCGCTCTGCGTCAAGGACTCCATGAGCGCGGAAGCCTGCTTGTCCATCCCCTCGCCCGGGACGAGGTTCGTCGCCCGGGTGGTGCCCGTCGGCAGCAACTTCATCGAGACCTTCGTCCCCTTGAGCCCGCTCGCCGCCGCTTTGGCCGCCGCGGCCATCGCCGGCGACCCCGACGCATCCGCCTTGAACGTCATGTCCGTAATGCCCATGGTGATCGTCATCTCGCCGTCCGGCGTAACATCCGTGACCGACACCATCATCGTGCTCACACTCTCCGGCAGCGGGATGGTGTTCTCCTGATCCCCGATCTTCTGCGTCATCGACATCTTCATGCCCATCGTCATGTCGAACACCCGCCCGGGCTCGGCCGTGAGCCGAAGTTGCCGCCTGGGCTCCTGCCCCGTCGACAGGACCTCCAGCACGCCGGTCTTCGCCTCGTCGGCCGCCGGACCATTGCCCGCATCCGTCGCGGCGGGGCTCGCCGGCGCGACGCCCGCTCCATCCTTCGTTGGCTCATCACCGCTCCCCGCCCACGCCACCCCTCCCGCCAGCCCGCCCGCCGCGGTTCCCCCGGCCAGCACCAACACCGCCGCCAGACGACCAGCACCGCACAGCGCACGCGTCGCGCGCAGACTCCACATCGCAAGATCCATGTTCGCTCCTTGTAAAGTTGCTCGCAACCCGCCCGCACGCCCCGCATCGTACCGTCTGATCGCCCATGCGTTCCCGCTCCGCGGCAGGAACGCCACCGAAAGACCTCGCAGGGTGCAGATCTTGAGGCAGCCCCGCGTCCCGGCACCCGCGTACATCCCGGCCTCTCCGCTCGCCCCGCGGCCGTGCACGTCGCCCGGGGCTCAGCGCTCAGGGCTCACTCCTCCGCGCTCTTCTTCTTCAACGTCGGCTTGAGTTCCACCGGTGCGTTGGGGTTCAGCGAGTTCAGCAGCGTGTCCAGCGCGATCATGTCCGCCGGTCGCTCGATCGTTCCCGTCGCCACAATCGCCGCGCCCTCTTCCGCCTTTGCGGGTCGGAACTCCAGCACGATCCCGGCGAACCGCGGATCGCTCCGCATCGTCGGCGTCGCCCGCTCGATCCACGCCGCGGCGTCCTCGGCCAGCCGCTGCTCGTACGGCAGCATGCGCTGGCGAATCTTGGGCCACGCGATCACCCCCGCCGCGACGAACAGCGCCAGCGTCACCACCAGCAGCACCAACTGCCGCGCACGCCCGCCGCCCGGACCGGTCCCCGCAGTTGTGCCCACGCCGCGCTCCCTCTGCGATCAACGCAAGAAGTCCGTTACTGTTTCTTTCCCGCCGCGGGGCTCTCGCGCGTGATCTCGATCGGCCCGGGCGGGCTGAGCGCCTCGAGCTTCTGCCGCAGTTCCGCCTCTTCCTTCGGCCCGGGCAGCACCGCGACCACCTTGATCGTCACCTTTCCCTCCGGTCCCGAGGCCAGCACCGTCACGTTGTTGGCAAACCGCGGATCCTCGCGCAGCGCCTCGAACGCCCGCGACACATAGTCCGACCCCGGCGGCAACTTCGCTTCCTCCGCGCCGCCCCGCATCAGCCGCACCCCGAAGAACACCACCAGCAGCAGCGCCACAAGGCCGATTCCGTACAGCAGCGGCCGCTTGCTCGGATCGCTGAACATCTGCGTGCTCAGCACGCGGTACCGCATGTCATCGATCGACCGCTTGATGTCATCCGCACTGGGCATGATCCGCTCCCGTCGCTGTGCTCGCCCCGATCCGCGTCGGTGCTCAGGCCCAGAGCCTACCCGCACCACCGGCAAATGCCAACTCGCCCCCGCTCCGCGGCCCATCCGCGTACGCCCGCGCGGCCAAGCAAAAAGGCCCCGGAGCGCTCGCTCCGGGGCCCTGGATTCTGCCCGTTGCTCGGCCGGACCGTTTACTTCACGCCGTCCTTGCTCGCCATCAGCCGCACGAAGTCCACGCACCGCGTCGCGTACCCGGCCTCGTTGTCGTACCACGACACGACCTTGAAGAACCGCTTGTTCAGCTCGATGCCCGCGCCGGCATCAAAAATCGACGACCGACGATCGCCGATGAAGTCGCTCGAGACGACCTCCTCCTCCGTGTACCCGAGGATGCCCTTCATCGCACCCTCCGACGCGGCCTTCATCGCCGCGTTGATCTCCTTCAGGCTCGTGTCCTTGCCCGTCTTGAATGTCAGGTCCACGCACGACACATCCGCCGTCGGCACGCGGAAGGACATGCCCGTGAGCTTGCCCTTGAGCGCCGGAATCGCCAGCGTCACCGCCTTGGCCGCGCCCGTGCTGGCCGGGATGATGTTCTGGTAGGCGTTGCGCCCGCCGCGCCAGTCCTTCTTGCTCGGGCCGTCCTGTGTCGGCTGCGTCGCCGTCACCGCGTGCACCGTCGTCATCAGGCCCTCTTCCAGCCCGAACGCGTCGTTGATCACCTTGGCCACCGGCGCCAGACAGTTCGTCGTGCACGAGGCGTTGGAGATGATCGTGTGCTTGCCCGCGTCGTACTGCTCGCTGTTGACGCCCAGCACGAACGTCGGAACCTTGTCCGGCTCGCTCTTGGTCGGCGCGCTGATCAGCACACGCTTGCAGCCCGCCGCGATGTGCGCCGACGCCTTCTCGTGATCCGTGAACAGACCCGTGCTCTCCAGCACGTACTGAACGCCAAGGTCCTTCCACGGCAGCTTCGCCGGGTCCTTCTCCGCCATCGTCTTGGTCACGCGACCGTTGACCGTGAAGCTCGTCTCCGTCGCGCTCACCGCGGCGTGCTTGCCGCCGATCGCGAACTGCCGGTGCATCGTGTCATACTTCAGCAGATACGCCAGGTTGTCCGCCGGAACAAGATCGTTCACCGCCACGATCTCGATCTCCGGATGCTCGCTGGCCAGCCGGAAGAACAACCGACCGATACGCCCGAAACCGTTGATGCCAACGCGAATGGCCATGTGCGCCTCGTCTTTCTCGTCTCTGTCATCTCGCGACACGACGCGCAACATGCTCGTCCCATCGCGGCAATTGTGTGCGGATCGAACGATAGGAATACCCCCGCGCATCGTCCATGCACGGGGCCACGCAAAGCGTGTGAATTCCCCCGGATACAGCCGCTCATTCCCGCCGCGATGGCCTCATCGGGGGCCATCGCCGACCCCGCAGTCAGGGATTCCGCACCCGCCCCAGCCGCACGCCCGCGCCGCGCACCGCAACGCTTAGCGCATCACCTTCAGGCTCACCTTCTTCTCAAGCTCATCCACCGGCACCGCGATCAGGTCGTACCCATCGGCCCCGACGATCGTGCACCGCACCAGTTCGCCCGCCGACAACTTCGCCTTGCTCTGCACGAACGTCACGCTGTCGATCTGCGGCGCCTGTCCGCTGGTCCGGCCCTGGTACAGCCCGCCGCCCGCGCCCACGCCGCTGGTCGCCTTGCCGTGGCTCCGCAGCGTCGAGTCGATCAGCACATCCACGCGCCGTCCCGTCGTGCCCGGCCGCTTCTCATCGAACTCCTCGGCGATCTTCCGCTGACGCGCAAAGGCCAACTCCTGCTGCAGCGCCATCACCTCGCCGCGCCGCCGCGCCTTGTCCGCGGCACTCACCGCCAGCTTCGGATCCTGCTCCATCGTCCCCGCCACCGTCCCCGGCTCGTGGCTGTACTCAAACACGCCGAGCGCCTCGAAGTTCTGCTCGCGTACAAAGTCCAGCAGTTCCTTGTGGTCCTGCTCCGTCTCGCCGGGAAAGCCGCTGATGAACGTCGTCCGGATCGTCATCCCCGGCACGCGCCGCCGCAACTTCTCCAGCAGCGCCTCGGTCTGCTTCCGCGTCGTGTTCCGGCGCATCGCGCTGAGCATCCGGTCGCTGGCGTGCTGCAGCGGCATGTCGATGTACGGCAGCACCCGCGGCGTGCTCGCGATCGCCTCGATGCACGCGTCCGAAAAGTTCGTCGGGTACGCGTACATCAGCCGCACCCACCCGTCCTTCACGCCCACCTCATCGAACGCCTTGCTCACCACCCGCAGCATCTCCGGCAGCCCGCGCCCGCTGGTGCCGCCGGCCCCGAGCCCCTGGCCGATGTCGTCGCCGTAACTGGTCGTGTCCTGGCCGATCAGGTGCAGCTCGAACGCGCCGTCGGCGATAAGTTCCCGCGCCTCGGCCGCGATCTTCTCCAGCGGCTTGCTCCGCATCTTCCCGCGGATCGACGGAATCGTGCAGAACGCGCAGTTCTGGTTGCACCCCTCGCTGATCCGCAGGTACGCGTAGTGCCGCGGCGTGAGCCGCATCCGCGCCGAATCGTCCTCGAAGTACCCGATCCCCTTGCCGTCCTTGCCGTTGACCGTCAGCCCCGTGGTCTTCATCCCCCGCTCGCCCGCCGCGACCAGCGCGTTGGCCGCGATCCAGTACGCCGGGCGATCGCTCGCCTCCGCCGCGGACTTGGCCCGCGCCTCGCGCTTGGCCTGCGTGATCCCGCGCACGGCCTCGACGATCTTGTCGCGGTCAAACACCCCGACCATCGCATCGATCCCCGGCGCCCACTCGAGCATCTTGGCCCGATGCCGCTGCACCAGACACCCCGCCACCACCACCCGCTTGATCTGCCCCGCCTGCTTCCGCTTGATCGCATCGTGAATCACCTGCAGGCTCTCATCCTTGCTCGCCTCAAGGAACCCGCACGTGTTCACCACGATCGCGTCGACCTCTTCGCCCTGCTCGGCCACATCAAACGGCACCGGCGAGATGCCATCCTCCGCGAGCAGGCCCAGCATCTTCTCCGAGTCCACCAGGTTCTTCGGACACCCCAGCGACACAAACGCGACAGACTCGATCGAGTCATCCCGATGCGACGCCGCCCCCCGCGCCGCGGCTGCCCGCGCGCCCGCCAAAACGCCCGACTTTCCAGCCTTCTTGGACTTCTTCGTGCCTGCCATAGGTCAGGATAGGTCACCCCGCACACCCCCGCCCGCAGCACGCTAACCACACCCGATCCCACGCTTCCAGAGATTCTCCACCATTTCCCAATCGAGGAGCTGGCAAGTCCTCGAGCGCGACCCCCGGGAAACACGCCAAGGTTTCTCGACCCTCCCGGTGTCGCCGCGCGTGCCGTGCCCGAGCCCCCTCACGAGCACTCCTTCAGACCGCGCAGCAATGTCCGGCCCCGCAACGTCCGTTACCCGCCACCTCAACGGCGCCGCTCCAGGACTCGCCGCACGCCCCGCCACTGACGGCCGGGTCCTCGGCCTGCAAGCACCCCCGCTCCTCAGCCCAGATGGCCGGTGCCGCGCATCGCGCGCAAATCAGACGGCTTCAGGCGAGATGTCGCCCGCCCTTGAACCTGTCCAAACTTGAACAGTGAACGTCTGCGCAGCGCGACTACTTGGCCCTCTCATCCTTCGATTGCTCGACCTTGCCTTCCTTTGCGACTTCAAGCTTCAGTGTCGAAATCACCCTCTGATCTAGCGGCACGTCGCCCTGCGGCGCCTTGATGAGCAGCGAGGTCTTGCCGTTCACGTCTGCCTTCATCATCGTCACCATCGGCATGCCCCAAACCATCGTCATCGTGCCCACGCCATCACCCCGCAGACTCTCGAGCCGGGCTCGCATCGGTGTTCCGCCCCGCCCGGGAAGCTCCAAGTCCTGATTCCCGCCCGTTTGCGTCAACTTCGCCGACACCGCCATGCCCGACTCGTCGATCCGCTCAACCTTGTATTCGGCCACCGCCTCGATCTTCATCTGCTCAACCTTCTCCGTCCACCTGTGCCGCCAGGTTGCGCCAACGCCGATCTTCTCCTCGGGCAGCCGCGGCACCGGCGTCTCGAACACCGACTCGATCCCCGAGACAATCCGCTCAACATCCCGCCCCGCCACGCCCGGTCGAGAGGTTTCGACATCTCCCGCCACACCGAGGGCAGAGATCGTCAACTTCAGCTCCAATCCCTTCATCCCCTCGGCCTGCTTCGCATACTCATCGAATGCCGCCTTGGCCACACCCGCCGACGGCATCGCGACACAATCGGCAACCGTCGCCCGCAGCGAAATGTCACCCTTGTCATCGACCGACACGACCTCAACATCGATTGTCGTCCGCACTCCTGGACGTTTTGTCGTGGGCGTCTCCTGCCCGTTGACCTTCTGCGTCATCGAGCCGCCAACCTCAGCGACCAGCCGCATCTTCTGACCTTTGGTCGCCGTCAGCCTCGCCTCGCGTCGCGGCTCCGCACCGGCCGAGACCAGCTCGATAGTTCCCTTCTCACGCTGCCGCTTTCCCGCTGCCCCGCCGCCCTGCTGCGCAAAGGCTTGTCCCGCCACCCCCAGCACCACCGCCGCCCCGCCCGCAAGCGTCGCTCCCGACATGCCGCCGAACAGCCCCGCCGCGCACACAACCATCGCACCCATCCGGTTCAATCGCCCCATCGGCACACCTCATTGCGTTGACATCCGCCCAGCCACACCAGCCCGGCACACACGCCGCGCCCGACATGACAAACCCTACGCATCACACATCCCGGCCGCCACCACAGTTGTATCGAACAGCAAGCACTGATCGCTCACCCAACCACACACACCCACCCCAGTCGCCGAGCCTGAGACGTGTCCGCCGAAGGTCCGGCAGCCTGTGCCGCCCGCCCTGCACGAAACGCACCGCACGCGCCGGAACCCCCATCCCGACTTCAACTTTCCCAATTTGAATTCTCGCGCAGCGTCGCACTAATTCAAATCAAACGCGAAGAAGATCGCCGTAAAGATCAGGTCCGCGATCACGATCGCCACCACCGACTGCACCACCGTGCTCGTCGTCGCCTTGCCCACGCCCGCGGCACCGCCGGTCACGCGCAGGCCGTTCGTGCACGCGATCAGCCCGATCAGCCCGCCGAACACGAACGACTTGGCAAACCCCGTCATGAAGTCGATCAGCTTCGCCTGCGACAGCAGGTTGTCCCAGAACACGATCGACGGAATGCCCAGCGCCACCGCCGCGATGAACATCCCCGCGCCGATCGCCATGATGTTGCTGTACACCGCCAGCACCGCCATCGAGATCACCGATGCCAGCACCCGCGGCACGACCAGGAACCGGATCGGGTTGAGCGCCTGCGCCTCGAGAGCCTCGATCTCCTCGCCGACCACCATCGTTCCCAGTTCCGCCGCGATCGCCGCGCCGGCGAAGCCGGTCATCACAATCGCCGCGATCAGCGGCCCGAGCTCGCGCAGCACCGCAACGCCCACGATGTTCGCCACCACCGGCTTCTGCCCGAATTCATCCAGCGGCGGGGCCATCTGCAAAACAAGAATCAGCCCCACGCACCCCGACACCAGCCCCACAATGAACATCGCCCGCGCACCGACACGCACAATCTGCGAATACAATGCCGGCCACCCCAGCCGCACCTTCGGCTTGGTCATCGCCCGCCAGATCCACGTCAGCGTCTCGTACAGCAGAATCGACACATGCCCGACGTGCGTCACCGAGTTCACGAAGAACTCGCTCGTCCGCAGCATCGGCTCGAACAGCGGCCCCAGCAGCCGATGAACCACGCCGCGACCCTGGTCCGCCGCCTCCGCGGCCGCCCCGGCCTGGCCGTCGTTCGGGTTGTTCGTGTCCGGGGTCACAGCCATGGTTCGCTCGCAGCCTGCTCGCTGTCAGAGCATAGCGACCACGCCGCCGCGGCATCGCCCGTCACACCCGCGCTCAGTGCCCGCTCGTCGCCCGGGGCTGGATCTTCGCCACGATCTCCGGCGTCGCGCCGTCCCCCTGCGCCGCGGCCATCCGCACGCTCGGCCCGCCCGCAGGCCCCGATGCACCCGCACCGCCGCCCGCAACGCCCATCGAACCGCCCGCCGTGCCGGTCGCCGCGGCACTGCCCGCCGCCGCGGCCGCCGTCGTCTCATCGGCGATCTGGTTGGCGATCTCGCGCCGGTTCACCTGCACGTCCTTGGGAAAGTCAAAGGCGATCCGCACCCGGTCACCCCGGATGGTCGCGATCCGCACCACGCCGATGGGGTTGCGCGGATCTCCGATGACGACCTCTTCACCTTCTCGACGTGTGAATACCAGCATGTCGGTCGGACCTCCTGTCCCCGCAATCGCCATCCGCATCCGCCCGGCAAATCCGCCGAGCACCCGCGACTGGCCTGACCTGCCGAGACGAACCACCAGTCGTCGCCCACGACGACCCGAGCGTGCACATCGCTGTTCGATGCGGCGCTCCAACCACTATACCACGCACCGCCGGATCCAAAACCGCCTCGATCAAAATCGCTCGACTTTCCGCGCCAGCCCCTCCGTCCGTCACCCGCGGCATCCGTCTGCATGCTCCCATCCTGCGCCCATCGGCCGCGATTCCGCCGCCATCAGGCCCGAACTGCCCGGCATGCTCCGATAATCCACGACTTGTGCACGCACCACTCGCCGCCGTGCTCAGCGCGTCGCCTCTTCGACCTTCCGGACCTCCGGCACATGCTCGCGAAGGTTGCGCTCGATCCCCAGCCGAAGCGTCGCCGACGATGACGGGCACCCCACGCACGCGCCGTGAAACCGGATCCGCACGATGCCATCCTGGGTGATCTCGGCCAGTTCGATGTCGCCGCCATCGGCCTGAACCGCGGGCCGAATCACGCTCAGAACACGCGAAACCCGCTCGATCACCGACAACCCGCCGCCGAGTGCCGCGCCGTTTTCGGCACCGCCGCCGTGTGAACCGTTGCCGGCGCCGCCGTGGTGGCTGTGCTGGGTCAGGGGAACGAATCCGCCGGAGGTGTTTGGGTGTGTCGACATGATCAATGGACTCACATCACGCTGAAGCCGCGCCGGCGATGAACGGCCGGAAGATCCAGCGTAATCCTCAGATCGACGCATGTGCACGCCGCGGACGCGATCACGCCCACTTTCCCCAACATCGGGCGGCAGATTCGCCGCCGACTCTGCGGGCTCCCCCGAGTAATTCGGCGCGCTCTACACCCGCCAGCTCATCGCCGCGTGCCGGTCACAGCGGGGAAACATCGCCCGTGTGCAGCTCAATCTCGTAGCCGTCCGGGTCGAGAAACTTCCACGGCCCCGCCGCGGCTTCCGCCGAGCCCGCGCTCGGCGCCGTCCCGATCCACTTGGCGCTCGGCAGCGACTCGAGCGGCGGCATCGCCCGCACCCGAAGCGCGATCCGCAGCAGAGAGCCCGGCTGCGTCCCGCCGACACGCTTGCCGAAAGCCTGACGCAGGAAGATCTGCGTGCCGGGCATCCGCGGCGAGGTCATCAGCCGCTGCTCAAAGATCAGCCCGACGCGGTCGCTCCGCACCACGCTGGCCCCGAGCAGCCGAGCGTAAAACGCCGACGACACATCAAGGTCCGTCACGTCCAGGCACAGGGTCATCACGATCGCATCGCGGTCGGCATCGGGCATAGCCGTGAGTTTAGCGTCATCGCTGGCCATCAACCGCCGATGCCTCGCCGATGATCGCGACCCTGCGATCCGGTTGCCCCGGCCCGCCGCGAAGCATAAAGTCTGCCCGTCTGGTCGCATAGCTCAGTTGGCTAGAGCACAGTCCTCACACGACTGGGGTCACAGGTTCAAGTCCTGTTGCGACCACTTGCGGGAATGGGCCAAAGGCCCGCGGCGTTGGCCAAGCGGCGCTGGTCCGCGGCGTTAGCCAGACGACCGCCGCGCTTCAGGGGTCGGGATCACATCAATACACACGAGTCTCCGGCGACTGCGTTCGCCCGGCGGGCTGTCGCATGCGCGTGGGTGTCTGGCCGCGCCCCCGCCCGCGATGCGCGCAAACGTGACATTTTTCTGTACCGCTGAATGAACTGACAGCAGCCTGTCAGCACGCGAGCCATTCCTCATCACTCGGGGCTTGTCAGGGTTCGCCGGGCGAGCCACACTCTCGGCGTGTTCCCGCGCGGCGTTGGTGCATCGCCGGGCGCACGCACAGGAGCGAGCCATGATGACCACCGCCGACACGACCGCGAACGTGATGACCGCCGCCGAGCAGCACGCCGCGCGAGACGCTCAGTACAACGCGCGGCTGGCCGACCTGCAGGCCCGCGCGCTGGCGTACATGGAGTTCCTGCTGACCGCCAGCGAAGAGGAGGTGACCTCCGCCGCGGCGCGCGTCCGCAAGTCCGCGGCGAGCCTGGTGCTGCGGCTCAAGCCGCGGGTGATCGAGGCGACCGCGCCGGACGCCGCCGAGCCCCCGCCGCGGCAGGCCTCGCCCGCTCGGCCCGCGCCCGCGCCGGCGCCCGCACCGGCACCGGCGGCGGCAGAGAACATTGCATCGTCCGCCGAGCGCGAAGCGCCCACAGCGGGAGCCGCTCAGCGATCACATCGATCGCCGCGGGTTCACGCACCGGGCGACACCGCGCCCGCGCGACAGGATCGCTTCGTCGATCAACGGTCGGCTACTCCGCCCGAGCGTCATCCGCTTGCGCCCGACGTTGAAGAGATCTGCGCGCCGCGGCGTTCGGGCAGAGTGTGATCGCGCGGCCGAGCAGCGCGGTCGCGGCTGGCTACCATGAGTCGTACGCCGAGAGGGAGTTCGGACAAGGCGATACTATTTTCTTCAGTCCGAACGGAGCATGGGGCTCTCCCCAGTGAAATTGCCCCCGTGCTCGCCGCGAGCTCGGGCTCTGACGGTGAGCCGAGCCGTTTGGTGGTCGAGAGTCTATCGCTCAAGGATCGAGAAAGCCGACGCATGCCCGCATCACAGCACGTCCCCGGGGTTCACGACTGGACATCGTTCCGCGTCAATGCGGTTCTGGCGATGACGCCCGAGCATGTCGTGGACATATTCATGTATCCGATGACGGTTGAGTTTGATCTTGTCAATGAAGGACTCTCCGGAGCAAGGATTGCGAATCCGATCACCAAAACCACTTTCGAGTTTCGGGATCACCTTGAACTCACGATGTGCTCGGCGATGAACAAGCGGGAGTATGTCCTGCCCCATCATCTGGTCAGCGCGTGCGTACTCATGGAATCATTCACGTTGGGGCCGCCCGCGAGTATCTATGAACACATCCACTTCTGCGGCCTGATGCTGGTCACGCTGCGGGACCACTTCGGCCTCGGCGGCAAGCCGCCGAGGCCGCGCGACGCGGAGGACGAGGAACTTGTTCCCGAGCAGTTTCGCCCTCTGGCCAAGACTTCGCTGGTTCGGCCGCCCAAGCCGTCGGCCGCCGCGCCGGCGCTGCGGTGCCTGGTGCCGGTGACTCGAGAGGCGTTCGATCGCGAGGTGCTCGAAGTCAGCGCGCAGATCATCGAACTCTTCGATCAGCGGCCGCGCGACCGTGGAGCGGCTTCTGCGGTCCTTGATCGCACGCGAGCCTTGGTGCGCACGCAGTCGGAGCGGAGCCGCTTCTCCGATGTTAAGTTCTGGCCTTGGATTCTTGAAGATCTCGCCGAAATGCAATGATGCCGCGTTGCGACTCAGGGCTTCTTCGACCGCGTGCGCGGCTTGGTGGCCTTGGCGGCCGTTGCGGGCGCGGGTTTCGGCGCGGCGGCCGGCTTGACGCCGCGTGCAGCCGGTGCCGTCCCCGGGCTCAGCCGCACTTCCCGCCGCAGCCACTTGTGCAGCGTGTCGTGGTCGAGGGTGTTGACGACGCGGCCCGCCGGTGCGCCGGCGCGGCGGGCGGTCATCACGCCGAAGCGGAGGTTGTCGTAGTCGCCGGGCGAGTGCACATCGCAGTTGATCGCGAGCATGCAGCCGAGTTCGAGCGCGCGGCGGGCGCGATCATGCGCCTGGCCCGGGTCGAACCCGTCGCGGCCTTGCCGCGGTTGCTCGGCATCGCTCACGCCATCTCCAGCACCGGGCGGACCTCCACCGCGCTGTGGGCCGCGGCGGGGCAGCGCTGGGCCCAGGCGATCGCCTCGTCCAGATTCTTCACATCGATGAGGAACATCCCGCCGAGCTGCTCCTTGGTGTCGGCGTACGGCCCGTCCTGCACGTGCAGTTTGCCGGCCTGCAGGCGGATCGTCGTCGCCGTGTCCGGCGGCTGCAGCGCGGTGCCGCCCGCGGCAACGCCCGAGTCCTTCAGCGCCTGGTTGTACGCGCCGTACGAGCCCCAATAGGCCTGCTGACGCTGCGGGTCGCTGCGGGCGCTCATCTCCGACGGCTTCTCATACACGATGACGGCGAACTTCATGGGTCAACTCCGAGCGGCCGAGGTTCCCGGCGATCGCCGGCCCCACCTCGGGACCAGCCGCGAACGCGCTGCTCGGCCACCATTGGTCGCACGCCGAGAGAGGGAGCGGACAAGGCGATACGATTATCTTCAGTCCGAGCGGAGCATCGGGTCCTCCACAGTGTGGTCGCTCCGTGATCACTGCCTGTTCGGGCTCTGGCAGTGTGCCGAGCCGTTTGGTGGTCGAGAGTCTATCGCTCAAGGATCGAGAAAACCGACACATGACCGCACCGCAGCACATCCCCGGGATTCACGACTGGACATCGTTTCGCGTCAACGCGGTGATGGCGATGACGCCCGAGCACGTCGCGGACATGTTTATGTATCCGATCGCGGTTGAGATCGATCTTATCAACGAAGGCCTCGCCCGTGCAGGAGTTGCGACACCGATCACCGAAGCGACGTTCGAGTTTCGGGATCAGCTTCAATTGAACATGTGCTCGGCGATGAACAAGCGGGAGTATGTCCGGCCCCATCATCTCGTCGCGGCGAGCGTGCTTCTCGAGCAATTCACACTTGGCCCGGCTGTTGGTGGATATGAAGATATCCACTTCTGCGGCCTGATGCTGGTCACGCTGCGGGACCACTTCGGTCTCGGCGGCAAGCCGCCGAGGCCGCGCGACGCGGAGGACGAGGAACTCGTTCCCGAGCAGTTTCGCCCTCTGGCCAAGACTTCCCTGGTTCGGCCGCCCAAGCCGTCGGCCGCCGTGCCGGCGCTGCGGTGCCTGGTGCCGGTGACGCGAGAGGCGTTCGATCGCGAGGTGCTCGAAGTCAGCGCACAAGTCATCGAGCTCTTTGAGCAGCGGCCGCGTGACCGAGGAGCGGCGACGGCGGTCATTGAGCGCACTCAGGCGTTGGTGCGTACCGAGTCGGACCGTAGCGGCTTCTCCGATATTTCGTTCTGGCCTTGGATTCTTGAAGACCTCGCCGAATTGCAATGATGTCGCGTTACGGCTCAGGGCTTCTTTGACCGCACGCGAGGCTTGGCGGCCTTGGCGGCAGTTGCGGGCGCGGTTTTTGGTGCGACGGCCGGCGTGCCGCCGCGTGCTGCCTCGCTCGCCCCCGGGCTCAAGCGCACCTCCCGCCGCAGCCACTTGTGCAGCGTGTCGTGGTCGAGGGTGTTGACGACGCGGCCCGCCGGTGCGCCGGCGCGGCGAGCGGTCATCACGCCGAAGCGGAGGTTGTCGTAGTCGCCCGGCGAGTGGACGTCGCAGTTGATCGCGAGCATGCAGCCGAGTTCGAGCGCGCGGCGGGCGTGGGTGTCGCGGAGGTCCAGGCGCATCCAGTGGGCGTTGATCTCCATGGCGACATCGTGCTCCGCCGCGGCGGCGAAGAGTTCGTCCATCGCGGGCTCGAGGCCCTGACGGCGGAGGACGAGCCGGCCCGTGGGGTGGCCCAGGATGCGCGTGGCGGGATGTTGGATTGCTTTGAGCAGCCTTGCCGTCGCGGTGGCGGGGTCCTGCGAGAGTGCCGCGTGCGGGCTGGCGACGACGATGTCCAGTTGCGCGAGCAGGTCGTCGTCATAATCCAGCGAGCCGTCGGCGAGGATGTCGACCTCGCTGCCGGCGAGGATGGTGATGCCGTCGATCTGCTGCCGCGCGGCATGGATGGCCTTGATGTGTTCGCGCAGGCGGCCCGAATCGAGGCCGCGGGCGATGGTGCTGGAGCGCGAGTGATCGGTGACGGCGATGGTGTGGAAGCCGCGGGCCTTGGCGCGGGTGGCCAGTTCGATGATGCTCAGCACGCCGTCGCTGGCGGTGGTGTGGGCGTGGAGTTCGGCGCGGATGTGGGGGACGTCGACCAGTTCGGCGATCTGCCGCGGTGCGACATGCGATGCGACATCACCCTGGCCCTCGCGCAGTTCGGGCGGGATCCATGGCAGGCCGAGCTTGGCGAAGACCTCCTGCTCGGTCCGGGCCGCGATGGGGCGCACGCCGCGGGACTGCGGCGGCTCGGTGCTGGCGGAATCCTCGGGAAACAGGCCGTACTCGTTGAGCGTCAGGCCCATGCTCAGGGCGCGCTGGCGCATGGCGACGTTGTGTTCCTTGCTGCCGGTGAAGTACATCAGCGCGGCGCCGAAGGCATCGGGGTGCACGATGCGCAGGTCGACCTGGACCGTCTGCCCGCCGCCCGCGGCGTCGGCGGACTGCCCGTCGTCCCAGCGGGCATCGCGCGCCACCGCGACGCGGACGCTGCTCTTGCTCTCGCCCGCGGCCAGCACGGTGGTCACGCCGGGCATCGTGCGGAACGCCTCGCCCGCGGCCCTGGCGGCGGCGGGGTCGCCGGTGGCGACGAGCACATCGATGTCGCCGACGGTCTCGCGTCCGCGGCGGAGCGAGCCGGCATACGCCGCGTCGGCAACGCCGGGGATCGACTTCATCAGACCGACCAGCGACTCGGCGATCACGCTCGCCGGGCCGATGTGCAGGCGACGATCGGCCTCGCCGAGTAGGTCCAGCGACGCGGCGATCTTGTCCACGGCCTTCTGGCCCATGCGCGGCAGCGAACGCAGCGAGCCGTCGGCGATCTTCGCCTTGAGCGACGCAACATCCACGATGCCCAGTTCGGTCCACATCGCCCGGACGGTCTTCGGCCCCAGCCCCGGCACGCGGAGCAGTTCCAGCAGGCCCTGCGGCACGCGCGCGGCCAGTTCATCCCCCTCGGCGATCCGGCCCGTGCGGACGAACTCGATGATCTTGTCGGCCATCTTGGCGCCGATGCCGTCGATCTCCATCAGCCGCGCCTTGGCGGTGTCGCCCGCGGCGTTCTCGCGAACGATCGCGTGCAGATCGGCGGGCCAGTCCTCGATCGCGCGAGAGGCGCGGGCGTGGGCGGAGGAGCGGAAGCTGTCCTCGCCGAGCAGGTCGAGCATCTGGGCCATGAGCGCGAGTCGGCGGGCGATGGCGGCGTTGGAACTCACGGCGAACTCCTTCGCGTGCCGCGGCTCAGCGCTTGGCCTCGGGGCAGAGCAGCAGCTTGACGCGGCCCGGGGTGTGGCCGTGCTCGTCGAAGATCGCGACCTCGTTGCTCTGGCCGGGGCGGATGAACGCCTCGGGGATAAGCAGGTCGATCTGCGGCCCGACGTCGTGACCCTTGGCGTCGGCGGTGAAGTAGCGGCCGATGTGGCGGCCGTTGACGTACACCTGACCCTTGGTCATGCCGGCCATGTGCAGCAGCAGCGGCTCGCGGTGTGAGCCGCTGTTGAAGGTTCCCTTGAACCACGCCGGGCCGGGCTGGCGGCCGGCGCTGCGGAGCGGACGGAAGGCCTCATCGCCGGGGCGTTCCCACTTGGCGAATGCCCACTCGGCCTCGTCGGTCAGGACATTTGTCACGTCGAGGAACTCGAGAGCGTCCTGCAGTTGCGTGATCGCGGCCTGCGCGTCGCCGAGGATGGCGAGCTCCAGAACGTTGGCCCCCTTGGCCATGTCGTCGGGGAGCATGAGGATGTTGCCGGGGCCGGCGGCATCGAAGAAGCGGACCGGCGTGGAGTTCAGCAGGATCACGCCGCGGATCGTGGAGTTCTTCGGCAGGTTGATGCGGACCAGCAGCGGGTTCTTGCGCTTGCCGTTCCATTCCCACGCGACGCGGAGCGGGTCGGTCAGGTCCTGCTCGTGGACTTCCATCAGCGGGGAGCGGACGGTGAGCGGGGCGACGGGGTCGGCCTTGCGGAGCACGGGCTTGTGGAACTTGGCGGGCTTGACCTCGAGCAGGTGGCCGAAGGCGCCCTTGGGCTCGCCCAGGTGCTGACCCTCGGCGAAGCGGCCGAAGTTCTCGGCGAGCACGACGAGGGTCTGGTCTTTCTTCTTGAGGTTCAGTGCCGCGTCGTGGCTCGCGCCGGGGCCGACACCCAGGACGCCGGCGTCGTGGGCATCCAGGAACAGGTGCAGACGGTCGGCGCTGTCGGGCCATGCGACATCGGTCCGGCCCGCGGAGCGCGGGCGGATGGACAGGCGGTACCAGCCGTATCCCGAGGCCGCGCCGAGGCGGTTGAGGTCGGTCGGGCCGGAGATGCTGGCGAAGCGTGCGCTGCTGCCGTCGATGTAATCATCCAGCGGCGCGCAGGTCCAGGCATCGAACGCCGGGGCCTGATGCGAGCGGGGCGGGGGCTGGAGATGCAGCTTGGGCATCGGCGGCGGGGGCGGCGGCGGCGCGGGTTCGACCATCGGCGCCGGCGCGGGGCGCGACTTGCCCTTGGCGGGCTTGGCGGCCGAGCCTGCGGCGGGGGCCTTGGCCGCGGCGGCCGCGGTGCGGGCGTTGTGAACGGCGATGGGCTTTCGCGGCTTGGCCGCGGCGGGGGGCGTGGTGTGCTTGCGCTTGGATGAGCCGCCGGCCAGTTCGTGGATCATGGTCGTGACCAAGCCGTCGGCACCGATGCGCGTGACTTCCTGATCAGCCGTGTGCACGACCGCCTCGCCCGCGGATGTGACGGCGTCGGCGTTGATGAACACCGCATCGTCGGTCACCTGCACGCTGGGCAGGTCATCGTCGGCGACGATGACGATCGTCATCGACTCGTGCTCGATGATTTCCGGCGTGCCGTCGGCGGGAACGGTGGCCTCCAGCGGCGAGCCGTTGATGCTCATGCGCACCGGCGTGTTGCGCGGGCCGGCGACGACGAAGGCCTTGCCGACGAGCGCGAAGGCGGAGAGGTTGCAATAGTCCAGTTGAGCCCGGCCTGCCAGGCGGACATCGACGAGCACCCAGCAGACCGGGTCTTCGCCGGTGTAGACGGGGATCTGCTCGCCGTTGGGCAGCAGCAGGCGGACGGGGCGGTTGGTGTCGCGCGAGGCCTTGCCGGACTTCTCAGGGCGCTCGCCGCGGAAGACGAAGACGACCGAGCCCTGCGAGCCGCCGGCGTGCACGACGACGGGGCCGGAGTCGGCGTTGTCGCCGGCTTCCTCGGACGGGAGCATGGTGACGAGCTGACGCTTGGGGTCCAGGTGCGCCAGCACGCGCCCGAACGAGCGGGCGAACATCGCCACGCGCCGGAGCGGCTCGCGCAGCGGGCCGGGGCGCCCCGCGGCGTCGATCGGCGCGCCGCAGTCGTGGCTGGTGCAGAGGAAGCGGGCCGGGGCGTTGCCCAGGCGGCCGGCGGAGAAGCCGAAGCTCGTGCCGCCGAACATGGGCTCGATATTGAACTGAGCGCCCGCGGCGAGGACCTCGGCCAGTCGGCGCTGGAGCTGCGACGGGCTCATCGATGCGCCGTTGAGCTCCGGCTGGCGGACGGGCTCGCCCCAGACCTGCGGGGAGCCGACGCGGAACTCGCCGACGATGCGGGGCTGGCTCGGGCGGACGGAGGCGAGCTGGCGGAGATTCGAGAGCATGTTGGTGCTCCCGCTCCAGCACTCGATCTCTCCCTCGACGCCCTGCCAGAGGTCGTTGCCGTTGAGGATCGGAACCTCAAAGCCGGCCTCGCGAATGTAACGATCGAGTTCGCCAAGATAATCTTCGGCCAGTTCGTCCGCGCCGCAGGTCCAGCCCTGCTCGTTCTGGACAAGGACGATCGGCCCGGCGACCAGGGCGGTGGCCTGCAGGTCGCGGAGCTGCTTGCTCAGGGCGGTGAAGAAGCGGCTGGTGGCCTCGAGGAACGCGGTGTTGGCCGTGCGGAGCGCGGCGTCCTTGAGAGTGAGCAGCCACGGGGGCAGGCCGCCCATGTCGTAGCCGCCGCCGATGTACGGGCCCATGCGGAGGATGGCGTACATGCCGGCCTGGCCGACGAGCTCGACAAAGTACTTCAGGTCGTTGTCGCCGGTAAAGTCGAACTGCCCCGGCCGCGGCTCGTGGCGCGCCCAGACCACCGGAATGGTGATGGCGTTCAGGCCCGAGAGTTTGCAGGTGTTGATCAGGTCCGCCCACTGCTCGCGCGGAGTGCGGGCCATGTGGACGGTGCCAGAGACGAGCCAGATGCGCCGGCCGTCGATCATGAAGCTTTGACCGTCGTAGGTGATCGCCGCCATGGTTGGTGGGCTCCCGGTTTTGGGGGATGCAGGGCGGCGAAAACTTGACACAAACCGAACGCCGCGACTCCGCAGGAGCGGTCGGGGCCACGATGTGCGGCCTCAACGGATGAACGATAGGTAAACGAGGGCCGGTAAGCAACGCCGGGCGCGGATCCCGCTACACTCGCACCAAGCGCGACAGGAGCAATATCCGTGCGAAATCCGAACAAGCGGGGACAATTTCACCCGATCCGGGCGGTTGGAGTCTCCGCCATGGGGCTTTGGCTGGGTGCGGGCGGGTGTGTGCGCGGCTTGGAAGATGTGGACCAGCGGACGGATGCGCTGATCCGGGAGCGATCGGGCCTGTTGGGGGCATCGACTTCTCCATCCCGCGTTTGGGGTGGGGCTGGGAATGTTGATGATCCGGCGTACCGTCGCGGGACGCCGGGCACGCTGAACCCCCAGGCGGGGGAGTTGAAGTACGACGCCGCGGATGAGAAGCGGGACATTGATGAGCGGCTCAAGTCGTTCTCTGAGGAGGGTCAGGGGGCGATGGAGTTGAACCTGCAGGGGGCGTTGCGGCAGGCGCAGCGGACCAGCCGCGAGTTGCTCACGCGCGAGGAGGCGTACTTCATCGCGGCGATCAGGGTGCTCAGCGAGCGTCACCTGTGGAACCCGCAGTTGGCGGCGCAGGTCGCCGCGACGGTGACGCAGACGTACGGGAGCGAATTGCCGACGCCGACGGCGCTGAATGTGGTCAACAGCGTGGGCGTGACGCAGCGGCTGCCGTTCGGCGGGCAGTTGGCGGCGACGTATCTGTTCGGGCTGACGGACCAGTTGCGCGGCGCGGCGACGGACAGTTACGTTCAGACCTCGCAGTTGATCCTCAGCGGCACGATCCCGCTGCTGCGCGGTGCGGGGGACATCGCACGCGAGAACCTGATCCAGACCGAGCGCGATCTGGTGTACGCGGCCCGGGCGTTCGAGGACTTCCGGCGGTCGTTCCTGGTGGACATTTCGCAGGAGTACTTCAACCTGGTGCAGACGCAGCAGGAGATCGCCAACGAGACCGAGGCGCTGGAGCTCGTGCGTCGGACGGAGCAGCGGACGGCGGCGCTGGTCGCCGCGGGGCGGTTGGCGGAGTTCGAGAAGAACATCGCATCGAACGAAGTGCTCTCTCGAACGGCGACGCTGGCGAGCCTGCGAGAGCGGTACATTCTGTCGCTGGACCGGTTCAAGGTGCGGCTGGGGCTGGGGCTGGATCAAGCGGTGAAACTTGTGCCGGAGGAGTTCAACATTCCCGACCCGCAGGTGACGCCGGAGGAAGCGGGGGTGCTGGCGCTGCAGTATCGGCTGGACCTTCAGACCCAGCGCGATCAGGTCGAGGACAGCAGGCGTGCGGTCCGCAACGCGCGGAACGGGCTGCTGCCGGACCTGAACCTGAGCGGGTCGGTGACGATGGGCAACAGCGACTCGCGGAGCCTCGGCGATGCGACGCTGATCAACCCGGACTCGAACGTCACCACGGCGGGCGCGACGCTGACGATCCCGCTGGACCGGACGGTCGAAACTTACAACCTCCGGATCGCGACGATCGGCGCGCAGGCGGCGGAGCGGAGCTTCGGCCAGGCGCGCGACAATGTGGTGGTCGATGCGCGCTCGGCGGTGCGGAACATCGAACTGGCGCGGTTCAGTCTGCAGATTCAGGAACGGAGCGTGCAGATCGCCGAGCGGCGCGCCGAGGAGCAGGAACTCAAGCGCGATGAGGTGACGGCGCAGCAGATCGTCGAAACGGCCCAGGCGCTGAGCCGGGCGCGGAACGCGCGCGACCGGGCGCGGACGGACCTGCAGGTGGCGATCCTGGACTACCTGCTGCGGACCGGGCAGTTGCGTGTTTCGAGGGACGGGACGCTGGAGAGGTTGCCGGGGATGGGCGGCGTCGAGAGCAAATAGGCGAGCGGGCAAGCGGGCGAGTGAACGCGGCGATGTGAAGCGCGATTGAGATGTCCGGCGTCGTCCGGTCGGGGCGTTGAACGGGCGCTCAGGCCCCCTCCGCCTCGAAGACTCGGCACCTCCCCCAATTGGGAAATGGGGGAGGATCTTGGGATGTGTGGAGTTGGGTGGGGGCTATGGCGTCCGGGCGAGACTGGCCATCCGGACCTTCGGCGAGGACGCCTCAGGTCCGGCGTCTGGGTTGAGGGGGGGTGAGGGGGGCGTGGGGATCAGTCCAGCCAGTCTTCTTCTTCGAGGCGTTCGGGCACGTACTGCTCGGTGACGTAACTGATGTCCTTGGTGATCAGCGACTCGACTTCCATCTTGAAGCCGTTGCGGAGCAGGAGGTCGATTTCCTTCTGCCACTGCTTGTTGTCGGCGAACCAGGGGTACGCGCGGATTTCGTTCGCGCGCTTGATGTCGTTGTCGGTCAGGTCGATCTTGACCGCGTCGGGCAGGTCGCACTCGGTGTAGTCCTTGGAGCGGATGCCAAGGAAGCGGGCCTCGGGGATGGCCAGGCGCGAGGACTCGAAGGCGAGGCTGATGGAGCCCTGCTTGATGACGCTGTAGATGTAATGTCCCCACGGGTCGCAGTCGAGCACGCAGATGATGGGGAGCTTGAGTTCCTGGTTGAAGCGCTGGAGCAGGCGGCGCACGCCGCGGGGGGGCTGGCCGGCGCCGTGGGTGAGGATGCAGTTGTTGCGTTCCCAGAAGCGGTCTTCGTTGAAGCGGTTCCAGACGGTGCCCTTTTCGACGTGCAGGACGAACTTGGCCTCGCACTTGGCGAACTGGATCACGTCGGGCTCGACGATGCTGGGGATGGCGTAGCCGCCGCTGCCCATGCGGCGGCAGTCGATGCTGTCGCCCTTGTCGACCAGGGTGATGTTGCCGACCATGGAGCCGCGGTTCTCGGCGAAGACGTGGAGTTCCTCGCGGAGCGCGCCCATGGAGACCTCGAGGTCTTCGAGGATGGGGTCGCTTTCATCCTGTGTATCGAAGGTGTTTTCCTTGGTGCCGGCGACGGTGTGTTTGGCCTTGTAGAACACGCCGCGGAGGCTGCTGGTCTTGTCGGCCTCGATGAGGTCCTTGATGGTGCTGGCGTGCAGCATGGTCTGCATGAACTGCTTGGCCTGGTTGAGGTTGAACAGTTCGCGCTCCGCGGCGGCGTCGCCCATCTCCAGGATGCCGCGTTTGCGGTTCCAGATGGTGTTGCTCTTGGTGCGCGTGGGGATTTCGATCTTGGGCTCTTTGCCGGCGAAGGCGGACTTTGAGACATTCTCGGCCAGGCCGACGAGCTTGGCGAGCGTGCGCTGATCGCGCTCACGAGCGGCCTTGCTGGAGGGGCGTGCGGGAGGGTTCTTCTGTGCCGGGGCGGGCTTCTTCTTGGCCATGATCGCAGGGTAGCGCCCGGGCGGGTCAGCGAGCGAGCATGGCCAGCAGGTTTGCGCGGACGGCGGGCCAATCGGGGGCGATGATGCTGAAGTACACGGTGTCGCGCCAGGTGCCATCGGGCAGGCGGCGGTCCTGGCGGAAAACGCCCTCGCGCACGCCGCCGATGCGGGCGATGGCGGTCTGGGAGCGCTCGTTGCGGAGGTCGGTCTTGAGGAATACGCGGCGGGCCAGGAGCGTCTCGAAGGCGTGCGTGAGCAGGAGGAGTTTGCACGCGGTGTTGATGGCGGTGCGCTGGGCGCGGGCGCGGTACCAGGTGGCGCCGATCTCCAGCGCGTGGTTGGGGCGGTCGATGGCCATGTAGCGGGTGCTGCCGACGATGGTGTTGGCGGGCCAGTGCTCGCAGCCGCGGGTGTCGACAACGGCGAAGGGCAGGGACGAGGCGTCGGCCTGTTCCTGCAGCGCGCGGGCGATGAAGGCGTGCATCGCCTCGGGCGTGTGGTACGGGCCATTGGGCATGAAGCGGAAGATGGCGGGGTCTTCCTGTGCCGCGGCGAGGAGCTCGGCGTGATGCTCCGGCGCGAGCGGGATGAGTCTGGCGCGGAGCGACGGATGCGCGAGCGTGAGCGGCGCGGGGGCCGGCATGGGGTTGAGCGCGGGGGTGGCGGGCGCGGGGGTTGCGGGCGCGGGGGGGACGGGCGCAGAGGTGGACATGCGGCGACGGTATGTGGCGCGCGGTGCGGCGTTGGGAAGGCGTTGGGGCGGCCGAGGATCGTTGAAGTTGTGGTGGAACGAGGAGTTGGTCGTGCGGCCAGCGAAGAGTCGGCGCGGAGTGACGACCTACCCTGCGGCATGGCGCACACGGTTGACAAAGTGATGGCCGAGCAGCGGGCGGCGAGCTTTACCAAGCGGTCGATCAAGGCTTCGGCCAAGCGAGCGGGGCTGGAGCTGGCGCTGTCGATGATCGATCTGACGACGCTGGAGGGCAAGGACACGCCGGAGAAGGTCCGGTCGCTGTGCAGGAAGGCCGTGAATCCGGGAGACGGCACGGCGGGGCTGGAGACGCTTCCGGCGGTGGCGGCGGTGTGCGTGTATCCGACCATGGTCGGGGCGGCGCGGAAGGAGTTGGACCGGTTCGGCGCGCGGGGCAAGGGCGTGAATGTTGCCAGCGTGGCGACGGGCTTTCCGAGCGGGCAGTATCCGCTGAAGGTGCGGCTGGAGGATGTTCGCCGGGCGGTGGAGGCCGGGGCGGATGAGGTGGACATGGTCATCAGCCGGGGCGAGTTCCTGGCGGGCAATGAGAAGAAGGTGCGGGAGGAAATCGCCGCGACGGTCGAGGCCTGCGGGCGAGCGCACCTGAAGGTGATCCTCGAGACGGGCGAACTGGAGACGCTGGACAATGTTCGGCGCGTGAGCGATCTGGCGATCGAGGTGCTCCACGACACGCGCGCGGACCACGGGTTCATCAAGACCAGCACGGGCAAGGTCGAGCCCGCGGCGACGATGCCGGTGACGCTGGTGATGCTCGAGGCGATCCGTGATTACGCGCTGGCGACGGGGCGGAAGATCGGCATGAAGCCGGCGGGCGGCATCCGCACGGCCAAGCAGGCGCTACACTACCTGGTGATGGTCAAGGAAACGATGGGCGTGATCGATGATGGCGATGCGTGGCTGACGCCGGAGTGGTTCCGATTCGGCGCCAGCGCGCTGGTGAACGATGTGTGC
This sequence comes from Phycisphaeraceae bacterium, assembly GCA_021297895.1. Taxonomy (GTDB): domain Bacteria; phylum Planctomycetota; class Phycisphaerae; order Phycisphaerales; family UBA1924; genus JAJTHN01. Next base: position 51,506 of record JAJTHN010000001.1, on the reverse strand, counting down.
CGGCAGGTGCTGTGGCTGAGCAAGGGGCGGTACTCATCGCGGTACGACACGGCGGAGGCGTGAGGGGAGCGGTTCGGTGGCCTCGGCGGTCGCGGCGATCAAGCGGGTTGTGACGGAGCGGGCGGGGCGGTGCATCTGGAGGGGGGCGGAGGGCGAAGTCGAGGCGGGTCGTGTCCGGTGTCTGCCGGGGCGTGATCCGCGGCGAAGAGTCGCCGTTTCAATCTCTGGAGATATGCAATGAACGATGCAATGACATCCGCGGCGAGAGTTGTTCGGCGATTCGGCCCGACGGCGGCGGTGCTCGCCGCGTGCGGCTTGATGATGGTTTCCTGGCCGGCGGTGACCGGCGCGATGGCGCAGCAGACGGCATCGGGGCGTGAGGCTGCGCAGGCAGGGAAGTTGCCGCCGGGAGCGGAGGATGTGCAGGGCAAGATCACGTCGACGGGGCTGGCGCGGGTGCAGCGAACGCCGGACCATCTTGATGTGGTGCTCGGGGTGGAGGTGCTCGGGGCGACGGCCGGGCAGACGCAGAACGAGGCGACGGAGCGGATGGACGCGGTTGTTCGGGCGCTGAGGATGATGGGGCTTGAGGGCGCGAAGTTTCAGACCGGCTCGGCGGACTTGTCGCCGCGGTACGAGCAACGCAACAGCGGCGATGAGGCGGCGAAGATCGTGGGGTATCGCTCGGCGATCACGCTGAGCGTGCGGACGACGGACCTGAAGGCCGCGGCGAGGATCATCGATACGGGGCTGAAGGCGGGTGCGAACCGTGTCGACCGCGTCGCGTTCGGGATCAGGGAGGCGATCGGTGCGCGCGAGGAGGCGATCAAGATGGCCGCGGGCGCGGCCAAGCGCAAGGCGAGCGTGATGGCCGAGGCGCTTGGGCTGCAGATCGTCGGCGTTGAAGTGGCCAACACGGATGTGGCCGAGTTCGGCGGCTGGGGCAACCGGATGTCGCAGGTGGCCAACGAGTCGCAGGACGGGCCGGGCCAGGGCGATGACGCGTACGTGCCGGGGACGGTCGAGGTGTCGTCGACGGTTTCGGTGACGTTCATCACGCGTCCGGCGGCGACGAAGCGGTAACGCTGGATGCGCGCCGGGTGCCGGCGCAGGCGCGGGCGCAGGTTCGGGTGCAGGTCCGGGCTGGTACACTTGCGATATGGCCAAGGCCAAAGCACCAGCCGCGCGTTCGACGAACACCCGCTCCGAGAAGACGGCCCGCGGGCCGGCGAAGACCGCGCATGCCAACGGTCATGCCAACGGTCATGCCAGCGGGCACGCCAAGCAGCACGTCGCGGCGGTGACTCCTGCCGCGAGCGCCGCCGGACGCGGGTGGGATTACGCCCCGGCGCCGGAGACCGTCAAGGTCGCGATCGCCGAGCGGTACGGCCACTACATCAACGGCCGGTTTGTCGAGTCGGCAGGGGGCGGAACGTTCGAGACGATCAACCCGGCGACGGAGGCCGTTCTGTCGCGCGTGGCCGATGGAACTTCGGCGGACGTGGATGCGGCGGTTGGCGCGGCCCGCGCGGCGCTGGGGGCGTGGCAGGCGCTGCCGGGGGCCGAGCGTGGCAAGTACCTGTATCGCATCGCGCGGAGGATTCAGGAGCGTGCGCGCGAACTGGCGGTGCTGGAGACGCTCGACGGCGGCAAGCCGATCCGCGAGTCGCGGGATGTGGATGTGCCGCTGGCGGCGCACCACTTCTTTTACTACGCGGGGTGGGCGGACAAACTGGCGTATGCGTTCCCCGGCGTGCGAGAGCCCCGGGCGGTGGGCGTGTGCGGTCAGGTGATTCCGTGGAACTTTCCGCTGCTCATGGCCGCGTGGAAGATCGCTCCGGCGCTGGCGGCGGGGAACACGGTGGTGCTCAAGCCGGCGGAGACACCGCCGCTGACGCCGCTGCGGCTGGCGGAGATTTTCCACGTGGTGGGCCTGCCCGCGGGCGTGGTGAACATCGTCACCGGCGCGGGGGCGACGGGCGCGGCGGTGGTGAACCACCCGGGCGTGGACAAGGTCGCGTTCACGGGCAGCACGGAGGTCGGCAAGCGCATCGCGATGGCGGTGGCCGGCACGGGCAAGCGGCTGACGCTGGAACTCGGCGGCAAGAGCGCCAACATCATCTTTGATGATGCGAGCATCGATCAGGCGGTCGAGGGGATCGTCGAGGGGATCTTCTTCAACCAGGGTCACGTCTGCTGCGCGGGCTCGCGGCTGCTGGTGCAGGAGGGCGTGGTGGACGAGGTCGTGCGGAAGCTCCGGCTGCGGCTCAAGAGCCTGCGCGTGGGCGACCCGATGGACAAGAACACCGACCTTGGCGCGATCAACTCGCGGGCGCAGCTGGAGAAGATCCGCCACTACATCGGCGTCGGCAAGGACGAGGGGGCGGAGTTGTTCGAGGGCGGCGCCGGTGCGCTGCCGAGCCGGGGGTACTTCTGCAAGCCGTGCGTGTTCACGGGCGTGCAGCCCGCGCACACGATCGCGCGCGATGAGATCTTCGGGCCGGTGCTGACGGTGATGACCTTCCGCACGCCGGAGGAGGCGCTGCTGCGGGCGAACAACACGCCGTACGGGCTCGCGGCGGGCGTGTGGACGGACAAGGGCAGCAAGGTGCTGCACATCGCACGCAAACTCGAGGCGGGCGTGCTGTGGCTGAACACGTACAACCGCTTCGATGCGGCGAGCCCGTTCGGCGGGTACAAGGAGAGCGGCTTCGGCCGCGAGGGCGGCCTGCACGGGCTCAAGCCGTACGTGAATGTGGACGCTTGAGCGGGCTCACCATGCGGAGCGATCGCGGTAGACCTTGTGGCAGTCCTTGCACGAGGCGCTGATGAGGCTCATGGCGGCGGTGAGGTCGGCGGGCGGGGCCTTGCGGACGATGAGGTCTTCGAGTTTGCTGGCCGCGTCGATGTTGTCGTGCAGCATCGCGAGCATGTCGGCGTGACGCGGGTGCGAGTCGGTGCGGGAGGTAATGGCGCGGAGCGTTTCGACCATCCGCCCGGCTTCGGCCGCGGCGACCAGGTCCGGGTGCGAGGCGGGGGTGGTCCAGTTGTTCGCGGCGATGATCTTGAGGTGGTCGTAGGCGTGGTCGATGTCGACCATGCCGCCGACGAACGAGGAGACCTGCGCGATGGGGGGGAAGGTCGCGTCGGCGCTGTTGATTTCGGTTGTGGAGCGCGGGCGTTCGGTTTCGACGCTGCGGTACAGGCCGGGGTAACTGGGCGATGTGCCGGAGAGTTTGAGCATGGCCCGGCCCTGCTCGGGGGTCATGGTGCCCAGGCAGATGAGGGCGGCGGCGGCTACGGCGGGGGAGCGGTGCTTGCCGTGATGGCAGTGGATGTAGATGGGCCGGGGCAGATCGCGGATGGCGCGGGCGATCTGGAGCGAGCGCTCTTCGCTGACGCCGGAGTAGGTCATGGGCAGGTGGATGTAGCGCATGCCGCGGGCGGAGGCGGCGTCGACTTCGGGGCGAGCGCCGTCGACGGAGATGATGGTGCGGACGCCGAGCGCGGCGAGCGAGTCGAGGCCCTGGGTTCCTTCGGGCATCGAGCCGTTGAAGACCCCGGGGGCGAAGGCGGCGACGTTCTGCAGGCCGGGATAGTCGCGCACGCGGTCGGCGGTGGGGGTTGTGGGCGCGGCGGCGGACGCGACTGCTTGCGCGGTCGCCGGGGCGGCGGATGGCGCGGTGATGGCGGGCGCGGGCCGCTGCGGCGCTGGGGTGCAGCCGATGAGCGAGCCCATGGTGGCGAGGGCCGCGAGGGCGATGAGGGTGAACGCGGCGGTTTGTGTTCTGCGGGTGAGCATCATGCGGGTCAGTATAATGGAACGTCCGCACCTCGCAAGGAGTTTCGCCCATGAGCGATCGGCTGGATGTTCTCAAGACGTACAAGCTGTTCATCGGTGGTGCGTTCCCGCGGACAGAGAGCGGGCGGAGCGAGCCGATTGTCGGCCTCGATGGGCGGGTGCTCGGGCATTCGTGCAACGCCAGCCGCAAGGACCTGCGCGAGGCGGTCGTGGCGGCGCGCAAGGCCCTGCCCGGCTGGAGCGGGGCGACGGCGTACAACCGCGGGCAGATTCTCTACCGCATGGCCGAGATGCTCGAGGGCAAGCGGGCGGAGGTCGCGGGGCTGCTGGAGAGCGTGGCCGGAGGGGCCGGCGCGAGCGGGCTTGCGCCGCAGCGCGAGGTGGAACTGGCGGTCGACCGGCTGGTCGCGTTCGCGGGCTGGAGCGACAAGATCGCGCAGGTGCTCGGGAGCCAGAATCCGGTCGCGGGGCCGTACTGGAACATCTCAACGCCCGAGCCGACGGGCGTGATCGGCGTGGTGCCGGGTCGCGGCGAGCCGTCGCTGCTGGGCATGGTGTCGCTGTTTGCGCCGGCGATGTGTGTCGGCAACTGCGTGGTGATCGTCACGCAGGGCAACCCGGCGGTCGCCAGCGTGCTGGGCGAGGTGATGGCCACGAGCGATCTGCCCGCGGGGGCGGCGAACGTTCTCACCGGCGCGCTGGATGAACTTGTGCCCGTGCTGGCTGCGCATCGCGATGTCGACGGCATTCACGCGGGGGCCGTGGGCGAAGAGTTGGGCAAGGCGATCGGCACGGGCGTGGCGGAGAACCTCAAGCGGGTGAAGATCCGCCCGAAGATCGATCATGCCGACGCGATCGCGTGCCACGCGCCATCGTGGGTCGAGCCGTTTGTGGAGTTCAAGACGGTCTGGCACCCGGTGGGGGCGTAAGCGGGAGCGGCGTGAGGCCGGGGGCTCCGTCAGCGGCGGATGCGCAGCCCGAGCATCTTTGCCGACAGGAGCATGACGGCGATAGCGACGAGCAACGCGCCGATGGTGCGCACGCCGTACGCCCACCAAGGCGCGGCGTCGGGCGTGGGTTCGAAGCCGAAGATCTCTGGCAGCGCAACGCCCAGTCCCGCGCGAGCGAGCACATAGGCCATGATTCCCAGAATCAGTGGGAGCATCCTCACGAACACGCTCTGGGGCTGAGGGTCATGGGTGCTGCTCATCGTGCGGCTCCGGAGGGCGCGGTGGTGGTTGTTGTGGCGGTGGCGCGTGGCGAGGGCGTGCCGCGCATCGAGGACATGGCGACGGCGAGCTTGGTGGCCAGTTGGACGTTGCTCTTGATCAGGGCGATGTTGGCGCGGAGTGTGGCGCCTTCGCTCAGGCGGTGGACCGCGGCCAGGAGCATCGGGGTGATGTCGCGGCCGCTGACGCCGGAGCGGACGATTTCGGCTTGAGCCTCTTCGAGCCAGCGTTCCCAGTCGGAGCCCTTGAGTTCGGCGTCGGCGGGGATGGCGTTGCAGACGACGATGCCGCGGCCGGTGCGGGAGATCTCGCCGCGGATGTAGGAAGCGAGTTCGGTGATGTCGTCGAATCGGCCGTCGAGGCCGACGCCGCCGTCGCGCTGGTAGAAGGCGGGGAAGCGATCGGTCTGCCAACCGATGACGGGCACGCCGAGGGTTTCGAGCAGTTCGCGCGTGGCGGGCACGTCGAGGATGCTCTTGCATCCGCTGGCGACGACGGCGACGGGGAAGCGGGCGAGGGCGCCGAGATCGGCGGAGATGTCCAGGTGCTCGGCCATGCCGCGGTGAACACCGCCGAGGCCGCCGGTGGCGAAGACGCGGATGCCCGCTGCGGCGGCGAGTTCCATGGTGGCCGAGACGGTGGTCGCGCCGTGGCCCTTGCGATGGATGGCCAGGCCCAGTGTGGAGGAGTTGAGTTTCGGCACGCTCGCGGGCGGGGCGTCAAGCAGGGTGCGGAGTTGCGCGGCGGAGAGTTCGCTGGTGGCCACACCGTGCACCACGCCGGATAGGCACGGGATCGCGCCGCCCTCGCGGACGACGGCCTCGAGCGCATCGGCCAGTGCGGGCGCATCTTTGCGGGGAACCCCGTGCAGCAGGAGCGTGGTTTCCATGGCGACGCGCGGCGGCCGGCCGGGGCGGGCGGCGTGAGGCGCGGCCTTGGCCGACGATGTGGCCGAGGTCTGCGCGGTGCCGACGGACGCGGACGCGGCTTTGGTGCTCGGGGCTTTGGACATGCCCGAGCGTAAGCGCGCGGACGGGCGGCGTCGTGCCGGAGCGGGTGCGGGGAAGTGTGTGGGCCGGGAACGCAACGCGCGGGCGGTCGTGTGGTAGCATTCGGTCCATGCCCTGCCCGATGCACCCCAGCGACCCCTCCGCCGGACACGCCGATCGATCGGCCAGTGGAGCGGGCGGACCGCGGGCGGCCGACGGCAGCCCGAGTCAGGGCGTGGGCAAGGGTAAACTCACGTACGGCTCGTACCTGAAGGTGCCCGAGTTGCTCTCGCTGCAGGTCGAGGCATCGAGCCCGGTGCATCACGATGAGTTGCTGTTCATCATCAGCCACCAGGTGTACGAACTGTGGTTCAAGCAGATGCTGCACGAACTGCACGCGGTCTGCGGCTGGCTGGATCGCGACAATCCTTCGCGGGCGGCGCAGCTTCTTCAGCGCGTGCACGCGATTCAGCATCTGCTCATCGAGCAGATCCCGGTGCTCGAGACGATGTTCAGTGTTGAGTTCGCGCAGTTCCGCGATCACCTTCGACCGGCGAGCGGGTTCCAGTCGGTGCAGTTCCGGCTGGTGGAGTTTCTGTGCGGGCGGAAGAACGCGCGCATGATCGCGCTGGTGGGTGATGATCAGTCTGCGCAGTCGATCATGCAGCGGTACCTGGATATGCCGGCGGTGTACGACCACTTCATGCGGATGTTGTCGCGGCTGGGGGTTGCGGTGCCGCGGGATCTGCTGGAGCGCAACGTTCGCGAGGCGTACGAGGGCGACGAGCGGATGGTGCGGCTGCTGGTGAGCGTGTACGCGCGTCGGGATCAGGGGTATGAGTTGTTCCGGCTGTGCGAGAACCTCGTGGAGTTGGATGAGCGGGTGAGTTTGTGGCGATTCCACCATGTGAAGATGGTGGAACGGATGATCGGCGGAATGACTGGAACAGGTGGGTCGTCCGGGGCGAAGTATCTTCAATCAACCGTGGCGTCACGGCTGTTCCCAGATCTCTGGTCCGTTCGCGACCACCTGGGGACGGCGGTTTTAGGCTGATAAGCAGAAGTACCATGCCCCGAAGCGGTCAATCTTCGGGCTCGGCGTGGTCCATCTGGAAGTTTGGGAAGTTTGGGCGCGGATTCGCGTGCCGAGCGGATGAAGTTGGTGTAATTTCTTTTGCCACCTTTGCACCTCGATTGGGAGAACTGCTCGTGAAGAATCGACTGCCGACTGCCGTTTTTCTGCTGGCGACCGCGGGTCTGATGACTGTGGGCGTCATGACGATGACGACCGCACAGGTTTCGGGGCCGTTCGCGGCGCCGTGGCCGAATCTGCCGGGTATTGACGTTTCGGTGTCCGCCGTGGCGGCGGGAACGGGTGGCGGTCGGTCGATCAACGTGTACAACTCCGCGGCGAACTCCGCGTCGCTGCCGAGCGACTCGATCGCGATGACGCTCAGCACGACGAGCTGCAACGTTCAGCCCAACAACTCCGGATATTGGTCGATGTCGCCGGGCGGCGGGCCGATCCCGCTTGAGGATCAGTATGTGATGTCGCCGAGCGCCGTGACGTATCCGGTCGGGAACGTGACGGCGCAGTGGTTCGCGGCATGGGACGGCGCGGTCGGCGGTGATGGCGAGCCTCCGGCGGCGTGGGGCGCTCGTCACCCGTACATCGTGGCGAATCTCTATCGCCTCAACAGCGAGGGCCGGCTTGAGCAGCTGGCGGCTTCGTGGGTCAAGCACGGCTGGTCCGCGGCAGAGGCCCCCCAGAGCGCGGTCGCTGGCGCGAACGGTCAGCCGGCCTGCGGCAACGGGTCGTGCTCGTTCACGCCCAGCGACGATGAACTCGGCGCCGGCTGCTCGGACACGTACGGCGCGGGCCTGAACGCGGATCGTCAGTGGCTCGGGCCGCGGACGGAGATCAATTCCCGCGGCACCTGGAACAACCCGGGTTGGTCGGTGACCGGCTCGTGGCTGGACAACATGAACTACGCGACGAACACGGACTCGCCGACTGGTCAGGGCGACGGTGCGAGGTCGTACACGAACGCGGGCACGGGCCAGGCGTGGAAGCTGCTGCAGGCTCGCGTGTCGGAGTTTGTCGGCGCGAGCAAGGTCTACATGGAGTCGTACTACTCGGTCAACAGCGACAACTACAAGCTGAACAACATCGCGTATCGGCGTCACAATCACTCGATCACGTCGACGACGACGCCTTCGGGCGTGACCTCCTCTTCGTTCACGCAGGACGGCCCGCACACCTTCGGTCCGGCGATGCTGAGCTGGGGTGATCGCCAGACGACCTCGACGCCCGTGACCGAGGGCTTTGCCTACGGCGCCAGCCGCGTGGTGCAGGTCGCGCCCGGCCAGTGGCGGTACGAGTACAACGTGTACAACGTGGATATCGATCGCGAGATCAACCGCCTGGAGATTCCGGTGCCGTCGTTCGCGAACATCTCGAACATCGGGTTCTGGCAGCCGCGGCAGTCGGCTCCGGGGTATCACGGCTTCACGCTGTCCAACCCGCAGGCTCAGTTCACGGCGAACACGGCGTGGACGAGCAACTACGACCTGAGCAAGGGCGTGCTGGCGTTTGCTCCGCCGAGCCCGACGCCGGGCACGCTGCCGAACACGATCCGTTGGGGCACGATGTACACGTTCTGGTTTACGTGCGACCTGCCGCCGCGTTGCGATGCGTCGCTGACGATCTCGCCGCGCCGCTCGGGCACGCTGACGGCGATGACCCTGCCGAACCTCCAGGCTCCGCGCAACCCGGCGGACATCGCCAACACCGACGGCGAGCCCGGCGGGGACGGCACGGTGGACAACGGTGACTTCTCGCTGTTCTTCGCGGCGTTCTTCGCCGATGCGTCCGATCCGCTGCGTTCCAGGGCCGACATCGCCGACACCGACGGTGTTCTGCAGTGGAGCAGCAACCCCGCGCTGCGGTGCAACCTTGTCGGCGACGGCACGGTTGACAACGGCGACTTCGCCACGTTCTTCGGGGCGTTCTTCGGCAACTAAGGCACCTCAGGGCCGGGCGGTTTGCGCCACGGGGCGTGCCCGGCTAACATGTTCATCATGAGTTCGCCGACCACCAGCGAGCCGGTCCCCCGCCCTTTGGCCGGGGACCGGCTCGTTCGATTTGGAGTACCGCTCTGGCTCGCCGGCGGGGCGCTGCTGAAGTTCTTCACGGGGCGGCCCGACGAGTTGCCCGCCGTGTTTTCGCGCTTGCCGTTCGATCAGTCCGCGCTCTTCCTGATGGTGATCGCGGCGGAGCTGGTGCTGGCCGCGACGATCGCGCTGCATCGCGGGCTGGCGCGGGCGCTGGCGATCGCCGTGCTGTCGGTATTCCTGGTGGTGCTGACGACGCAGTGGGCATCGGGGAGCACGACGTGCGGGTGTCTGGGCGCGGTGGTGCTGCCGACGTGGGTGATGATGCTGATCGACGGGGCGTTGCTGGCGGGCGTGCTGCTGCTGCCGCGACGGCGCGGCGTGCAGGCGGTGACGCCCGCGCGGATGTACGCGCTGACGGCGGTGTCGATGGTGCTGATCGCGGGGGTCTTCGGCGGGTTTCATTTCGGGGCGGCGCGGCTGTTCCGCGATCACAGTTCGTGGCTGGTGCTCGAGCCGGCGTCGTGGGTCGGGCGCGAGTTTTCGAGAACGCAGCTCGCGCGGTTCATGCCGATGGACGCGGCGGGACAGGCGTATTCGCCGCGGAGTTTCCCGGAGGATGATCAGACGTGGGTGCTGTACCGGCGGACGTGCCCGCACTGCCACACGCTCTTCCGCGAGCGGTTTTCGACGATCAGCGGGAGGCGGATTGTCGCGGTGGATCTGGTGCCGCCTCCGGGGCAGAACGAGCCCGCGGGCGAGAGCGTGGAGTGCCCGGAGTGCGTTCGGATGTTCGCGACGGCGGGGAGCGATGTGGTGGCGAGGGTGCCGATCGTGATTCAGGTTCGCGCGGGGATCATCCGGAGCGTGGAGCAGGCGTACTAGCGTGAGCGCAAGCGACACGAGAGCGGTTGGGAACTGCGGGCCCAAGGGGTCCGGCGTGACGATTCCGCTGACGGTGCTGGGAGATTCGGATGCGGGGGCGGGTGGTGCCGGCAGGGGCGCTCGGGCCAGGCCGCGGAGCCGCATGGGCGTGTGGCGTGCGGCGGTGCTGGTGCTGGTGCACGTGCTGATCGGGCTGCATGTTGCGCAGTGGATTGTCTCGGGCATGAGCGACGGCGTGCGCGAGACGATCAGCCCGATCGAGCCGAGCGAGGCGATGCTGACGCTCGAGCACGGGCGCGTGAACGCGGGGTTTGTGATCTTCGTGCTGGCGATCATCAGCACGCTGATCATGGGGCGTTTCTTCTGCGGCTGGGCGTGTCACGTCGTGGCGCTGCAGGACCTGTGCGCGCACCTGATGCACCGAGTGGGGCTGCATCCCAAGCCTTTCCGCTCGCGGCTGTTGCTCTGGGTGCCGCTGGGGCTTGCGTTGTACATGTTCGTGTGGCCGACGGTCCGTCGCGAGGTGATCGCGCCGGTGGTGGGTGTCGCCGAGGTGATCGACGGGGTGACGCACTACACGCTCGACGGCACGTGGCGTGCGCTGCTGGGTGAGGTGCATCCGCTGCGCGGGTTCAACAGCGCGTTTGTCGTCAGCGACTTCTGGGCGACGTTCCCGCCGTGGTATGTGGCCGTGCCGTTCCTCTTTGTGTGCGGGTTCGCGTGCGTGTACTTTCTCGGGGCCAAGGGGTTCTGCACCTATGGGTGCCCGTATGGCGGTTTCTTCGCGCCGGCGGATCGCCTGGCGCCGGTGCGTATCCGCGTGACCGAGGCGTGCAACCAGTGCGGGCACTGCACGGCGGTGTGCACGAGCAACGTGCGGGTCAGCGAGGAGGTCCGGGACTACGGCAGCGTGGTGGATCCCGGGTGCATGAAGTGCCTGGACTGTGTCAGCGCGTGCCCGAATGACGCGCTGTATGTCGGGCTCGGTGCGCCGGCGGTGATGACCAAGCCGCGCGCGGGGAACAGGGCGAGTGAGTCGGCGGGCAAGCGTGCGCGGCGGTACGACCTGACGTGGCGCGAGGAGTTCGCGGCGGCGGCGTGCTTCATGGTGATGCTCGTGGCCTTCCGCGGCTTGTACGACATGGTGCCGCTGCTGATGGCGGTCGGGCTGGCCGCGTGCGGGACCTTTGTGCTGTTCAAGGCCTGGCGCACGCTGCGTGATGCGAATGTGCGTGCGCCGTTCCGGCAGCTGAAGTTGAATGGCAGACTGACGGGCGCGGGGGTCGTGTTCCTGTGCGTCGCGGCGGGGGTGGCGGTGCTGACGGCGCAGGGGCTGACGATGAGTCTGGCCGAGTCGCACGGCGCGTTCATCGAGAACACGATGGAGGTTCCGCGCGAGCGCGTGCTCGCTCCGGGGTATGTGCCGGAGCCCGCGGTCAAGGAGCAAGCCGAGCGTGCGATCGCGTCGCTCAGGCTCGCCGGGAGCATGGGCGAGGGCGGAGTGGGGTTCGCGACGACGTTCACGCAGCGCGTGCGCATGGCGTGGCTGGCGTGTGTCGCGGGAGATCTGGCGATGGCCGAGGGGCAGCTCCGGCGGGCGATCAACGCGCGGCCGCGGGATGACCTTGTGCTGGACCTGGCGCGTGTGATGGAGCTGCGCGGGGTCGCGGCGGCGGATGTCGATGCGATGCTGGCTCAGGCGGTCGATGCGTTTCCTTCGCTCGAGGGCGTGAGGCAGTTTGCGACGCGGCGGCTGGTGGCGGCGGGGCGTGCCGCGGAGGCGCGGCAGATGTACGAGCGGGCGATCGCGGTGCAGCCCGGGGATGTGGCGACGCTGCGTGGCGCGGCGGGGATGCACGCGGCGCTGGGCGATGGCGGGCGCGCGTGGGAGATCATCGAGTCGGGCCTTTCGCGTCGGCCCTTGTCGCCCGGGCTGCGGGCGGATGCTGCGCTGCTGCTGGTTTCGCGGGGCGAGGCGGAGCGGGCGGCGGAGATGCTCGGGCCGGTGCTGGAGAGGCGGCCGCGGGATCGCGATGTGCGGACGGCGCACGCGGCGGTGTTGAGGGCGAGGGGGAAGGTCGAGGAGGCGCGGGCGGTGGAGGAGGAGCTGGCGCGGGAGCGAGCGCGGCGATCGACCCGGCCGGAGCCCAAACTCCAGAATCAGCCTTGAGCGTGCCGGGTTGGTCAGAGCGGGCGGAGTCGCGAGCGGGGTTGTGAAAATGGGCGGTCTGCGAGGGCTATGGGCGACCCGCGATGTCGGGTGAACGCTACACTTTTCTCCTGAGTAGGCAACCGAGCGGAGGCCCGGGCCGAATCGAACCGATTCCGAAGATCTGTTTCTGCTGATGCGCCGGCGCGGTCTCGCGGCCGGGTGCGGCGGGCGGATCGCTCGGCATCGGCGGCACCGGCAGCAACGGGCAGTTGGTCCCGGTGCCAAGGCCGGCCGTCGCCCATTGTGTCCGCGAGAGATCCAGGAGTTCACGCATGCAGAGCCGATTCATGAGTCGTTTGATCGCGTTTGTCGCCTGCAGCGCCGGCGTGGCCGGCGCGCAGAACATGCAGTTGCCGCCCGCGACGCCGCTTGGGGCGACATCGGACTTTTTGGCCAACGGCTTCAACCCTGATTATGCGAACTACACGACGACGGCGTCGGGGCTGGGCGATGCGCTGTTCGCGGTCTCTCCGCCGGGCGAGCCGCAGCGGCTGTTGGTTGTTCAGCGCGATGGCAACGTGCGCGTGATCGAGAACGGCGTGCTGCTGGGCACATCGTTCTTCAACATTTCGACGCTGAACGTCAACGCGCAGGTCGGCACCGGCTCGCCGCTGTCGGCGGATGTCGCGTTTCATCGGCTTGTTCCGAACTCCGCGAGCACGTCGAGCCTGGTGCGGCTGACCGCCGGAGCGACGCCGCAGTGGGCCGCGCGCAACAGCGAGCAGGGGCTGCTGGGCATGGCGTTCCCGCCGGATTACGCGACCAGCCGCCGGTTCTATGTGTACTACACGACATGGCGCGACTGGTTCGGCGGCTCGGGATCACAGGCGAGTCCGTGGCAGAGCAACGGCAGCACGGTGGTGGCGCGCATGTTCACCGATCCGACCAACCCCAACCGCGCGCTTCATGAGACGCCCGCGGGCGCGCCGACGACCGGCGTGCTGCCCCGGGAGGAGCGGCTCATCACGTTCGCTCAGCCTTTCCAGAATCACAACGGCGGGTACATCACGTTCGGGCCGGATGGGCTTTTGTACATCTTCACGGGCGACGGCGGCTCGGGCAACGACCCGAACAACGATGCGCTCGAGCTGCGCAGCAATCAGAACCCCGGCTCGTGGCTCGGCAAGATCCTGCGCATCGATGTGTCGGGCGCGACGGGCTACACCGTGCCGGCGAGCAACCCGTTCATCGGGCAGACGCAGCTTGGCGTTTCGATCCGGCCGGAGATCTACGCGTACGGCCTGCGGAACCCGTGGCGTTCTTCGTTCGATCGCCAGACGGGCGACCTGATCATCGGTGATGTCGGCCAGAACGCGTGGGAGGAAGTGAACTTCGCGCCGTCGCCGACGCGCGGCGCGGGCTGGAACTTCGGCTGGCGCGGACGCGAGGGCTTCGTGCGGACGCCCGCGTTCGCGAACGACGCGGCGGCGCAGGGCTCGCTGGCGGGCGATCCGACGGTGGCGGCCAGCACGTACCGCGAGCCGATCTTTGTGTACCCGCGCTCGGGCAACTTCGGCGGTCAGTCGATCACCGGCGGCATCGTCTATCGCGGCTGCGCGATCCCGGCGTACCGTGGGCGGTACTTCTTCGCAGACTTCGTCAACAACAACATCTGGTCTGTCCGCATCATCGGCGGGCGCGCGACGGATCTTCGCCGCCACACCGGACAGTGGACGGGGCCGAACAGCGCGATCTCGCAGATCGCCTCGTTCGCCGAGACAGCCTCGGGCGAGATGCTCGTCGTGTCGCTCAACGGCTTTGTTCGCCAGATCGTTCCTCAGGCCGGTGCGCCGGCGTTCATCCCGGTGGACATCGCCAATACCGACGGCGTCGGCAACCCCGACGGCGTGATCGACAACGGCGACTTCACGCTGTTCTTCGAGGCGTTCTTCTCCACGGACCCGGCGGTCTCGGCGTTTGCCGATATCGCCAACACCGACGGCGAGACGTCCCTGTCGTGCACCGGCGGGCCGGACGGCGCGGTCGACAACGGCGACTTCAGCGCGTTCTTCGCCGGGTTCTTCGGCAACTGAGCGGGCCGCGGCGTCCGAAGTTCGTATTGATTTTCCAGAGCGCCCCGGCACCGATGCCGGGGCGTTTTTCGTTCCGGCTTCGGCTTGTGCGGCGCGAGTTATGCCGCGCCGCACCCCCGAGGCCGGTCATAGTCTTGGCCCATGGCAATCTGTCGCATCGGGAAAGTCGGCATCGGGGCGGGGCATCCGCTGTGCATCATCGCCGGGCCGTGCGTGCTGGAGTCGCACCAACTGGGATTGATGATCGGCACGAGGGTGCGCGACGCGTGCGCGGGGCTCGGGTTGTCGTACGTGTTCAAGGCGTCGTTCGATAAAGCCAACCGTTCGAGCATTCACTCGGCGCGCGGGCCGGGGCTGGAGCGCGGGCTGGAGTGGATCGGCAGCATCGCGCGGGAACTGGGCGTGCCGTCGACCACGGACATTCACGAGCCCGCTCAGGCGCTGCCCGCGGCGAAGGTCGTCGATGTTCTGCAGATCCCGGCGTTCCTGTGCAGGCAGACGGATCTGCTGATCGCGGCCGGGCGGGCGGCCGCGGAGCACGGGCGCGCCGTGAACGTCAAGAAGGGCCAGTTCATGTCGCCGGCGGAGATGAAGGGCGTGATCAAGAAACTCGGCGAGGCCGGCTGCACGAACGTGATGCTCACCGAGCGCGGGACGTTCTTCGGCTACGGCCGTCTCGTCAACGACTTCATCGGTATCGGCGACATGATGGAACTGTCCGCGTTCAACGCCGGCGGGGGCGACTGCGTGCCGGTGTGCTTCGACGGCACGCACAGCACGCAGATGCCAGGGCCGACGGGCGGCGCGGGCGAGCAGACAGGCGGTCGCCCCGAGCGGGCCCCGCTGCTGGCCCGCGCGGCGGTCGCGGCGGGGGTTCACAGCGTGTTCATCGAGTGTCACCCCGAGCCGAGCAAGGCGCTGAGCGACGCGAGCACGATGCAGAAGCTCGACGACATGCCCGCGCTGCTGACGAGCCTGGCCAGGCTGGCCGCGTGCCGCTGATCGAGTGACGCCTCACGCCAGCGCGGCGGTGCAGAGCATCTCCACGCCCGTGGCCATCGCGTCGTCGTTGAAGTCAAAGTCGGGCTGGTGGAGCGTGGGGTACGTGGTGCTCGTCGGCGGGCGGAGGCCCAGGAAGAAGAACACGCTCGGCGCTCGTTGGGCGTAATAGGCGAAGTCCTCGCCGCCGAGGGTCGGAGATGGGACTTCGACCACGCGCTCGGGGCCGAGCGTTGAGCGTGCGCGGTCGAGAAACTCGCGCGTGAGCGTTTCGTCGTTGACGGTGACGGGGTAGCCCTCGTGCCAGCGGACCTCGGCGGTGCATCGGTGCGCGCTGGCGATGCCGCTGATGGTGTCGATGATGCGCTCGCGGCATGCGGCGCGGGTGGCGGCGCGGAGGGTGCGGAGCGTGCCCTGGAAGAACACGCGCTCGGGGATGACGTTGATGGCGGTGCCGCCGCGGACCTGGCAGACGCTGACGACCGCGGCATCGGTCGGGGCGACCGTGCGCGAGACGACGGTCTGCAGCGCGGAGATGCACGCGGCCATGGCGACGATGGGGTCGTGGCTTTCGTGCGGATACGCGGCGTGGGCCTGGCGGCCGACGAGATCGACCTCAAACTCATCGGTGCTGGCCAGCAGCGGGCCGGCGCGCGTGCCGATGGTGCCCAGCGGCAGATCGGGCCAGGCGTGCAGGCCGTACATGCGTTCGATGGGCGGGCCGAGGACTTTGCCTTCCATCAGGCCAAGAGAGCACAGACGATCGGCTCCGCCTCCGCCTTCCTCGGCGGGTTGGAAGACCAGGGTGATGGGCTTGGGGCGCGGCATGTCGCGGAGGATGCGGGCGGCACCGAGGAGCATGGTGGTGTGCCCGTCGTGGCCGCAGGCGTGCATCAGGCCGGGAGTGGTGGAGGCGTAGGGCGCGCCGGTACGTTCGAGAATGGGCAGTGCGTCGATGTCGGCGCGGAGGCCGACGGCTCGGGTGCCCGGGGCGGTGGAGGCGGTGGCGGGGAGATGCGCGACGACGCCGGTGCCGCGGGTTGAGTTCGGGCCGGGGGCCAGGTGCGAGATGTGAGCGATGTTGAGCCGGGCGAGTTCCGCGGCGATCAGGGCGCAGGTGCGGTGCTCGTTGTACGCAAGTTCGGGGTGAGCGTGCAGGTCGTGGCGGATCGCGCGGAGATCGGGCAGATGGGTGGCGATGGCGTCGCGCAGGCTCATGAACAGAGCCTAGCGGACGCGGCGGGTGTGAGGCCAACAATCGTTTGTTTGGTTTTTGATTGGTGTCTGGGCCGGGCTTGCGGAGCGGGCGAGAACGGCGCCGGCTCACGCGACGATGATGGCGATGATGAGCGACAGGCCCACGGTGATGGCGATGACGACCTTGATGACGGTGGCGAGGATTCTGCCCACCGCGGCACCGGCGCCGGCCTTGAGTGAGGCGTCCCAGTCTTTCTTCTTGATGGCCTTCTCGCCGAGAACAGCACCCGCGCCGGCGCCGATGATGCCGCCGACAAGGGTGCCGATGGGCGGGACGAACGCGGTGCCGACGATCGCGCCGACGAGGCCGCCGACGACCGAGAGCGCGGCGCTGGTCTTGCTGCCGCCGGCGGTGCGGGTGGTGGCGGCGGAGGCGAGCGCTTCGAGAACCTCGCCCACGATGGCCAGTGCGAAGCAGAGGCCAAGGGTCCACCAGGAGAAGAGCGGCCCGGGAGGGACCGCCGCGGTCGCGTTCACCGCGGCGAGTGTGGCGTCGATCGCGGGCGGGGTTGTGCCGGCGATGGACCACCACTGCAGGAGCGCGGCGACGAGCAGCATGAGCCACACGCCCGGGAGTGTGAGCAGGGCCATGACCAGACCCAGGAACACCGCGAAGATCATGATGGCCAGAGCCGAGAGGACCATGATGCTGCATTGTTGCCCAAGCGGGGGCGGTGGTTTCGGGGTGCTTGGGCGTTTGTGTCGGGTGAAATCTGGCGGGCCGGGTTGCCAATGACCTTGGCATGGACTGGGCACTGTCGATGGCGCTTGGGCTTTCGCTGGCGGCGGCCGCGGGGCTGCGGGTATTCGTTCCGCTGCTGGCGCTGAGTCTTGCGGCGAACATGGGATGGGTGACGCCGACGGGGGAGTTGGCGTGGCTGGGGGATTGGCCCGCGCTGGCGGTGCTGAGCGCTTTGTGCTTGAGCGAGATCGGGGCGTACTTCCTGCCGTGGGTTGACCATGCGCTGGATGTGCTGGCCACGCCGCTTTCGGCGGCGGCGGGGACGGTGGCCGCGGCGGCGACGTTCGATGTGGGGCATCCGATCGTGCAGTGGCTCGGCGCGGCGATCGTCGGCGGCGGTGTGGCCAGCGGTGTTCAACTGGCGGCGGTCGCGACGCGCGGGCTGAGCACCATCACCACCGGCGGCGTTGCCAATCCCGCGATCAACGCGGTTCAGAGCGTCGGCGCGGTGCTGCTGAGTGTGGTGGCGATTCTGCTGCCGGTGCTGGCGCTGGCGGTGCTGGTGGTGGTCGCGGTGCTGGTGGTTCGGTGGGTGGTCAGACGCGGCGGGCGAGCGGGGCGGACGGGGGGCACGGGGAGTGCACGGGATGCGGCGGGTGCGGCGGTGCGAGGAAGCGATGCCGCGGCGAGGTGCGCTGTGCGGCCGGCCCATACGCTGTGCGCATGAGTGCAACTGAACGTTCCGGAGATGTGCGCGTGGGCGATGCGGTCCCCGACTTTGAGCGGCGCGACTCGCAGGGCGGCCGCTTCCGACTGAGCGAGAAGTGCGGTGCGTGCGTTGTGCTGTTTTTTTATCCGAAGGACTTCACGCCGGGCTGCACGGCGCAGTCGTGCGCGTTCCGCGATTCGTACGAGGACTTCACGGCCGCGGGCGCAACGGTGGTGGGCGTATCGAGCGATAGCGACGCGAGCCACCAGGGCTTCGCGGGCAAGCATCGCCTGCCGTTCACGCTGATCAGCGATGCGGACGGGTCGCTGCGGAGCCTGCTCGGTGTGCCCAAGACGTTGTGGCTGTTTCCCGGGCGCGTGACGTACGTCATCGGGCCGGACGGCGTGCTGCGGCACGTGTTCAACTCGCAGATCAACATCGGCGGGCACATCAAGACGGCGCTGGAGGTTGTGCGGTCGCTGAGCGGAGCGGACAAGAAGTAAAAACGCCGGCGCAGCACGAAGGCTGCGCCGGCGTCGCGTCGACATGTGGCTGAACGCGTGCGGGAGCGTCGTCTCAGGCGCGACGGCGGCGCGAGGCGAGCAGGCCGCCGAGCGCGATCAGGCCGGCGGATGCGGGGGTGGGGACGATGTTCTCCTCAACCCATTCCTCGATCGCCTCGTGCTGCTCCTCGCTGAAGGACTCGCCGTACTTGAAGACGATCCAGAACGGCAGCGAGCGCGAAAGGTTGCTGGCGCTGATGTCGAACTCCAGCAGGTAGAAGCCCTCGGCGATTCCAGAGAGCGGGCCGCCGGCGGAGTCCTCGAGGAAGTAGGGGATGTGCTTGTGATAGTTCTGTCCGCCGACCAGGTCGAGCGAGAACGTTCGCGCGGGGTCGACGGCGGAGGGATCGATCGGGTCGCTGGCGGGGGTGGTGATGTCGAACGCGCCCAGGTCGTCGGCGATGCGCAGGCGCGTGGAGGTCGCGGCGAACGTGGGGGCGTTGAAGGAGGTGCCGTTCCATCCCGATCCGTCGAAGAACTTGAGGCTGGATCGGACGTTGATGTTCAGCGTGGCGGTGGTGGTGAAGTTTGCGCCCAGAGCGCCCCAGCCCGGCTCATCGCCGAAGATCGACTCGGGGTCGGTGCCGGTCGCGGCGAAGTACGACAGATCGCCCAGGAAGACGCGCGAGGCGCCGAGCATGGTCAGGTTGTCATGGTCGTAGGTGCGCGTGGTGATCTGGCTGCCATCGAGCCAGAAGCCGACATCGCCGCCGCCGGCCAGGGCGGAGGAGGTGGTGGCCAGACCGGCGATGCCGGCGACGGCCAGAACGCGCAGAGACAGCACAGAACTCTTCGAGATCATCTCATCTACTCCTGAATTCGAGACCAATCCAAACGAACCGGCGCAGGCCCGGCGGGCCTTACGGACAGCCGGCAAAGAACGAAGCAAAGAATGCGGTGAAGTCGCCGTTATCGACGGTGCCGTCGGGACCGGCGCCGGTCAGGGCGGTGTCGCCGTCGGTGTTGGCGATGTCGGCGACCAGACGGGCGGGGTCGGTGTCGGGGAGGAAGAAGGCCGAGAAAAAGGCGGTGAAGTCGCCGTTATCGATCGTGTTGTCCGGCCCGCCCGCGGGGAGCGACTCGCCGTCGGTGTTGGCGATATCGGCGGGGGAGCAGCCGGTCGGAGCGGCGCCGAGGTATGTGCTGGAGATGTACTCGATGGCGGCGTCGCGGTCCTGCGCGGATGCGTTGAGGCTCAGCACGAGGAAGTACGGCTCGCTCGGGGCGACGGTGCTGGACGAGTTCCAGAGTTCCATCTTCATCGCGTACACGCCGGCGTTCGCGGCGGTGTTGAGCGCCGTGGCGGAGCGGTCGGCGAAGAGCTGCATGGCGAAGTGGCGGTGATAGGTGCCGTCGCTTCCGACTGAGAGGCTGAACCCCGCGACGGGCGTGTCATCAACGCCCGAGTACCGCTGGAACGCGCCGAGCCGGATGCGCAGCACCGGGGAGTTGATGGGCTCGAGCGTGCTGCCGTTCCACTTCCGCAGTTGCCAAAGAGTGTTGAAGCCGGTGGTGGTTCCGGGCGCGAAGGTGAAGGGCTCGCAGTCATAGCCGGGATCGGTCGCACCGGCGCTGGTTGACGAGAGCGCGACGGGGAAGATCCGCACGGGGAACGTCGGTGCGGGGGGCGAGAGCGTGCTGTCCACTGCGCCGGTGACGATCCGGCCGTCGGCGACGGTCAGAAGGATGTCGCCCTCGTGAACGGTGTAGGTGCCCGCGGCGGCGGGGGCGGTGGCGAGCGCCGAGAGGCTCAGGGCGAGGCTTTGGGCGAGGGTCGCGGCGAGCGGAGCGCGGCGCCGGAGGCGATGACTGGTGGTCGTGCTCATCGTGTGTTCCCCAGGGTGTGCGATGCGTCGGGGTCGAAGAGGTTGGTGTCAAACGAGCGGTAGACCTCGTCGAAGCGCTTGCTCGCGGCGTGGCCGTCGACGAAGGCGTAGTTCGCGATGCCGGTCCACGAGGCGGAATTGCCGCCCCAGGCGTTGATCTGCGATTCCTTCGCGGCGGTCTCGGGCGCGTTTCCCTGGCCGAGGTCTTCCCAGCTCTCGATGTGGACGTGATCGGAGCGGGCGTAGGACGAGCCATCGTCGCCGCGGGTCATCATGAGCCAGTGCGCGGTGGTGCTCGGGCTGGTGATGTACTGGCGGCGGTCGTATCGCGAGCGCTTCATCAGTTCGGCGGGCGGGGCCTTTGAGCGCGTGAGGTAGTTGTTGAGGCCGTAACTGGTGAACCGGGCCAGTGCCGCGGCGGTGGGAGGGGTGGCGGGGCTCGCGTCGAACGCCGCGACGAAGGCATCGAAGCCCAGGAGCGTGCTCCGGCCGCCCTCGCTGGCGGGCCAGAAGGGCGAGGAGTCCCCCGGCGAGCGGAGGATGAGGCTGCCGCCGGCGTATTCGCGGAGGAGGAAGGGCCAGGATTGGCGCGGATTGCCGACGCCGCCGTGTGCCAGGCCCGCATCGACGAAGTAGTCGCGGTTGTCGTTGGCGTAGATCTCCTGCGCAACGGCGAGTTGGCGGAGCTGGGTCAGGCACTTGGTCTGCCGCGCGGCCTTTCGTGCCCCGGCCAGGGCGGGGAGCAGAACGGCGACCAGCAGGGAGATGATGGCGATGACGACGAGCAGTTCGATGAGCGTGAAGGCCCCGCGCCGTGCTCGGCGCTCGCGGGGGAGGGGGGACGGCATGTCCGCCATGTGCAACATCGTTGCAGAAGATAGCCGCAACGATGTTGCAGGTCAAGGGTTGGCGCCGGTCTTCACGATCGGTATCGGGGGACCTGATGGCGCGAGCCGCGGCGGCTTACGGGGCCAGGTCCACCACCACGCGGTTCGGGGTCGCTTCGCGGACATTGAGGCTGAAGCGGACATCGTTCTGCACGCGGCGGAGTTCGGTCAGCAGCGAGAGCAGGTCGCCGGCGAACGCGGCGCGGAGTTTGGCGGGCGTGGCGCCGTCGGCGCTGGGGGGTTCGACTTCGCCGACGGGGCGGATGATGCCCGCAGCGCGAAGGGCCTCGGTCAGTGCCGCGGCTTTCTCGGGGGTGGCGTTGAGCAGTGCCAGTTCGAGCGTGGGGGACTCGCTCGCGGCCCAGGCGCGCTGAAGGTCGCAGGCGATCTGGGCGACGGCTTCGGTGGCTAGGCGATCGATGGTGGCGTCGAACTCGCCGGTGGGCAGGGCGGCGCTGACGCGGGCGGTGGCCAGCACGCGGGCGTCGTCGACGCGCACGGCCTTGAAGCTGAAGGTCACATCGCGGTCGGTGCCGTCACGCGTGATGGTGCCGGTGGCGTAGATCGCGATCTTGGCCACATCGCTGCTGCGGACCAGCGCGGAGAACCGGCCGACATCCGCGGCCAGGGCCTCGCCGGGCTTCTGGCCCGCGGCGGCCAGCACGCGAGCGCGGGCGGTGTCGGCGTCGACGGTCGCCAGATTGAGCAGGCGCACGCCCAGACGCTGGAGCACGGCGGTCTCCATGCCGGAGGCGATGAGTTCGAAGGCGCGGACGTCGCGCGTGTCGCGGGGGTCTGTGGCGGCGGTTGCGTCGCCGGGGATGGTCACGCTGGTTGCGTCGCCGCCTGCTGCGTTGACGATGATGATGTTCTCGCCGGTGAGCGGGCTTGTGGCGGTGGCGGTGCGGGGGTCTCGGTCGGCGGCGCGGTTGACGAGCACGGCGATCGTCGGGCTGCCGGCGCGGGCGTAGCCGGCGCTGAGTGCGGCGCGCTCCTGTCGGCCCGCGGGCGTTTCGGTGAGGATGATCTCGGCGCAGGCGTCCGGGGCCCGCGCGGCGGTGCGCAGGCTCGCGCCGGGTGTGACTCGGAGCGTCACGGTGTTGCCGACGATCTCGCGCGGTTCGACGCTGACGCGCTGGAGTTGGCTCAGCACGCCGACGGCGGCGTTGCTGAGGCTCAGCGCGTCGTCCTGGAACGTGACGATGAGTTCGCTCGACTGCTCGTTCTGGCCCGTGCGCTGATCGGTGCTGCCGACGATCGAGCCGGCGCGAACGCGGACGACACCGGGAACGCGGCGGAGGAGCGTGCGGGCCTGCTCGAGGGTTTCGATGTCGCTGGTGCCCAGCAGGCGGAGCGTGAACCGCTGGCCCTGGCCGGCGTAGCGCTGGGCGAAGTCGTCGATGAACTTGCGTGCGATGGCGCGCGCGTACTGCTTGACGTCGACGGGCGAGGCGGAGAGCTTCCAGTCAAAGCCGAAGGTCGCCAGGCGTGTGCCGCGGGTGGTGCTGATGGCTTCGAAGGTGACGCGATCGGGCGATCCGTCGGCGTTCTCGCCGACAAGGCGGACGACGAGCACGACCTCTGCGCCCAGGGTCGAGCCGAGCAGGTCGATCGCATCGCGCTCGCGGGACTTTGCGAGAATCTCGCTCAGCCGTGTCTGCGCGGCGCGCGCGGCCTGCGCGTCGACGAAGTCGGCCTCGGCCTCGGGCGTGTTGAGGACTTCTTCCAGCGACAGACGCAGCAGCGTCGCGAACGCGTCGGTATCGGTGGCGAAGCGCAGGCGGCCGAGATCCTGATCCAGCGATGAGAGCGCGCTGCGCCCGACGATCACGAGCATCCGCGGCTCATCGGCGGCCTTGTACGCTTCGGCCCAGCGGGCCAGGTCGGGCGTGTAGAAGGCCTCAACCTGCTCGGGCGCGGTGTCGCGGGGCGGGTCTGCGAGTCGGCCCGGCTGCAGCGCAAGCGCCGTGGCGGCGGGCAGTGCGAGGCCGACGGCAAAGAGCAGGATCGCGGCAGGACGAGTGGTGCGCGTGTTCATGGCGGACTCCGGCGTCGGCGTGTGCGGCTCGACGCGAGCGGTGCGGGTGCGGGGCGGGGCGTGGGGGGGACTTTGGTGCGTGCGGTTCAGCGGGCCGAGCGGATTTCCAGCCGCCAGCGCTCGGCCTTGCCGTCAAGGGCGTTGCCGGTCATGAGCACCTGCTGGCGGGGCTCCATCATCGCGTCCATCCATCCGCTGGTGCGGATGAACCGGCCGTCGCGGTCGAGCCACGTCCACTGATACTGCACGGCGAACGGCGAATCCGAGAGCGAGCGAACGGGCACCTGCACGCGCAGCGGCCGCGTGTCGGTCGGCTGATCGACGATGACCTGCGGCACATCAACGCCCATGAACTGACCGAGGCCGGACTCGGCGACAACGTTCGGGTAACTACCCGACGCGATCGTGTCCGCACGCGGCGAGTCGGGGGCCTTGACGGTGTCGCAGCCGGCGAGCGCGAAGGCGAGGCAAAAGAGCGAAGTACCAAGGATCGTGCGGGTGGTCATGGGTGTTCCTGTGTTTGCTGGACGGAGGCTTCGGTGGGTGGAAGGCGGTACGGACTGGCGTGGTGTGCGTGTGCTTGCTGAGCTGTTCGTGTGCTGTTGGCGGCTCGGCCCTTCGGCTGTCCGTTGCCCGTGCGCTCCGATCATGCACTTCGTTCAGTCGCGGCGATCGGATGAGGCTCTTGAGCGTGCGAGTTCTTCGGCGATGGCCCGAACGCGAGCCGAGCGCGGGGTGTATGGGCCGTGATCCTGCGAGAACAGGCGGACGAAGCCGGTCGAACCGGGCGCGGGGGTGAAGAGCCACGTGCCGCCTTCGAGGATGTGCATGCCGAACTCGCCGGCGTCATCGAGGCCGACGATGCGGATGCCCTCTTCGCGATAGAGGTCTTGCAGGTCGCGGGGGCTGAGGCTCGTGAGGATTCCCGCCGCGTGCATGCGTGCGACGGATGCGTCGGTGGGCGTGCGGACGCAGCGCCCGCCGAGGATCCACGGCGTGAGGTCGTCGGCGGGGTTCGTGGCGGCAGCGGAGGTGGCCGCGGCGTCGTTTGCGTAGCGCACGGTGTCGGCGGTCTGCCAGGGCTGGCCGGTTTCGGGCAGGCGGATGTAGTGCAGGTCGATGTTGCCGCTGCGCGGGCGGGGCACGGCGGGCAGGAGCAGTGCGGTCTCGGGACGGTTGGCGATCTGCACGCGCAGGCGCACCGGGGTGCTGGCGGTGCCGCCGATGGCCTCATCGCTCGCGGGCAGGCGGAGGAGCGCGACGTAGGTGCGCTGCGGGAGCAGTTCGCAGTGCCGCGTGTCGGCTCCGCTGGTGGACTTCATCGCCAGCCCCGCCAGGACGAGACCGAGACCCGCGAGTTGGACGCTGCGGTCATCACTGGCGCCGGCCATGACCGCACCGCCGACGATGGCGACATCGCCGAGGGCGTTCTTGGCCAAGCGGAGGTCTTCGAGGTTGTTCCAGCGAAGGTCGCGTGCGAGGCGCACGGTGTCGGTGATCACCGGAAACGTCCAGCGATCCTGCCAATCGCCGGCGAAGGCTTGGACGATGAGCGGGGCATCATCGGGCGTTGAACCGAAGGCGGCGTCCCACGCGGCGATCGCGCCGCCGGGGCCGGTGCGGACCTTTGTGGGGGCGAAGCCTGCGTCGACGATCAGCGCGCAGTTGAAGTCGCCCGTGCGGATGGTCTGCGCAAAGTCGCCGAGGCGCGGGGCGACCTTCTCGAGCGTGGCGAGGGTCTCATCGAGTTCGCCCGTGTCCTTCATCGCGCGGTTGGCCAGTGCCTTGAGGACGTAGCCCAGCTCGAAGTCGCTGGCGATGGGCGTGTACGCGAAGGGCTGGGCGTCGCCGCCGGTCGATGCGGCGTCATCGCTCGCGGCGTCGATCACTCGTCTGCGGACCGCTTCCTGCCCGGCCAGGGAGTCGCTGGATGATGAGCGGCCGTTGAGGCTGCCGCTGAAGTCGCGCAGGAGAAAGAGCGAGTTGTTCGCCGCGGCGCGGACGTTGCCCCAGTCGCCGCGGATGCCGTCGCCGGCGCCGATGAGGCAGTAGGCCATGGCCTGCTCGAAGGGCTCGCCCTTCCAGATCCGCGCGTTGCCCTCACCCAGGATGAACGACCCGACGGTGTTGTCCTTGTTCAGCCCCTGCGTGCGGAGCAGGTCGTAGAGGCGCTCGCGCTGCGTACGAGAGGACTCGGGCACGCCGTCGGCCAGTGAGAGCGCGACGATCTTGTATCGGTCAAGCAGGTAGTCGCGGTCGCCGGTGTTGGGGCTGGAGCGTTCGACGGCCTGCATGCGTGCCTCGCCCAGTTCGCCCCTGCGAACGAGATCGATGAGTTGCTGATCGCGCTCGTACGGGGCGCAGCCGGCCAGAAGCAGAGCGAGCGTACCGAGGGTTCCCAGGCGGGCGAGCGCGACGCGTGCGCGTCGGGTGCTCGGGCGTGCCGGGATTGGCGTGGGCGCGGGCATCGGGAGGTTCAGTCGGCGACGACGCCGCGGGCGACGCGGGCGAACTCCGTGCGGCCGGACCAGACGACCTCGCGGGTACGCACGTCGGTGAGCGTCCACTCGACGAGCGTGACGTCTTTGCGTGCATCGGCCACGCTGGAGACCAGCGCGGCCTGACGCGTGATGGTGCGGACCACGCCGGTGAGCGTGTGCGTCGGGGCCATGCTGGGCGCTTCGGGCACATCGATGCCCAGTGCGCGGACCTGCGCGACGTCTTCCGGCGGCAGCATCACGCGCACGCCGCGATCGTTCAGGAACGCGCGCACGCCGGAGTCGTTGATGAGCAGGGCGACGGGCGCCCAGCGGTCGCTGGCGCTGAGGCGGTCGTTGCTGCGGTTCTCCAGTTCGCGGGCGACGATGACCATCTCGTCGGCGGTCGGCGACGGTGTGCGCGGGCGGATGGGGCGGTCGGCGAAGTACGGCGCATCGGCGAGGGTCTGTCGCAGCCGCGGGCCGTCGATGGCGATGTCGGCGCCGCCCAGGCGCGTGGTGCCGGCGGTCGGGGCGCACGCGGCCACCGCCGAGCACGCGGCGAGCATGACGGCCCAGAGTGCCGCGTGCCGGCGCGTGACGCGTGAACGCGCGGCGGGGTTGATCGGGGTTCGGGCGTGGGGTTGGGGTGGGTGCGTCATCGCCGTGGTCCGATGCCGACGCCGGGCATGGCGGCTCAGCGGAGTTGCTTGAACTCGAACTGCTCGGCGAAGACGATCTCGCGCGAGGCCAGGTGGGTGACGGTCATGTCGAAGATGTAGTTGCTCTGGATGTTCCCGCCGCGCTTGATCTCGTCGAAGTTCCCGCGGATGACGTAGACGAACTCGGGGTCGTATCGGCGAGTGGGGGTGCGTGCGGTGCCGCGGCTCTCGTCGAGGAGGTCGGGCGAGCGGCTGCCGCTGAGGCGGTCGGCCTCGGCGTCCATCGTCGAGCCGCTCTCGACGACGAGGAATCGCTGGCGGAGCTGGTTGTTGTTGACCAGCCCGATGAAGACGCGGCGCTGAATGGCCTCAAAGTCGCTTCGGGGCGTCGTCGTGCGGTTGTTCAGCCCGCCGAACTCCAGGACCACGCGCTTGCCGGAGGCGTTGGCCTCGGCGATCCGCGGCTCGGTCAGGATGCGATCGGCGAGACCCTGCGCGACCTTGTCGCTGAACGCCAGGAGGGTGGTTACGTCGGCCTCGGGCGAGCGGGCATCCAGCCGCGTGCGCTCACGGGCGTCGATCACGCCGCCGGTGTCGCCCATCGGCGGCTGGGACTGGCAGCCGGACATGAGGCCCAGCGTCCCGGCGAGCGCGGCGGAGAGAATGGAAGAGGTGGTGATGCGCATGGTCGTCGACTCCTTGGGTGCCCCTCAGGCCGAGGGTGGTTTCCGGACCGCTTTCGGCGTCGGCGGATGCGCAGATTCGATCCGTGCCGTGCTCGTGGCGGGAGCGTATACGGACCATGGGTTCACCGGACGAGAGGATTCGGTGGCCTCACAAGCGGTTCAGATCGTTGAACTGATACAAGCGGTCGATGCGAAGTGCATGCAGGAGTCTCGGCGCTTGCCACGGGCGATGCGGATGGCATCTTGAGCATGCGGATGGCCGCGAGTGGCGGGCGGGAGGCGTGAGGGTAAACCCTCATCGTGAGGGGTTTGCCCTTCTCGCCTTGGCGGCGCGAGAGGTGTAGAGTGTCCATCGCCGCGTGCGGATCGGTTTGGGTTTTGATCGCATCCGCGAGCGTTGAGCAGTCGAAGACGTGAGCCGACAGGTTGTCCCGCTCTCGAGGTGTGCAGGACGCACGCAGACATTTGGTGCGAGTGAATCGCCGACGAGCAGACCACATGATCGAAACACGAAACAGCACGCCGTACAGCGACGCGCGCCCGGTACCGGCCTTTGCGCGCGTGGAACCGAAGGTGTCGGTCTGGTCGGTGATCACAGCGCGTCCGGCGCGGGGCTGGCCGGTGTCGCTGATGGCCAAGGGGCTGGGTGTGGTGGCGATGCTGGCGGTGGTGTCGCTGTCGGCGATCGTGGTGAAGGAACTCAGCCGCAGCACGCCGCCGCCGACGGCCATGGTGCTGACGGAGTTGGGTCAGAATGTCGGGTCGGAAGGTGAGGATGGGTTGTTCGATCCGTCGAACCTGACGATCGATGCCCCGCTGCCGATCGCTGATCCGATGATGGGCGAGGTGGAGGCGATCGAGCCCGAATCTGGTCCGATCGTCGATGAAGTTGCCCCGATCGCACAGGACGACTGGCTGCCCAAGGGTGCGATCCTGGACACGAGCATTCGGTTCTTCAACGGGCGGCCGATGCGTCCGGCGCGGACGATGATGATGACGGTCACGGCGTACTCGCCGGATGAGCGGTCCTGCGGCGACTCGGCCGACGGGATCACGGCGTCGCTGCACCATGTGACGACCAATGGCTATCGGCTGGTGGCCGCGGACCGCCGCGTGCTGCCCCTTGGCACCAAGATCTCGATCCCGGGCTATGACCGCGGCGAGATCGTGCCGGTGCTGGATGTGGGCGGTGCGATCAAGGGAAATCGGCTGGATGTGCTGTTCCCGACGCACGAGCAGGCGCGAGCGTGGGGGGTTCGTCGGCTGAGGGTGGTGGTGTGGGAGTATGCCGACGGCAAGCCGGCGGAGAACTGGCGTGCGATCCGGGACTCCCGTCCGACGGGTCAAAGTCGCCGGTAAGCGGGGCGGCGGGGGTTGAACTTGAGTCAAACGGGGGTCGGAGAGGGGCGTTTGGGTGGTTCCAGCGTCCGATGCCGGTACACTTGCGGTTCACGATTGATCCCACGAAGCGCCACGCCGAAAGTCGGCTGAGGGGATCCAGGCGGGTTCGCAGATGCGAAACTTGCCGTGGCGGAGACGTTGTCGGTCAAGTCGAGCAGGTCCATGGAATCGAACTCCCCGTCGTCCAGCACCCCGTCCACCAGCCCCGAAGCGACGCAGGCCCCGGCCGGCGGTGCGGAGGCTGCCCCCGCCAATGCCGCGCCCGCGGCGCCGGCCAAGCCGGCGAGCGATCCGCGTAAGGGTCTTCCGGCGATCGCGCGAGCGCAGGTCATCGGCAGTGAGGGTTCGGAGTCGCCCGGCGGGCGTCGCGGCCCCTTCGGCGGTGGCGACCGCAATCGCGGCCCGCGCCCCGGCGCTGGCAGCGAGGCCGGCCCCAAGGCGCCGGACACCCACAGCACGCTCCGCTCGGTGCGTGATGAGGGCGGCGCGATCGACAGCGAGACGGCCAAAGAGATCGCCGACATGATGGACGACGTGGCCAAGAGCACGCCCGAGAAGGGCAAGGGCAAGGCGCGCCCCGCGCCGGTGAACCACGATGTGGTCCCGCTGGGCGGCAAGCAGACGGCCCACCTGCGTGGTCCGCGCAAGGTCGAGAGCGGGCGCGAGCATCGCACGGGCAAGGTCGTGTCCGTCGGTCCGAGCGACATCTTCATCGAGTTCGGGCCGAAGGAACTGGGCGTTCTGCCGCGGATCCAGTACAAGGAAGGCGACACCCTGCCCACGCCGGGCGGCGAGATCGAGGTGGTCGTCGACAAGTTCTCCAGCGAGGAGAGCCTGTTCATCTGCTCGCGCCCCGGCGCGGTTCAGAAGGCGGCGTGGGAGCTGCTGCAGATCGGGCAGATCGTCGAGGCGCGGGTGACGGGTGTGAACAAGGGCGGTCTGGAGCTCGAGGTCGCCGGTCACCGGGCCTTCATGCCGGCGAGCCAGGTGAGCCTGGATCGGATCGCGGACCTGAGCGTGTTCATCGGCGAGAAGTTCCCGTGCCAGGTGACGCAGCTTGATCGTCGCGGGCTGGGCAACATCGTGCTGAGCCGGCGCGACCTGCTGGGTCAGGAGCGCAAGGAGAAGGCCGAGAAGCTCAAGGCGACGCTGGCCGAGGGCCAGACGCTCGACGGCACGGTGCGGAAGATCATGCCGTTCGGCGCGTTCATCGACCTTGGCGGTCTGGACGGCCTGTGCCACATCAGCGACATGACGTACGACCGCGTCGTGCCCAGCGAGAAGAACGTCGCCAAGTATGTGAAGGAAGGCGAGAAGGTTCGCGTTCAGATCCTGAAGATGGATCTGGAGAACAACCGCATCAGCCTTGGCATGAAGCAGTTGTCGGCCGATCCGTTCATGACGGCGACCAACGACATCACCGAGGGCGCGGACGTCACGGGCAAGATCGTGCGGATGACCGAGTTCGGCGCGTTCGTCGAGTTGTCGCCGGGCGTGGATGGTCTGCTGCACATCAGCGAGATCAGCCGCAAGCGGATCAACAAGCCCGAGGACGTGCTCAAGCAGGATCAGGTCGTGACCTGCCGCGTGCTGAAGATCGACCCGCAGACCCGTCGCGTGAGCCTGTCGATGAAGGCGCTGGAGGCCGAACTGCCCAAGGAGCCGCCGCGTCCGGGCTCGCGCGAGGCGTTCAAGGCCGAGAAGGAAGCGCAGAAGAACGCGATGATGCAGGCGCGTCTGGAGGAACTGTCCAAGGAGACGCCCGCGCTGCGTCGCCAGCGCGAGGCCTTCCGCAACAAGAACCTCAAGGGTGGTTTCAGCAAGAAGCTGCCCAAGAACGAGAACCCCTTCGGCCTGACGCTCGGTCAGAAGTAAAGCGTCGACCGCTTCTCTCGGAACATCACTCAAGGCCCTCGGCACATGCCGGGGGCCTTTTTCTTTGCGAGCGCGCGGCCCGATTCGCTACGCTCGGCGCATGACCACGACCACGCTGTTCCTCCTCCGCCCGGACTTCGACGACGCGGCCTTCGGCCCGGGAATTTTCTACTGCCCGCACTGCATCGCGCTCGAGGGCTTGCTGGCCACGTATCCGAGGCTGCGCCACGAGATCGCAGTCAGGTATGTCGACTTTCCCCGCCCCCGGCCCGCGGTCATCGCGGAGATCGGCGAGGCCAACCAGTCCTGCCCGGTGCTGGTTCTCGGTGCGAACGAGGCATCGCGGCCGGACCTGCCCGCGTCCGCAAGGCGCGCGGAGAACGGACGCGTGTTCTTCGTCGGCGAGAAGGACATCGGCGCGTACTTCGCGGTGCGATTCGGCATCGCCAGATCGCACTGAGGATCCCTGATCCAGATCGAATGAGGTTCCGAGCCGGTCCAAAAATGGCCGCAGGCCCGTGCGGTTTGCACGGGCCTGCGCTGTGGATCGGGCGTGGGCGGTAAGCCGAGTTCTGTCGGGCCCGGTGGTATCCGCACATGGCGGACGGACCGGGCCGCACGATCATTTCTCTGCGCCGAGAGTCACCCCTCGGCTGGAGCGGTCCACCCGCAACCATTCCCGCCGGACGAGCGGTCGGCGGCCGGTTTCCCGGCCGTCGCGGTTGCTGCGTGACCTTGCACGCGACGAGGTTTGCCGTGCCCGCGGTGTTGCCAACGCGGCGGTGGGCTCTTACCCCGCCGTTTCACCCTTACCTGATCCCGGTTTGCACCGGGCCATCGGCGGTCTGTTCTCTGTGGCACTGTCTCTCGCCCCTCGATCCGCGGGGCGGGTGGGCGTTACCCACCGTCGTGTCCTGTCGTGCTCGGACTTTCCTCCGGACGGCTTGCGCCGCCGGCGATCGCGTTGCCACGCCGTCTTGACTTGTCAAGTGTTATCCTACGCCCATCGTGCTTCCCCCGAGCTGATGAAGGCCATGTCGACCCCACGCAGCACCAACCCGCGCAGCAGCACACGCGGCAGCGGGCCGCGGGGCGCGGCGGCACGCGCCGGCAAGCCCGATGCCTTGGCCGCGGGCGGCGACGCGATTGCGATCGCGCCCGGCCCGCGTGTCTGCGTGTGGCTGCGGCGTGAGCAGCAGATGCTCCTTCGGCAGTGCGCGGCGATCGGTGCGTGGCGGATCATGGGCATCGGCGGGCCGGCGGAGGTCGGTGCCGCGAGTGCATCGGGATCGGCGGGAGGAGATGGCGCTTCGGGCGGGGTGTCGGCGGGTGTCGGCGGGAGCGAGGGCGAGACGCCGAGCACCGCGCAGTTCGCCGAGAAGCTCGGCGCGCGGGCGCTGGGCGATGACCTGCGATCGGCGTTGTCGATGCTCGGCGGTCTGAGCGGCGAGGAACGCCCCGACGCGGTGCTGCTCATGCACACGGGCGACTTTGGAATCATCCCCGCGACGCGCGACAGCGACGCCGACGCCGCGGCGGATTGCACAACGCGCGGCGTGCGGCTGCTCTCGCTCGATCCGTTGCCGGCGTCGCTGCTGAGCCTGGGAGAGCGCGACGCGGGGCAGGGCGCGGCGGTGGTGGCCGGGCCGGAGGGGCTCGGGTCGATCGGCGATACCGCCGCGAGCGACCCGGCGATCGCGGGGTGGTCGATGCCGCTGGGCCTGTGCCGGCTTTCGCCGGCGCTGGGGCAGGTGCTGACGCTGATGGAGAGTTTCGGCCCGGTGCGCACGCTCGCGGTGCAGTGCCTGGCAACCCCGGCCGAGGGCGCGCTCGGGGCGCGCGTCTTTGACGCGATGGACATCGTTCACGCGCTGCTCGGCCAGCCGGAGACGATCGACGCGGCGTACATCGGCGTGCACGATCGCGGCCTTCATCCGCTGCCGGGCGAGCACCTCGGCGGCCTGCACGGCGATCTGACGGCGAATCTGCGTTTCGCCGGCGGGCGAGCCGCGGCGGTGGTGTGCTCCGACCGCGCGGGGCGCTTCGAGCACTTGCTGACGATCATCGGCCCGGGCGGACGCATCCGCGTGTTCAACGACGGCTTTGAGTGGACCGATGCGCGCGGGCGGAAGATCGATGAGTCGCGCCGCGCGGGCGCGAGACGGACCAGCACGCTGCGCAAGCCCGCGATTGATCAGAGCGACACGCCGTCGCCCGGCGCCAGCGTGATCGTCGAGCAGGTTCAGCGCGTGATGGACCTCGGTGCCGCGGCACTGGGCGGCACGCCGATCGTGCGGTATCCGGAGGTTCTTGCGATGGCGCAGGCCGCGCTGCTCAGCGCACGCACCGGCGAGGGCGAGCGTCCGGCGACGCTGCTGCGCATGGCGGGGCTCGGCTAGCACGGATCGAAGGCAGCGCGCGATCGGCTCAAGCTTCGTGGCCGTTCCGGAGCGCCGCCGCGGCACGCAGCGCCTGCACGTGCGGACGCACATCGTGCACGCGGAGGATGCGTGCGCCTGCGGCGACGTGGGCGAGGCTCAGCGCGAGTGTGCCGGGGAGGCGCTCGTGCGTGGGCAGAGTGGGGGCGGGTGCGTCTTGGGCTTGCGGGTCTGTCGGTGGTGCGCTGATGCGGCCGACGAAACTCTTGCGGCTCAGGCCGCTGAGGATGGGGAAGCCCAGATGCGCGATGGTTGCGGTGCCGCGGATCAGCGCGAGGTTCTGCTCGACGGTCTTGCCGAAGCCCAGACCCGGATCGAGCACGATGGCCTCGTGTCGCACACCGGCGTTGATCGCGTTGACGGCCAGGCGCGAGAGATGCTCGGCGACATCGAGCACGACGTCGGCGTAAGCGGGTGGGGGCTGCTGGCCCGGTGTGCCGTAGCGATCGCTGAAGCTGTCGCGCGTCGGGTCGGTCAGCCGGTGCATCAGGATGATGCCGCGGGAGAGCCGCGCGGCGAGCGCGAGCATTTCGGAATCTTCCGTCCCGCCGGAGACATCGTTGATCGCGTCGGCGCCCGCCTCGATCGCGGCGAGGGCAACGGCGGCGCGGGTGGTGTCGATGGTGATCGGCGCGGAGGACTGTTCGCGGATCGCGCGGATGACGGGCACGACGCGGGCGACCTGCTCCGATTCACCGATGCGCTGCGCCCCGGGCCGGGTCGATTCGCCGCCGACATCGATCGCGTCGGCGCCGTCGCGGAGCATCGCGACGGCCAGCTCCGCGGCGTGCCGCGGGTCGCGGATGGTGCCGCCGTCGGAGAAACTGTCCGGCGTCACGTTGAGAATGCCCATGATTCTGGGGCTCTCGAGCGTCCAGGTAAGGCCGGGGCGCAAGGCCCAGACGGCATGGCTCGATCGGGGCAGTTGGGCGGTGGTCACGTTCACATCGTTGGCGAGCATCAGGCCGGTGACCGATGGCCCGGGCAACGGCGGCGCGAGAGACGTGAACCGCGGCAGCTCGGCAGGGGCTCGCGAGCGAGACGACGCTCCGCGTGCCCGCGTTTTGCGGCCAAAAACACGAACAAAAACAAAGAGGCCCCGCGGCGAAACGCCAGCGAGGCCTCAGGGGGGGGGTGCTGAGTTGATACACAGAGTCTAACGCCGGTCCGATCTTTGTCAAGCCCCCAACCTCTCACGATCCCGAAAAGCCCGAAAAGGGGGCACTCGGAATCCCCCTATGTGGGTGGATGAGAGTGAAGGCCCAAACCGGGCGTTCTGGGCGGAAAAGTCAGAAGCCGGGGCGCTTCTTCTCGCCGCCGCCCTTCTTGGCGGGCTCATCGGCAGGGGGCTCTTCACCGCCGCCGGCCTGCGCGGCCTGAACGGCCTTGGCGATGTCGGCGAAGGCCTTGATGACGGAGTTGGGAATGTACACGGTGCTGCGGGCGGCGCCGGCGTCGGTGGAGATGCCCAGCGCGACCGGGGGCAGTTGCTCGGGCAGGTCGACCTGCACGCCGCCGAGGAACGCGCCGGCCAGCGGCAGGACGGAGTCGATGACGGTCTTGGTGCTGATGAAGATCTCCGCGGCGCGGCCGGGCGCGAGCTGCTCGCCGACCTGCTTGACGAAGGTGTCGGTGGTCAGGCCGTTCTCGCCGTTGGCGGCCTTGACGGCGGCGTTGAGCTGCTCGGTGCTCTTGGCGTAGGTCTGGACGAGGAAGTTCTCGCCGCGGACGGAGTAGCCGTTGGGTCCGCCGGCGAGGCCGTAGATGTAGACCATGGCCTGGGCCATTTCGGGCGCATCGGGGTTGGGCAGCAGGCGCATGGACCAGGCGTCGGCCTTCTTGCCGTTGACCTCGGCGGGGCCCTTCTCGCGGTCGTAGAAGCCGTCGGCGACCTTGTCGGTCTTGAGTTGATCGATGGTGGCCTTGTAGTCGTCGGCGAGGGCGTTCGGGTCCTTGGTTTCGTGGTAGACCACGCCGCGGGCCAGAACGCCGGCTGTGATGCCGGCGGGATTGCGGGCGGCGAGGAAAGAGACTCCGGACATCTTGGCGTAGGTGTCCAGCGTGCGGCTGATCATGCTCGCCTGCTCGGCCCCGGCGGGCTTGGGCATGTCGCGGAGGAACTTGAGCAGTTCGGGGTTGGCCAGATCGAGCGCGAAACTGGCGACGAAGCGATCGTTGGGGAGCTTGCCGGTCAGTTCGTGAGCGCGGCCGGGCTTGGCGGCGATCGCGGCCATGCGCGAGCCTTCCTCGAAGGCCGTGACCATGTCGAGCGACACGCCCATCTCATCGAGCCGCAGGCCGAAGACCATGGCGCGGGTCTGATCGATGAAGGAGTCGGCGAGGAACTTGATCTGCGCGGTATCGGGCGGCTCGGGGAGCGGGGCTTGCATGAGGGCCATGTCCAGGCCGTCGGCGAAGCCGTCCTTGAGTTCGGCGCGCATCGGGGCGACGTTGATGATGGCGATGAGGTCGCTGGACTCGGCGAGCTTCACGCCGACGGGGCCGATGGTCTTGGCGTGCGCGGCGTTCTTGCCGGCTTCGCCCTTGAAGGCCTTGATGAACTCGGCGTCTGCCCCCATGACGGCCATGCCGCCGTCGAGCTGCTTGATGAAGACATCGGTGCCCTGAACGTTCGCGGAGGCGACGCCGTCCTTCACTTCACCGCCGAGGCCCTTGACGAGGGTGTCGAAGTTGGTGACGGGGAACAGGAGTGTGCCCTGATCCTCAACGCCGTCCTTGGGCAGGCCGAAGAACACAGCGATGGGGCCCTGCTTGCTGACGGCACCCTCGATGCCGGCCATGGAGAGGAGCTGGTCGATGTTGACGGCCTCGGCGGGCAGGCCCATGAGCGAGGCGAGCGAGCGGACGTCCTTCTCGAGCCCGTCGATGCTCGGGATGATGATCGCGGCGCTGATGTCCGTGGGCAGCCGATCGGCGATCGCGGGCATGGCGCTCGCGGAGCCGGCCAGCACCAGCAGCGACAGAGCCGGAGCGCACAGACGAGAGAGACGATTCATGCAGGAGCCTTTCGAAACGGGTGGGGGGAGAGGGGTGTGGTGGGTGTTGTCCGGCTCATGTGGGAGCCCGAGACAAGCCGCGTCCAGTCGCGAACGCCCGGTGCGTTCGCCGGATTCGGCAGCGCGGATGTCAGCATCGCGTGGCCCGAAACCGAGGACGAGGAGTATAGGGAGAGGCCCCACCGTGGTTTCACGAAGCGCGTCGATTCCCGGCCCGGCCCTCCCTCAGCCAACCCGGCCGACCCCACCTCAGACCCGCCCCGCCCCGGCCGCCGCCTGTCCGACGCGCTTACGCAGAATGGCCAGCAGTGTCGGGGGTTCGAGGCTCTGAGGTGGGGGGCGGAAGTAGACCTCGGGCACTTCGCCCGGCGTGCGGATCGGCAGGGCGGTGACCGTGCCCTGCACGCCGTGAAAGGCGCGCACAACAGCACTCGGATCAGTCGTGCGCAGGACGACGTCCTTGCGATCGCGCACGGTGACCGAGCGGATGCCCAGGTGGCGGGCGCCGATGCGGACCTCGGCGAGCTGGATCAGGCGATCCAGCCCCGGCGGGAGCGGGCCGTACGCGGCGAGCAGGTCGGCCTGAACCTTGTCCAGCTCCGCTCGCGTCGATGCCAGCGCGACGCGCCGGTACGCCTCGAGCCGGCGGATGTCCGCGGGGATGTACGAGCGTGGAATCGTGCCGAAGATCCCGATGTCGACCGTTGTTTCGCTCGGCGCGGCGGTCACCTCGTTGCGCAGTTGGCGCACCGCCTTGTCGAGCAACTGGCAGTACATGTCGTAGCCGACGGCGGCGATGTGGCCGCTCTGCTCGGGGCCGAGGATGTTGCCCGCGCCGCGGATCTCCAGATCGCGCATGGCGATCTTGAAGCCCGCGCCGAGCATGGAGTACTGCTCGATGGCCTTGAGGCGTTTCTGGGCGTTCTCCTTCATCGGGCGGTCGGCCGGCAGCAGCAGGTAGCAGTACCCGCGGTGCTTGCCGCGGCCGACGCGCCCGCGCAACTGGTGAAGTTCGGCCAGGCCGAAGCGATCGGCATCATTGATAAAGATGGTGTTGGCGCTGGGGATGTCGATGCCCGACTCGATGATGGTCGTGCTGACGAGGATGTCGGTCTGGCGGCGCATGAATCTGAGCATGACCTGCTCGAGTTCGCCGTCGGCCATCTGGCCGTGGCCGATGTCGATGCGGGCATCGGGGGCCATGCGGCGGATGTCGTCGGCGACGGACAGGATGTTGTGGATGCGGTTGTGAACGAAGAAGACCTGGCCGTCTCGCGCCAGTTCGCGGGCGATGGCCTGGCGGATACGCATCTCGTTGTACGGCGCGACATCGGTGACCACCGCGCGTCGATCCGATGGGGCGGTGGCGAGGCTGGAGATATCGCGAAGGCCCAGCATCGACATGTGCAGCGTTCGCGGGATGGGCGTGGCGCTGAGGGTCAGCACATCGACGATCATGCGGAGCGAGAGCAATCGCTCCTTGTGCTCGACGCCGAAGCGCTGCTCCTCATCGATGATGACCAGGCCAAGATCCTTGAAGCCGACGTCCTTGGACAGCAGGCGGTGCGTGCCGATGACCACATCCACGCGGCCTTCGCGGACATCCTCGAGCACCTGGTTGATCTCGCGGGTGGTCTTGAATCGCGAGAGGCTCGCGACGCGGAAGGGGTAGTCGCGCATCCGCGCCGCGAAGGTCCGCTCGTGCTGCTCGGCCAGCACGGTCGTCGGCACGAGCACCGCGGCCTGTTTGCCGACCTCGATCGCCTTGAACACCGCGCGGATCGCCAGTTCCGTCTTGCCGTAGCCGACATCGCCGCAGAGCAGGCGGTCCATCGGGCGCGTGGCCTGCATGTCGCGCTTGATCTCGCTCAGGGCGGCGAGCTGGTCTTCGGTCTCGTCGTACGGGAACTCGTCCTCGAACTGCCTTTGCCAGGGGGTGTCATCCGGGTAGCGGATGCCGGGCATGCTCTCGCGCGCAGCGCGCACGCGGAGCAACTCCGCCGCGAGGTCGCGGACCGACTCGCTGACGCGCTCCTTCTGCTTCTTCCAACCCTGGCCGCCGAGCGTGCTGAGTTTCGGCCTGCCGCTGAACGACCCGACGTACTTCTGCACCTGGTCGACGTTCATCGCCGGGACGTGGAGCTTGGCGCCCGCGTCGAACTCCAGCGTGAGGAACTCCATCATTTCCGGCTCGGTGGCGGGCCTGGCCGGCGATGGCGACGCCGCGGCGGCACGCGCGGGCGAGCCCTTCTTGCCCTTGCGATCGCCCAGGCCCGCGCCCGGCGGTGCGCCCGGCAGGCGGTCCTCCACGCTCTTTGGGCCCTCGCCGGGCCTGAGGAGTTTGAGTCCGGTGAAGCGCGCGATGCCGTGCTCGGTATGGACGACGTAGTCGCCGACCTGAAGGTCAAGGAACGTGTCCATCGCGCGGCCGGCGCGCAGGCGTCCGCTCGTGCGCACGCGTCGTCGTGGCGCAACGCGGCCCAGCAACTCGGCATAGCCGATGATCAGCCGCGGCCGACTTTCGCCGGTCCAGATCACGCCCTGATGCAGATGCGCGACGCAGGAACCGACCATCGCCGCCGCGTCGGTACCGGCGTTCTCTCGGAGCAACTCGCCGAGCCGATGCTGCTCGCCGGCGTTCTCGCAGACGACCAGCACATCCATGCCCTGCGACTGGCCTTCATCGAGCCCGCCTCGGGCCATGCGGACCAGTTCGGCGATGGCCTGGCTGGCATCCTCGGGCATGGCCGGCGCGGCCTGGGTCGGCCAGTCGAGCACCGCTTCGCGCTCGCCGCTGGCGTACTGGCCGATGGCGGTGCACTCGATCAGGCACGAGGTGGCCTTGCGTGCCGCGGCGAAGACCGCTGGCGGGCCGAAGATCCCGCGCGGATCGGTCACGCGTTCGAAGTACCCGCGCGCCTGCTCGGTCAGTTCCATCACCTCCGCCAGCACGCCGACGAACAGCGGTCGGCCAGCCGCATCGCGCGGCAGAAGGTCCAGGAAGTTCGCGTGGTGGGCCTCGCTCCGCAGGCTCTCGACGCTCGCAACGACCAGACGCACCGCGTCGATCGCGCGGTCGGCGCCCATGGTGTCGGGGTCGACCTCGCTCATGCGTTCGATCGTGTCGCCGAAGAAGTCCAGCCGCACGGGCACGCCGCCGGTGCTGATGCGCAGGCCGTCGACTTCCCCAGCGCCCGAGGGCTCGCCCGGGGGGAAGATGTCGAGAATCCCGCCGCGGATGGCAAAGTCCCCCGGCTCGCCGACGGCATCGGTCCTGCGGTAGCCGGCGGTGTCGAGCCATCGGACGATGTCGCCCGGTGCGTGGTCTTGGCCGACTCTGAGCGTCAGCAGCGCGCGCGCCAGCGTCGCGCGATCGGGCACGCTCTGCATCAGCGCGTGGATCGGCGCGATGAGCACGCTTGGCGTGCTCATCGCGGCCTCGGCCCAGTCGCTCAGGCCCTCGAGCACGCCGAGCCTCGCGGCCAGGAGATCCACGCTCGCGCTGCTCTCACCGGGGAGCGCCTCCAGCGCCGGCAGCAGCCGCACGGCGACGCCCATGCTCTCGAGTTCCGCGTGGGCCTCATCGGCATCGTCGACGTGGGCGACGATGAGCAGCACGGGGCGGCGGAGCCGCTCGCTCAGCGCGCCGCTCAGCAGCGAGCCCGCCGTGACGCCGCAGGCCGAGCCGCCTGTGCCGTGGCGAACGACCACGCGCGTGCTTGCCTCGACGGCCTGAGCAAGGCGCTGCGCGGCGGGCGAGCGGGAGAGGTCGTCCAGAATCGCCCGAGCGGATGGATCGGCGCCCGCGGGCGCGGACTCGGCATTGACCGGGGCGTCGGCCGCGCGGGCGCCGGTGGGTGTGCCCGTGCGTGCGGTCTTGGGCTCGGTCATCGCCGCTGGTCCTTCCAAAAATGGCCGCACGCCGCCGACCGAGCGCCGGGGCGTCGGGGCGTCGGGGCGGATGGCTGCTCCTCGGCCCGCCGAGCCGATCGGCGGGTGTTCGGGGGATGATAGTGCCGACGGGGGTAAAAGTGGCGGGCTGCATGCCGTGAAGCAGAGGTGAACGGATATCCGGGCGGGAGTGGTCGAAGTTGGGGGATCTCGGATCCATCGGCCGCGATCTGGCGAAACCACGGCCACCGGACGATGTACACTTCTCGGGAACCCCGAGCGGCCTCGGAGCGTCCAATCGGGCTGTGGGAGCGGGTGAACCTCAGGAGATTCTCTAATGAATCGGCACGTTGGCATCGGCATCGCGGCGCTTTCGATCCTTGCGGGCGTGGCCTGCTCGGCTCAGGCGCAGACGAAGTTTGAAAACGATTTTGCTCGCTTTGCTGATCCGGAGATCCGGCGCGAGGGCGCGGGAGAGGCCCGCGTTCGGCTGAACCGGATGGAGCACAAGGCCTTTGACGCATCCAGCCTGTCGAACCTGAGCGACTGGGTCAACGGCGCCGCGCCGACGGCCGACGAGCTCAAGGGCAAGGTCGTGGTCATCACGACCTGGGCCGGTTGGATCAATGCCTCGACGCAGCTCGTCTCGCGACTGAACGCGATGCAGAACGAGCACGGCAAGGACGGCCTTGTGGTCATCGCCGTGCACGACGGCCGCCGCTGGGAGGAGATGGGCAAGAAGTTTGTCGCCGACAACGGCATCAAGGTGCTGGCGGCGCAGGACAAGGACGGGAAGTTCCGCGCGTCGATGCAGATCGATCAGACGCCGGACATCTACGTCGTCGACCGTGCGGGCAACCTGCGTTACGCCGACATCGAGACCGACTCGCTGAGCGCGGCCATCGAGAAGCTCGTCGCAGAGACCCCCGAGGTGGCGAGCAAGGCCCCCGAGGCGTGGCTGACGAAGCTGCGTGATGAGCGGACCAACGCCGGGCGCACGCGCGATCTGGCCGAGGTTCACACCACGCAGGTCAAGAAGACCGAGGTGCTCAACGTGCCGTTCGCTGCTCCGGACGTTTCGGAGTACGAGAAGGCCGTCTGGCCCAAGAAGAACATCGAAGACAACGTCCAGGGCGCGGGCAACATCCAGGGCTCGCGGTTCCCGGTGGAGTTCGGCAAGACCGAGACGTGGCTGACGCCTCAGCCGGTCTGGGCCGGGCGCGTCGTCGTGCTCGTGCCGTGGGCGACCTGGTGCGGACCGTGCAAGGCCGCCCAGCCGACGCTCGAGGCGATCCAGCGCCGCCTGCGCGAGGATGTCGCGGTTGTGCATCTCTCGGGCCTTCGCGAGCAGCGGCTGACGGTTCAGCGGTACCTCACCGAGAACCCGAGCGAGCTCTTTGAGGTCTACGACAACGACGAGAAGATCCTCAAGCAGCTCGGCGTCAACGCGATCCCGCACGTGTTCA
The DNA here is from genome assembly GCA_021297895.1 of Phycisphaeraceae bacterium. GTDB lineage: Bacteria > Planctomycetota > Phycisphaerae > Phycisphaerales > UBA1924 > JAJTHN01. The sequence continues at coordinate 10,368 of JAJTHN010000001.1, read as the reverse complement.
TCATCAGCACTGATGGCACCGTCCGCTGGCAGGGCCACCCGGCCCAGCCCGACTTCCAGCGCGTGATCGATCAGATCGTCAACGTTGATCCGGGCGTCAAGGCGCGTCGCAGCGCCGAGCAGATCTACATCCGCGCCCGCGGCGGGTGATCGGCCCGCACCCACGAGATTCATCGCTTCCATCGGCCCCGCCTCGCGCGGGGCCGATGTGTTTTTGCTCCGGCTCCGCGTGGGTCGCACGCGTGCGATGACGCGTCAATGCCCGCGAAAATGGGGCCTCCAAGGCCGAATCTTTACGCGATCTGAACAGAAGTGCTGCGTGTTCGTCGTTACGCTCTTTCGTCGCGACGATCGGTGGATCGATTGCCGGTCCGCGGCGTGTGCCGAGCCTCGACGGGCTCGGCGAGTTCTGAACACTCGAACTTTGGAGAGAGAGCATGAAGTCCGCGATCGCCCTGCTTGCCGTGGTCGGCCTCACCGCCGCCGCCAACGCCCAGTTGTCTTTCACCGGCGGCACCATCACCCAGAACTTCGACGGCCTGCCCGCCACCACCGGCAGCGGCAGCAGCACCGTGACCGTCACCGGCCGGGGCGGGCACGCGCTGAGCTCGGGCTTCACCGCCGCCACCGGCGTTGCCGGCTGGCAGGGCGCGAACTTCGGCGGCTCCTCGAGCAACACCGAGTTCCGCGCTCAGGACGGCAGCCTTTCCGGCTCCAACGGCCGCGGCGTGGTGTCGTTCGGCGCCGCGGGCTCGTCCGACCGCGCTCTGGGCGCGCTGGCCACCAGCAACCAGATCAACGCCTTCGGTCTGGTCCTTCGCAACGACACGAGCGAGACCATCACGTTCTTCACGCTCTCGTACTTTGGCGAGCAGTGGCGCCGCGGCGATGTTCCCTCGCCCAACACCCTGGCGTTCTTCTACGGCATCGGCTCGGGCCTGGCCTCGACCGGCCTGACCGCCGCCACCAGCCTGAACTTCGTCGCGCCCAACGCCACCGCCGCGGCTAACACCGGCATCGACGGCAACGCCGCGGGCAACCGAACGCTGGTCACCGGCACCATCACCGGCCTGAACTGGGCCCCCGGCACCAGCCTCGTTCTGCAGTGGAACGCGCAGGACCAGTCCGGTCAGGACGATGGCCTGGCCATCGATGACCTGACCTTCGTTGTCCCCACCCCGGGCGCTGCCGCGATGCTCGGCCTGGGCGCGCTGGTCGCCGGTCGCCGCCGCCGCTGAGTTTCTCGATTCGCATCGATTCGATTCGATCTCACCGACCCGCGCCGAGCGCGGGTCGGTGTGTTTTTGCGTGTACAAATGAACGCCGCGGGCGTCGGAGATCATCGACGCCCGCGGCGAGAGAAGAAGCGCAGGATGGTGCCGGTCGTTGCGGGGTGGCTCAGGACGGGATGTTGCCGCAGCCGACGAAGAAGTAGCCGAAGAACACGCTGAAGTCGCCGTTGTCGACCACGCCATCAGGCCCGAGTTCGCCGTCGGTGTTGGCCAGATCGGCGACGGTGTGGATGGGATCCTCCGTGCTGGCGAAGAACGCGGCGAAGTCGCCGTTGTCGATCGCGCCGTCGGGCGTGCCGGGCAGGTCGCCGTCGGTGTTGGTGATGTCGGCCGGCCCGCAGTCCGTCGGCGCGGGGGTCAGGATGAACGCGCGCGTGTCGCCGGGGTTGCCGATGGGGTCGTTCGGATCGCCGTTGTTCCGCACGGCGATGCCGGTGATCTGGCCGGCGTCGTTGATGCCCATGGCCCACCAGAAGGTCCACTCGGCGCGAACCTCAGGAGACACAAGGTCCTCCAGTGCCCGCTTCTGGCCGTTGAAGTACACCCAGGGCTTGGGGCCGACACCGTTGGTGGCGATGGCGAGATCGGCACCGACGATCATGCCCATGCTGTTGATGTCGCGGGCCTCGCCGCTGTCGTACGGCGCATCGAAGAGCGGAATGTCGCTGACGGTGTATCGCGTGGGCGTGGTGCCCGGGATGGGGGTCCAGATCGCGGCTCGGCTGAAGCCCTGCGCCGCCTGCGCATCGCCGACGATCGCGCCGGCGTCGTTGATCTTCTCGGCGTTGGCATCGCGCCCGCCCAGCGTGGGCAGGATGATGAATGGCTCGTTCGGACCGTGCAGCACCCACGCGGCATAGGCCCACGAGGGCTCGCTCATCCAGCCGCCGCCGACGATGACGCTCGAGTTGTTCACGCCGTTGGCCTGACGCCCGAAGCCCGGCACGCCCGGAAAGTTCAGGACAAAGCGTGAGACCTGCCCATTTCCGTCGACACTCCAGACCAGCGCGGCGACGTTGTTCCCGCCGCCGCCGTCGCCGACGATGAGGCCGAAGTCGTTGATGTCGCGGGCCGTGCTGGCCGCGTCGGTGTTGGGTTCGAGGTCGATGGCCTGACCATCGCGGGCCAGGAACGCGTGCCCGACCGTTCCCGGGAAGTCCGGCGCACGTGCATCGGATGCTGGGCGTGGACAAGACGTTGTGTCAGCGTGTGATCGCCGCGGCGACGCATCGCGGAGTCGACCGCGAGGTGTTGCTGAGATGTCCGGGCGTAGAGGGGCTTCGGGCGGTGGTTGGCGGGCTGGCGCGTGCGGGGTTGGATGCCGGCGTGGTTTCGAGCGTTGAGGCGGCGACCGATCAGTTTCAGGGTCTGCTGCGTCGGCTGGGGGTGAGTCAGTCGGGGCTGGCGCGTCGGCTCGGAGCGAGCGTGCTCGCGGGCGGCTCGGCCGGTGGGGCCGCGGGCGGCGGCTTTGCGGTGGGGGGCGCGAGCGATGCCGCGTCGCTCATCGATGCGCGGGAGCGGGCGTTTCTGGCCAACGCGCAGGCGTTCGGTCACGCGTCGGACTGCACGGTGACGGTCTTTGCGTATCGGCCCAATCCGGAAAACCCGGCGCGGCTGCAGTCCACGGCGGTGCGCGGCGTGTTTGGCTATCGCGCTCGGCAGGGCGCGATGCCGATGGTTGTTTCGTGGGGCGGCGATCGCGACATGCTGCTGGACGCGGCCATGCGCACGCTCGATGGTGAGCGCCAACTCGGCAAGACGCCGGGGACGCTTATGAGCAAGTACTGTTCGCAGCCGCTGCCGCAGGTCACGGCGCGGACTTCGGGGCTGATGCAGGTGCTGACGATCGATCAGCAGTGCACGAGCCAGGGGCGAGCGATCGACGTGGTCGTGGCGGCGCACACGCCCGACAGCATGCCGCACCCGACGCTGGACAATCCGCCACATCTGGAGGTCTGGTCGCAGGTGGTCACGCCGACGCGTCGGAGTGTGATGGATGTGTGGGTGCACCGCTCGCTGGCGCAGGTCGGCCTGCCGTCGCTCGGGCTGTACGTGACGACCGCGGCGATCGGGCTGGGGCGCGGACGGGACTGGACCAACCGCGTCGCGAGCAACACGAGGCTGGAGTTGCTCGGCGAGGGGCTGGGACTGGCCGCGACGCCGGTGTGGGATCGGCACCCGGAGTTGCTGACGGACCTTTTCGGGACGGTGGGCTGGACGGCGGACGAGATGGTCGGGTTCCGGTGCCAGCAGGAGCACCCGCTGGTGGGGACCTCGCAGTGCTTTGCGCTGGAGTTCGAGCCCAAGACGCCGACGACGGGGGGATGAGGCCGGGCAATGGGGTGAGTGAAGAGATGGATGCAGGGGTGCGGGTGCGGGCGCGGGATCGGGTGATTGGGTGATGTTTGGGTTGGGGTGCAGAATTCTCATCCTGCCGCCACCGCTGATCTAGAGCGTGTCTAAACTAGACGGTCGGGTCGGTGGAGACCCGTTCAAAACGATCAAGACGTCCCCCCCGACTGCGTGAGCGAGCGGGGCGGGGTGTGTGAACAAGGCCCCGAACGACTGGAGATACCGATGGCCCTGAAGTTGCCCGTCTACATGGACCATGCCGCGACCACGCCGTGCGATCCGAGGGTTGTTGAGTCGATGCTGCCGTACTTCACGGAGCGGTTCGGCAACAGCGGCTCGCGGAACCACAAGTTCGGGTGGGAGGCGGAGGAGGGTGTGGATTGGGCGCGTGAGCAGGCGGCGAAGCTGATCGGCGCCAGCGAGAAGGAAGTGATCTTCACCAGCGGCAGTACGGAGAGCAACAACCTGGCGATCAAGGGCGCGGCGTACATGTACGAGAAGGCGCCGGCCGGGAGCAAGAGCCGCGGGCACATCATCACGTGCATCATCGAGCACAAGGCGGTTCTGGACCCGTGCAAGCGTCTGCAGAAGGAGGGGTTCGATGTGACCTTCCTGGAGCCGCCGGTGGACGGGGTGATCACGGCGGAGATGGTCAAGGCCGCGATGCGTCCGGACACGATTCTGGTGACGCTGATGTGGGCCAACAACGAGATCGGGACGATCAACGAGATCCGCCAGATCGGCGCGCTGTGCAAGGAGCGTGGCGTGCTGCTGCACACCGACGCGACGCAGTGGGTCGGCAAGATGCCGACGAACGTTGACGCGGACAACATCGACCTGATGAGCTGGTCGGGGCACAAGATCTACGGGCCCAAGGGCGTCGGCGCGCTGTACGTTCGTCGCCACCGCCCGCGTGTGCGGCTGCAGTCGCTGCAGGACGGCGGCGGCCAGGAGCGCGGCTTCCGCTCGGGCACGCTCAACGTCGCGGGCATCGTGGGCTTCGGCATGGCGTGCGAGGTGGCGATGGCGGAGATGGAGCAGGACGCGGCGCGTCTGGGCAAGCTGCGCAAGCGGCTGGAGGATGCGCTGGTGAGCCGGATCGATTCGAGCGCGATCAACGGCCATCGCGAGAAGCGGCTGCCGCACATCACGAACATCAGTTTCGGCTTTGTCGAGGGCGAGGGCCTGATGATGGCGGTCAAGAACATCGCCTGCTCCAGCGGCAGCGCGTGCACGAGCGCGAGCCTGGAGCCGAGCTACGTGCTCAAGGGCCTGGGCGTCGGCGATGAGCTTGCGCACAGCTCGCTGCGTCTGAGCCTCGGCAAGTGGACGACCGAGGAGCAGATCGACTACGCGATCGAGGAGATCGTCAAGGCGGTGAGCAAGCTGCGGATGATGAGCCCGCTGTACGACATGCACAAGGAAGGGATCGACCTGAGCAAAGTGGAATGGGCGCACCACTGATCGCCGGGGACGGCGATCAGAAAGTTCAAAGTTCAAATTGGGAAAAGTTCAAGTGAAGAACGGATCACAGTTTGGATCGAGGACTCTGGTCGTCGGAGAAAGAGAAGCCCCGGGGTACGTGGATCAGCGCACGGCGGCTCGGGCCGCTGGTGTCGGAGATCGAGGAATTGCGGAAGATCCTCGTGAGCATGTTGAGCAGGACACGCGCACGGGTGACGGTTGCTGGCTGATTTGAACTTTGAACTTTGAACTTTGAACTTTGGAGACTTCCCATGGCTTACGGACCGAAGATCATCGACCACTACGAGAACCCGCGCAACGTCGGCAACTTCGGGTCGCAGGACCAGATGAAAGCCGACAAGCGGATCGGCGTCGGGCTGGTTGGCGCGCCCGAGTGCGGCGACGTGATGCAGTTGTGCATCAAGGTCGACGAGAAGACCGGCAAGATCGAGGATGCGAAGTTCAAGACTTTCGGCTGCGGCTCGGCGATCGCCAGTTCATCCCTGGCCACCGAGTGGCTCAAGGGGCGGAGCCTTGAGGAGGCCAACGCGCTGCGCAACACGGAGATCGTGCAGGAGTTGAGCCTGCCGCCGGTGAAGATCCACTGCTCGGTTCTGGCCGAGGACGCGATCAAGGCGGCGCTGGCCGACTACTGCGCCAAGAACGGGATCGCGCCGATCGGCGACCATGCCGATGACCACGCGCACACCCCCGCGCACACCCCCGCGCACGCCCAGAGCACGGGCGGGGCCAAGGCCGCGGCGCACTGAGAGGCCGGGCTGGCCGGACGGGCCGGGCGCGACGGCGGGGCCGGGCGACGCTTTTTCGGACGCGCCGCGCGGGCGGGTGCGGATGAACGTCGGCGGGTTTGCCGACGTAGAGTTGAAGGAGGGACGTCCGGCGGGAGGCCGCGGGGCGGACCGGGATGTGAACCGACAGTCACTTTTTCTGTGGAGCATTTCATGGCCACGACGACCCAGACCCAGCCCACCGACGCCCCGGCCCAGCAGGGCGTGATTCTGTCCGCCGCGGCGGCGCGGGAGATCCAGAACATCATCAAGCAGCAGGAGCTCGACGCGGACAAGATCCGTCTGCGCGTCGGGGTCAAGGGCGGCGGCTGCTCGGGCTTTTCGTATCTGCTGGACCTGACCGAGGCCCAGAAGGACTTTGATGAGGTCTTCGAGCAGCACGGGATCAAGGTGATCGTGGATCCCAAGAGCCTGCTGTACCTCAACGGCACGACGGTCGACTTCCGCGATGAGATCATGGGCCGCGGCTTCGTGTTCCAGAACCCCAACGCGACGAGCTCGTGCGGCTGCGGGTCGAGCTTCTCGGCCTGATTGGCGGCCGAATTTGTTGAACTCCTCCAAGGCTCCCGGGCGAACGCGCCCGGGAGTTTTTTTGTTGGGGGCACGGGGGAGGTGGGGGAGTGGTAGGTGGCGGGGGAGGTGGCGGGAGGGCAAGCGGCGGAGTGCTCTTGCGGCTTCGTTCGGGAAGATCCTTCCCTGGTTCCCACAGGGTGAGGTCCCGCGTCTTCGCGGGCGGGGGACGGGGGGGCGGGGGCGGAGGCTGCGGCGGGACCGATCGGCGCGCGATGGGTGAGGCGATGTGCTAGACTCGGCGTCGCACGCGGGGCGGCGGGGGGGTCGGGGGGGCGGGACAGGACGCAGACGGGTGGGCCGTCGGCGGCGGGAAGGCACGCTCAGAGGGTGTTCAGCGGTCATGAGTCAATCAGCAACGCCCATCGAGACGCAGCGCGGATACTCGCCGGTGAACGTGACGCAGTTCTCGATCTTTCTGGCCAACCGCGTCGGCAAGATGCTGGAACTGGTCAAGGGCTTTGACGACCGCATGGTGCGGATCTGCGCGCTGAGCGTGCACGAGGCCAGCGACCACGCCGTGGTGCGGATCGTCTCGAGCAACGCGGAGGTCGCGCGGCAGATTCTGCACGAGCAGGGCCTGCCGTTCATGGAGAGCGAGATCCTGGTGGTGTGCCTGGATCAGGGTCACACGCTCAGCCGCATGTGCCAGTTCCTGCTCAGCGCGGAATTGAACATCCGCTTTGCGCACACGCTCATGGGCTGGTCGGGCGGGTCGCCGGCGGTGGCGCTGGCGGTCGATGACATCACGCTGGCGGCGCAGATCCTTCGGCGGAAGGAGTTCCGGCTGCTGGGCGAGGCGGACCTGCCCAAGCACGGGGAGTGAGGGGTACGGCCACGTTGAAAAGTGGTCGACTGGTCGAGTGGTCGAATGGAGAGGGGGAGCGGGGGCTTGAGTAGATCGACGCTCCGTGCCGATTCTTCATGCCGATGCGTGCTCCGGTTCCGCCGCGGCGCCGGGTCCGGACGCCGGCTCTGAGGCTTCGCGAAGAGCCGGATCTTCATGGAACCGACTGCGGATTCGTCAGGCGTGATCGGGGACAGGGGATCCATCCGTGGTCGCGCGACCGATCGGCGCAGGCTCGGGGTGTTGTGCTCGATGGTCCGGCAGTGCTGACTGCCCGCCGATGCCCGTGGAGTCGGTGGCAAGGGATCGGGGCCACGGGCCCGGAGTCATCACAACACTCCGGAGTACATGAGGAGACCAAAGGTGATATACGCGAGTGTGAGAAGCATCCACACTCCACCGATGAGCACAGCGACCCAGCCGCATGCGGCGTCAAGAGCACATCGGGCACGCGGAGCCGATCCCGGCATCCAGCCAACAGCCCAACGAACCGCCAGCCAAACGCCGGCGAAGCATGCGAGCGACCACAGCGGGTACAGCGCGGTCCACAGAAACTGTGCGTCGAGCAGGCAGAGCGCAATGCCGACCCAGCACACGGATGCCAAACAACGCAGGAGTGCCCCATAGAAGAGACGCCGCATCACAAGCTCCAGTTTGCACAGGGAGGCATCTCTATGAACTCGGGGGGTGGCGACGATCCGGTGCCCGCTTGCTTGGTCGTTCGGTCAACACGGGCTCGGTTCCTTGTCCGCGGGTCCGGCCGCACCGACTCCACGCCAAAGCCTGTGTAGTCGTTGGCAAGGGATCGGGGATACGTTCCCGAGTAGGGTCGTCGCTATGGTGCAGCGAGAGGCGGTACCGGGGGCACCGCGATGACGCTGACTTTGGTTGTATAGACCACTGGCGTACGGTCGTTCGGAGGTCGATAGCTCTGTTCGTCAGAGACGATGAGCAGATATCGCTCATCCGGCGTCAGGATGTAGCCCCAATTGACCGGATCCACCATCGGCATGATCCACTGCGCCCTGACGACCTCGCCGAGGCGCTGGTGGGTGACGTTGTCGAAGAACTGCACGTAGAGATGCCCGGTGCCCATCAGTGAGTGGCCACGTTGGCGACCACCAAACATCCCCGCGAGAGCCTGCGTGAGCACCGCGAGCTCAGCACCCCCCTCGACGTTGGGAAAGCCGAATGTTCCGAACGCCGACACGCTCCAATCGCTCGTCCAGTCAAAGGGCCGGATGATGCCGCCGCCGACTCGTGGAACGTCATCTTCTTTCATCGTGTTGCGGAAGCCCGGTTTGCGTGTGGTTCGCTCCGGCTCATGCTCCTTGGGTCGCAGCACCTCGGCGCGATCCCACACCTCGTTGCTGGAATAGGTGAGCGTGCCGTTGGCGATGTCAACGTCCACGACGGGGCTCCGCCGGTACTGCTCGGTCTCGAACTCTCGCTTGTACGGGTCGAAGGCCGACTCGTCGAACGGTGTTCCGGATTCCCATGCGGCTGCCCGGGCTGCATCCGCCCGTTTGTACGCGATCTTCCATGGCCCATCGTCGTCGCGGAACCCGCCGCGGATCAGGTAGCGATCCGGGGCATCCGGGTGACGACGGATGGTGATGCCGCCCTCCCAGATGCTCCAATTGTCGAGGAGCCTGGGCTTGTCGGGCGTGGCCGCTGTGGTGGCGACGAGGCTCATCAGCGGCTCGACGGCCTGCTCTTCGGGCGATGGACGAGTGATGAGCACGAACGCCACGATGGCGACGCCGGCGACCAGACAGAGCACGGCCGTGAGAATGACAAGCCGCTTCTTTGACCATCGCATGAGAAGGCCCCCTCTGTGACGCGAGCGTTCGGTGCGAAGATGGGTTCTTCGCGGTGCAGACTTGCAACGAGAGTATAGGATGTGTCAGGGCGACGCGAGATGATGCTCGGGTGGGTGTGTGCGCGGTTTGAATCAATATGGCAAGCGGCGCCACGCCCACCGGTGCCAAGCCCCACTCGGGTGCTCACTGGGGGCGTGGCACCGGTTGGCCTCCTTGACGTGCCACCGGTTCGGCGGGCTTGGGGGGTGGCGACGATCCGGTGCATTCTTGCCTGGGGGTTCGATCAACACGGGGACGGTTCCTTGATCGCGGGTCCAGCGGCACCGACTTCTCGCCACCGCCCAAAAGCCCGTGGAGTCTCTCGTGCTGTACCGGTGAAGGGCTCCCATCACACCCACGAATCAATAGTCCCTATACCAGCCGTCCGAGCTGTTTGACCTAATAAAGTGCGCAGGATAATGAAACTCGCCGTCTCCGAACGACAATTGGTACTGATCTCGCTGACCGTTGACGACATACCGCCACGTCCTGGTTCCGGCAACGGGCGGCAACAATGCAGGAATATAATCTGGAACCAAGTCGGCCAACTGCAAGGGATACGATCCTTTGGCTCTGAAGTGTGCCGCGAGCGCCAGTACAATCGCGTTACCGCGTGCTTCCGACTCTGCGGTTGCATCTGGCGCCATGCCGGCGGAGTCCACTCTTTGTGCCAGCAAGTAGCTTCGCGCCTCAATGACCGCATACGTCAGAATGATTGCGAGCACCACCGACGACATGCCAAGAATTCGAGCATACCTCATTGTGGTCAAATCATAGTCCTCCTATGGAATCGGGGGCGTGTCACCGGTTGCACGCCGAGACGTGCCACCGACTCGGCGAGCTTGGGGGGTGGCGACGAACCGGTGCATTCTTGTTTGGGGGTTCGATCACCACGGGGATGGGGCCTTGTTCGCGGGTTGGGATTCGCCGTGGGGTTCAACGCGCTCCCCCAAGACCCCCTCCGCCTCGAGGACTCGGCACCTCCCCCGTTGGAAACGGGGGAGGATCTTTCTGATTTGGCCATTTGATCATTTGGAGCATCTGAACAACCCACAACGCCGATCCCTGCGGGCGATTCAAGGGCGGGCTGTGAGCAGCGGCGTTTCCGGGCGGGAGCTGCGGGATGCGGTCGAGGGGCTCGGGGTGGCGATCAGGCGGACCTGAGAATCGCCG
>JAJTHN010000049.1 GCA_021297895.1 Phycisphaeraceae bacterium | reverse complement strand
TGGCGAATGGGCATGACTGAAGCGACGAGGGCGTCCCGATGCACCTCCGCGAGCATCCACGGGCTCTGCGCGAGGTAGATGGCTTGATCATTGCCGTAGACGTCGCGATAGATCTGGGCTCGCTGCTGGGGTGTGACCGGACTGCCGGGAACATCGACCAAGAAGTCCAACTGCAGCGGCCCTGCGCCGAGCATGGAGATCCCGCCGAAGAGCTGGTTGTGCCGGAATCCCATCCGGGCGGCCCCATAGCCCCCCATGCTGAAGCCTTCGATGATTCGGCCTTGGCGACTGGCGATCGTGCGCAACCGCCCGTCGACCTCCGGGATCAGGTCCTGGATGACCATGTCCTCAACGCGGGCCGCACCGTTGGCCCAGTTGCACCACATCCCCAGTGGAAGACCGTTGGGGAAGACGACGATCATGGGCTGGATGCGCCCGTTGGCGATCGCGCTGTCGAACCACGCGCTCATCGGGGCGATGCCGGTGAGAACGCTGTTACTGCCGTGGAGCCAATACAGCACCGGGAATCGTCGGGTCGGGTCAGAGTCGTAGACCGGCGGTGTGTAAACGTGGTAACTCACAGGCGCCCCGACGGCGGCACTGTTGAAGATGACCTGCTGCACGCGCGGCGCAGTGACCGCGGGCGTCACCCACTGCTGCCCCAGTGCCGTCGGGGCACACATGGCCACCACGGCCACGATGGAGACCAGACCGGACCAGATGATCTCACGGGCAGACTTCATGCGGGACTCCAGCGCGCGGGGACAACGTACAGGGAGGCAAACGCTCCGGGCGATGCGATATTGCCACCTCACCGCAACGCGATCAGGTTCTCATCGGTTATTGCCGCCGAGCTTCCTTCCGACCCCGCCTCACGGCGGGGGCGGAAGGAAGCTCCTCTCAAACTCTCGGAGTCTCGGGTTGACGGGCGGAGGGGTTAACAGGCCGCAGAACCCGGCCGTCAACGCGGCACCGGACTCGATACTGCGCCTTGAGCATCCCGATTGCGAGCTTGGTGCTTGAAGAACGCCCACACGCGCTCCGCACCATTGAACGCCAGATTTGGTGTGGTGCCGTCACGCCGCGGCTTGGAGCCCGGCCAGCCATGTCCGCCGGCGGAGTCCACCACGAACTCGGTCACGGCCCCGCCGGGTCCGGCGTCGTGCGTCGTGGTGGTGACGGTTCCGACAGTGGCGACTTTGGGCTCGGGCAGCGACTTGTTTGCGCGGACCCAGAACTGCACCACGTCTGTCAGCGGCTTGTACGGTGCCTCCTGGGCTCGCCTCACGATGCGGTTGCGGCTCATGCCGCCCTCGAGGGGCACCTCCTCATCCTTCGCGCCGTTGATGATGAGGATCGGAAGCGGCACGGCGGGCACGGTGTCGAAGGTGAACATGCTCGCGACGACCGGCGCGATCGCGGCGAGCTTGTGCGGGCGTGCGACGGCGTAGACAAAGGTCATCATCCCGCCGTTGGAACCGCCGGTCATGTACACGCGGGTAGGGTCCGCGCCGTGATCGCGGATGAGCGTGTCGATGAGCGTGTCGAAGTACGCGATGTCGTCGGCACCCTTTACCTGACGCCGCAAGAGGTAGCCCGTGTTCCATGCGTGCCGATCGCCGCCAAAGTCGGTTCCCTCGGCGTAGACGACCATGAACCCGTTGGCCTTCGCGACTGCATCGAAGCCCGACTTGGCCCGCATGTCCTGGGCGCTGCCCATACCACCATGAAGCACGATCACCGCAGGTCGCGTTGTCCCGTCCGCTGGCGCGTTGACGACAACCGCCCGGCGATTCTGGTCCTTGATCCTGAAGGAGAGGACTACTTCGGCTTTCCTCGCGGCGGATGAACTGCCCGCCGTGTGTCCAAAGGCCGCGCGATAGAACGCCCAGTTGTCATCGGCCACCGCACGCAGCACGTCCATCGGTTCGTGCGCGATGCCGGGCAGCACCGTCCATGTGTGCGGGATCTTGAGGGCATCGAGGTGCTCATGGAAGAGTCGGTTGTTCTCGAACGTCTCGTCCTTGTCGCCGACGATCATGCGGACCAGTGAGCTCTTGGTGATCCTCTCGGCGTTCTGCTCGGCGAGCGTGCGCGGGCTGACGGCGCGGAAGTACGCCTGATCGCCGCCGTAGACCTTCGCGAGCAACTCTGCGGCCCGCTTACGCCCGGCACGCGGTGCCTGGATCAATTCAGCTTGCATCGGCCCCGCTCCGACGATGGACGCGGCCCGGAACAACTCGGGGAACTTGAAGCCCAGCCGAGCCGCGCCGTAGCCGCCCATGCTGAAGCCGTCGAGGAGGCGACCCTCGCGTGTGGCGATGGTGCGATAGGTCGCGTCGATGTGCGGCACGAGGTCCTTGACGATCACCGTTTCCAGCGGCGCGGTGCCGTCCTTCCAGTCGACGTACATGCCTTCGACGAGTCCATTGACGAACACCACCAGGCATGGCGGCGTCTTGCCCGCCTCGATGGCCGCGTCGAAGTTGGCCGCGACTTTGGCGATCCCCGCCGCCCCGCCGCCGGATCCGTGCAGCCAGTAGACGACGGGAAAGCGGCGTGTCGGTTCGCGGTCATACGCCGCGGGGGTGTAGAGGTGGTAACTGACTTTGGTCTTCGCCGCAGCGCTGTCGAAGATGTGGAACGACACGCGCGGGGCCTTGACCTCGCGTGTGACCCACTCGACGGTGGACGGCACGGTGGAGGCAACCGCCGTCGGCGATGCGGAATCAGGATTCGGCTGGCACACGCCCAGAGCGCATGTGGCCGCAACTATGACGGCGATGAGAAAGGACCAGATCCTTGTCACGGAATGTGTCATGTGAGTGCTCAACTGGGGGACTCTGAGTAGACGCGTTCATTCATCGGGCACAAGAGCG
>JAJTHN010000084.1 GCA_021297895.1 Phycisphaeraceae bacterium | reverse complement strand
TGCGTGGCCGCGGGGGTTGCGAACAGCGCGGCGGGCGGGGCGGGCGGCCGGGCTCGGGGCTTGCGCGGGCGGCGGGGGCGCTCCGGCTCGGCGGCGGGCGCGGGGCGCGTGGCCTGGCGGAGGCTGTCCACCAGCGACTGGGCGGCGTCACGAACAGGTTGGATCAGGTCCCACAGCGTGCGCATGCGATGCATCCGTGCACGGTGAGCGTAGCGGTCCCGGCGTCTGCCCGCGCGGCGTCGGCGTGGTGCCGCACGCGGGGCTTCACGCTCCGGCGGTGGCGTTCGGCGGCTGGTCGATCGGCTGGGAGAGGACGACCCCGGCGGTCAGCGTCCTGCCCGCGCCGCGGCGCAGGTCGGCCCAGGTCATCGCGCGGCCGCCCGCGGGCTGGGCCTCGAGGATGCGCAGACGCGTGCGGTCGGCCATGGCCAGGATGCCGGCATCGGCATCGAGCAGCGTGCCGAACGGGGCCTGCGGCTGGCCGCCCGGCGATGGCTGCTGGCTGTCCGGCGCTGGTGTCGCTCCGCCGGGCGCTGCGGGCGGCCGCATCTGCTCCGCGGGCTCATCCATCACGCGCAGGAGCTTGAGCGTCAGCCCGCCGAGGCTCACGCTCACGCCGGGCCACGGCGTCAGGCCGTGGATGCGGGCCCGCGCGGCGGCGGCGGTGAGCGACTCGCTCAGGCGTGCATCCGCGCGGCCGAGCTTGCGGGCCTTGGTCACGAGCGATTCATCCTGCATCGTCGCGCGGGCGAAGGCCCCCGGGACGTCGCGCAGCACCTCCAGCACCAGTTCGACGCCATCGGCGGCCAGGGCGTCGTGCAGCTCGCCGGCGGTGGTCAGCGGCGTGATGGGCCGCGGCGTGCGCGGCCGGGAGAGGATCAGCCCCGCATCCATGCGAGGCGCGATCGTGATGACGGTGTTGCCCGTCACCGCATCGCCGTGCAGGATCGCGGCGTTGACCGGCCCCGCCCCGCGCCAGCGTGGCAGCAGCGAGCCGTGGAGGTTCATCATCCGTCCATCGCGCACCGTCGCGACAAGGGCGGGCGAGAGCTTCTGGCCGAAGGCGATCACCACCGCCGCATCGGCGTCGAACCCCGCCAGCTGCGCGAGCACCTCCGGCGCGTTGACATCCGCCGGCTTGAGCAGGGGCACCGCCGGGGCGTGCTCGGCGGCGAACTGGCCGATGGGGGTCGGCGTGAGCGTGCGGCCGCGGCCCGCCGGGCGGTCGGGCTGGGTGATGATCGCGGCGATGCGTGCGGGCGAGTCATCGCGGAGCAGCGCCGCCAGGGTGGGGATGGCGAACGCCCCCGCGCCGAGGAACAGGATCTTCACTCAGCGTCCTTCCAGCCGCTTGATGGCGGCGCGATTCTTCATGCGGCCCATCTGCGTCATGCGGTCGATGATCAGCGTCCCGTCGAGGTGGTCCATCTCGTGCTGCCAGCACCGGGCCAGCAGCCCGCCGCCGCGCTGGCTCACGCGCGAGCCGTCGAGCGTCGTGTACGTGATCGTCACCTCCGTGGGCCGGATGACATCCCCGCGGATGCCGGGCAGGCTCAGGCACCCTTCGGCGAACGGCCCCGTCCCGCGGCCGGGCGACGAGATCACGGGGTTGATGTACACCACCGGCCCGGCGGTGCACGTGGCCGGATCATCGGCCGGCGTGCGCGGCGGCTCGGCCTCATCATCGGGCGGAACATCGGCGATGAACATGCGGATCGACAGGCCCACCTGCGGGGCGGCCAGACCGATGCCTTCGGCCTGGCGCATCAGTTCGATCATGCGTGCCGCGATGGCGGCGGTGGTCGCATCCACGGCGGGGAGATCCGCCGCCCGCGTGCGGAGCACCGCCGCGGGGTAGTGAACGATCGACAGTGCCGAGGGGTTGATGCTCATGGTGCGAAAGCGGGCTTACCGCCCGAGGTAGTGTGCGGGCACGGGGCCGAAGTCGGCGCGGATTGTCGAGCGGATGCCGCCGCGGCCTTTCCAGTCGGTGATGATCTGCAGCCATGCGGGCCGCACCGCGGCGACGAGCTGATCGCGGATGGTGTTGGTCACCGCCTCGTAATAAATGCCTTCGTTGCGGAAGGACTGGTAGTACATCTTCAGGCTCTTGAGTTCCACGCACACGCCGCCGGCGGCCGGCTGGTAGCGGAGGGTCACGTGCCCGAAGTCCGGGTGGCCCGTCTTGGGGCAGACGCTGGTGAACTCCTCGCTGATGTGCTCGATGACAAACGGCGAGGGCGACGGCGTGGGGAACGATTCGAGCAGCGTGGCATCGGGCATGGGTGTGAATGATCCTGAGAAGGTCGCCCTGACGGCGCGGCGGGGCGGGGGTGGCGGAGCGATGACCGGCGCGGGCGTTTACTGGGCGTACCGCGTGATGAGTTCCTCGATCCGCGGCTGGGCGCGGTTGATCTGCAGGCTGCGGCGCAGGTGCCCCATCGCGCGGTCGCGGGCCGACAGGTCCTCTTTGCCCGACCACACGTAGTTGTTCAGCTCGATGATCCCAAGGCCGTTGAGCGCGGGGAAGTAGTCGCCGTCCATCTCGATGGCTTTGGCGAACGCCTCGGCGGCGGCCCTGAACATCGTCTCGTCGCTCTCGCCCAGGCGGAAGCTGGCAAAGCCCAGCCGTTCGTAGGCGGCGGGCGACGGCTCGGTGCGCACCAGTTGCAGCAGCGTGTTGCGCATCTCCGTGTAGCGACGCAACTGATTGTAACTCTCGGCCAGGTTCAGCAGCAGGCGGCCGGAGAGCGGCATGAGCTCGGTGGCCTGCTGGTACTCGACGACGGCGTCCCCGTGGCGGCCGAGGCCCGCGTAGATCGCCCCGAGGTTGAACCGCGCCGGCCCGCTCCGCGGCGACAGCCGCACAGCGCGCTCCGCAAAGGGCAGGGCCTGCGCATACTCGGCCAGTTGGTAGTACGCGGTGGCGATGTTGAGATTGGCCTGCTCATCGTCGGGCCGCACCTCCAGGGCGCGCAGGTACGCCCCGATGGATTCGGTCAGCCGGCCGAGCAGGTGGAGCATCAGGCCGTGATAATATTGAGCATCGAAGTTGCGTGGCTCGATCGCCGCGGCGCTGCGGTAGCCCTCCTCGGCGCGGGAGAAGTCCCCCTCCATGCGGTACAGGTCGGCCATGCCCATGTGGGCGGTCACGAGCGTGGGGTTGATCTCGATCGCGCGGGCGAACTCGCGCAGCGCGCGGCCGGTGTCGCCCCGGCGGATGGAGGTCTGGGCCGCATCGAGCCAGCGGTCGCCCGTGCCATCGGGGCCGGTCGTTGCGGCGGCGGCGCCGGTCGCCGCGGGGTCGGGGGCGCTGCGCGTGGTCTGGGAGAACGGCCAGGCGCAGCCGGCGCAGAGCGGCAGCGTCAGGAGCGTGCCGAGCAAGAGCGGTTTTGTGCCGATTCGTGGTGCCATCGCGGGAGCATAGGCGATTCGTCGCCGCATCTGCGCACCGCCGGCCCAGCGCTGAACCACCGCGCCGCCCCACGCTCACGCACGGGAGCGGGAGGGATTTGCACGAAGGCGCGAAGACGCGAAGATGAGGGGGAGGAAGAGGGAAGGGAAGAGGGGAGGAAGGAAAAGGAGAGAGGAAGAGGGGAGTGGGACAAGAGGAAGAGGGGATGGGAAGAGGCGAAGAGGGGAACGGGAGGAGGGAGTGGGGAACGAAGGAAGAGGCATTGAGCGGGAGTGGGGGAGACCGAGAGAGGATGGTCCTCGCGGCGGGGCGCGTGGACGCTTCGGAGCGCGCGGGGGCGGTCTTCGGCGCGTCGATCAGTTTGGGGAATCGGGCTTGCGGCCCTTGCTCGGACTCGGCTTGGGCTTGCGGCTGCGCCGTGGCGTGGAGCCCGGCTCGGCGGCCTTGGCCCCACCCTTCTTCCTCGCCCCTCCGCTGATCTTCCCTCCCGTCTTCTTCCCCTCTCCCCCCTTTTTCCTCATCTTCTCTCCCCTCTTCGCCCCCTCTTCCTCTTCCTTCCTCTCCCCTCTTCTTCGCGTCTTCGCGCCTTCGTGCAAATCCGTCTTCGCGGGCTTGGTGCAGCCGGTCGGGAGGCGGCGCAGCGCGGCGGCGATGCCGGGTTCGTACCGCGGCGCGGGCGGATTGCCGGGCAGGAGCGACCGCAGCGTGGCCGCGTTGACCTCATCGAGCAGCCTGCCATCGGCCCCGCGCCCCTTGGCGGTCTCCAGGATCATCGGCACGCCCGGCAGGCCCGCAGCGCGCTGCGCCCCGATGAACGACGCGAAGAACGCCGCGAAGCCGCCCGTCCCGATCGTGCCGCGGCCGATGTGCTCGTGGCGGTCGAGCCGCGACCCCGCGGGGGGTTTGGCATCGTTGACATGCAACACGCGGACATTGCTCAGACCGATGGTCGATTCCATCTTCATGACAAACGCCCGCGCCCCGGCGGCGGTCGAAAGATCCTCGCCGTACACGTGCGCGTGGCAGGTGTCGATGCAGAAGCCGATGCGGTCGGCATCACCCCCCGCATCGACAACCGCCCGGCGAATATGGGCCAGTTCCTCCATCGCCCCGCCGATGGTCGATCCTGCGCCGGCGACGTTCTCCAGACACAATACCGGCCGCGAGATTGCATCGCCCGGCAGCGGCATGTCCAAGAGCCGCGCGCACGCATCGATGATCCGCCGCACCCCGTCCGGGCGCGACCCCGTCGTGTGCGCGCCGGGGTGGAAGACGACGCAGCCGATGGCCAACTTCGCAGCGCGCTGGATCTCCGTGCGCATCAGGTCGACCGATGCGGCGTAGAGGTCATCATCCGGGCTGGCGAGGTTGGCCAGGTACGAGGCGTGGCTGACCAGACGGGTGGGCGCGGCCACGCTTGCCCCGCCGCGCTCCAACCACCCCATCCGCTCCGCCACCCCCAGCCACTCATCGACCGCCGCCGGGTCCAGTTCCGCCACCCGCCACTGCTGCTGGTTCTTCGTAAACACCTGCACGCAGTCCAGCCCGATCAGCGCGGCCTCCCGCAACGCATCGGCCATGGACCCGGATATGGAGAGGTGCGAGCCGATCATGCGGCAGGGTAGTTCCGGGGGCGGGGGGGGAGTGGCGCAGTGGCAGAGTGGCAGAGTGGCAGAGTGGCAGAGTGGCAGAGTGGCAGAGTGGCAGAGTGGCAGAGTGGC
>JAJTHN010000070.1 GCA_021297895.1 Phycisphaeraceae bacterium | reverse complement strand
TCTGACGTTCGTCAACGACCGTTCGGCCCAGTGGGAGGATCAGAGCACTCTCCTTCAGATCCCCCCCGCCGAGCTGACCCTTTGGCAGAACGCCATCACCGCCGCGACCGCCAGCTTTGATGCCGCCAGCAAGGCGCGGGCGAACGCCAAGGCCGCGACGCTGACGCAGACGGCCAACATCACCGCCCTGCGCCGCAGCACCGCCCGGCTGATCGCGGCGATCCGTCTGACGGCCGAGCGCAGCAGCAACCCCGACAGCATCTACGCCGCCGCGCTGCTGCCGCCGCCGGAGAATCCGTCCTCCCGTCCCGCCCCCGAAGCGGCGACCGATCTCCGGGCCACGCTCGACTTCGCCACGGGGCAGGTCACGTTGCGTTGGAAGGCTCGCAACAACACCGGCAGCGTGTACCTGGTCAGCCGCGCGAGCATCGCCGCCAACGGCGCGGTCGGCCCGACCGTCGCGATCGGCTCCAGCGGCAAGAAGTCGTTCGTCGATGAGTCCGTCCCCGCGGGCGTCGCCGGGGTGCAGTACACCCTGCGGGCCCAGCGCGGCGGGCTGTTCAGCCCCGTGGTCACCCTCACCGTCCGCTTCGGCGCCGGCGCGGGCGGGATCACCGTCGTGACGAGCACCGAGCAGGGCGATCAGAACGCCACGCAGAACGGCGGCCGCGTGAAGTTCGCGGCGTAATCGGGCGGGGGCAAAGCAGCAAAGCAGCAAAGCGGCAAAGCGGCAAAGCAGCAAAGCGGCAAAGCGGCAAAGGTCAGACACACTCATCACCGGACGCCGGGCACACTCCCCGGCGTCCGGCTTTTCGTTTCCAGAGCCCTCGCGCCGCGATGATCAGCCCATCCTCACCGGTCAGGGCTCGGGCATCGCGCAGTGGCCGCCGTTCTTGATGTGGTAGTCCTGGTGGTACTCCTCCGCGGCGTAGAACTTCACATCGCCGCCCGCGGGGGAGACCCGCGTGACCACCGGACGGCCCTTGAAGCGCGGGTTGCCCTGCTGCTCCTTGATGAACTTCTCCGCCGCGGCTTTCTGAGTTTCGCCGACGGTGAAGATGTGCGAGCGGTACTGCGTTCCGACGTCCGGGCCCTGGCGGTTGAGCTGTGTCGGGTCGTGGAGGCGGAAGAAGAACCCGAGCAACTGGTCGTAATTGGTCCGCTTGGGATCGAAGACCACCTTGACGGTCTCGGCGTGGTCGGTGTCGCCACGGCAGATCTGCTCGTATGTTGGCTCCTTGGTCTTGCCGCCCATGTAGCCGCTCACGGCGTCGATCACGCCGGGGAAGCGCTGCAGGCGATCCTCCACGCCCCAGAAGCAGCCGGCGGCGAAGTACGCGGTCTCGGTGGCGACGGGCAGCGCGGCGTCGGGCATCTTCTGGCCGTCCTCGATGAACTCGAGGCTGGCGGAGTTCACGCAGAAGCGCAGGCCGGTCGGCGTGCGCGGGGCGTCATCGAACACGTGGCCGAGGTGGCCGCTGCAGCGGGCGCAGAGGATCTCCACGCGGACCATGCCGTGCGAGGTGTCGCGCAGGCCCACGATGTGGGCCGTATCGACCGGGGAGAAGAAGCTCGGCCAGCCGGTGCCCGAGTCGAACTTGGCCTTGCTCTCAAACAGCGGCAGGCTGCACAGGCGGCAGATGTACGTGCCCTGCTTCTTGTTGTCGACAAGGTTGCCGCAGAACGCGGGCTCGGTCCCGCTGGCGAGGATGACGCGGCGCTCTTCGGGCGTGAGCTTCTTGGCCAGTTCCTCGATTCGCTCCTTGCTCAGGGGCGTGATGTCGTGCGCGGCCTTGGAGTAGACGGGCCCCTGGGGCTGGGCCTTGTCGGCTTCGTTGTTGATGGTCGCGCGCTCGTGCTTCATGTAGAGGTCCTTCATGTTCCTGGGCGTGGCGATGCCGGCGGCCGAACCGCCGGTGGTGTTGGGGCCGAAGAGGACCGCGTGCGCGATCGCCGCGCTGACGCAGAGGGCGGTCATCGACAGCACACCGATGATCATGGACTTCATGCTCGCCTCGTTGTTCCCGCCGGGAGTCAGGTTCGGGGCGCTCGGCGGGCGAACGCACCACCCATCAACAGCCAGTTTCAGCCGTGTCCTGCGATACCGGATCTTTGGGCGGGTCCATCGCGGGACAGACGCGATTGCCCCCAAGGGTCAACACGAATCGTTGCTTGATTATTCCGGCGATGGGCCGCCCCGCTGCATCGATGTGCGGATGGCCGGGACGCGGACAAGTGGGGGGCGGGCGGGGGGCGGAGGGGCGGAGGGGCGGAGGGGAAAGGTCGCATCACGGCTGAGAAGCGGACTCGCCGGGCGTGCTCTTGCTGCCGGGTTCTTCGCCGCGACTTCCTTCGCCGCGACTTCCTTCTCCCCCCGGGGCGGTTCGGCTGGCCGTGACAACGGCTCCGGCCGCGACCGGGCGTGATGAGGAGACCACCACGCCGCCGGCGCGTTCGATGGTGACGGCGAAGGCCGCGGCGTGACCGATGGGCTGGGCGGGGCGGAAGGTGATGGCCACCGGGGCATCGCGCCCGGTGGGAGAGTCGATGGAGAAGATCCCGCCGTCGACGGGGAAGCGCTGATCGCGGAGCGTGTCGACGATCCAGAGTTGATAGGTGTCGCCGGGCTTGTCGATCGGCGCGATGCCGTGGGCCAGGAGCACGCCCATCTGGCGCTCGGGCGACCAGATCACCGAGCCGATGGCCTTGGACTGCAGGTCATCATCGGGCGCGTAGAGCGTGACGACGGGCATGTCTTCCGGGCGCTCGTTGAAGATCGAGGAGACCAGTTCGTTGACCTGACCGATCACGGCCTTGCCGATGCCCTCGAGCGGGAGTTGGGCGTTGTTGGTCGAGCCCGTGCGGATGCCGCTGCCGGCGCCAGCGACCGGCGAGATCCGGCCGGAGTTGCCGCCATCGCGCTGCGAGATCAGCAGGGCCAGGCACGCCGCGGCGGCGACCCAGCCGCCGTAGCCGCGGACGAGGGTCCACGCGCTGCCTCGGGGTTGATCGGTGGTGGTCGGGGTGCCCGCGCGATCGCCATCGGTCAGCGACCGGGAGATTCGCAGCGGCGGCACGACCTTGGGCTCGGCACGCTCGGTGCCGGTCTGGCTGCGGACGAAGGATACGCCCTGCTCGAGCACGCGCTGGGCCAGGTCGGCGGGCAGTTCGGGGAGCGCCGAGAAACGACCGGGCACGGTCAAGGCCAAGTCCACGGCCGCGGCGGCCTGGTCGTAGCCGTCGTGAATCTCAAGGCCGAGGGAGCGGGAGAGCGCGAGCAGTTCGCGCTCCTGCTCCGGGCTGAGGCCCTCGACGGCGCGATCGAGCAGCAACTCCTCGAACCGCTCACGCGGCGAGATGCCTCCCGAACCATTGGCCGGGTCGGCTGGTCCGGGGTCGAGATGGTAAGAGGAGTGGTTCACGTCTGGTCCTGCGCTCTATTCGTCAGATTTTCCGACATCGCTTCACGCAGGGCAATCAATCCGCGACGAACGTGGGTTTTAACTGTGCCCAGAGGCATGCCGGTCTGCTTGGCGATCTGCTCATGGGAGAAACCCCTCACCGAGAGCTCGATCATTTCACGCTGTTCTTTTCGGAGCGTGCCGAGAAGCTCCATCGCTCGGACCGCTAACTCGTTGCCCTCGGCAGCCTGCTCGGATGCGCCTCCGGAGCCACTTGCCGAACCGCCGCCCGCCGCGGGCTCCATGGAGGAGCCGGACCCGCCGGCCAGCCCGCCCGCGCCGCGGTCGGCGACGACGGCGCCGAAGTCGACATCGAGCGTTGGCAGTGCTCGGCGCACCGCGCGGCGTCGGCGGTCGATGAGTCTGCGGCGTGTGACCATGGACACGAAGGTGTCTTCGGTGCCCAGGGCCGGGTCGTACTTGTTTGCCGCCTTCCAGATCGCCGCGAAGACTTCCTGAACGGCGTCGTCGAGATCGGCTTTCTCGGAGGAGAATCGGCGGGCCAGTGAGTACACCAGCCCGCCGTAGCGTTTCATCAGTTCCGAGACGGCGGACTCGTCTCCGGCCGCGATGCGATGGAGCAAACAATCAGACACGGTTTCTCCTCGCGACGGGCGCGGGTCGTGCTGATTGTAGTGCCCAAAGGCCCCGAGGCTTCAACAACTGTCGGCCGTTGGAACGGTCAAGTGCGACCGGGTCTCCCCGGTCGGGATTACTTGCCGCTCTTCTCGCCCTTCTTGGCGTCGGCCGGAAGGATCACGGTGTCCAGGACGTGGATCACGCCGTTGGAGCCCTTGATGTCGGTCTTGACGACGTTGGCGGTGGCCTTGTCGTTGCCGATGGAGACCTTGCCGTCCTTCACGGTGATCTTGAAGGCCTGGCCCTGCAGGGTCTTGGGCGAGTCCTTGCCGTCGAGCTTGACGACGTCGGCGGCCAGAACTTCGGCGCCGATGACGTGGAACTTCAGGATTTCCTGAAGCTGCGCCTTGTTCTCGGGCTTCAGGAGCGACTCGACCGTGCCGGCGGGGAGCTTGGCGAAAGCGGCGTTCGTCGGCGCAAAGACCGTGAACGGGCCCTTGCCCTTGAGCGCATCGACCAGGTCCGCGGCCTTCAGCGCCGTGACCAGCGTCGAGAAGTCCGGGTTGCTCAGGGCGATGTCGACCACCGTCTGCGGCGCGGCCGCGGCGGGGGTCGAGGGCTTGCTGTCCTTCTTGACCTCAGGGGCGGCGAACGCCAGACCAGCCAGCGCCACAACGCCCGCAACCGTCAGTGCAATCGACTTCTTCATAAAAAACTCCATGTTCTGTTCGAGGTGGGCAATCCCGGCCTAGAGCAACACACCCATGACCGGGACTCTCGACTTCGCCGGACCCCTGAGGCCGGATTCAGACCTGTCCCGGAAATTTGTGCCACACTTCCCAAGGCTCGCCGATCGTCCAAACATCACCCACACATCCGCCTTGTCCGTGTGCACCGTGCGCCGGAACCCATCGGGCTCACTGACCGATTCTCTGAACGGACCACATGGCACACGCTCGTGACTCGTCCAAAGCCGTCGCCTCGCCAAGCGTGCTCGCACGCCTGCGGCGGTGGGTGATCATTCTGGCGGTCATCGCCTGCGGATGGGTGCTGCTGCTGTATCTGCTGCAGGACGGGCTGATTTTCCCGCGTGGTGTCGCGGGCTTCGGGCCGCGGGCGTCGACGATTTCAGGCACGACGATCATCACACTGCCGCGGGGTGACGGCACGAACATCCGGGCCGCGTACTTGCCGCCCGCGCGACGGGCCAACAACGCCGCGACCGTTGCCGCGACCGCCGATGCGCCCGCGCGGTACCCCGCGGCGATCTGGTTCCACGGCAACGCCGAGCGCATCGAGAACCTTGCCAACCTCGAGCACGTGCTGTTCTACCACGACCTTGGCTACGCCCTGCTCATGCCCGAGTACCGCGGCTTTGGCATGGCCGATGGCACGCCGTCTCAGGCGGGGATTCTTGAGGACAACATCGCGCTGCACGCCTGGCTGGTGCGGCAGCCGGAGGTCGACCCGACCCGCATCGTGTATCACGGGCTGTCGCTCGGCGGCGGGGTCGCGATCGACCTTGCGCGCACGCACCCTCCGGCGGCGTTGATTCTCGAGAGCACCTTCACATCGATCATCGATCACGCGCGCAGGTTCCTGATCCCCGGCCCGGTCGCGCGGCTCATTGTCCGCCACCCGTTCGACAACCTCGCGGCGATCGGCGCGCTGAAGATGCCGATGCTGATCGTTCATGGCGTGCAGGACCAGGTCACGCCGATCTCCCACGCCCGGGCGATCCGCGACGCTGCGCCGCACGCGCGGTACGCGGAGTTTGACGCGGACCACTTCACGCTCGCGCGTCACGCCCCGGCCATCACCGCGTTGATCGCGCAGACGCTCGCCGACGCGGGAATGCCCGTCGATCCCGCCGCGCTCCTGCCGGCGGCTGGCGCGCCGCAGGAGGGCGCGGGACGCCCGGTCACTCCCGCGGCGCCATCGCCCGCCACTGCTGCTCCATCACCAGCCCCAGCCCTCGCGCCACGGCGAGGTCAAAGTCCGGGCAGACGTTCGCCGGGTCGAGCAGTTCATCGATTCCCGCGCGGTGAAGCTGCGCCAGTTGCTCATGCGTAAGGCCCGAGATCACCAGCCGCCGCCCGGTGAGCGAGACGCTGGCCATCGCGCGCTGGAGTTCATCGATCGAGTCCATGTTCAGGCCGTGCGCATCACCGACATCCAGCACGATGACGCGGGCCCTTGCCGGCAGGCGCTGCGACCACGAGACGAGGTTGGGCACCTGCTGAACGCCATGGGGACGCGAGCGGTCGGGGTTGAGTTTGTACGCCGCGAGCGTGCCGAGCGGGTCGAGGTCGGCGACGTGCTCGATGTTCGCGGGGGTGATGCGGGCGATGGGCTGGAACAGGTCCGCGGCGATCATCAGCAGCAGGAACGCGACGGCGGGGATCATCGCAAAGACGGGGATGTGCTCGTACGCCAGCGCCGCCAGCGCCGCGCCGAAGGCGAACGAGAGCATGATGCTCGCCAGCAGCATGAGCCGGTGGGCCTCGGGCTCGCGGACGAGCGCGATGAGCCTGCGTGCGGCGTCGCTGAGCCGCGCCCGGCGCACATCGGCGATGTTCAGCAGGAATCGCGCAAGCTCGAAGCCCAGGTCGCTCAGCACGCCGGTGACGTGCGTCGTGCGCACCGCGCCGCCGGAGATGTGCGTGACGGTTGCGTTCTGCAGGCCCATGGCCATGCTCGCGAGTCCGGTCATCGCGTACAGCCGCGCGCCGTGGGCGGCCTGGCCCGCGGTGTGCTGCTCGACAAACAGCGCAAAGCCCGAGAGCAGCAGGGCCTCGATCCCCATCGGCAGCACATAGATCGACTCCCACCCGCGGCGGCGTCCGACCTCCGTCGCGAGCCCCGCGATCATCGCGCCGATGAGGAACATCGTCAGCAGGAACAGCGCAAAGCCCGCCGCGCCCCAGAGCCCCTCGACGAAGAACCGTCCGGCCTCGCTCGCGGTGCCGGAGACGTGGCTGGTGACGTGCCCGCAGGTCAGCACGCTGAGGATGTTGGTGTACCCGGCGACCCAGGCCAGCGTGATCGCCAGCCGGGCCTGCTGTCGGAATGAGTGAGCGGTGGAAATGAACATGGCCGCTGATGCGTCCGGCGCGATACGCTCGCGGGACGATCGTCCTCTGCCGGTATCTTCGACACGGAGGCACGCCATGGCCAAGCGCCGCACCGGTTCGCGATCAAGTCTGCCCAAATCGGGCGGGAAGAAACACGCCACTTCGCGGGGCACCCGGGCCTCGAAGCCCACGGGCGCGGCGGCCTTGGCCGCAATTCGCGACCTCCACGCCGAGCACGGCGAGCGGACGCGGCTGGCTTCCAGCGGCACCCCGGCGCCGCAGCCAGGGCGCGATGACACGATCATGCTGCGCACGCTCTTCTGGCACAACGTCGCACGCGAGATGCTCAGCAGCATGGCGGCGCACCAGGCCCAGAGCGGCGAGGACTTCGGCGGGCGATTCGGGATCATTCTGGCAACCGGCGAGCGCGTCGGGATCTCGCAGGTGCATCCGCTCTTTGCCTGCGGCGTCCCCGGGACCGAGAGCGAGCGCGAGCTCTCGATCGCCGTCGAGTGCACCGTGTTCCGCGTCATCACGCCCGAGGGCGAGAGCCTGACGTTCCCACTCCACGAGGTGCGGGCGATTCATGCGTTGACGGATGAACTGGCCCGGGAGATCGAAAAGGCCCAGAAGCCCGACACCACGCCCTTCGGCTTTGCCGCGTTCGCGGCGATCGCGGCGCAGCGCAAGCGCAATGAGCAGCGGGCGCGGCGTGAGGCGGCGCCGAAGCGATCGCGCAAGGGCCGCTCGGCGGATGCGGGCGAGCAGGGATCAACGCCGACGACCGGGCCGGATGGTGCCGCCGCGCCGGGCGGGCCGGCCTGAGGTGCTTCAGCGCACGCTGCCGCTGTGAAGTTCAACCGCGGGGCCGGCGGCGGGGGCTTTGTGCATCGCACCACTGGCGTGCTGCGGAGCCGGCTGGGGGGCTGGTTGGGGGTCGGCGGCGTCGCGGGGCGGGTCGTACCAGTACTCGAGCCCCTCGCGGGACTGCATGGCCTTCTCGCCGCGGAGCAGCAGTCGGCCGAAGAGCTTGATGAGTTTCCACGGCTTGTAGGCCCGCATTTTTCGTCCGCTGGTCTCGACGTACGTCGGCAGCAGGATGAACTTGCCCGCCTTGCGCAGGCTCTTGGCCAGGTAGCAGTCCTCGGCGGTGTAGTAGCGTTCATCGAAGCCGCCGACCTTGGCGAAGCCCTCGCGCGTGGCGAAGATGAACACGCCCGTGGCCATGCCGAGCAGGTACACCCCGCGGAAGAACAGGAACGCGCTGACGCGGGCGAACAGCGGCAGTGGCTCATCGAACCCGCAGCGCGCTGCGCCGCCGATGGCCCCGCGGGCGACGGCGTCGAGCGCCATCCGCACCGCGGTCGGCGTGACGACGGTGTCGGCATCGACGAAGATCAGCACCTCGCCGCGGGCGCGCCGGGCTCCGGCGTTTCGCACCGCGGCGATATGTCGGAGCTGCACATCGATGACCTCGGCTCCAAGCGAACGCGCGATGGCCGGAGTGCGATCTGTCGATGCGTCGTTGACGACGAGCACCTCGTACGCCAGGCCGGTGGGCCGGGTGGAATCATGAATGGACGAGATCGTCCGCCCGAGCAGCCGTTCCTCGTTGTACGCGGGAATGACGAACGAGATCATCGCCCACGATAGATGAACTTCGCGCCGGGTTCGACCGGCGTTCGGAGTCTTCGCCAAGTCTTCGCATGCGGGCGACGGGTCCTGCGGGCCGGTCTTGATCACCGCCGCGGGTGCGGGGAGTTCCGGGTTCGGCCATACCCTATCTCGGTAGTTCGACCCCATCGCGGAGCAGTTTGTGACCAATCGCCCATCGCCGAGTGCGTTCGACCTGCGGAGCCTCTATGACGCCACCGGCCCGGAGGCGCTGTCGCTGCACGAGCGGTACATCAATCCGGCGTACGCCGCGGTGCTCAAGACCATCGGCTTTGATGCGCTCTATGAGCGTGCCGAAGGGCCGTACCTGTTCGATCGGGCCGGCAACCGGTACATCGACTGCCTGGGCGGGTACGCGGTCTTTGCCTGCGGGCGGAATCACCCGGTTCTTCAGGATGCGATCCGCCAGTATCTGAACCTGAACTCGCCGAACCTGCCGGGCATCGGGACGTTTCGTCTGGCGGGCGTGCTCGCGCGCGAGCTCACGCGGATCATGCCCGGCGGCGACTCGACCGATGGGCTCTCCAACGCCTTCTTCACCTCTGCCGGAGGCGAGGCGATGGACGCTGCGATCAAGATGGCCCGCGCCGCCACGGGCAGGAGCCGCATCGTTTACTGCTCGCGCGCTTACCACGGCCTGACGCTCGGCGCGCTGGCCCTCAATGGCAACCACGAGTTCCGCGAGGGGTTCGGGCCGCTGATGCCCGGCGCGGCGGAGATCCCGTTCAATGATCTGGCCGCGCTCGAGCGTGAACTGGCCGCGGGCGACGTCGCGGCGTTCGTCGTCGAGCCGATTCAGGGCAAGGGCGTGCACGTGCCGCACGGCGACTACCTGCGTGAGGCGGCGCGCCTGTGCGGCAAGCACGGCGCGCTGCTGGCGATCGACGAGGTGCAGACGGGTCTTGGCCGTACGGGCCGCTGGTTCGCCTGCGAGCACGACGGCGCGGGGCAGTCGTGGATGCCCGACATGGTGATCATCGCAAAGGCCCTTTCGGGCGGCTTCGCCCCCGTCGGTGCGGTCATGACCAGGCCCGCCATTCACGCAAAGGTCTTCGCCTCCATGCAGCAGTGCGCCCGCATTCAGACGACCTTCGGCATGAACGATCTGTCCATGGTCGCCGGGCTGGCCACGCTCCACGTCATCCGCGAGGAACGCCTGATCGAGAACGCGGCGCGGGTCGGCGCGCGACTGGCCGAGGGCCTGCGCACCGCGATGGCGGGCATGGAGTTGTTCAAGGAAGTCCGCGGCCGCGGGCTCATGCTGGCGGTTGAGTTCCAGCGTCCGCGCAGCCTGACGCTCAAGGCTCAGTGGGACCTGCTCCACAAGATGGACGCGAGCCTGTTCTGCCAGGCGATCCTCATGCCCATGATGAGCGAGCATCGCGTGCTGGCGCAGGTCGCGGGCCACGCTCAGGATGTGATCAAGCTCATCCCGCCGCTGGTGCTGAGCGAGCGGGATGCCGACGATGTGACGCACGCGATGAGCAGCGCCGCCGCGGCGTGCCACAAGCTCACCGGCCCGGCGTGGGAAGTGGGGCGGAAACTCGGTGCCGCGGCGTTGCGGCGCTTCGGCATGGGGCGTCCGACCGAGCCGGCGACGGCCTGAGCCGCCAAGACCGGCCCGCGAGAATCACGGCTCGCTCACGAAGTTCAACCCGACACGGAAGTCCAGCGGCAGGTTCAGAGACTTGGCGACGTCCTCGGCGATCTTGCGTGCCGCATCGCGATCGGCCTGCGTGCGCACATCGCCGAAGATAATCACGCGCTCGGGCTTGCGGGGGACATTCGGGTCGGCCGAGGGGGCACCCAGGAGGATGGTGGGCTGGATCTGCTCGAAGCGCTCGGGCTCCGGTGCGGAACGGAACGCATCCTGCAGGGCGTTGCTCTTGACCGCGCCGACTTCCTTCTTTGCGAACGCTGATGGGCGTGCCTGCGACGTGCACCAGCACTCGCTGGGCGAGAAGATCAAGATCATCGGATAGCGAGAGATTTTCGAGCCATGGCCGGAGGTGTTGAAACTGTGTACGCTGACTCAAGGTCGAATCGACGCGTAAGCCGCAATAGGCAATCAGGGATCATTGATGAAGTTGAGATTCACGCTGAACTCCAGAGGAAGCGCGAGGTCTTTCGCGACTCCCTGAGCGATCTCTCTTGCTGCTTCAAGATCGGCGTTACTTCGTACATGCCCCATGACCACAAGCTTCTCAGCTTTCGCCGACACGGTGGCGTCAGGAAGTGGGTTGGTCAATCGGACCATCGTCTGTATCTGCTCGAATCGCTCCGGATTCGGGGCGTTGCGAAAAGCTGACTTGAGGGTCCGACGCTCCGACTCGCCGATTGGTGGGCCGGGCTCCGGAGCCCGCGGCGGCACGACACTTCGGTAAACGGCAAACGTCGATCCCAAGATAACGGCGACAGCGACCGACGCGGCGATGGCCTGTCTTCCCGAGAATTGTCGAGTGGATCCCGGAGTGTTCTTTCGGACTCCGGCGGATTCAAGGTCCGGAGTCAGCAGTGAGGACGAAGGAGGCTTGACGCCAGCCATGGCGGGGACTCCGAAGCAAGTCGATTCAGAGATGCGGATGAGAAGAAAAAGAGCCCGATGACGGGCTCAGGGGGACAAACTCAGCGGTGGCCCTTCTTACGGGCTTCCAGGCTGGGAAATCCAGGTCGCAGAGTCGGCTGCGATGCTCCAGGAGCGCATGTCCCACAAGTCCGGTGCTCCGCGTAGCTCAACGTGCCCGTCGAAAAATGACACGAGGGCCTTGTTGAAGTGCCGGCCGTCGAGAAAGCCCCAACGCTCCGGATTGCTGTCCTGCGTGAACTCAAAGAACGGGCGGGAATCGGAGAACGCGATCCGTTCGTACATGTTCCTGAAGAGCCTCGGGGCGATGATGCTGTAGAAGCCGGGACGGACCTCCGCATCCTCCGCATCCCAGGTGCTCTCCCAAGGAGGAGTCTGCCAGGTCGGCGTTCTTCCTTGGTAGTACGGACCGCGGGATGTCCCGAACATGATCAACGCGGCCGAACCGCGGGCCGACCGGTCAACGCTGTTGACGTTCCACACAACTTGAGAAGTCCGACGGTACACCAAGCCACCGGCTCCGCCTTGCGGCTCCCGTTGGCCGAGGGCGAAGTTGCTGAACCACGCCATTTCACTGCCAACCCACGATCCGTTGTAGCCGAACGACGGATTGAACGACACGGCCATCTGGTAGCCACCGGCACCACCAATGTTCGAGGGGAGACTTCGCATATCGTCGGCAAGTCGAGTGTCGGTCACGAGCGCGTCGATTCTGTTGTTCAGATATGGCATGAGCCGCCAAGCCCACCTCTTGGCGGGCCAACTCTCGAGGCGACGACCAGCATCGTCAAAGACGTTGTAGTTCATCGCGCCGTTCGCAAACGTCTCACCACTGATCACGTAGCTCGCCGTGACGCCGCCCTTCCAGTCGCCCATGTACGTGCTGTGGGCGAGGGTGAGCTGCTGCAGGTTCGCGGCCTCGCGGACCTGACGGGCGAGTTTGCGGGCGTTTGCCAGTGCGGGCAGGAGGATCGCCACCAGGAGCGCGATGATCGCGATGACCACCAGCAGCTCGATGAGCGTAAAGGCGCGGGGGGAGCGGGATGATGCCATGTCGGTCTCCGAGACTGTCGCGCGTGGCGCGACAAGGCGCGAAATGCGGCGCCGAAACGCCGCGGTGGAGACTCGCGATGCCCACGAGAGATGAGCAGCGGAGCCACGAGTGCCGCCGAAGAATACGGCGGACTTTCCAAAAGGGTACCTCAGGGCGTCCCTGAACGCAAGGGGGATGTCAAGGGGGATCGGGAAAAAGACAAAATCGGGGGGATTAAGGGTGAGCCGGATCGGCGGGGCGGCGGTGGGCGGTCACGCGGCGACCGGTCGCACGCAGGGGGCAAAAATCGCCTCCGGGGCGGGTTCAGCGCGGTGTGGGGGGTGGCGGGAGGCTTGCGGGCGCTTCGGCGGGGCGTGCGAAGCCGCCCCCGGAGGGGGGAATGTACCGCCCGAAGCGATCCAGGAGGTCTTCGAGGGTGTTTTCGGCCAGGAGCATCGCGCGGAAGCGGGATTGGATGAATCCCGCGGCGGTTGCGGCATCAAGGAAGGCCAGCAACGGCCCGTAGAAGTTCCGCACGTTGAGGATGCCGACGGGTTTGACGTGAAAGGCGAGCTGTCCCCAGGTGATGATCTCGAAAAGCTCATCAAAGGTGCCGTATCCGCCGGGCAGCGCGATGAATCCATCGGCAAGGTCGGCCATCAGGGCCTTTCGTTCGTGCATCGAGTCGACGATCCGCAGGTCGCTGACGCCGGTGTGGGCGCGTTCGGCCTGAACCATCGCGCGGGGGATCACACCGATGACCCGTCCGCCGGCACCGAGCGCGCCATCGGCCACTGCGCCCATGAGCCCGATGCGACCGCCGCCGTACACCACCGCGATGCCGCGATGGGCCAGCGATCGGCCGACCTGGCGGGCCGATTCGATGAAGGCCGGGTCGGCGCCGTCGGAGCTTGCGCAGAAGATGGCGATGCTGCGGATGGCCACGACGGGCTCCTGGTGCGGTGCGGCCCGCTGCCAACACGGTTGATCCTTCCGGCAACGCGGACCTCAGCGGGTCCACATCGTGTTGCCGAAGGTCGCGGTCGAACCGAGGGCATCGGCGATGCGGAGCAACTGGTTGTACTTGGCGTTGCGATCGCTCCGGGCCGGTGCGCCGGTCTTGATCTGCCCGCAGTTGGTGGCCACGGCGATATCGGCGATGGTCGAGTCCTCGGTCTCGCCGCTTCGATGGCTCAGGACGGCCGCGTACTTGTTCCGCATGGCCAGATTGACCGCGGCGAAGGTCTCCGTGAGCGTGCCGATCTGGTTGACCTTGACAAGGATGGCGTTGCCGCACGATTCCTTGAGTCCTCGCGCGAGAAACTTGGGGTTCGTGACGAACAGGTCATCGCCGACGAGCTGAACCTTGCTCCCGAGCTTGGCGGTGAGCTTCTGCCAGCCCGACCAGTCGTTCTCGGCCAGGCCGTCCTCGATCGATCGGATCGGATACTTGCCGCACCAACCGGCCCACAGGTCGATCATCTCATCACTGGTGGCGATCCGATCGGGGTTGCTCTTGAAGAAGCAGTATCCCGTCTTGCCCCGCTCCTTGGCTTCGTTCCAGAGCTCGCTTGTGGCGGGGTCAAGGGCCACAAAGATCTGCTCTCCCCAGCGATAGCCGGCCTTCCTGGTCGCTTCCTCCAGCAGCTGGAGGGGAACTTCGGCGTTCTGAACGTTGGGGGCGAAGCCGCCCTCATCACCGACGGCGGTATTGAGGTGCTTGTCGTGAAGAACCTTCTTCAGCGCGTGGTAAATCTCGACTCCGGCGCGGAGCGCATCGTGAAAGTTCTCGAATCCCCAGGGTTGGATCATGTATTCCTGGAAGTCGACGTTGCTGTCGGCGTGTTTGCCGCCGTTGAGAACGTTGAGCATGGGGACCGGGAGCGTTGTGGCGGCCGTTCCGCCGAGATAGCGGAACAGCGGGAGCCCGCTGGCGGCCGCCGCGGCCTTTGCGACGGCCATGCTCACGCCGAGGATGGCGTTGGCGCCGAGATTGGCCTTGTTCGGCGAGCCATCGAGCTCGATCATGGCGTGATCGATGGCCTCCTGCTCGCGTGCATCGCGGCCTTCGAGCAGCGGCGCGATGCGTGTGTTGACATTGGCGACCGCCTTGTTGACGGCCTTGCCGAGATAGCGCGACTTGTCGCCGTCTCGGAGCTCACAGGCCTCGTGCTCGCCCGTGCTGGCCCCCGATGGAACCGCTGCGCGGCCGAGGGTTCCGTCACTGAGGGTCACATCGACCTCAACGGTGGGGTTGCCGCGCGAATCGAGAACCTGACGGGCGTGGATGTTGGCGATCTTGTGGGGCACGGCGGGGCTCCTGGCTGCGTTCGGGGGGTGTGGGCGGGGAGGGTAGTCGTGGCGGTGTTCTCTGGCGAAGGTTGCCCGCCAAATGGGGAAAAGTTCAAATGGTCAAATGGTCAAAGAAGAGGGGTCGAGGCCCGGCGGGTGGGGTTCGGGGATGGCCGGGCGGGGGGTGAAGAAAGCCGGGCGGGGGGTGAAGAAAGCCGGGTGGGGGGTGAAGACGGCCGGGCGGGGCTTGTTGCCCGGCGGATGGGGTTTGGTCGGGCGCTGAACGGGTGCAGCGCCCGGCAGGTGGGGTGCGGAGCCAGTCAGGTGGGGTTCGGCGCCAGTCGGATGGCGTGTGAAGTGAGTCGGGGGCTGTTTGGAGCGTTGCGAGTGCGGGTTTTTGCGGGCTTCGAGCCCATCGGCGGTGATTCGGGCCTGTCGGGCCGACTTTCAGCGGCCATCGAGGCCGCTCAGGACCGCGCCAGGGCCTGTTCGGTGCCCCGCGAAGCTCCTTCAATGCCCTTTGAAGCTCCTTCAATGCCCAACGAAGCTCCTTCAATGCCCTTCGAAGCTCCTTCAATGCCCAACGAAGCTCCTTCAATGCCCTTCGAAGCTCCTTCAATGCCCAATGAAGCTCCTTCAATGCCCTTCGAAGCTCCTTCAATGCCCTTCGAAGCTCCTTCAATGCCCTTCGAAGCTCCTTCAATGCCC
>JAJTHN010000017.1 GCA_021297895.1 Phycisphaeraceae bacterium | reverse complement strand
GGGGCGGGGGGACGAGGGCGGGGAGCGGGTGGACGGGGGTAGTGAGCGGGGGGACGGGCACGCGCCTCACGGCGGCGGCAGCGTCAGATCAATCGTCCGCAAGGCCGCGGCGTCGATCGAATCTCGCAGCTCGATGCGCACGCGGAGCGTCCCGGCGCTGCCGTGCAGCGCCGGCGGCAGCATGAACGACATGCCCCCCGCAACGCCCACCCCCATTGCGATCGTGGGCAGGTCCAGCACCATCGGATGGTCCGGCGGCGCGAACGGGCCATCCGCCGAAGCGATGCCGACGAGCACCGCGACGGGAAGGCCGGGGATCACAAGGGCCTGGCCCGGCATCGAGAGCATGATGAGCCCCGCCGGCGCGGGCCCGAGCACGGCATACGGGGCACGGCGTCGCAGCGACCGCACCTGGAGCTCCGTCAATTCGACAAGCAGCGGCCGCGAGAGCAGCCCGCGCCGCGAGGACTCGTCGAGCCAGATCGCCGCATCGCCCCATTGCCCCGATGACCGCCATCGGTCGATGAGCCGCCGCGTTGTGCGCTCCGCCAGCGCGGCGGAGGTCGGCACCTCATGGGCTCGGAGCCAGAACGGGCTTGTTGGTGGCTCGATCATCAGCAGCAGCGGGTGCGCCGGACGCAGCGCGGCCCGCGCGATGGCGTCTCGCCACGCGGCGGCCGCGAGCGCGAGCGCGACCAGACCGATACAGATGAGCACCGAGCGTGCTTTGGGCCGCGCGGGCGCGTGCCAGAGCAGCCCGAGCCACGGTCGGCCGCACTCAGCGCAGCACGGCGGGGCCTCGCGCTCGCTGGTGTGGCCGAACGCGTAGCCGCAGCCGCAGCAGAAGCGTGCCGGGCCCCGTTCTCGCAGCGACTCGGCCAGTTGCAACGCGCACGCGAGGCTGAACACCGCGCCGGGGAGCAGCAACGATGCGCCGACAAACAGCGATGGCCCGCGCCGGAGCACGAGCACCTCGTGCGCGAGCCACAGCAACGCGAGCACGCCGAGAAACACCGCCGCTGCGCGGGCAAAATCCCCCCCGAAGGATCGCGGCGGATCGGTCGGATCCGTCCGCCCCTGGCGCAGGAGCCGCAGCACATCGCCCCGGGCAAAGAGCAGGATCACCGCGCCCGCGGCCAGCGCCGCAAAGCCGAGATGCGGAAGGTTCTGCCGCAGCGCCAAGGCGAGCGCAGAGCTCATCGGCAGCGTGTGGCCGATGATCAGCAGCACCGCGCTGAGCGCCAGAAGCCCCGCGCCGACCGCACGCCAGCGCGGCAGGGCCGTCGGCAGCAAGTAGCGCTTCGGCGAGACTTCGATGGGCGGCGTTGCGGGGCCGAAGAGCATCGTGAACCATCTTTCTCGCGGCGCTGAGGCCGCGTGCGGAGGCGACAGCGGCGTTCGGCGGCTACGGAACCGTCACGCTGAACTCGCGCACGGCCGGGCCTGCCGGGTCATCCTTGAGAAAGTCCGCCGAGAGCGTCGCGCGGATCGTCACCCGCCTGCCCGACAGCGAGCCGGGCGTCCCGGGGATCGTGATGTCCAGCCCGCCGGTCCCGCCTACGCGGAAGGTCGCGCTGCGACCCTCCAGCAGCGGCACCAGCGGCTGCCACGGGCCATCATCAACGCGGAAGGCATCGACCAGATACGACCGGTACCACAGCAGCGCCACGCCGCGGTGGTCCTGGCTGAGGATCAGCTGCGCCGCGGCGTTCGGCGGCGGGGCGATCGCGCTGATCGACAGTTCCAGACCGCGCTCATCGGTGCGGAGAATCCGCCGGAGCAGGTCCGGCGGCAGCCGCTCGGGCTCGCGCAGCACATCGGAGACAAAGTGACGCGCGGTGCCCCACTCGCCGGTGCGCTCGCGCTCGGCCAGAAGGCGCTCCAGCACGCGCTGGACGACCGCGGGGTCCGTGAGAAGGTCCTTGGCATCGAACCAGAAGGAGCTCTCGAGCGGCTCGTTCATCACCAGCCGCGCCGCGATCGATGGGGTGATCGCCGAACGGATCATCGACCCGGAAAAGAGCACCGAGAGGAACGCCAGAACGAAGCACACCACCGCCGCGGCGAACGCGCCGGTCCTGGTCATGCCCACGCGCCGCCCGCGGATGAGCAGGTCCTTCCAACGTTGGCCGCACTCGGAGCAGAGTTCCGGCCCTTCCTGCTCGGTCGCGTAGCCGAAGCGGTACCCGCAGCGCGGGCAGTACCGCTCATCGCCCACGCGGCGGAACTGCGCCGCCGCGACAAGCCCAACCGCCAGCGCGCCCAGCAGCATCGTCGGCACCAGCCGCCACGCGGCGAAACTCATGGGCGAAAGACCGCGCACAAGCACGATGTACAGCACCCACACCGCCAGCCCCATCGCCAGCAGGACCGTCACACGCACCAGCCACGAAGAGGCCAGCACGGGCCGGCCCTCACGCAGTTTCTCCAGCACCGATGCCCGCGTGCTGAAGATCGAAACGACCGACATCAGCAGCAGGATCAGGCCCATCTGCCGCACACCCTCGCCGATGCCCCGCGCCGAACTCGGCGCGAGCATCGGCACGGCGTACACCGGCAGCGCCCAGCCGATGCCCAGGATCACCGGCGCGAACACCGCCATGGCCAAAGCCACCCACCGCCGCGTGGCCACGACCTCGGGAATCAGCAGCGGGTTGGGTTCGATGGAGTCGGGGGCGGGCATGAACGGGGTCTCCGAAGTGTCGGCGTTCGCAGGCAGCGGGGCTCATCCGCCGACGGGCACCACCGGCTGAACCGTCGGCACAGGTGCGGCCGACCTCTGGATATCGAGTCTGACCTCCACGCCGCTCAAGGACTTGCCCCGTGAATCGACCAGATCGAACTGCAGGACCGCGCCAGGCCTGGGCACAGCCATCGGATCGACGTCGATGAAGCTTCGGAACTCGATCACCGACGCGGGCGTGCCGTCCGCGGCGACCGCGAGCCGGCCCTCTCCGGGGACGCGATACTGCAAGGCTGCGAAGCGGTCGTGCTCTCCGCGCGTGGCGATGATGGTGGCCGAGCCGAAGAGATCACCGAAGACCGTGCCGCCTCGCAGCGACAATCGCAGCGTGGGCACGCTCGGTGTGGTGGATGCCGCGGGGTCGTGCTCAAGGCGGAGCGCCGATGCGTCAAGGGCAAGAATCGCGGAATACTGGTGCCTACGGAGCATCCCCGCCTCGATCACCCGCCGAAGCCAGTGGGCCGACTCGCCCCAGGAGCCCGAAGCCTCGCGACTGCGGATGAGCCGAGCGGTGACGCTGGCGATCCGATCCCAATCATCCTCGTTCACCGGCGCGGTGCGCCACTGCAGGCTCGAAGGCGAGAGGCTCACGATCGGATCCGGGCTTGTCGCGGCGAGGCGGTCCTTGGCGGCCAAGAGTGCAAATACGAACATGCCTGTCACGATGCTGCGATGTGCCAAGACGACGCCGCGTTCAGCCGGGCGGAATTTCCGAAGCCATTGCTCGCTGGCAGCCCCGTCTCGAACCTTCGAGGCCGAATAGAGCGAGGAGAAGGAGCCAGTAATGACGAAGAGAAGAGCGAAAGCGCTCGGCCTGCCCCAATCATGGATCGGCCGAACTTCGCCGTAGACCAGGATGTGCGACAGCGCAAAGCAGACGGCCATGCACGCGGCGAAAACGCTGAGATGAAGCGCCAGCCTCGCCAGAATCGATCGCAGTCCACCGCTCACTTCGGGCCAGAACAAGCCCTGCATCGGTGTGAACGAGGCGAGCCACGCGAGGATGGCGGTCAACGCGAAGAACGTCAGCCCGACGTGAAACGCCTGCTGGGATCCGGACGTGCCGAACACTATCGGCCACGCCTGCGAAATCACCGTCGCGATCGCGGCGAAAATGCCCAGGTAGATCCGCCAGCCGGTGGAGGTCAGCTGCCCGGCGGCGTTGCTTCCGTGGTCTTGAGTTGAGGTCTCGATGCTCGATTCGCTCCGTGACATTGGTGCGATTCCTCGATCGGGACGCGGTCTGACAGCATTGGGCGACGCCAACAACGTACGAACAAATCGCGAACGATCACAGTGCTCGCTCTCTGAGCATAAGTATAATCCCAATCCATTGACGGTTTGTGAGGCCGATCGCCTCCAGACGCGTAGATTATGAAACTCGGCGCTGGCGGCCCAAGGATGACCCTTTGGGCTCTCCCGCCGGCACCGGTCCGAATCATGTTTATCCGCCAAGACGCAGGTCTCGGCGACGGAGATCCATCGATGAAGCGTGCATCCACCCTCTCGGCCCTGATCGCGGTTGTTGGCTCGTCGTTCGCGCTCGTCGGCGCGGCGCACGCCGAGGATCCGCTGATGATCGTTTCGTTCACCACCGGCGCACGCCGCGTCATCACCGTCAGCCCGGTCAACGGCAACGTGCTGCAGGACCCGTTCCTGAATCTTCAGACGCTGATCCCCGGTGTGGCCAGCCCGATGCAGGTCCTGCCCGTCGGCAACCAGTTGTGGATCCCCGATCAGGTCGCCGACAACGTCACGCGGCTGACGCGCGACGGCGTGATCATCGACCAACTCGGCACCGATCCGGTGACCGGTCTGGCCACCGGGCGATTCAACAACGTGCGCGGGCTGGGCATTGTCAACGGTGAGGTGTGGCTGTGCAACGCCGAGGCCGCGACCGGGGGCACCGACGCCACGGCCACGGTCAACACGATCTACCGGTTGAATCCCTTCACCGGTGAGACGCTGGGCTCGTTCCCCGCCGACGGCAACCCGTGGGCGATCTTCATCTACAACGGCCGCGTGCTGATCACCAACAGCACGACGGATGTCGCGACGGAGTACGCGCCAGACGGGACGCGGATCGGCGTGTTTGCGGAATCGACGGCGCCGGCGATGAGCCTGCCGCAGATGATGAGCAAGCGGAACAACGGGAACCTGTGGATCGCCGACTTTTCGGTCGCCGCATCGGGGCTGTACGAGTTTGATCCGGCGGGCGAGCCCCTGACGCGGATCTTTCTGGGCACCGGCCCGCGTGCCGCGGTGGACCTTGAGAACGGCAACTACATCTACACGGATGCGACGGCGGTGCGGCTGCGCGACACGGCGAACCAGCAGACCAGCGTGCTGGCCAGCGGAAATTTCCGCTACATCACGCCCCTGACCCCACCGAAGGTCTCGCCCGCGGACATCGGCAACACCGATGGCGAGCCGATCAGCGACGGCGCACTGGACAACGGCGACTTCACGGTGTTCTTCGAGGCGTTCTTCGCCCCGGAGGCCTCGCCCACCCAGCTCCGGGCCGACATCGCCAACACCGACGGCCTGCTCTCGCCCATGTGGCCCGGTGGCGGCACCGGCGGCGGCCCGGATGGCGCGGTCGACAACGGCGACTTCGCGTCGTTCTTCGCGTTCTTCTTCGCCCCGCCCGTTCTTCCCTGATCTTCGGCCGCGGCCCGTGACGCGGGCACGCTTTTGAGGTACGCTCTGGGCTGATGAAACTGCCCGTCGATCTTGTTGCACGCCTTAAAGGACCGTACGACGCCCGCAAGGTCTGCGTGACCGGCGGCGCGGGCTTCATCGGCGGCCACGTGATCGATGCGCTCTGCGGGCTGGGCTCGACGGTCAGCGTCATCGACGACCTGTCCAACTCCACGCTCGATCACCTCGGCGAGATGATCGAACTGGACCCGTCGCGCCTGCGCTTCATCCATGGTTCGATCCTCGACGAGCGGGCGCTCGACGAGACCATGCGTGGCTGCGACCTGGTGATCCATCTCGCCGCGGTCGGCTCCGTTCCGCGATCGATCGCCGAGCCGCAGCGAAGCATGGCCGTCAACGCGATGGGCACCGTGCGCGTGCTCGAGGCCGCGCGGCGCGCCGGCGTGCGGCGGATCGTCAGCGCCAGTTCGTCATCGGTCTACGGCGACACGCCGAACGCGCCGTCCGCGGGAGACGCATCCGGCGCGGGCATCGTCACGCCGCGAAGCGAGACGCAGCTCCCGGCGCCGATGTCGCCATATGCCGCGAGCAAACTCGCCGGCGAGGCGGCGGTGCGGTCGTGGTGCCTGTGCTATGGGATGCAGGGCGCGAGCCTGCGGTTCTTCAACGTCTTTGGCCCGCGACAGAGCGCCGATTCGGCGTACGCCGCGGTCGTGCCCGCCTTCGCGGCGTCGCTGCTGCGAGGTCAGTCGCCGGTGATTTTCGGTGATGGTCAGCAGTCCCGCGACTTCACGCCCGTGGCCAGCGCCGTCGCCGCGTGTCTGCTCGCCGGTGCCACGACGCGCGAACTGTGCGGGCAGGCGATCAACATCGCCCGCGGCGAGCGCACGACGATCCTCGAACTGGCACAGATGATCGCGCTGGCTTCGGGCGCCCCGTCGATCCAGCCGACCTTCCGCGACGCCCGCGCCGGCGATGTGCGGCACTCGCTGGCCAACATCGCCATGGCCCGCGCGCTGCTCGACTACACGCCGCTGGGCACGATGAACGAGGCCATCGCCGAGACCGTCGCCTTCTACCGCCACACCCACAACAGCGCGGGGCAGCACTCGTGATCCGCCACGCGCTGGACACGCTCGGCGGCATTTGGCAACTGGCACGTCTGGCGATCATCTCGCGCGGCCGGCTCGGCGGGGCATACTGGACCTGGCGCACGCACACGGCCTTTGGTAAGGGCCGCCCGCCGACACGTCGCGAGGCGTTCGCCGCTGCGCTTGGGTACGGACGCTGGGTCCACCGGATGCGCCGGGGCCGCTGAGGCCCGGTCGCAGCAATCCGCCCGGCAGGCCCGAATCACGGGATGGTCTTTGCATTCTTAGCGCAGTGTTCGGGAAATCGATGTTGAGATGGCGTCGTTAGGGTCCGATAGAGTGATGAACTGATGTTTGCCGGCAGGAGCACGCCATGACCGAGACGATGACCCAGACCACCGAACCCGCGACCAACCAGACCGGCGAAGCCGGCGGCCCGAGCCTGTTCCTTCGGGTGTTCGCGCCCGGGCTGGTGCTGGGGCTGGTGATCGGGCTCTTTGGCGGTGCGTTCCTGATGCCGATCGTGCAGTCGCGCTTCGGCCCGCAGGCGACGCTGGACAAGCCAACGCCCGTCGGTCCGCGTTCGGGCGAGGGCATGCCCGTCGAGGTTCCGCCGATCGTCGAGACGCCCGCGAGCGAGGCACCGGCCGATGCGACCAAGGCCGCCGCGCCGACGCCCAAGCCCTGAGCCCGTCTCTCGACGCTCCCCCGGGGATCTCGCGCGAATAGACTCCGCCGAACGCCGTCGGAACATCGACGGCCCAGGCTCCGGAGCGTCGCGTGTCGCAGAACCCGTTCAGCCCTGACCAGATCAAGATCATCCGGCAGAACATGCGGATGAGTGTTCTCATGGGCGTGGACTATGTGCCCGCGTTTATGGCACGGCCCGAGCCGCCGACCCAGGCCAGCCCCGTCGCGTCGGAACCGGCGCCGGATCGGGATGAACACACCGACGAGCGCGAGAGCGAGGACGGGCAGGGCACGATGGAGATCCAGGTGGGCGAGGTGCCGACGTACGACCTGAGCGACCCCCGCCGCGCCACGGCGCACCGGGAACTCATGGCCATTCGGGAGCGCTACGAGCGTGATGCGCCGCACAAGGCGTTCGTCACGTCGTTCACCAACATCGTCTTCGGCGAGGGCGATCCGATCGCGCGGCTGATGTTCGTCGGCGAGGCGCCCGGCGCTGATGAGGACCGCACGGGGCGGCCGTTTGTTGGCCGGGCCGGGCAGTTGCTCGACAAGATGATCATCGCGATGGGCTTGCGTCGGGAGGATGTGTACATCGCCAACGTCCTCAAGACGCGACCACCCAACAACGCGACCCCGACCAAAGAAGAAGCCGCGGCGTGCGCCCCGTACCTGTTCGATCAGATCGCCGCGGTGAACCCGCAGGTGATCGTCACGCTGGGCCTGCCGGCGTCGCGACTGATTCTGTGCACCGATGAGTCCATGACCTCGATGCGAGGCACGTGGCGCTCCTGGTCGCACCCGGACCCGGCGCGAGCTGTGACCATCGCCGTCATGCCGACGTACCACCCCGCGTTTCTGCTGCGCTCGTACACGCCCGAGAATCGCAAAAAGGTCTGGTCGGATCTGAAGATGGCCATGGAACGCCTGAACCAGAACCCCCGCTGATTCGGGCGGATTTCTCAGGGTCACCCCCGGTTCGTGCCGACGGAACCACCGCGGCACGCGGCGTGGACACGGCGGCCCGCGGCCTCATGCAACACAGTCCGCCGCGGCGCGAGATTCTGACATTTTCAACGAACCTGCGGAACCGCTCGCGGCATGCACTCGTATCGACGGGCACACACGCCGAAGCGAGTCCCACGTGCGGCTCGACTCGGATTCACGCCGGCGAAAGCCGGCCAAGTACCCCCACGAGACCCGGTGTCCGGCATTGTGCTGGACGCTGGGTTTTTTCTTGCGCCCGCCGGCGACCCAAGCCCGCGAAGTGTGTTCTGGCCGGCCGCGGCGTCCTTTTGGAACCCGTCGCAAGGAGATTACCTCCAAGTGCTCGGCGAGCGTTCCGGTCCGACCGGGCGCGCCACGGAGGTTCCGCATGTTCATGCGCATGGTCTATGACGAGCACCTGGCGGAGGCGGCGTACCTGATCGGCTGCCAGCGAACGGGCGAGGCGATCATCATCGATCCGCAGCGCGATGTTGACCGCTACGAGCGGCTGGCCGCGAGCAACGGGCTGCGGATCGTCGCGACGGCCGAAACGCACATCCACGCCGACTTCGTGTCCGGCTCGCGCGAACTGGCCGAGCGCGGCGATGCGGTCTCGGACATGCCTGACGCACGATCGACCGATCGCTGGCGCACGCTCGCTTCTGGCGGCGAGCGGTGCTGATGTCGGCAACACGACTGGCGGCGTGATCGCATCGGAGCAGCGCTCAGCCGTTGCCGGTCGATGGCTCATTGCACTCGGCGCCGGTCCGCGCGCAGCACCGCAGCTTTGCCCGGCGTGCGATCGCGCGGCCGGCGATCGACAGGGCCTGATGCACCGCCACAACTTGCAAAAACGACAACGGGAGGCCCGAGCTCGGGCCTCCCGTCTGGTAAGCGGAGAGGGGGAGAT
This sequence comes from Phycisphaeraceae bacterium, assembly GCA_021297895.1. Lineage (GTDB taxonomy): Bacteria > Planctomycetota > Phycisphaerae > Phycisphaerales > UBA1924 > JAJTHN01. The sequence continues at coordinate 93,513 of JAJTHN010000017.1, read as the reverse complement.
TCGAACTCCCGAAACGGTTACCCGTTTACGCGATTTCCAGTCGCGTTCCTTCAGCCTCTCGGACACCTCTCCGGAAGGTACTGCATCGGCCAATCCCGCCCAATGCCGTGGCCCGGCATCGCGCGTTTTGGTGAAGGACGGAGAGTGTAGACCGCACGCCCGCCCGCGTCAGCCCGAACGCATCCCGCCCACGCGGCGCAACCTCCGGGGGGTGCCCAAATTCACGGGCTCACTTCCCCACTTTCGCCCGCGAGGGCAGAAGGGCTGGACAAACCCCTGCCCCCGTGGCATACTGCCGTTGAGCGGGCACTCGTCCGCTGTGATCAAGGTCAAGGTCCGAGCAGCGTCGACTCGGACCTTGAAGGTGTTCGGAAAATTTGTGCGTGGAACATCAGGCTGGCATCGCCGGCCGATCTGCTTGCCGATGGTGGCTGGCGGATTCGCATGGTTGGCTCCGCATGAACGATGGCCGGCTCACTCGCCCGCCGGAGCGTTCGGCGAAGCCTCCGCGGCAGAACGTGCGTGCTGCGGGCCGGCGTGATGTTCGCGTCTTTCGTGAGGACGGCGTTTCTGCGTGGGGCAGAATCGGAGCGTCACTATGCGTCGCGCGTTTACGCTGATCGAACTGCTCGTCGTGATCGCGATCATCGCCCTTCTGGTCGCGATTCTGCTCCCGGCGCTGACCCGTGCTCGGTCGGCGGCCCGGGTCTCGCTGTCGCTCTCGAACGTGCGGCAGCTCAACACCGCTTCGCAGACCTATCGCCACGATCACAAGGGATTCATGCCGCTGACCATGTGGTTCGACGGGCGACGCACCGCCCCGGCATCACGCACCAGCCCCACGATCGGTCTCCGCGGGTTCTGCTCGTGGAACTTCGCCGGCAAGGACAACGACGTCTACTGGGCGGGCCAGTCCTTCGATGTGCCCATGGCCGACCGCGTCATGAACCCGTACCTGGTCGCGGAGGACATCGTCGCCCCGCCGCGGCCCACGCCCATCACCACCACCCGCGGCCGTCAGCAGATGGAAATGATGCGCGACCCATCGGACAACGGCACGTTCCAGCGCACTTGGAACCCCTCCAGCCCCCAGCCCAACCGCTCTATCACCGGCTACAACGACGTCGGCACCAGTTACCAGTATCAGAGCAAGTGGTTCACTCAGATCTACAACGCCTGGCCGGGTGGGCAGACTTCGATGGGCTTCTACCAGTCCTTCAACTACGGCGCTCTGCGCATGGCGCTGGCCGATGCCTTCCAGCCGTCGAAGATGGTCTGGGTCTACGACCAATACGCCGACGTCATCGCCAACGCCAACAGCCCGGGGTTTCAGTTCCGCAACGGTTTCGGCGATGTGAACACGTCCGTCATGGGGTTCATGGATGGGCACGCCAAGTACATCAAGGTGATCCCCGGCTCATCGCCCGCGAGTTTCAGCAACGCGGAATACTCCATGACGATGGAGTTCCTCAAACTGCCCACGACCATTCCCGCGAACTGACCCGCCCCGCACGGCCGCTCGCATCGGCTCAACATCGGAGGGCTCATGATTCCTCGCTCGCACCGCCCCTCTCGCACGCCCGCTCGCAGGCCCCGACGTCATTGCGGCTTCACACTCGTTGAACTGCTCGTGGTCGTTGCGGTGGTGGCGCTGCTGGTGGCGATCCTGCTTCCCGGGCTCGCCGCGGCTCGCCGCGCGGGCCAGGCCGCCGTTTCGCTATCGAACCTGCGGCAGCAGACAATCATCATCTCGACGTACATGAACGAGAACAAGGACGTCTTCGTCAACCCGTTCGACAAGACGCGTCCATGCCCCACCACCAGCACCCACTGGGTCTGGGTCCAGAGCCGGCTCTGCAATCTCGGCTGGGCCTACGGCCCGCCCTACTCCAACGCCGGGACCGAGGCCTACGGCTATCACTGGCTCGCGCACACGCTCTACGGCTCCGAGCCCATGACATCGCGTCAGCAGATCATCATCGCACCGGGCGACTCGGCGCTGGCCCAGTGGTTTGTCTTCAATCGCCCCGCGCAGAACAACCTTGAGTGGATCTTCCCCAGCAGTTACTGGTACTCGCCGACCTTCTGGCAGAACCCCGCCCGCTTCGCCGGCCTGAATCGGCCCGACGCCAGCGCCGCGAACGACTACTTCATCCGCCGCAACCGCGGCAACGAGGTGCAGCATCCCTCGCGCAAGGTCCTGCTCTTTGAGTCGCGCGACTACCTGCAGCCACGCAAGCCCATGTGGTTCGAGGGCAGCGCCCGCGCCCGCGCGTCCTTTGTCGACGGCTCGGCGAGCGAAATGGTCACCAGCGACATCTGGGCCGAGAGCCGACAGGGCCTCATCCCCGCGCCGAGCGGAACGTGGAACCCGAGCATCGCCGAAATGAGCGGATACCTCGAGTACGGCCCTCGCCAGGGCTTTGACTGGACAACCGGCGGGCTGGCCTACTTCTGGGCCACGCGCGATGGCATCAAGGGCTGGGATGTCGCGACGCGGCGGTGAGCTCCGCCGATACCGGGCGGCCTCGCTCACATCGCGATCAGCGTCTTGATCGCGTTGGGCATCGTGATCGCTTCGATCGCGCTCTCCAGCCGAACTTTCCGCGTGATCAGCGGCTCGACCAGCACGTCCTTTCGCGTCAGGATCGTCAGCGCTTCGGCGATCGAACCCGCGTGCGCTCCGATGAGGTCCACCTCGTTGTGCACGATCGGCGAGAGATCCACCGCGCGGCCCCAGGGTGTCGCGGGCGCGGGTCCGCCCGAAGCGGGCGCCATCGACGAAGTGCGCAGGATGATCTTGCCGCGAGGCCGGACCAGCGCCATCGCCAGCTCGAGCCCCTCGGGCGTGCCGGTGCAGTCGACGACCACATCCTGATCCTGTCGACGCCCCACTTCATCAATGTGGCGGTGCTTGATGCTCCACCGCTCGCACAGGCCGAACTTCTCCGGGTGCCGGCCGAGCAGCCGCACGCTCGCGTTGAGCCTGGCCATGACCTGCACCGTCAGCAGGCCCATCCGCCCATCGCCCAGCACCGTGATGAACGGCTTGCCCTCGACGCGGAACATGCTCCGCGCGTGGGCCGCCGCGGCCAGCGGCTCGGCGAAGACCGCCTGCTCATCGGGGATCGCATCGGGCACCGCGTGCAGGTTGCTCAGCGGGATCGCGAACCGCTCCGCGAAGCACCCGTCGCGTCCCATGATCCCCATCATCGCGCGCTGTCGGCAGTGCGTCGGCAACCCGGCCTTGCACATGTCGCACTTGCCGCAGGCGATGGTCATCGACCCGACGACACGCTTGCCGCGGAGCTTGGTCGCACGCTCGACCGCGGCGAGCGCGGCATCCGGCGCCGGAAGAAGCTCCTCGAGCACGCCGACGAACTCATGGCCGATGATCCCGCGAAAGCCCGACCGCCCCTTGGCGATGTCGATATCCGCTCGCGACACGCCCACGAGTATCGGCCGGACCAATCCCTCGCCCGGGCTCAGCGTCGGCGCGCCCGCGGCGGTGTCAAGGATCAGCCCGTTGTCGGTCGCTCGAATGGCTCGCACGTCGTGCTCCGCATGGCCCACGCCGCGATGCGCACCGGCGAACCTCGCCGATCACACGCCGCGACTACCGGACGGTATCGGCCCGGATCACCCCGCGGCGTGATCGCCCGCCGGAAATGAACAGACCCCGCGACCATTGGTCACGGGGCCTGCGTGTGGTACGCGCCGGGAGTGGGTTCTCGGACACCTCGGCGCGTGCGGTGTGTCAGTCGCACGCCCGCTCGAAGAACCATCGAGCAAAGGCGTTGAAGTCGCCGCCATCGATCGCACCGTCCGGCCCGCCCGCGCCCGCGACGTCCTCGCTGGGGTGGAACGTGGTCCCGTCGGTCGTTGCGATGTCCGCCGCCAGCGCGTCCGACGCGGTCGGATCACCGAAGAAACTCTGGAAGAACAGCGTGAAGTCGCCGTTGTCGATGGCACCATCGGGCCCGGCGACCGCGTCGGTGTTGGCGATGTCGGCGGGGTTGCAGATCGGCCGCAGATCATCGGGCGAGCCGATGAGCGTGACGCGGTTGTTGTAGGGGCGGAGCTCGAAGCCGGTCACGGTGAAGTCGGCATCGCCGGCATTGAGCGGGAAGTTGTGGTAGTTCTGGAACTGGAGCAGACTCCTGCCGTTGCTCAGCGTGCGGAGGTTGACCTCGAGGAACCCGTAGTGCTTTCCGCCGCGGATCAGCCGCGTGCCGCTCCAGAGTTCCGGCTCGGACTGATCGGCCGACCAGCGGTGGAACGGGTTGACGCGGAAGCTTTGGCCCAGCGTGTTGAGCGGGTTGTTCCGCCAGTTGGTGATGGCCGCGGCGGTCAGGCCCGGCGCGTCCTCCACGCCGCGGAGGCCGTCGCCGGCGGCGCCGACATCCCACAGGTGGACGCCGCGCCCGTCACCGTCGGTGTCGAAGTAGCTCATCTCGGCGACCTCACTGTGACCGCAGAACACCGCCGCGACGCGGTACTGCTCCATCAGCGGCGCGTAGATTCGCATCGCCTCGCCCGACTGGTTGCTCGTGACGCTCGTGCCGTGAATGCCCCGGCTGAACGGCGTGTGGTGCCACTGCACGAAGATGATCTGCCCCGCCGCGCGAGCCGCGGCGAGCTGCTGCACCGCCCAGTCCCACTGCGTCGTGCCGACGTTGAAGTCCGGGATGTCGCCCGGGGCGTACGGCGTGCTGAACCACGCGCGGTTCGTGTCGCGATTGGCGGGGAAGTTCACGTTCACGAACTGCCCCGTCGGCGGCGCGACGCGGCTGTTGGCCTCCTCGGTCGCCTTGACCGAGCAGAGCGTGATGATCGTCACGCGGCCGTAGTCCGTCCGGTGGTACAGGTCTTCGAACGCCGGCGAGCCGTTGCTCGGCCAGTCGAAGTACGCCGACCACTGCTGACGCGCGTAACTGATCAACTGGTTGGTCAGCGGTCCGCCGCTGCCCGGCTCGCCCGCGCCGATGCCGTTGAAGATGCAGTTGTTCCCGATCGCCGCCACCAGCGGGCGGGCCGAGAGCAGGTCGTCATACTGCCCGGCGTTGTGCCGCCAGAACTCGTCCCAGCGGCGCTGCTGCTCGTTGCCCGTGCCTTCGATCAGATCGCCCGGCATGATGATCATGTCCGGGTTGCGCAGCTCGATCTGACGGATGTTGTCCTGGTAGCCGAGCGTCTCGGTGACGAGATACGCATCCCGGCCGCGACCGGTCCCCAACGGGCGGCCCGTGCTGCCCGGCGCCTGCGGCGTGGTGCGGGCCCACTCGCGGAACCGCGTCCGCCCGGACACCAGCGTCTCGCTGTCGCTGAGCACCGCAAACCGCAGCGCACGCGTGCTCGTCGGCAGCGGGGCGGTGCGGAATGTGTTGGTGTACGTCGAGGCGCCCTGCGTCACAACGTACGTGTAGAGCGTGTCGGGCTGCAGGCCCGTCAGCACGGCCTGATGCTTGTAGTTGCGGGCCGGCACACCCGGAGCCTCGAAAATCGCCGTCGTCGAGAACGGGAACGCGCCGGCCGCGTTGAGTTCCGCGGGGATCTGGTAGTCCAGCACCGGCGTCAGCGCGGGCGTGGAGTTCACCACGAGCGGCTGGCTCAACCCGGGTCCGGAGATCGAGATCGTGCCGGGCGTGGCGTCGATCGTGAACCAGTTGATGGTCATGCCCTGGGTCGTCGGGCTCATCTGGTACGGCAGCACGCGGAAGGCCCCGATGCTCGCATTGACAACGGACACCGGCATCGCGACGGCGGCAAGGGCCACCAGCAGCGCAGGGCACACTCGGGCAAGGGCGGAACGCATCCTCGATCTCCTGATGTTCGCCCGACGGACGCGGCGCTCTCCGAGCGCGCGGCTCTCATCCGTACATGGCGGCAGGAGTAAATGCAACATCACCCGCAAAACCTATTTGCATCGCGTGAAGGTGGGATCATGATTGCGCAAAGCCGCCGCGACGGCTCGCGGGAAACGGCCTTCAGGCCCCGGAACTCGCGTCGCGCATCAGCGCCTCGAACGTGCCCACATCCTCCGCCGAACCCGGCATCGCGTCCGGACCGGGAGATCGCAGGACGTAGCGGCCGTCGCTCCGCAGCGACCACGCGCACCGCGCATCGGTGCTCATCACGTCGATCATGTGCTGGAGCTTCAGCCTCGCGGCACGATCGCTCACGGGGCACACCGCCTCAACGCGCTGCTCCAGGTTCCGGTACATCCAGTCGGCGCTACCGATGAACCACTCGCCGTCGAGCGGATCGGCCTGACCGGCGCCGAAGTGGAACACGCGCGAGTGCTCAAGGAACCGCCCGACAACGCTCGTCACGCGGATGTTCTGACTCAGCCCGGGCACGCCCGGTCGCAGGCAGCAGAAGCCGCGGATGAACAGGTCGATGCTCGCGCCCGCGCGGCTGGCCTCGTACAGCGCACGCGTAATGTCAGGATCCTCCAGCGCGTTCATCTTCGCGACGATCCGACCGTTCACCGGACTGGTCCCCGCGGCGAAGGCCCGGGCGATGTCCGCCTCGCGGGCGATCCGCTCCAGAAAGCCCTTCTTCATGCTCCGCGGCGCCACCAGCAGCCTGCGGTACGTGTGCTTGCCGCTGCGCCCGGTCAGCAGGTTGAACAGGTCCACCACATCGCGCGTGATGTCCGGGTCGCACGTGAACAGGCCCAGGTCCGTGTACAGCATCGCGGTCGACGGGTTGTAGTTGCCCGTGCCAAGGTGCGCGTAGCACCGCAACTGCCCCTCCTCGCGACGAACGACCAGCGAGGCCTTGCAGTGCGTCTTGTACCCGATCACGCCGTAGGCCACGTGAACGCCGGCCTTCTCGAGCGCGCGGGCCAGACGCACGTTGCGCCCTTCGTCGAACCGCGCGCGAACTTCCACCAGGCACGCGACCTGCTTGCCGCTCTCGGCCGCGCGGATGAGATGCTGAACGAACGGCGAGTCGCGGCTGGTGCGGTAAATCGTCTGCTTGATCGCCAGCACCGCCGGGTCCGCCGCGGCCTCGGCGATGAACCGCTCCGCCGAGTCCTTGAAGCTCTCGTACGGATGGTGCACCAGCAGATCGCCACGCCGGATCGCGCTGAACACGCTCGTCGCCTCGCGCAACCGAGCAGGCACCACCGGTGCCCACGGCGTCTGGCGAAGGTCGGGGCGGGGCAGGTCCGCGATCTCGAACAACGAACGGAAGTCCAGCAGCCCCTGGCTCCAGTCCACATCCTCCGCGCGGATCTTGAACATCTCCACCACGCTGCGCACCAGCTTGGTGCTCGCCGCCCGCGGCACCTCCAGCCGCACAACCTTCGCGAATCGCCGACGCTTGAGCTGCGCCTCGACGAACTCCAGCAGATTGTCCGCGTCCTCTTCCTCGAGACTGTCGCTGGGCGAATCGCCGTCGGCCGCGCGTGTCACCCGGAACGGCATGACCTCCAGAATCTTCATCCCGGGGAACAGATCATCCAGATTGTGCGTGATCAACTCGTGCAGCGCGATGAACCGCCCGATCCCCGCGTCCTTCTTCCCCGATGCCACACCACCCTCGGTCGGCACACGCACCCAGTGCGGCAGGCCCTGCCCCGCGGGAACCTTCACACGCGCAAACAGCGGCTCGGCCTCGCCCGGCTCGCTCATCAGCACGCCGAGGTTGTTCGACAGGTTCGAGATGAACGGGAACCGGTGCCCCGGGTCCACCGCGAGCGGCGTCAGCACGGGCAGCACGCTCGTGCGATAGTGCTCGCGGAGCAACTCGCGCTCTCGGGGCGTGAGCTCATCCCAGTGCAGACACTCGATCCCCGCGGACTTGAGCGCCGGGCGGATCGACCGGTCCCACACCGCCGCCTGCTGCTCCTCCAGGTGCTCAAAGCTCCGCCGAACCGTCTCGAGCATCTGCATCGGCGACGGCGCCTCCGGCCCGTCGGGGCTGCGACCCTCCTCGATGCAGCGCTGAAGGAACCCGACGCGCTTCATCACGAACTCGTCGAGATTGCTCGTGAAAATCGCCAGAAACCGCACGCGCTCAAGAAGGGGCAGCCGCTCATCGAACGCCTGCCGCAGCACGCGCGCGTTGAACTCCAGCCACGACAGATCGCGATTGAAGGTCTGCGCCGCCTCGGAAACATCCGGCCGCAACACCAGTTGCGTGAGCGCCTCGATCGACGACTGCGCCTGCGACGGCTCCGGCGGCGGCGTAGGAACGCCCTGCACGCCGCGGGTCGTTGCGCCCTGCTCGCCTCGCATCACACTCTGGGTGGCTCGTCGTGCTTCCAACAGATCTTCCGCGTAACTCACGTGAATCCTTCGACTTCCTGTTCAACGCCGGCCCGAATCTCGTCGCGCCAAGCTCCGATCACGTCTCATCCGCGATCGCGACCGCCGCGCAACCGATCGCCTCGGTCACCCGAACTTTCGCCACACGCACCGGCGCGCGCGAAGATCGGGAAGTACTCATACGCCGCGTTCCCTTCTTCGGATGTTCCGGGAACCGACTTCGGACACGTCTTGATAACTCTTCCAAAAGAAATCCCGCCACGTTCTCGGCTGTAGGGTTTACCCTGTCAAACGGCCTGGTCTCATTCAGGTTCCGATTGTGCCATCCGGCAATCACCTCATCCAGATCCTTCTTCACCGCATGAAAGTCCACCAACAGGCCGTCCCCATCCAGACGATCTCCCGCGATGGTCACCGTCACGTGCCAATCGTGTCCGTGCAGCGTCTCGCGCTGGCCGGCGATGACGATCGCATGAGCCGCAGAAAACACGCCCTGCACTTCCAGTTCGTACGCCACGTGAACCTCGCAATACGCTTAGGGGCGGACGCTCGGCATGTTTGCCGGGCAACTCATCCGCGCCGCGATGGTGCCGGTGCCCGATTCACGAACCCGCAAGGCGAGCGATGAACGAGTCCCGACTGCTGGAGCATATCGCACGCCGGAGTGCCGACCTTCACGGGCACGGCCCGGTCATCGTCGGCCCCGGCGACGACTGCGCCGTGCTCCGCGGCAGCAGCGGCTCGATGCTGATCACCGTTGACCACCTTGTCGAAGGCCGCCACTACGAGCCGGGCACCGACATCGACCTGATCGCCCGCAAGGCCGTGGCGCGCAGCGTGTCGGACATCGCCGCGATGGCCGGCACGCCGACGTGGGCGCTGGCCACCGGCGCGCTGTCCGACGACATGACGCAGCAGCAAGCCGATGAACTCTTCGAACGCATGAGCCACTGGGCCCGCCACTGGGGCTGCCCGCTGGTCGGGGGCGACATCGCGCTCATGCCGCGTGTCGGCGATACGCCGGGGCCGACCGTGCTCACCGTGACCGTCGCCGGGCACACCCATCCGACCCGGGGCCCCGTTCTTCGCAGCGCCGCACGCATCGGCGACGACGTGTACATCACCGGGAGCGTCGGCGCATCGTTCTCCGGCGGTCATCACCTGCGCTTTGAGCCGCGCATCGCGCAGGCGGGGTGGCTCGCGGATCGTCTGGGCGATGCGCTCGGGGCGATGATCGATCTGTCCGATGGTCTGGGCCGCGACGCCGGGCGCGTGGCCCGCGCCAGCGGCGTTCGCATCGAGCTCGACGCGGCACGCTTTCCGCTGCGCGACCCTTCACGCAGCCCCATCGCCGCGGCGGGCGATGGTGAGGACTACGAACTGCTCATGACCGTGCGCCCGGGGGCCGACCTGCCCGATTCGATCGCTCTCGGCGGCGATGCGCCCGTTCCGCTGACGCGCATCGGCCGTGTCTGCGCGGGTCAAGGCTGCGTGATCCTCACCTCCGGCGGCGACACGATCGACGCGACGGGGCTCGGATGGGATCACACCAGCAACGGCTGACACCTTCGCCGCGGCTCAGCCGCGCGGCGGGGCCTGGGCACCGCTCTGCATGCCGCGGAGGCTCGCGCTGATCGCCGCTTCGTGCAGCGGAACGCTGGCGCGGTCCAGTTCCGCCTTGGCGGCGTTGAACGCGTCGGCGTCGACGGCCGTGTGATCGGCGCCGGCCGCCCGGATGAACCCGCGCACGGCCGCCATCGCCGCGTCGAGCCGCGTGCGCTGCTCGGCGGTCAGCGTCGAGGCGTGGGCGGCGTAGGGCTTCTCGATCCAGTGCAGGTCCAGCCTCGCGTTGACCAGGAGGTCCGCGATGCGGTGCCGACGGAAGTCCTCCTTGGCGTTGGCGAAACTCTCGCGCTCGATGCGCCGGACCTCCTCGGCGCTGAGCCCCTGGTTCGGGAGCACCTGCAGCGCCGCCCGGGCGCCGCTCCGCTGCTCGACGGCGCTGATGTTGAGAATTCCGCTGGCGTCCACATCGAACTGCACGCGGAGCTGCGGCACGCCGGCGGGCATCGGCGGGACGCGGATGTTCATCGTCGCGAGGCTGCGGCAGTCGGCCGCCATCTCTCTCTCGCCCTGGAGAACGTGCAGGCGGATCGACGTCTGCCCGTCGACGCTCGTGCTGAACATCTCCGCCGCGCGCGCCGGCACGCGTGCGTTCCGCGTGATGAGCCTGGCGAATCCGCCGCCCTGGGTCTCCACGCCCAGGCTCAGAGGGATCACATCCAGCAGCAGAGCGCTGCGTCTGGCACCGGAGAGCACGCTCGCCTGAACCGCGGCGCCCATCGCCACGACGCGATCGGGGTCCAGCGCGGTGTACGGCGTGAGCGAGAAGAAGTCGGCGACCATCTTCCGCACCAGCGGCACGCGCGTGCTCCCGCCGACCATCACCACCGCGGACAGTTCGCCCTCGCCCATGTCGCGCGATGCATCTCGCATCGCCCTGGCGCACGATTCCAGCGTGCGCTCCACCAGCGGACGGATGAGAGTTTCCAGCTCCGCGCGGCCGATGGTCTCGGTCACGACCGCGCCGTCGTCCAGCACGATCCTGGCCGTGGCCGTCTGCTCGTCGCTCAGCGCGATCTTGAGGCGCTCGGCCTCGGCCAGCAGGCGGCGTCGCATCGACGGGCTCTGGGCGGCGATCGGCGGGCCGCCGGCGCGGTGCGCCGCCTGGCCGAGCCGCGTGGCCAGAAGGGCATCGAAGTCATCCCCTCCCAGATGCGTGTCTCCCGAGGTGGCCAGCACCGCGAAGGTCGAGACGGCGCTGTTTGTCCCTTCATCAACCGCCGCGGGCGTGATGCGGAGGATCGACACATCGAAGGTACCGCCGCCCAGGTCGTAGACAGCGACGACGCGATCGGCGTCGCCGGGCATCAGGCCCAGGCCGTACGCCAGTGCCGCGGCGGTGGGCTCGGCCACGAGGCGCACAACATCGAGCCCGGCGAGCCGACCGGCCTCGCGCGTGGCCTGACGCTGCGCATCATCGAAGTACGCGGGCACCGTGATCACGGCCTTGTGCACCGGCACACCCAGCGCGGCCTCGGCGGTGCGGCGGAGGTGCATCAGGATGTGGGCGGCGACCTCCTGCGGCGAGACATCGCGGTGCGTGCGCACGCCGGCGCGATCTTCCGTGATGCGCAGCCGCGCATCGCCGCGCTCACCGGCGACGGGGCGCACGCCGATGGCCGCCGTCGCCGCCGCATCGCCCATCGACGCGGCATCGGCGCGGCCTGTCGCTTTCTCAAGCCCCTTTGTCGCGTCCTCGCCGCCCTCCGCCCCGGTCCCGATGCCTTCGGCGGCGAGAACCTCCGCCAGCGAGCGGCCCATGAGGCGTTTGGCGCTGGAAATGGTCGTTCCGACGTGCTCCGCGGCGGCGGCTTTGGCCTCCGCGCCGACGATGACCGGGGCCGAGGCATCGGCGGCGCTGAGTCGCACGACGCTGGGGATGAGCTCGCGCCCATCGGCCCCGCTGAGCACGCGTGCGGGGTCGCTCGCGTGCGGCCAGCCGGCGATGGCGACGACGCTGAAGGTTGTTCCAAGGTCGATGCCGATGATCGGCGCGGATGTGTTCCCGCCGCCGTGGCCTTTGACCGGCTCCCGGCCCGCGCTCATGGCACGAACCTGCCGATCACCACGCAGTCATTCTGACCGCCGAAGCCGTAGGCGTTGCACAGGCACGCGTCGATGCCCCCCGTCGCCCGGGCATCGCGCACCACGTTGGGGACATAGTCAAGGTCCAGACCGGCATCGGGCGTGCGCAGGTTGATGGTGGGCGGCACGAGCCCGGTCCTGATGCTCATCATGCTCGCGATGACGTTGCTGACCCCGGCGGCGGCGATCAGGTGACCGAGCATGCTCTTGATCGAGGAGATCGGGATCTTCGGGGCCAGTTCACCGAAGACCGACTTGATCGCGGCGGTCTCGATCTTGTCGTTCTCCTTGGTCCCGGTTCCGTGGGCGCTGATCCACTGAACGCCGGGCCGACCGTCCGGACCAACAGAGCGCGGATCGATCCCGGCCTGGGCCAGCGCCGAGCGCATGGCCGCGGCCGGACCTTCTCCCTGCGGGTGCATGTCCGTGATCCTGAACGCGTCGGCACTGCTGCCGTAGCCCCGGACTTCGGCGAGGATGTTCTCCGGGCGCACACCGCGGCCCAGCGCGTGCTCGAGGGTCTCCATCACGATGATGCCGGCCCCTTCCCCCATGACGAACCCGTCCCGCGTGGCGTCGAACGGACGCGGCACGCTGGCGAAGTCATCGCTCCGGGCGCTGAGGGCCGTCAGCCTGATGAACCCCGTCACGCCCAGGGGGTGAACCATCGTGTGCGCCCCGCCGGCGAGCATCACATCGGCATCGCCGCGACGCAGCAGTTCGTAGGCCTCGCCGATGGCCTGGATGCTCGCGGCGCAGGCGGTCAGGCAGTTGCTCGCCGGGCCGCGGCAGCCGAAGGCCCACGCGACATGGCTGAGGGTCATGTTGGCTTCCTGCTCGATCTCGCGGATGGGGCTCATCGTCGCCATCGCGGCCGCGGCCCACTTCTTGCCATCGACCTTCCGGGCGGCGTCATCCCACCCGGCGATGTGGCTGTGGGCGTAGTTCGGGAAGTCGAGCGAGCCTTCACCGCTGCCGAGGTAGAGCCCGAAGCGCCGAGGGTTGATCGACGGGCGGTTGCCGGCCTTTGTGGCGGCTGCGGCCGCGTGTGCGGCTGCGCCGGGGGCGTGTGCGGCTGCGCTGGCCGCGTGCGTGGCTGCGCTGGCCCCGTGTGCGGCTGCGCTGGCCCCGTGTGCGGCTGCGCTGGCCCCGTGTGCGGCTGCGCCGGGCGCGTTCGGCGCCTGCACATCGATCCCCGCCTGTTCCAGAGCCTGCTTGGCCGCGGCCAGAGCGAACTGCGCGTTGAGCCCGGCGCTGTGGTGCTCGCGGGCGATGGCCTCCGGGACGTGGTCGGCGAGGGTGAACCCTTTGACCTCCGCGGCGAAGTTGGTCTTGAACGTCGCGGCATCGAAGCGGGTGATCTTTCCCACGCCGCTGCGCCCGGCGATGAGGGCCTCCCACGTCTGCGCCACGCTGTGACCCAGAGGTGTGACCCAGCCCGCGCCGGTGATGACGACGCGGGGGGGATGCTGCGGAGTGTCGCCGCCGTGGTTCATGCCAGAGCGTAGAGCGCAGCAGGGGCCGATGGCGTTTGCCGCCTTGGGAGGTCGCCCCCCCGTGCGGCCGCATCGACCCGACCGACCGACAACGCTCGCGGCTCCCGCCCAGAGGCCCTGCGATCCCGCGCGGCGGCCCTGTGATCGCGCCCGGGGGCCCAGTGGCCGACCCGAACACCGCACGACCGCCGCGATGACGCGATTTGATCGGGTTCTGATGGGGCCTTTCGGGGCTTCCGAGCCGTTTGAGCCGATTTCAAAGCCCCGCGAAGCTCCTTCAATGCCCTTTGAGGCTCCTTCAAAGGCCTTCGAAGCTCCTTCACATGCCTTCGAAGCTCCTTCACATGCCTTCGAAGCTCCTTCACATGCCTTTGAAGGTCCTTCACATGCCTTCGAAGCTCCTTCAAAGGCCTTCGAAGCTCCTTCACATGCGTTCGAAGCTCCTTCAAAGGCCTTTGAAGCTCTCTCAAAGGCCTTTGATGCTCTCTCAAAGGCCTTTGAAGCTCCTTCATATCGCGGCCAAACGCCTTCGGTGGCCGTTGGTCATCCGCGCGTGCCCTTGACAACGTCCCAGAATCGCGTCGACGCTCCGGTCCATCTCCCGCACGCCCGGCCACCGCCACCCATCCCCCCGCCGCATCGCTCGGCAACGGCCCAAAGCCGAAGCCGCGCCGCGGCGTGCCGACCTGCCCAAGCCCCACTCCTGTTCTTCTCTCCTCCTCTTCTCTTCCTCTCCCCCCCTCTTCTCTTCTTCTCCTCTTCTCCCCTCTTCTTCGCGCCTTCGCGTCTTCGTGCAAACGCTCCTCACCCCGTTGTCCGGGTCTGCGTGTCCCCGTGGTAATCCGCGTTCTACAATGTCGCGACGGCGGAGGGCGGCGGGATGCAAGGGGAGCGCATGGAGATGGAACCATCGATCGTTGGCATGATCGGACCCGCGCTCGCCGGGATGCTGGCGATGCTTGTGCTCGGGCGGCGGGTCCACGGAGAGGCGCTGACGCGGCAGGTTTTCCGCGCAGTCGTCTGTGGCTGTGTGATGTACGCGGTGCTGGTCGCCGCACCGCTGCTCGCCCGGGCGGCGGGGATCAGCAGCGTGCGCCTGGCGGATCATGCCTGGACGCTCGTGGGCATCGCGATCACGATCGCGGCCATCTCCTCGGCGATCGCGCACATCATCGTGCCGGTGGAGCGCGATGACGCGGGCTCGACGGAGGACATCGGCTCTCCGCTGTGGCGGAGCTGGGGCTCAGCGCGAGATCTCTCCGCGCCGCCGCCGTGGTGGTTCCGTCCGATGCGCGCTGTCGCGTGCATCGCCGCACTGGTCATCGCCCCGACCGACAGGCTGGCGCCGATCATGGTCATCGGGGTGCTTGTCATCGGCAATTGGATCGCCAAGAAGTTGATCGATGCGCGTCCGTGGACCGAGATGGCGGCGACAGCGCCGCGCACGGTCGCCTCAGCGCAATCCGAGATTTCGCACGTCATCGCCCAAGCGCAGCGAACGCGCCCCGGCACCGGCCCGACGCCCCCCGTGCCGCCCACAACCACCTGATTCACCCCGCGCACGCGGCCGCACGCCGGGCCAAAGCCACCCATCCCCCCGCCGCATCGCTCGCCAAAGGCCCAAAGCCGAAGCGTCGCCGCGGGGTGCCGACCTGCCCAAGCCCCACTTCTGTTCTTCTCCCCTCCTCTTCCCTTCTTGTCCCCTCCTCTTCCCTTCTCCTCCCCTCCTCTTCCCTTCTCCTCCCCTCCTCTTCCCTTCTCCTCCTCTTCTCCCCTCTTCTTCGCGCCTTCGCGCCTTCGTGCAACTCCCCCGTCGCGATCGGGGATCTACCATCAGGCATGGACGACGCCGTCAACAAGCGCATCGCGCAGTTCGAGAACATGTGCTCCGCCGACCCGAGCAACGAAATGGCCCACTTTTCGCTCGGAAAGGCCTACGCCGACGCCGGTCGCTTCAAAGATGCGGCCCAGAGCTACGCGCGATGCGTGCAGCTGGTTCCCGACATGAGCAAAGCCTACCAGATGGCGGGCGATATGTTCATCAGAGCGAACGATCACGATCAGGCCGCGGCCGTTCTGGTCCGCGGATACCTCGTGGCCGCCGAGAAAGGCGACCGGATGCCGCAGACCGCCATCGCCGCGCTGCTCAAGCAGATCGGTCGCGAGGCCCCCCCGCTGCCGGACCATCTCAAGGCCAGGCAGGGCTCCGGCGGCGGCGGTCAGGGCCTGGTCGGTGTCGGTCTGCCCGGGGCCGGTGCCGGTCAGGCAGGGGCCGGTGCGGCCGGGATCGATCCCGAAAACCTCCCGCCGAACATGATCCTCTGTCGGCAGTCCGGCAGACCCGGCACACGCATGACCAGACCGCCCTTCAAAGGCCCCGTCGGCGAGTGGATCATGAACAACATCAGCCACGAGACCTTCTACAAGGGTTGGATCCCCCAGGGAACGAAGGTCATCAACGAACTCCGCCTGGATCTCTCCCGCGAGAAGGATCAGGAAACCTACGACCAGCACATGCGCGAGTATCTCGGGGTGGAGTGAAGTGGCGCAGTGACACAGTGGCAGAGTGGCGCAGTCAGAGGCAGGGGGGAACCGCGCCGCGGCGGCGCCGGACAGCGCTGATGCAGCGCCCGCTCGCGCCGTCAAGCGCCCAACGCCCACCGCCCCGCCGCCGATGCCCTCTGCCTTTCACTGCGCCGCTGCGTCACTCTGCCACTGTGCCACTGGCTCCCGCCACTGTGCCACTGCCCCTCAGCGGTTCATCATGATCGTCGCGACGCGCTCGGCTCCGTCGCTGCGGATCCGCAGCCGGATGCCCTGAGCGAGGTTCGCGTTCTTCAGCGCCGCGGTGAACGCCGCGGCGTCGGTGATCTCCGCACGGTTGATCGCGACGATCATGTCCCCGGGCCGCAGCCCGAGCATCGCCACGGGCGATTCCGGAGCGATCTCGGTGATCATCACCCCGCGGGCGCGCTCGTCGCCCAGGCGCTCGCGATCCGCCGCCGTGACGGTGGCCACCGCCACGCCGAGCACGTTGTCCGTCCCCACGCCGTTGCCCCCCGCCGCGCCGCCGGCGGCGGTCTGCGCATCGCGGTTGCCCAGCGTCGCCTCCAGGGTCTGCTTCCGGCCCTCGCGGAAGACCTCCATCTTCACGCTCCTGCCCGGCGTGATCGAGGCGATGATGTTCCGCAGCGCGTTGGCGCTGTCGGTCGCGCGGCCGTCGATCGTCAGCACGATGTCCTCGGTCTTCAGCCCGGCCTTGTCCGCCGGTCCGCCCGGGGTAATCTCGTTGATCAGCACGCCGCGTCCCTCGAAACCGAGGCTCTTGGCCGTGTCCGGATCGAGATCCTGGATTCCCACGCCGAGAAACCCGCGCTGCACGGTGCCGGTGGCCTTGAGCTGCTCCAGAACGCCGCTTGCCATGTTGGAGGGGATCGCAAAGCCGATCCCCATGTAGCCTCCCGAGCGCGTGAAGATGGCCGTGTTCATGCCGATGACCTCTCCCTTGAGGTTCACCAGCGCCCCGCCGGAGTTGCCGGGGTTGATCGCCGCATCGGTCTGCAGGAAGTCCTCGAACATGGTGCCGCCGGGCCTGCGCGTGGTGCCGTTGCCGTTGAGCGTGCGGCCCTTGGCCGAGATGATCCCCGCTGTCACCGTCTGGTTCAGGCCGAACGGGTTGCCGATGGCCAGCACCCACTGCCCGACCTCCACCGCATCGGAGTTGCCGAGCTTTGCATACGGCAACTCGTCCGCTTCGATCTTCAGAACCGCCACGTCCGTCGCCGGATCGCGCCCCACAACCGTCGCGGTGTACTGCCGATTGTCGGCAAAGGCCACCTGCACGCGCGTGCCGCGCTCGATGACGTGGTTGTTGGTCAGGATGTAGCCGTCGGCGCTGACGACGATGCCCGATCCCGTGCCCAGCTGCGCCTCGGGCAGTTGCTGCGGCTGGCCGCGCCGGCCCCGCGGCTGCTCGGGCTGCTGCGGGAACGCATCGCCGAAGAATCGCCGGAAGAACTCATCGTTCGGATCGAACATCGGCCCCCGCGCAACCTGCTGCTCGCCGAAGGTCGTGATGTTCACGATCGCCGGCGTCACATCGCGGGCCACCCGCGCAAACGCGGCGGACAGATCGTTGGCAAGAGCCATCGCCCGATCGCCATCGGCCGCGATCGCGTTCTCGCCGGCCAGCGCCGTCGCGCTCACACCGCCGCCGAACAACGCCAGGCTCAGCGCCCCCATCGGGATGAACTTCAGCGAAGCGCCCGAACGACGAACCGACTCTCCACGAAGCGACATGCTCTTCTCCTGTCGTGCCGGCGAAGGACGCCCCAGCGTCATCCGCGGCCGCGTGCACCGTTCCTGTGTTGCCTGCGCATCCCGCGACACGCACCCGCGGCCCGCCGCCGGGCCGAACCTTGTTCCGAAAAGCCCGCCCGCGGTCTCGGGCCGCGGGCGGGCCGGTGTGTTCCCTCTACGCTCATCGCCGCCCATGCGTTCGCCGGGCTCGCGCGATCGGATGATGATTACGGCTCGGGCAAACCCGGCCGCGGACGGTCCGACAACGCCCGACAGGTTCCCGTTCGGCATCGCCGGGATGCCCGCCGAGCGTCACGATCAGTCCCTGCTCAGCGCGATCTTCCTGGGCCCGGCCTTCGCCGAGACGGGCAGCCGCACGCTCAGCACGCCGGCGTCGTACGACGCCTCGATGCGCTCGGCGTCGGCATCGGCCGGGAGCCTGAACGCCGCGCGGTAGTCGCCCACGCGGTACTCCTGCACCAGCATCGCGCCGCCCTCGGGCGCTCCGCGCGACGGCACCCGCGCGTTGATCGTCAGCACCGTCGCGCCGCGCTCCGGCGTGACCTCCAGATCGATCGTCTCGCGCGTCGCGCCGGGCACATCCAGCACGATCGTCCAGCCCGATGCATCCCGCATCAGGTCGTACGCCGGCGCGAACACCGCACGCTCCGTCGCCGCCGCCCCGCCGCCCGCCTGCTCACGATTCACATTGCACGCATTCATGCGAAGTCTCCTTGAGACCCCGACCCCGGGAACCACCACACCAGACCCACTCACGCAACCGGTGCGCCGCCTCGACGCGGCGACACCCGCAACTCACTGGCCGCTCGCACCGCCCTCGGTGACGGCGATCCGCCTGCGGTTCTTCGCCGCGCTCTTGGGAAGCGTCACGTGCAGCACGCCGTCGCGCAGACTCGCACGCACGTTCTCGGCATCGATGCTCTCGGCGATCCGCACCGTGCGCGAGAAGTCCGCCACCACGCGCTCGCGACGCAGATACTCCACGCCCTGGCCCTCGCCGGACTTCTGCTCGCTCGTGCGCCGCCCGGCGATCGTCAACTCCTCGCCCTCGAGCGTCACATCGACATCCTCGATCTTCATGCCGGGCAGTTCCGCCTCGACGTGGATCGCCTCCGCATCCTCCCACAGGTTCATCGACGGCACAGGACGCCGCGGCGTCGCGAGCCCGCGGAAGACCGGCGCGCCGAACACCGACGCGTCGAACACTTCGCTCAGCAGTCGATCGAACTCGCTCAGCACCGTCGAAGGGCCAACCACCCCGCCACGGACCATCGGTCGAATCGTCATCGTGTTCATTGCATCCGCTCCTTTCACACTGGTCGTTCAACATGCGGCCGCGTTCGGGACACACTCGTCCGCGACCGCGTCGTCGCCCATGACAAAGACAAACTCCGTGCCAGTGCGCCACACGCGGCGATCGCCCCCTCATTCCCTGCACTTTCTCAAGCTCAGTCGCCGCGCCAACCCTGACGCCATCCGACCCCGCCGCGAACGCGACCCCAACGCCTGAGCAGTTCTCCGGACCATGCCCGCCACAGGCACGCCGCCGGCACTGCCCCTTCCTGCCACTCTGACAGACCACCGGATCACGCCCACCGCCCCGATGCCATGAACGCTCGGCACAGCCTTTGCCGTTTCTCTCCTGATCGAGATGTCCCCGCCGCGGCGGCCGATGGTTCGCCCTGTTCCCCCCGTACCCTTTCTCAGCCACATGCCCCGCCCAAACCCGACATCTTCTGATGCCTCCGACTACTACGCCGTCCTCGGCGTCGCTCGATCGGCCAGCAGCGCCGAGATCCAGAAGGCCTATCGCGCTCTGGCTCGGCAGTACCACCCCGATGTGAACAAGGACAAGTCCGCCGAGGCCCGGTTCAAGGCCGTCTCCGCCGCGTACGAGGTCCTCAAGGACGACCGCACCCGCGCGCTCTACGACCGCTTCGGCTCCGCATGGCAACAGGCCGAGGCCTTCCAGAAGGCGGGCGGCGATGTCAACGACTTCGCGGCCAGCACGCCCTTCGGCTACGCCGCGGGACCACGCTCCCGCGCCCGCAAAGGCCCCGCTGGCCCCGGCCCCTTCGGCTTCGATCCGTCGTCGGGTGTCGACTTCTCCGATATGTTCGAGTCGATCTTCGGCTCGGCCGGACCGGCTCAGGGCTTCCGCACCCAGGCCGCCGAACCCACCACATCGCCCTCGCACGACATCGAATCCACCATCGAAATCTCCATCGCCGAAGCCTGCGCGGGCTGCTCGCGCTCCCTGAGCGTCAACGATCCCGACGGCTCATCGCGCACCATCGACGTGAAAATCCCCGCGGGCGTCGCCGACAACGCCGAACTCCGCCTCCGAGGCCAGGGCTCCCCGCGCCGGCTCCGCGCCCATCACCCCGCCAGCGCGCCCAACCAGCCCACCCGCGGCGACATCCGCCTGACCATCCGCGTCAAACCCGATGATCGCTTCTCTCTGGCCGGCAAAGACATCATCGCCCGGCTCGACCTCTGGCCCTGGGATGCCGCGCTCGGCACGCGTGTCGATCTGACCGCCCCCACCGGCACCGTCACCCTCTCCATCCCCGAGGGCAGCACCACGGGCCAGCGGCTACGCATCCGCGGCCGCGGCCTGCCCGTCCGCGCTGGCACCACCGGCGATCCGGGTGACCTGCTCGTCGAGCTCCGCATTCTCGGCCCTCGGACCCTTACCCCGGCACAGCGCGAGGCCTTCGAACGCCTGCGAGAAGCCTCAACCGATACCCCCCCGAGTCGGTAGACCGAGTACAAACAGACTGACGGTTTGTTTTGCCCGGTTCCAGGGATCAAATCCCGCCGAGGCAAATCCGAAGCACTACGATCTTTCGTAATCAGGGTGGATTGGCGAGCCGATGTGTTCGCAGAAGGAGGATTGAAGTCATGGGTGGTTTGACGCTGTATCTGGTGTTCATGATTCCGCCGCTGCTGCTGTCGTTGTGGGCGGCCTGGCGGGTGAAGGCGACCTACGCGCAGGCGAGCCAAGTGCTTGCCAGCAGCGGCTTTACCGGTGCCGACACCGCCCGCATGATCCTCGAGGCCAACAACATCTCCAACGTCCGCGTGGAGACCACGCCGGGCCACCTGAGCGATCACTACGACCCCCGGGCCAAGGTTCTGCGCCTCAGCCCCGATGTCTACAACGGCCGCAGCGTCGCGGCTCTGGGCATCGCGGCGCACGAGGTCGGGCACGCGATTCAGGATGCCAACGGCTACGCGCCGCTGGTCATCCGCAACGGCATCGTGCCGCTGGCCAATGTCGGCTCGACCGCCGGGCTCATCCTGATCATGGTCGGCCTGCTCGGCGCGAGCGCCCTCGGCAGCCTCGGTGGCTGGATTCTCATCGGCGGCATCGCCCTGTTCAGCCTTGTCGTCGCGTTCCAGCTCATCAATCTGCCGGTGGAGTTCGATGCCTCTGCCCGCGCCAAGCGGCTGCTGGCCAACACCCAGCTGGTCGCCCCTGGCGCCCAGGCGCAGGCGATGAACCGCGTGCTCAACGCCGCGGCGTTGACGTACGTCGCGGCGACGGTCGGCACGATCATGACGCTGCTGTACTACATCATCCTCGCCTCGCAGCAGCGCGAGTGACGCCTTGACGGGATTCGCAACTGAGCAGCAACGAGTCGGGCGGATGGAGCATGCTCCATCCGCCCGTTTTTTTACCGTGATCGCGGGGTGGATGCACCCGGGAAACCAACTGCGGAGCCCTTAAAGAACGTCGCATAATCTCCCCCCGAACGTGAGGGAATTCAGCGACCGGGTGCCATTCGGTGCGGTCCTCGTTGCTTTCGCCCCACGCCGGGCTAGTGTCTGAACGTCAGGTCGGTGTATACAGGCCTGCAGGGCGAGAGAGAGGTCCCCTGAACAACGCATTGGCCGATCTTGCCCAACCTCGTGGGCGGGAGCGCCAACCCTGTCCGCCGAGCGTGCGCTCGGCGGGGTTTTCTATCGGCATCGCGAAAGCGTTGCCCACCTGCTGAGGAGAGACGATGAAGACGACGACTGCCCTTTCCGCGATGATGGTTCTTGGTCTGGCCGGCTCGGCGATGGCCGCGGCGTTCCCCGAGACCGAGAGCAACAACACCAAGGCCACGGCGAACCTTGTCGGCCCGATGACGGCCGGCGACACGATCACGGGAACGACGAACAACTTCTCGACGGATCCGGACTACTTCCGCGTCCGCACGACGAACATTGCCGGTGCGGGTCTGCCCAAGATCACGCGCAACACGCTGACGTCGTCGGTCCTGTCGGGCATGAACGTTCGCGGCGTCAACCGCGGCTTCGTCGCTGGCGACGTCGATCTCACCGGTTCGATCCGCTCCTCGCTGGTTTGGTACACCATCGGCGACCAGTCCGACCTGTCGATCCGCGCCTCGCGCGTCAGCGGAAGTGGCTCCACGAACTACACGCTGACACTCGCTCAGGCCGCCATCACTCCGCGGGACATCGGCTCGATCAACGCGATCGGCGGCTCGGCCGCGATCACGCTGTCCAGCGGCCACACCTCGGCGGTGAACACCGACATCGTGATCTATGACGCGTCGTTCAACCTGATCGGCGCCAACGACAACGGCGCCGTGAACGACAACCGCGCCACCTGGACCGGCAACCTCCCGGTTGGCCGCTACTACGTCGGCATCGCCAACGTCGTGACGCAGCTCGCGCACAGCACGTCCTACAACGCGACCGCCGGCAGCCCGTTCTTCTCCGCCGGTGGCATCGGCAACGCGCCTCAGCAGCTCGACGCCAACAATGCCGGCTCGCTGTACCGCAACGACGCGCTCAGCCGCTCTGCCAGCGAGCAGGCTCTTCGCCTCAACGGCGACGTGTTCACCGCCACCAACGGCACCGGCGCGGGCGAGATCGCGTTCTACTCCTTCGAGGTCGTCCCGACACCGTCCGCCGCGGCCATCCTTGGCCTGGGCGGTCTGGTCGCCTCGCGTCGCCGCCGCGCCTGAGCCACCGGGCTCGGACGCACAGCATCGCAGATCTGTTCATGCACACAGGGCCCGGCACCACGCCGGGCCCTGTTCGTTTTTGCGATCACCGGACGAGCCGCCCGCGCCGAGCGCACCGGGGCGCACTGGCGATCGCTCGCGGGATCAGGGGCCGCCGATTTGCCCCGTGGAATTGATCATCGGGATCAGCAGCGAGAGGATGATCGAGCCGACGACGGTGAACATGAAGATGATCAGCACGGGCTGGAGCAGGGCCATGAGCCGCGCGCTGCGGCGCTCGACCTCATCGGTCATGTCCGACGCGAGGGAGTTGAACGCCGCGTCGAGATCGCCGGATCGCTCCGCGGCGATGAGCAGTCGGCGCGTGGCCAGCGGGAGCGCATCGACCTGATCGATGAGCACACGCAGCACGCCGCCCTCGACCAGCCGCGTGCGCAGCCGCTCCATTTGCGAGCGGAGGCGCGGGTGGCCGATGGCCTGGTTGGCGGTGCCCAGCGCATCGGCCAGGGGCACGCCCGAGCGGGTCATCGCCGCGAGGGTCGAGAAGAACCGTGCGCTCTCCTGCGCCAGCAGCACCGGCCCGAAGAGCGGCGCGGCGCGCATGGCCCGCAGCGCCACGGCGGCGATGGCCTTGCGTGAGATGATCAGCAGCGTCACGAGCCCGAAGAAGCCCAGAAGGAAGAACGGCAGGAAGTCGTTGATGAACGAGCCGGTGGCGGCCATCGCGCGCGTGAACCAGGGGATGTTGGCGCCGTCGCTCTGCAGCAGCGAGTCGACCATCGTCGGCACGATGAAGACGATCATCACGAACGCGACGAGGAAGCAGACCGCCAGCGTGACCAGCGGGTACGCCAGCATCGTCAGCGCGCCGCCGCGGAGGGCCATCGCCCGGCGAGCGGTCACGGCCAACTGCTTGGCCGAGCCGGCCAGGTCGCCCGTGCGCTCCGCGGCCCGGTACACCGCGACGGTGACATCATCGAACACGCCCGTGCTCCGGCAGGCATCGGCGAAGCTCGAGCCGGCGCTGACGCGCTGACGCATGAGTTCGATCACCGGGCGCGATGCAGGAGTGACGGTGCCGGTGACGACCTCGAGCGCTTCGACCAGCGGCACGCCGCGGGCGAGCAGGTGGCCGAGTTGCTCGTTGAGCACGACCTGGTCCTTGACCGGCAGCGTCGCCGACCCGCGCCCGACCCATGCGGGCAGCGCCAGGGCCTTGACCAGCAGCAGTTTCTCGCGACGCAGATCTCCCGCCAGCGCCGCCCGGCTCTGTGCCTCGCGGAGCCTGAACGTAGTGCCCCCGCCGGGCCGCGAGGCCTGCACGAGAAACGTCCGAGTTTCCAGACCCGTAGGCATAGCCGTTGAGTGTATCGGCCCGCCATGCGGACGGATGCAGCGGACCCGGCGGCGCGGCGCGGGATCGGTCCGGCGTTCGCCGATCGCAGGCCCGGTGGACTCACGCCCGGGGGCCGATGCCGCCGGCGAGGTCGATTTCGCGGGCGAGTTCGTGTGTCAGCGCGCTGGCCAGGGCGTGATACTGCTCGATGGAGTTGTACACCTGCGCGCTGATGCGGAGCACACGCTGATTCGTCGCGCTGAAGCGCCAGATGGGCACGACGATCGCGTGACGCTCGACCAGCGCATCCTGCAGCGGGTCGTCGTACAGGGTCGGGCGCACGGGGGTGCCGGCGGGCTCATCGGGGAGGACGAGCGTGGTCATGCTCCCGGTGCCGCGGGCGACGCGGTCCTCGCGAGCGGGCGGGTTGAGCAGCGGGGCGCGAGGGCCGAGGAACGGCGCGATCGCGGCGGCGACGATGTCGCGCCCGCGCAGGACAAGCTCGTGATTCGCGGCGTAAAGGCGATCGAGGGCCGCGGATTCTCCGCCGGCGGCGGGCGCGCTGGCGGATGATGCCGACGGCATATCGGCGCTCGTGCCGGGGGTCTGGTCGCTCATCAGCGTCGCGATGAAGCGCATCGCCGGGACCATGGCCAGGATGTTCGAATAGTCGTCGGTGCCCATGTAGTCAAAGTCGCGCAGGAACAGGGCGCGGTCATGGCGGACCTTCGCCGCGCGGCTGGAGAGGGCCAGCGTGCGGAACGAGGCCTGTCGGGAGGGGTGAACGTACATGAAGCCCGTGCCCTTGGGGGCGCACATCCACTTGTGCCCGCTGCCGACGAAGTACGTCGGGTCGATATCGCGGACCGAGACGGGGATCTGCCCCGGCGCGTGGGTTCCGTCGACGAGCGTGTCGATGCCGCGGGCTCGGCAGCGCTCGACGATGTCCTTGACCGGGAGGATCAGGGATGTGCAACTGGTGATCTGGCTGACCATCACCAGGCGCGTGCGGCTGGTCAGGCAGTCCTCCACCGCTCGGGTGATCCAGTCGGAACTCGGCGCGGGGAACGGAATCCTCGCTGTCACGATGCGGATGCCGGTCTTCGCGGCGATGCGCTGGAGTTCGTTCACGCCCGAGGAATACTCGTGGTCGGTCACGACGACCTCGTCGCCAGGGCGGAAGTCGATGTTGGCAAAGACCGTGCACAGCGCGATGGTCGCGTTGGCCACGGGCGCGAGGCACATCGGGTCGCAGTCGATGAACCGCCCGATCGCCTCGCGAGCCTCATCCATCAAGCGCTCGAGGTCCACCTTGAAGAACCGCACAGGCTCGCGCTCCATGCGGGCCCGGATCTCGGCGTGCTCGGCACGCACACTCTCTGGGACCGCGCCGTACGACCCGTGGTTCAGGAAGGTCACCGCGGGGTCCAGCCGCCAGAGTGACGCGTACGCGGAGCCCGCGGTACGGACTGGCCGAGCCATGGTGGCGGCGGGCATGCTGGCGGGCTCGCGGGACTGCTGCTTCGGAAGTTCATCGACCATGATCCCAGTCATCGGCCCGCGCGCGGGGCCGGGTTCAACTTCGACCAGCATGTTGAATCGGCGCCGAGTCTGCGCGGGTGGCCGGTGCGGAACGTGCCGACGATGACGGCCCTTGGCATGAGTCGAGGGGCACCGAGCGCGCAATGTTTCGATATTCCGTGCACGGATACTGGGACGTGACCTGGACTCGGTGCAACGGTCGGTAGACTGGGCCGATGCGTCACCCTCAATACGTTCGCCGCGTGGTCTTGGCGGCCCGAGCATTGATGTTCGTCTTTGTCACTGCGGGGCTTGCGTGCCCGGCAACATGCGCGGCGGGGCAGGGCGGGCCGCTGCCCGAGAAGCCCGCGACGCCCGCCGCGGCTGAGGAACCGGGGGACTTTTTGGCTCGCGCGCGGTCGTCGCTGCTCCAAGGCGTGTCGGAGATCGCCGCGCCGGGTGTGCCCGGGCCGCTGGCGGTCATGTCGCCGACAAGCGGGGCGGTGGTGCTGGGGGGCTTCCGGACCGGTGCTGCGCCGGTGGTCGCGGCGGGTGTGCTGGGCAAGGGCCGCGTGGTGGCGTTCGGGCACACGGGGTACCTGTCCGCCGACACGCTGAAGGTGGGCGACACCGGGCGGCTGCTCGCCAACGCTCTGCGCTGGGTATCGACAGAGACCGACGCGGCCCCCGAACCCAAGGCCGCGCCGGGCGAGGTGCTGGTGATCGACAACCGCGAACTGGCCGAGCACATCCGGAGCGAAGGGTGGCGTGTGGCCACCGCGCGTCCGGCTGATGTGACCGCCGATCGGCTGTCGAGCGTGCGGGTGCTGGTCATCGGCCAAGGGTCGATCACGCCGAGCGTGCGCACGGCGGTGGTCGCGGCGAGCGAGCGCGGCATGGGGCTGGTGATCGGCGGGCTGGGCTGGGGGTGGCTGCAACTCAACCCGGGCAAGACCTTGCAGCAGCACCCCGGCAACATGCTCCTGCGCGATGCGGGCATTGCCTGGGCCGATGGCACGCTCGAGCGGACGGGGCAGAAGGGCTACATCGCGCCAGCGGCCGATGGCGCACAGGGGCAGGCCGGCCCGGATGGAGCCGGAGTGAACATCGCCGACCGCGAACTGCACGCCGGGAGTGCACTGGACCTGCTCATGGGCACGCGCGGCGAGCGCAGCGCAAAGCCGGGCAAGACCGACAAGGGGCAGGTCCGTCGTCTCAAGCAGGCCTCGGCGAGCGTGGAACTGGCCGCGGTCGCGGCGCAGGATGACGATCCATACCTTCGGCCTCGGCTCGCGGCGTTGATGGCCGAGCGGGGCGACGGCCTGTCGCTCAGCGCCGACTCGCCCATGGGCCCGGAGCGCGGGCTGGATCGCGTGCTGCTGACCCTGCAACTGCGGGAACTCGAGTCGCAGAGTTCGCGGGGCGCCGCGGTCGCGGCACACCCCGCCGCGGCGGCGTTCCCCGGCGCCGTGGGCGAGGGTGCGGAGCGGATCACGCGGACGCTGGAGATCGACAGCGATGCCCACGGCTGGCGCAGCACGGGCCTGTACGCACCGCCGGGCGGGACGATCAGGCTGACGATGAGCGACGCCGACGCCTCGGCGGCCAAGAAGGCGGGCGTGCGGGTGCAGATCGGTGCGCACGATGATCGCAACTTCCATCATGAGAAGTGGACGCGCTCGCCGAGCGTTGTGGTCTCAAGGCCGCTGGATGGCCCCAGCGTGGAGATCACCAGCGCTTTCGGCGGGCTGATCTACATCGATGTTCCGGCGGCCAGGGGCAACGGGCAGCCGGCGCGGGGCGGCCGGAGCGCTTGGAGCGGGAGCGTGACGGTTGCCGGAGCGGTCGAGTCGCCGCGGTTTGTGCTCGGGCGGACGACGCCTCAGGCGTGGGCGATGCAGCGGGTGCTGGCCGAGCGCGGCGAGGTGCCATGGGCGGAGTTCGAGAGCGGCAAGATCATCCTGACGGTGCCATCGAGCATCGCGGCGAGCGTGGAAGATCCCGCCGAACTGATGACGCTGTGGGACCGAATCGCCGATTCGCAGGCGGATCTGGCCCAGATCAGCCGCGAGCGGCCGCGGCCGGAGCGGTTCGTGGCGGACCAGCAGATTTCGGCCGGGTACATGCACGCGGGGTATCCGATCATGACGCACCTTGATGCCGCGGCGTTCATGACCAACGCGGCGGACCTTCAGGCCGGACGCAATGCGTGGGGGCTGTTCCACGAGCTCGGGCACAACCACCAGTCGCCTTTGTGGACCTTCGACGGCACGGGCGAGGTCACGGTGAACCTGTTCACGATGTACACGCTCGAGACGGTCTGCGGCGTGCCCGTCGGCGACGGGTGGTGGTGGAAGGAAGAAGACCGCCAGCGGCTGATCGTCAGGCACCTGCGCCGGGACAAGGCGAGTTTCGAGAAGTGGAAGGGCGACCCGAGCACGGCGCTCATCATGTACATCCAGATGCAGCGAGCCTTCGGCTGGGAGACATACAAGCGCGTGTTCGCGGAGTATCGCGACCTGCCGGATGCCGAGAAACCACGCGGCGAGCAGGCGGAGCGCGACCAGTGGATGGAGCGGTTCAGCAGAGCGACCGGGCGGAACCTGGGGCCGTTCTTTCAGGCCTGGGGCGTGCCGACGAGCGATGAAGCGCGGGCGCGAGTGGCGGATCTGGAACCGTGGATGCCGGAAGGATTTCCGCCGGGCGGAGGGTGAGCGGAGCGCGCGGCATCGCCCCCCTCACTACCCTTGCTCGCGTGAACCCCCTCTTCCACATTGTGCTGCACGAGCCGGAGATTCCGAACAACACCGGCAACATCGGGCGGACGTGTGTCGCGACGGGGTGCGCGTTGCATCTGATCAAGCCGCTGGGGTTCGATGTCAGCGAGAAGGCCTGCCGCCGGGCCGGGCTGGACTACTGGCCGCGGCTGGCGCCGGCGATGCACGAGAGTTTCGACGCGTATCTGCAGGAGCAGCGGCCTGGGCGGATGTGGCTGTTCACCACCCGTACCACTCGTGCGCTAACGAGCGATACCTGCACGATCCGGCCCGGCGATCATCTGATCTTCGGCAAAGAGACTCGCGGCTTGCCCGACGATCTGCTCGCTCGCTTTCCGGATTCGCTGGTCACGCTGCCCATGCTCCCCAACGAGCGGTCGCTGAACCTGGCGACGGCGGTCTGTGCGGCGGTGTATCTGGGCATTGATCAGGGGCTGCGCGATGGGGTGATCACGCTTGATTCACAGGGGCGGTTGGCGGGACGCGGCGTCGGGTGATCGCGTACGCTCGGGGTGATGAATCCCCGCATCGAATCGACGACGCAGCGACCGACCCGCCGCCCGCACACCGCATCCACGGCCGCGGTGCTGGCACTGACTCTGTCCGGGTTGTTGGCCGGGTTGTTGGCCGGCTGCGCGAAGCCGCTGCTTTCGCGGACGGAAGAGCGGACGCCCTTCGACCGCTACGACGGCGTACGCGGGCAGGTCGCGCCGCAGGTGGTTGAGGACGAGTTCGGTCGGTTCAAGCCGAATGTTCGCGGACGTTTGATGCCCAAGGAGTGATCGCTCGGCGGAAAATCTGCGGGCGATGCTGCGTGGGCGCAAAGAATGCCCGGAATCGGGCCGATGACACAAAGAGCCTGAACGGGTGATGCCCGGGCGGGAGTGTGGTTCTTGGAACCACAAGGGATGGTGTGGAGCGATGAGCGCTCGCACCGGTGGAGTTTGGATCCGTCAGGGAGCAGGCCGTCGGGAAGGCCCGCTGCTAGGATGATCGCGACGGATGCCGGAAGGTTCGCGGAAGTTCGCTCGCAGAAGTTTGTGTGTTTTCGCAAGGAATCCGACCGCCCCACCCGATTCGTATAGCACACTCGCAGTGGGGTAATCGCCTCTATGGCTCGACGTCACCGCTCAACCCGATCGAAGACACCCGCCGTTGGCGGGATTTCCCGTCGTTCTCGCACGGTTTGGATGTCGCTTCTGGCGTCCATGACGTGTGTGGGCGGCCTGCTGCTGATCATGGACCGCAGCGCGCCGCGTGCCGACGGCTTCACGCTCACGCCGCTGGCGACCGCTGCGACCACCTCGAGCATCGAGGCGATCTTCCGCACGACGACGGAACTCGACCGCAAGCGTTGGCAGGCGATCGTGATCCACCACTCCGGGTCGAGCGTCAGCGACGCCGACAGCATCGCCCGCGAGCATCAGTCCCGCGGTTCCAAGGGTCTTGGCCACCACTTCATCATCGGCAACGGCCGCAAGATGGATGATGGCGAGCTGTACGTCGGCTACCGCTGGCAGGATCAGGCCCCCGGCGCCCACGCCGGCGGCGCCAAGGGTCCGTGGTACAACCAGCACGCGATCAGCATCTGCCTTGTGGGCGATGGCAACCGGCAGAAGTTCACGCCCGCTCAGTTGGCCCGGCTCGAGCACCTCATCTCGACCCTGTGCACGGAACTGAAGATCCCTCGCGACAGGGTCGTTCTGGCCCGTGACATCGCGCCGGTCTCCGGACCGGGCAAGCTCTTCCCCGAGGCTTGGCTGCGCGAGTCCTTGGGGCGGTGATTCGCTGACCCCGGTTGGCCTCGTCACCGGCGTTCGGTCTCCGGCATTCTCTGACACTCCTTCGCCGCGACCGGGTCTCCCGGTCGCGGCGGTGTTTTCGGAACAATTTGACAGGGATTCCACCGCGATCAGAAAGCCCGAAACGCGGGGTCTGCGTGGAACCGACGGAATATCCCGACTCACCTGCCGGGAACCGGCGGGCCGAGCGTGTCGGAGAGTCACGCGACGGGGTATGCTGTCCGACCATGTTCTTTCGGAGCACGCGGCGTTCTGCCCGTGATCGGGAACGGTGAACGATGGATCCCGGGCGGGATGGTCCCGCCGGGGGGCTTTGCGGGAGCGAAGGTCAGCAACGGGCCGGATCGGCCAGGGACGTGGGCTTGCCGGGAACAGTGATCAAGGTGGGTGACTCGGTGGAGGGCTACCGGGTGATTTCGGAGATCGGGCGCGGGGCGGCGTCGGCGATCTACTTGGTGCAGGACCCATCGAGCAAGCAGATCTGGGCGCTCAAGCAGGTCATTAAGCACATGGACAAGGACGAGCGGTTCCTGGAGCAGACCGAGAGCGAGTACGCGATCGCGAGCAAGCTCGATCATCGGAACATCCGCAAGGTTCACAAGCTGATCAAGAAGCGTCCCGGGCTGCTGCGCAAGCCCGATGAACTCTTGATGCTGATGGAACTGGCCGACGGCCAGCCACTGGAGAAGCTGCCGCCGCGGACCTTCGAGATGGCGGCGAAGATCTTCGAGCAGGTGGCGCGGGCGCTGGCGTACATGCACAGCCGCGGGTTTGTGCACGCGGACATGAAGCCGAACAACATCATCGCCGACGCGGACGGGTTCGCGAAGGTGATCGATCTCGGGCAGAGCTGCGCGGTCAACACGATCAAGAAGCGGATCCAGGGCACGCCGGACTACATCGCGCCCGAGCAGGTTCACCGCAAGCCGATCACCGAGAAGACCGACGTGTACAACCTCGGCGCGACGATGTACTGGACGCTGACGCGGCGGAACGTGCCGACGGCGCTGGGCAGCGACGAGTCGCTGCTGGGGCACATCGATGAATCGATGATGGCCAAGCCCAAGCGCCCGCGCGAGTACAACTCGCGCGTGCCCGAGAGCTTCGACCGGCTGATCATGGACTGTGTCGAGATCGAGCCGAGCGACCGCCCGGCGAACATGGCGGAGGTCGCCGAGCGGCTGCACCAGATCGTGCTGGAACTCGAGGGCGAGGCGGCGCTGCGACGCCAGGGCTCGCAGCGTCAGAGCAGCGGCTCGAGAACGGGCATGAGTCCGCCCAGCGAAATGGACGACGACGAGGACGATTGATTGTGCGGGGCGGGCGGCGCGGGCCGTCGGGCGTGCGACTTACTCCGGGGTGCCTGTGTACGCGAGCCTGCATCTGAACCTGATGGACGCCGACAGCGTGATCGACGCGCTGGAGCGCGGCGCGCGGGCGAACCTGACCTCGCGCGTGCGCGTGGGCTCGTGCGATGTGATCGGGCCGATTTCGCCGGACCAGCGAGAGCGGGCCGAGCAGGCGGGCGATCGATGGCTCATCGCCACGGGCGATCTGCACGATAACCCGGTGCACATGGCCCGCGTCGTGCAGGCCGCGGGAATGACCGAACCGGACGAGCCCCCCGCGGCGCACCTGACGCTGCACGAGGTCATCCACGGCGAGAACCTCGTCGATGGTCTGGACCTTTCGTACCGCGCGCTGGCCCGCGTGGCGAACCTCAAGGCGCTGTTCCCGGATCACGTTCACACGCTGCTTGCCAACCACGAGCTCAGCCAGATCGCCGGCGCGGGGATCGTCAAGGACGGCGTGCCGGTGGTGCAACTGTTCAACGACGGTGTCCGCCGCGTGTTCGGCGCGGACTCGCCGCGCATCGACGCGGCGATCGGCTCGTTCGTGCGTTCCATGCCCGTTGCGCTGCGCGTTCGCGGTGCCGGCGCGGGCGGGCGCGATCTGCTCTGCCTGCACAGCCTGCCATCGCCGGAACTCATGGACCGGTTCGACCCGGCCGTGATGGATCGACCGCTGATCGACGAGGACTATGCCCCGCGGCGGGGCTCGGCGTCGCTGATCGTCTGGGGCCGCGGGCACCGTGCCGCCGACCTGACGGCGCTGGGCACATCGATGAACGCGGGGACCTTCATCCTGGGGCATGAGAAGGCGCCGGACGGCTGCACGCTGCTGGAGCCCAACACGCTGATTCTCAACAGCGATCACGAGCGCGGAGTGACCGTGCGGGTTGACCTGAGCACGCCGAACGCCGCGGCAGAACTGGCGCGGGCGTGCGAGCCGCTTGCCTGAGCGTGGCGAGATGAAGAATCACCCGCATCAGGCGTGCGCGCGGATCGCGATCACGGTCGCGAGAAGGCCTTCTCCGCATCGCTCAGGATCTTCGAATAGATCGTGGGAGCATCGGAACGCTGAAGGGCTTCGTGGCAACGCCGCAGCGTTTCAGCATCGACCGGCTGGCCGACGCCCAAACGAGCCGAGAGCTCGATGGCATCGAGGACCGCGTTGAGCGGATCATTCGTCGAGAGACGCTCCTGCCAATCGGCACGGAGCGCACGGAGGCGCTCGAGCGCCTCGTTCGATCGACCGTCGCGTATGAGAAACTCACAGATTCCGATGCGTGTCAGGAGTTGAGCGACCGAGTCGGACTGTCCGAGCTCCCGTGCCCGCGCCTCCATCTTCTCGAGCGTTGCGAGGCGCTCCTTGAGCAACTGCGGCCTGCCGCTGGCCTCGAGGAGCGCATAGTCCGAGACCATCCGGAGCAAGTTGAGCATGGGCAGGTACTGCTCACCCTGTCCGCTTGCGGAGCGGGAGAACATCGAGTTTGCGAACAACAGGATCTGGGCCCGGCCCGCGCTGTGCAGACGCTCGATCTCGGCCTGTGAGCGTTGATTCACCTGCCACAGGAGGTCCGCCTCCTTCCGGGCCTCCATCGCGATCCGATCGGCCTCGAACTTGGCGTTGAGCCTGATCGATTCGGCCCGGGCTTCGGCGCGGATGTTCTGCCAGGCAAACGCCGCGGCGATGACACCGCTCGCGAGCAGCATCGAAGCCGCCGCGGCGGTCGCGGCTCCGGGACGTCGCCGTACCCAGAGCCTGACGCGATGGTGCAGCGGGGGGTTCTGCCACGCAATCGGCAACTTGCTCTGCCAGCGCTCGAGATCACCCACGAAGTCCGAAACCGAGCGATACCGCTCGGCGGTCCTGACAGCGACGGCGCGGCGGATGATCAGGTTCAGCGCGTTCTCGCCGACACTCGCCGCCCACGGTCGTGCGGCCGCCAGATTGGCGCGGGCCTCATCGGCGTCGCGACCGTTGACCGGCTGGCCCGTGAGGAGATAGGTTAGCAGTCCGCCGAGTCCGTACACATCGGCCTGCGGAGAGATCGCATCGATGTCGCCTCGGAACTGCTCCGGAGACATGTACCCGAGGTTGCCCCGACTCGGCTCGCCGGAGTCGCCCTGCGACAACGCGGCGAGATCGAAGTCGATCAGGACGGGCCTTCCGTCGGTGCCCACGCGAACATTGTCGGGCTTGAGGTCGCAGTGAACGATTCCCCTTGCGTGCGCGGCCTCGATGATCCGCCCCAGGCGAGCGACAAACCGGACGGTAAGAGAGCGCTCCCACGGGACCGGGATGGTGTCCAGGCCCTGGCCCTCGATCAGCTCCAGCACGATGTACGCGTGACCGAGATCGGTGATCCCTCGGTCCAGGACGGCGGGAACATCCGGATGCTCGATCTGGCGACTGAGCTCGGCCTCCCGCCCGCCGGGTTCGCGGCTGATCTTGACGACGACGCGCGCTTTGTAGGTCGGTGTTGAGAGCCGGGTATCGTGGGCGATGTAGACCCAGCTTCGAGGTCCGACCGCGACGAGGTCATGGAGTTGCCACCGCCCCTGGGTGTCGACCGGGCCCGGGCAGTCATAAGGGACCTCGCTGTTGAGCCATGCGATGTCCGCCTGCGTGCTCAGCCAGCGGGATTCAAAGCCTCTCATCGAATTCCCCTCCGCGCAGTCGAGCCTCGAGGATCTTCCGGAGCGCCGACCATCGCTGCCGCGCGGCTTCCGGGGTGATCCGCAGCAATTGGGCGATGATCGGGAAGCTCAGGCCCTTCCAGCGAAGGAGAAAGAGCTGACGCGATGCGGTGTCTTCAATGCCCAGCGCGATGCGGCAGAGGAGCATCGTCGCCTCCTCATCATCATGAAGCCGGACAAGGCGCTCATGCAGCAGTCGGGCGTACTCCCCGTCCTCGCCGAGATGGGTGGCCAGGCGCTCCATGGAACGCGTTCGGGAAATGGCCTGATTGCTGGCGATGGTGACGGCAAAGGCGACGACCTGATCATCGGTCATCCCGGTCAGCCGCCCCTCCAGGGCGAGCCGGTCGATTCGTCGCAGCACTGAGGATGCGACATCGGCCCCGTCATGGACGCTTCGAGTCCGGTTGGTGAGTTTGCGCTGAGCCACCCTTTCGAGAACCGGGAGATGGTTCATGAGAAGATGGGCGAGATGCTCGCGTCGGTCCGAATGCAACCCGAACGCGGGTCGCGAGTGCTCAGATTTTTCGTCGCCGCTGCTCACACTCGGACACTCCGGAGCGTCTCTGAACGGGGAAGAGGATATGTGAGCGCGGTGCTCATAAGAAAGGACGAAGATGCCCACGTGGGAACAGGAACTCTGGGACCTGATTTGCCGTCTGTACAAGTTCTACAACGGCGACTGCGCGGATCTGCCACCCAAGCCGATTGCGCACGACTTGGTGGCGTTCATGACGGGGGTGTTCAATGCCATGGGGCCACCCGACGTCAGTAACCCGGTGGACGCGGCACGATTACTCCTGCTCCTGGATGCGATCGACAATCACCTCAAGAGCCCGGACAACAACCTCGATCCGACCACGAATCAGAACCTGATCAATCTCGTTGCGGCGATCCGCAACGCGATCAAGCCGTGAGCCCATGGACAGATTCTCGTCGAATGACCGCGACCATGCCGCGGGGATGAGGCACGACTGGCACAGTGCCGGTGCGGATTCCCACGAGTGGCGACACGGCTCGGGGCCGGACCGGGCCGCGCCGGACGCGGCGGGTCGAGAATCCTGGGACCTCGGGGCCGTCGCCGCGGTCGCGTCGGCGATGGTGAAGTTGTTGCCGGGCGGCGAGCCCGATGCGCGGCACTGGATGACGCTCGCCGCGTCGTGCATACGCGACCTGATGCTCGAGTGTGTGCCGGCAGTCAGGCCGGCGGTTGGGGTGAGTGTGTGGCACATCGAGGCCGCGATGGCGACCAGCCCGCCGGGTTCCACGTGGAACCCGCTCGCCTCGGCCGTATGCGGCTACGCCAGTGGCCCCATCGCGACTCGTATCGGCGAAGATCTGGCCCGAGGCGGCGCGAGCGATGACCTTCCTCGCGGCTGGCGGCCGCGCAACGGATCACCGCGCAGCGGGGCATGGCTGCTCGAGGACATCATGAGCCCCGCGGAGTTCGCGCTCACGCCGTACGCGGCGTTCCGACGTGAAGCAAGACTCGGGCCCTTCTGCAGGCTGTGTACTCCGGAGACCAGCGAACGCGCGGGGCGCTGGATGATCGTGCAGGTGGACCTTCCCGAGGTCTTCGGTCCTGATCGCGCCGGGTCGGGCTCCGGTGTCCCTTCAGCCGACGCCGCCGCGACGATGGAACGCGTGCGGATGCTGCTCAAGGCCATAGGCCCATCGATCGCACGGGCCTATGCGCAGCAGGTTGGCAGGCCCATGGCCAGGCGAAACGCGATGCTGGCTCGGGCATCGACTTCACAACAGCGAATCTTCGAACTCATGATCGAGGGGCTCAAAGAACGCGCGATCGCTCAGAGGATTCACCGAAGCGTCCATACGGTGCATGACCACATCAAGTCGATCTACGCCGCGATGGGCGTGAACTCGCGCTTCGAACTGCTTCAACTCTGGCACGGCGTGCTTCCCCATCAACATCCGGCCCACATGCTGTCGGGGGACGCAAACCCGGAAGTGAAGATCCACACGTGGGTGACCGCGGCCGACGAGCGGGCTCGGCAGGTGTCGCTCCGCCCACCGTCCATCCGCACAACGCCGGCTTGAAGCGCACAGGAAGTGCCGCGGTCAGGAGTATCGCATCGCCGGCGGGTGATGCAGGCGATCGAGGTGGCGATCGAGATTCACGATGAGGTACCTCAACGCGTCCGCGGCGTGGTCGCTGCCGTCTTTCAGCGGCTCGGCCGCGTCCGGGCGGCCGCCGGGCCAGCGATAGTTCGAGAGCGCGCGTGTGAGCTGCGAGCATCGCGGGTGAATGAAGAGCGACGGACCGGGATCGGTCGAAGCAGACGCGTGCGTGGCGATCTCCTGCTGATCGCCGCGAGCGGCGCTCGCGTCGCGGGAGTTGCGCAGCGCCGCCGCGCGAATGGCACGCGAGAGCGAGGCCCGCGGCGGTCGTCGCGTGTCGGCTCGCGGCTCCAATCGGCGTCGCACGAGTTCGAGGCCGCGTGCGAGTGGAAAGCGCGCGGCACGAACCGTCCATCCCGCGCGGCGCAGGAGCGAGATCGGGCTGATCGGACCGGCGGTGGTCCGCTGATGCCCCGCGGGATCGACACCGATCCAGGCCGCCGCGGCAGGCCCGGAGGGGCCCCAGCCCGCGGCGCGGAGATCGTCGATGATCTGCTCCATGGCGGTGCGCTCCCACGATCGCTCGTCGACGATGTGCAGCGTGCCGTCAGGGCTGAGCGTCGCGAGGATGGCGAATGTTGGGTTTCGCCAGCCAAAGTCCATGGCGCACACGCGCACGATGTGCTCCGCGGCCTGCGGACCGACCGGGCCGGGCAGCACCTGCTCCGGCGCGAGCGGATGGGCCGGCGGAGGTGGCTGCACCGAAGGTGTCTCGGTCGGCGATGGTGGCGGTGCCGCACCTTCGGACGCGGTCGGCACCGCATCGGTGCGATGAAGGTGGACCGCCGGGTCGAACTCCGGAAACACCGCGTCGGTGCGGTTCGCACGTCTGCAGAGCATCTCGGTGCTCCAGGTCGCGAGCGACACGCGCGACCGCTGAGCGAGTGCATCATCGATGCGGAGATGTCCCGCGTCGGCCGGGGCGCGGAGCTTGGCTCGACCGGCGCACTCGGGCAGAAGCGCGCAGGCATCGCACGAGCGCTCGGGCGGGCAGTGCTCGAGCACGTCGAGTACGGACCAGCGGAAGAGCGCGCGCGTCGCGGGCGGGTGCGCATCGGTGTCGGGGCGGCCCGGGATCGGCGTGCTATCGGCGACGATGCTCGACATCAGACCGCCGGGGATGTGCAGCGTCCTGAGTGCCTCGACCGAGCCGCGGACGCGCGGGCCCCACGGTCCGGCGACATCGAGCGAGCGGGTGGTCAGTTGCACGGCCTCCCAGACCGCCGGATGGAACAGGTCGACCTCATCGCAGCGGAGTTTCTGGACGCGTGAACCGCGGACGCTGGTCTGGCTCGCCGCGAGAACCTCGACCCGCGAGCCGCTGATGAGTGCCAGTCGGCGATCGGTGATTCGTCCGGCGACCAGCGGCTCGAGCGCAGGAATGCGGAAGAACGCGCGGAGGTGGTGGTGCATGCGTGCGGCCTGTTCCAGCGAGCCGGCGAGGATGCGGACCTCGATACCGGGCTTGAAGATCAGGTCGAGCGCGGTGGCCAGTGCGCCGAGAAACGTCTTGCCCCCGCCGCGAGAGGCCCAGACGACGGCGTCGCTGGGCGCGCGGCGAAACTCGATCGGCGTATCGAGCGAGTCGATCGTCGCGGGCGGCGCGTCTGATGGCGGAAGGCCCTCGAAGAACGCCCACGCGATGTAGTCCATCGGCGCGGCACTCGCGGCAGCAGATGGCCCGCTTGCGCGATCGATCGCCGCACCGCTCGACGCGGCGGGCAGCGCGGCCATCGGCACACGCGCCAGACGCACGGCCCATGTCCGCTCGATGAACGCGTGCAACGCGTCGATGTTCGCGGGCGCGGCGGAGACATCACCGTCGACACGCACGGCCGACGCGGCGGACCTGGCAGCGGAAGTGCACGGGGGTGCGGCCGATGACGTGGGCGGTGCTTGCGGAGAACGCCGCGAGGCGGAGTTGCGTCGCGTTCCCGCGGCGCGCGTGGGGCGTGAAGCACGCGACGTGCGGGCAGGGCGACGGGTGCGGCGGGAGGTATGGCGCGTGGGTCTGCGTGAGGGCATTGGGGTGCTCCGGGAGCGGGGCTGGGTGCTGATCGGTCCAATCAGCGGATCAGGTGTGCGCTAGCGCGGCGGCATCACGGGCGAAGGTGTGGACGAACGCGACTTTGCGGTGCGAGATACTCCGTGCGGCGAGTACCGCGAGGCGCTCGGTCGAGGCGTGGCGCTGGGCGCGCGTCGCGCGTGAGGCGTCGGCCCACGTGCGCAGCGAGCGACCCAGTGCCGGGCGTGCACGTGCACGCCGCGCGACGCGGGGCGCATCGCAGAGGTCGACCGGATCCAGGCCATGATCGCGCAGCGCTCGGCGCAGGGCCTGATCACGCGACGAGGGACTGATGGCGATCGGCGTCATGCCGGCGCGAGCGAAGAAGGGGCAGAGATTGCCCATGCTCGCGATGGCCTCGGTCCTGGGCGTGAGCGGATCGCGGAGATAGTGCGCCACGAGCGCGACGGCGACACCAATGCCGCGGGCGCGAGGGTCCACGATGACGCGCGAGATGCAGCGCAGGTCACGGTTGAGCGTGCGTGCACGCTCGGCGGGCGTGCCGACATCGAAGACACCGGGCCACGCGCCAGATCGCCACGAGCCGGACAGTGTCGGCATCGACACGACCAGAACGCCGATGGGCGTTTCGCGCTCCGCGCCCGCCGATGCGTCGATCGTGGCGACGAGCACGCGGGCGATCGTCGCGGGCGGGCCCGAGCGGTAGTGCAGGTGCGCCAGAGCGAGGTAGTCCGCGCGTGTGCCGATGGAGATGGTGATGTTCAAGGATTGATCTCCGCTGCAACCTGCTGCGGCTCAGCCGAGATGAGACCCGCGTGCGAGAGCATGCGAACGTGCAGGTGCGCCGCGGCCAGGTCGCGACGCAGGGCCGGGACAAGTTCATCGCGGGCGCTCGCGACGATGATGCGCACACCTGATCGCCGCGCCCATCGGCTGAGGCTGATCGTCAGCAATCGCGCGGTGAGCAGGTCGAGGGTGCTGGCGTACTCGTCGATGATGAGCGTCGGCGGCGGGAGCGGCGACGGTTGCGAGTCGATCGGCCGTGCCGCGTGACGGGCGGGCGGACTCGGAGCCAGGCGGAGCATCGCGCGAGCGACCAGCAGGCGGGCGTGCTGCCCGTCGCTCAGGTCGCGGGCTCGCACGGGCAGCAACGCGGCGTCGGCAAGGCCCGCGCGGGCGAGCTGCGCGAGCCAGCGATCGAGCCGCTCGCTGCTGGCGCACGCGAGCGGTCGGCGGTCGCGCGACGGACGGAGCATGTGCACGATCGCGACGCGATGTCGACGCGCCCGCAGCCGTGCGTGCAACGCGCGGAGCGCTCGGCTCTTGCCGACACCGCTTGGGCCGCTGAGCAGCGTGATGACGCCCGGCAGGGCGTGGTCGTCAAGGTCTCGGGCGACTCGATCGGGAAGTGAAGGGCCCGCATCGGCCACCGGGCCTGAGGCCGGATCCGCGCCGGGCGGTGGCGAGCCCAGCGGGTCCCGCGGCGGAAGTTGAATCCCGAGCATCGCCGCGGCCCGCAGCAGGCGACGGGCGATGCGCGTGCTCAGCGCGACGCGCCGTCGCGCCCGGCGGCGCGCTCGATGACCGGGACGGACGCCCGCGTGCGTGCGCGGCGTGACATGTGACGAAGACGTGGGGTGACGAGCGGAGGGGGTGGTCATGCGTGTGCTCTGTGCGGGTGCGTGCGCGTGTGCGCGGGCAGGTCGGGCGGAGGGCCGACGGATCACGACTGAGTCGTTCGATGGGTCAGCGTGATGTCGGCCGCGGCGGGCGGGATTGGCCCGACGGCGGCGATGTGGATGACGGCGTGTCGAGAATCGGGTCGCGGACCTCGGCGGGCTCATCGTCGAAGCGGATCTCCATGTCGCGGCGGATCTGCTCGCGATCGCGCTGCACCCGGCGCTGGTTGAGCAGCAGCAGCACCGCCAGTTGCACCTTGCGTGCGCGGAAGTACGTCACACCCTCGAGATCCGCCGACTCGCGCGCCGAGACGCCGTGAAGGAAGATGCGCGTCGCCAGCCGCGCGACCTCTCGCGGCCACTCATCGCGACGGGAGAGGACCATCGCGAATGTCGGGCTCTTCATGCGCGCCGTCAGGCGAGCCAGACGCCGCCCGGCGATCGCTGGCGACAGCCCCTGCTCGGCGCCGGCGTCCTTGATGTACATGCCGCGCTCGTAGACCGCGAGCACCAACTGGCGGTCGCGGCTGGGCAGGGCCGCGGCACGCTCGACGTACTGATCCGCCAGTTCGCGCCCTTCGGCGTGACGCCTGGCCTGCTGCTGACGGCGGCGGCGACGGGCGAGAAAGTCGCTCGGTTGGTGAACGCGTGCCGCGCGTCGCCGGCGCGAGGCACCGGTGCGAGCGGGCGGCTCGGCGTGCGGCGACGGGTCGATGGCGGGTGGCGCGATCGGAGACACGGAACGATCGGACGACGTGTGGAACATGCTCAGTCACTCCCCGCGCCCGGTCGATGGCCTGCCGACGAGGCGCCGCTGACGGAACGGATGTGGTGGCGATCCGTCGCGCACCGAACTGGCCGCCGCGCACGCTGCGCGGGGCACGAGGGGAGTGTTGCTGCGCGTCCACCTGCTTGCAAGGTGTTTGTTTGGTATTCGCACGAATGGGGCCACAAACGCGCCCGCGAACGATCGCAAGTTTCTGTGCTTCATGGCCTTAGATGGCCGCTGACAGGGCGTTGTCAGTCACACGGGATCGGAGCATGGCCATCGGCCCGGGCTGTGGATGGCGGGTGGATGACGGGGTCTGCGGGGGCCCCGGTCGGGTGATCGCAGCGGCGCGAGGGCGCGACTTCGTCGTCGCCGCGGCGTCTTGAGCGCGCGTGCAAGATGGTCTCACGGTTGCCCATCGCGGCGGGCGGGTGATCTCGGTGCGGAGTTGACTACCATGCGTGCGTCAGAACTCGGCGAGCGATGGGCCGCGTGCCCACCACCTCTTTGTTGCGCTCGGGCCGGGTTGAGCAGTGCGCGCCCAGAGCGCGAAGGAACGGTGCATGAGCCCGACAGCGAGTTGGACAGCCAAGACGACGTACCCGGTGTTGACCCGGCGCATCCCCTGCTGGCCGCACGGCAACCCGAAAGATCGTCACACCGTCTGGCTGGACGAGTATCTGCGTCCGCCGGCGAACACCGGCGCGGGCACGCTGGGCGGGTATGAGTCGCTGCGCAAGACGATCACGACGATGACGCCCGATGAGGTCGTCGAGCATGTCAAGAAGGCGGTGCTGCGCGGGCGCGGCGGTGCGGGCTTCCCGGCGGGCATGAAGTGGTCGTTCCTGCCCAAGCCCGACGCGAACGGCGACGGCGGGCAGCGATACCTGGCGATCAACGCCGACGAGAGCGAGCCGGCGTCGTTCAAGGACCGGCTGCTGATGGACTTCGATCCGCACAGCGTGCTGGAGGGCATCGCGATCGCCTGCTACGCGTGCCGCATTCAGACCGCGTACTTCTACATCCGCGGCGAGTATCACCACCAGGCCAAGGTGATGGAGAAGGCCATCCGCGAGTGCTACGAGCGCGGGATCTTCGGCAAGCAGGGCCTGCTACAGGGCACGCGCACGAAGAATCGCGATCAGGCGTGGGGGCTGGATGTGCACCTGCACCGCGGCGCGGGCGCGTACATCTGCGGCGAAGAGACGGGCCTGCTCGAGTCCATCGAGGGCAAGCGCGGCTGGCCCCGCAACAAGCCGCCGTTCCCGGCGATCAAGGGCCTCTTTGCGCGTCCGACGATCATCAACAACGTCGAGACGCTCGCGCACGTGCCGAGCATCATGGAGATGGGCTGGGAGTGGTTCAGCAAGCAGGGCTGCGACTCGACGTTTGCCGGCGCGCCGGCGAGCTGGGGCACGAAGCTCATGGGCGTGAGCGGGCACGTGAACCGCCCGGGCGTGTACGAGTGCGACCTGGGCATTCCGCTGCGCGTGCTGATCGAGAGCAAGGACTACTGCAACGGGATGCGCAACGGCAAGAAGTTCAAGGGCGCGATCGCCGGCGGGATCAGCATGGGGGTGCTCGGGCCGGACCAGATGGACGCGGAGATGGACTTCGACATCGGTCGCAAGTACAACGTTCTGGGCCTCGGCACGGCATGCCCGACGGTGTTCGACGAGGACACGGATATGGTGGCCGTTGCGCGGAACATCGCGCGGTTCTACAAGCACGAGAGCTGCGGACAGTGCACGCCGTGCCGCGAGGGCAGCGGTTGGCTGTACCAGTTGCTGACGCGGATCGAGAGCGGCGCGGCCAAGACGAAGGACCTTGACCTTGCGCTGGAGATCGCCACGAGCATGGGCACGATGCCCGGCACGACGATCTGCGGCCTGGCGGACGGGAACAACTGGGCCGTGCGGACGATCATGAACAAGTACCCGCAGGAGTTCGAGGCGCGGGTGAAGCGGACGTTTGTTCCGGTGGGCATCAGCGTGGGGGCGGGGGCGAAGTGAGGGGGCGACGGGGGCCGTTGGCGTTCTGTCCGTCGCGCCTCAGTCGGAGCGTGGCAGGAGTCAATGCGACTCTCGCATACTCCGAGAGGCCCTCAACATCGTCGTCCGCCAAGACCATCACTTCTTATACGGACGGCCCGAGTCCGACAGACCTCTTTCTGGACACTTCCTCCGCCCGCGCGGAGGGCTCTCTATGGCGAACCTTCTGACCGCGCGTGACATCGGCAAGCACTTCGGGCCGCGGACGCTGTTTACCGGCGTCTCGATGAGCGTGGAGGATCGCGAGCGTGTGGCGCTGATCGGGCCGAACGGCGCGGGCAAGAGCACGCTGCTGAAGATGCTCGCAGGGCTGGAGCACTTTGACGAGGGGACGATCACGCCGCGGAAGGGGCTGCGGAGCGCGTATGTCGCGCAGAGCGATGAGTTTCCCGCGGGCTCGACGCTGCTGTCGGCGGTGCTGGACGCGGTGCGTGCCGCGCCGCCGGCGCACATGCACGATGAGCACGAGTTCGAGATGGCGGCGGAGATGGCGCTGTACCGGGTCGGGTTCGACGATCTGTCCAAGCCGACATCGGTGCTGTCGGGCGGGCAGCGCAAGCGGCTGAGCATCTGCCGGGCGCTCGCGCGGGAGCCGGATCTTCTCATGCTCGACGAGCCGACGAACCACCTG
This sequence comes from Phycisphaeraceae bacterium, assembly GCA_021297895.1. Taxonomy (GTDB): domain Bacteria; phylum Planctomycetota; class Phycisphaerae; order Phycisphaerales; family UBA1924; genus JAJTHN01. Next base: position 49,954 of record JAJTHN010000017.1, on the reverse strand, counting down.
GACGTCGAGGGGATCGAGTGGCTGGAGGACACGCTCAAGTCTGGCGAGTTCGCCAGCATCGTGATCACGCACGATCGGCTGTTCCTGGAATCGTGCGCATCGCGGATCATCGAGCTGTCCGGCGCGTATCCCGAAGGAACATTCAGCGTGCAGGGTGGGCTGGAGGAGTTCCTCTTCCGCAAGGATGAGTTCCTTCAGGGCCAGCAGCGTCAGCAGCAGGCCCTTGCGGGGCAGGTCAAGGATGATCTGCGTTGGCTGGCGCGCGGGGCCAAGGCCCGACGGACCAAGAGCAAAAGCCGGATCGACGCATCTCTCGCTCGCATTGATGAACTGGCCGCACTGAAACTGCGCAACGCCCCGCCGAAGGCCGCGGCGATCGACTTTGCCAGTACCGATCGGCGGACGCAGAAGCTGCTCGTGGCCCGCGGCGTGAGCAAGGCGCTGGGCGGTCGCACGCTCTTTCGCGATGTCGATGTCATTCTCTCGCCGGGCACCAAGCTTGGGCTCATGGGCCCGAACGGCAGCGGCAAGAGCACGCTGATCAAGGTCCTGACCGGCGAGCTCGAGAGCGACCCGCCGAGCGAGGAAGCGATCGCCGAGGCCAAGTCCATCGAGCACGAGCTGCCGCGGAGCGCGCCGAAACTCGGCACCGTTCAGCGTGCCGACAAGCTGCGTGTCGTGGTCTTCAGCCAGCACCGGACGGAACTGGATCCGGAGATGACCCTCGGCGAGACGATCTCGCCGACGGACAGCGTGATCTATCGGGATCGCCAGATTCACGTCGCGACGTACGCCGCGATGTTCCTGTTCTCCAAGGACCAGCTGCGCAGCCCCATCGCGACGCTCAGCGGCGGCGAGCGTGCGCGTGTGCACCTGGCGCTGCTCATGCTCGCGCCGGCGGACGTGCTGGTGCTCGACGAGCCGACGAACGATCTGGACATTCCCACGCTGGAGGTGCTCGAGGAGAGCCTCGAGGAGTTCCCCGGCGCGGTGCTGCTGGTCACGCACGATCGCGCGATGCTCGAGCGACTGGCCAACCGTGTGCTGGTGCTCGATGGCGAGGGCGGCGCGCACTATTACGCCGACTACCTGCAGTACGTCAGCGTGCAGGCGCGGCTCCGCCAGCTCGCCAAGACCAAGCCCGCCGCGGCCGCCGCGCAGACACAGACCACACAGACCCCGCAGCCCGCGGGCGGATCGGCCGGTTCGCCCAAGCCCGCCGCGGCGGCCGCGAAGAAGAAACTCTCGTTCAAGGAGCAGAAGGAGCTCGACGGGATGGAGGCGAACATCGCCAAAGCCGAGGGGGAGGTGCAGCGGCTCGAGAAGGCGATGAACGATCCCGCGGTGCTGGCGGATCGGCGGAAGCTCGACGAGGCTTGCAAGGCGATGACCGCGGCACAGGGCGAGGTCGCCCGGCTGTACGCACGCTGGCAGGAGCTCGAGGGCTGAAACGCTCGTGAACGTGGTGCGAACCGGTCGCCAAAGAAAGCGGCCGACCCGTTGGAGTCGGCCGCTTCGAACTTTGTGCCCATGCTGTCACGTCGGTGGAGAGGCCGACGCTTGGAGAGATCGAGCGTCCTGCGGTCCTTGGAGAGAGGAGACGCGGGACGAGGGACGAGCGGATCAGGCCCGACGGCGGCGTGCCGCCAGCACGCCCGCGCCCATCAGCAGGCTCGCCGCGGCGGGGGTCGGGATGACCTCGACGCGCCAGTTGTCGATGCCGGCATCGGTGTTCACGTTCTGGTTCGCCGAGTTGCCGCGCCAGAAGCCGAACTGCATGATCGTCCCGGCGATGGTGAAGTCCGGGTTACTAAAGGGCAGGAAGCTGCCCGTGTTGTCAAGTTCGTACATGTCCGACGCGGTGATGACGGTGCTCTGCGCGGTCCAGGTGCTGAACGCGGGCAGGGGCATCACGAAGATCGGCAGTCGCTGAACGTACGTCCGCCCGCCCTGGATGATCGCCAGGCCGCCGCCCTGCACGTTGCCGGGCCCTGAGAAGGCGATCGAGTCCTCGCTGTAGTTGATGCTGCTGATCGCGCCCTGGCTGCTGGGGGTGTAGAACGAGTTGGCGTTCATGTGCACACCGGTGACAAAGCCGTTGCCCGCGCTGGACACGACCAGATTGTTCCGGATGCGTCGATACTCCAGCGGGTTGCCGCCGGCGGGAATCTGGTTGGCCTGCACCGTGCTGCCCGCGCCCGACGCGTTGGTGGAGACCGTCAGCGACCAGTCGGCGGGGTTGAACACGCCGTCGAAGAACACCGCGGCGCTGGCGGTTCCGGAAAGGGCGGCCAGAGCAAGGGTGGCGGACGCGAGACGGACGATGGTGCTGCGAGCGGTCATTTCTCTTCTCCTCGAAAGGGGTTGTTCGTTGGCGTGCCTCACGCCGACACCATGGATGCACGCGACGCAGCGGCGTCTTTCACCATCAACAAAAAAATTCTCATCGCCTCAGGAAACCACTACGATTCCGCGTGATCCATCTGGACAACAACGCCACGACGCGGCCCTCGCCCGCGGTCATCGACGCGATGACGCACGCCCTTTCGCACGCCTGGCACAACCCCTCCAGCGTTCACCGAGCCGGGCAGGAGGCGCGGCGCGTGGTCGAACTGGCCCGCGCCCAGGTCGCGGCACTGGTGAACGTCCGCCCGCGATGCGTCACTTTTGTCTCCGGCGGGACCGAGTCCATCGACCTATCGATCCGCGGCGTGCTGTCGCGCGTGCGTGATCCGGAGCGGCCGCCGCGGGTCATCACCAGCGCGATCGAGCACTCGGCCGTGCGCGAACTGCTGACCGACCTGCGCGACCGGGGCGAGATCGAACTCGTCCACATGCCGATGGATGCGCAAGGCGTCATCGACGCCGCGCAGGCCGCACGCGATCTCCGCGGCACACCCGCGGCACTGATGAGCGTGCAATGGGCGAACAACGAAACCGGCGCGATTCAACCCGTCGCGGCGCTGACGACACTCGCCCGCGAACTGGGCGCGGCGATGCACGTCGATGCGACGCAGTGGATCGGCAAAGAGCCCACGGACCTCTCTCTGATGGATCCCTCGTCGCCGAGCCAGACCGGTGGCACACCGGGCGGCGCGATGCTCGACTCGGATCTGGTCACGTTCTCGCCGCACAAGTTCCACGGCCCGAAAGGCGTCGGCGTGCTGGTGACACGCACGGGATTCCGTCTGCGCCCGATGCTCCACGGCGTGCAGGAACAGGGCCGCCGCGGCGGCACGGAGAACGTTCCCGGCATCGTCGGAGCGGGCGTCGCCGCGAGCGAGGCGCTCGCGTGGCTCGCCGACGCTGGCGTCCGCGAGAGGCTCGCCTCACTGCGCGATCGGCTCGAGACGGCGGTGCTCGCGCGGGTGCCCGGCTCGCGGATCAACGGCCCGACCGCGCGCGACGCGCGGCTATGGAACACCACGAACATCGCGTTCCCGCGGCTTGAGGCCGAGGCGCTGCTGCTGGCCATGAGCGAGCGCGGTCTTGCGGCCAGCGCGGGCGCCGCGTGCTCATCAGGGTCGCTCGATCCATCGCCGGTGCTCCTGGCCATGGGCGTGCCGCCGGAGTTGGCCCACGGCTCGGTGCGATTCTCGCTCTCGCGACACACCACGAGCTTCGACATCGACCGCGCGATCGAGATCATCGTCGCCAGTGTCTCACGGCTATCGGGCTCAACGCTGCTCGGACCATCGCACGCGCAGTGATGTCGCCGTTCGCTAGGCCTGCATCGGGCCGCGGCCGCACTCGGGGCACAGCGCCGAGGGCTCCAGCCCCGCGCGGCTGTAGCCGCAATGCGGACACTGGCCGCGACCGGGTCGACGCAGCACAAGCGTGCCGATCACGACCAGCATGCCACCCAGTCCCGTCGGCAGCAAAGACAAGCCGGTCAGATGCGTGCTCTGAACGTACTGCGGCGAATGGGGCGAGCCCGCGATCACGATCCACCCTTTGGTCGCATCCCGCCGAACAACATGAACGCCCTCTGCGGGCCTGCTCGGTGGCCAGAGCAGCGCCTCGGACCAGCCGGCGTCGAGCAGACCCCGCAGCCTACCCGCGCCATCGCTGTACACCACGCCGACGAATCGGCTGATCTGAACAAGAACGATCGGCACGATCCCGAGGATCGCCACCAGCAGCCCAAGGAGCACAAGCCGACGGGCCGCCCGCCGGGACATGCCCGGGATCGATCGGCTTACGGCGTGCGCGGCCTGTGCGTTCGGCTCGTTCGGCGATGGCGATGCTGGAGTCGGCGGTCCGCTCATGCTCGGCGAGTCTAACACGGATCCGCGCTCGGTTCGCATCGGTGCTACGCTCTTCCTCGTACGCTCTACGCACGCAGACAAATCCCGCCTGTGTTGAACACGGAGGCTTGCATCGCATGACCGCCAGCGCCCCCACTCTGCCCGGACCGATGGACCCGACGACCCTGCCGCGAACGCTCGCGGCCTTGCGCGCCTCGGGCTGGCGCTCGCGATCGGTCAAGGCCGAACTGCGCGACAACATGACGCGAGCGCTGCGCGCGGGCGCGGAGCTTTTCCCGGGGATGGTGGGCTACGAGAACACGGTGCTGCCCGAGGTGGTCAACGCGGTGCTCGCCGGGAGCGACATGCTCTTTCTGGGCGAGAAGGGTCAGGGCAAGAGCAAACTCATGCGGCTGCTGCCGCGGTTCCTCGATGAGTACGTGCCGTACCTCGACATCGCGGGGTGCCCCGTTCACGAGGATCCGGAGAAGCCGATCACGCGTGCGGGGCGCGAGTTGCTCGCCAAGACACCGGCCGACGGCGTGCCGATCGCGTGGTGGCACAGGAGCGAGCGGTACGCCGAGCGCCTCGCCCCCGGCACGAAGTTCGCCGACATTATCGGCGAGCTCGACCCCGCGCGCCTCGCCTCGGGCACGAGCATGGGCAGCGAGGATGCGCTGCACCTGGGCCTGATCCCGCGCACGCACCGCGGCATCTTCGCGATGAACGAACTGCCCGACCTCGATGATCTCGTTCAGGTCGGCCTGTTCAACATCCTCGAAGAGCGCGACGTGCAGATCCGCGGCTACCCGATCAAGTTCGACCTGGACATCGTCATCCTCTTCAGCGCCAACCCCAGCACGTACAACCGCTCGGGCAAGGTCATCCCGCAGCTCAAGGACCGCATCGGCGCGACGATCCAGACCCATTACCCGCTCGACCGCGACACCGGCATCGAGGTCATGGAGCGCGAGGCCCTCGCGCCCGACACGTCGCACAGCGATGCGCGGCTGAGCCTCGGCGGCGAGTTCCCGGTCCTGGTCCCGCGCTTCATGAAGGAAGTGGTCGAGCAGATGAGCATCTGCGCCCGCAAGAGCAAGTACGTTGATCAGCAGTCGGGCGTGAGCGCCCGCTTCAGCATCGCCAACTACCGCACCATGATCGCCAACGCCCGCCGACGCGCGATCTCGCTCGGCGAGTCGCCCAGCGTCCCGCGCATCAGCGACCTGGCGCACATCCAGGCCTCCGGCAGCGGCAAGCTCGAACTCGACCTCATGGGCACGCACCAGATGAGCGAGAGGCAGGTCTTGGAGGCCATCCTCGCCGAGAGTGTCCGCGTCGTCTTCGAGGAGTACGTCAAGGAACACGGCCTGAACGAGATCGCCGAGATCTTCTCCAAGGGCGTCAAGATCGAAGTCGGCGACATGCTCCCGTCGTCGCAGTACGCCGAGCGCGTCAAGCGCGTCCCGCCAATCTGGGACAAGGCCTTCGAGGTCAACGCCAGCCAGGACATCCAGGTGCGCGCCAGTTGCGTCGAGTTCGTTCTCGCCGGACTCTGGGCCATGGACAAGGTCTCCCGCAGCAGCCGCTTCGGCAGGGTGGAATATGAAACCTGACCCCGCACCCGCCGACGACCGGCAACCCGCAGCCAACCGCGCCAACCCCGCCGATCGCCCGGCACCGCGCACCCCCGGCGGCATCGTGCACACCTATCAGCGCTTCGATCCCTCGTCCTTCCCATCCCCCACCGCCCCGCCGCCGGATATGGCCAGCGCCGCGATGGAGCACATGCTGCGCTTCGGCAACACGCGCCGCCTGACCCCCGAAGAACTCGCCAACGCCGTGCGGCTGGATCCGTCGCAGGTCGCGGGCCTGGGCCCGAGTCTCGACTCGCTCATCGACATGCTCGAGGAGCGCAAGCGCAAGATCCTGGAGACCTACGAAACCCAGGGCGTGCTCCGTGACAGCGCCAAGGCCGTCGATCGCCAGGCGCGCAAGGTCGATCTGCCGGACAAACTCCGCAAGGACTTCAAGCGGGCCGTTGAGGGCGACCAGCTCCGCGATCTGGAGACCATCTGGTACAAGGCCGGCGGCGAGAACAACCCCGGCGCCCTGGAGCTGCTGCGCCTCATGGAGCGCATGGGCGAGAAGTACCAGGTCGAGGATCTCGCCGCCCGCTACACCTTCACGGGCCGCACGCCCCTGGACGTGGATCAGGCGATCGCCATCCGCGAGGAACTTATCGCGATCGACAAACTCCTCGAGCAACTGCGCGAGGCGCTCAAGAACGCCCAGGTGGCGATCATCGACCTTGATGAACTCTCCCGCTTCGCAGATGAGTCGCAGGTCGAGCAACTGCGGCAACTCGCCGAGCAGATCCAGCAGATGCTCGAAGCCGAAGCCGCGCGTCAGGGGCTCGAGCGCTCCGCTCAGGGCTACGAGCTCTCGCCGCAGGCCATGCGCACGTTTCAGGGCAAGGTGCTGCGCGAGATCTTCAGTTCGCTCCAGGCCGCGCGCTCGGGCCGCCACACCGGCACGATCATCGGCGACGGCGCGGTCGAACTGCCGAGCACGCGCGCGTACGAGTTCGGCGACTCGGCCGCGAACATGGACATCCCGCAGACGATGATCAACGCGATGGTTCGCGGGGCGCGCGAGGGCGGCGCCCCGACCGCCGGTCCGCGCCCCGTCCGACTCCGCACCGATGACATCGAGGTCCACCGCACCCGCAACAACCCGCGCTGCGCCACGTGCGTGCTCATGGACATGTCCGGCTCGATGCGGTACGACGGGCAGTACATCAACGTCAAGCGCATGGCGCTGGGCCTGGATGCCCTGATCCGACGCGAGTATCCGGGCGATCATCTCAGTTTCGTCGAGGTCTTCTCGCTGGCCAAGGTCCGCGCGATCGCCGATGTGCCGACGCTCATGCCAAAGCCCGTGACGATTCACTCGCCGACGGTGCGCCTCCGCGCCGATCTGAGCGACCCGAACGTCAGCGAGTCGCTCATCCCGCCGCACTTTACGAACATCCAGCACGCACTGCTGCTGGCCCGCCGCCTCCTTGCGCCGCAGGACACGCCCAACAAGCAGATCGTCCTGATCACCGACGGCCTCCCGACCGCGCACATGGACGGCTCGATGCTCTACCTGCTCTATCCCCCCGACCCGCTGACCGAAGAAGCCACCATGCGCGAGGCTCTGGCCGCCAAACGCGACGGCATCACCATCAACATCTTCCTGCTGCCCAGTTGGAACCAGTCCAGCGAGGACATCGGCTTCGCTCACCGCATCGCCGAGAGCACGGGCGGTCGCGTCTTCTTCACCGGCGGCACCGATCTGGACCGTTTCGTCCTCTGGGACTACGTCAACAACCGCCGGAGCATTCTGGGCTGACCGGAGCCCCCGAAGCGGATCTGCCCGCCACCCGCGGCCGCCGCGCCGCATCGGCGCATCCCGGCTACGCTCCGCTGTGATCGCCGACCCCGCCCAGCGCTGGTGTGCCGAATGCTGACGTTCGCCGTCTTCGACAAGTCGGGCCCCGCCATCGCGTTCCCCCTGCGCCATGCGCACTGTCTGATCAACGACGGCGTCACCGTTTCGGCCGACATCGAGCTCGAACGCGGCTCGATCTGCGTCGAGAAGTCCGTCGATGGCTCCGCTGGCCTCGGCCTGAGCTTCCCCACCGAGTCCGTCGAAGTCTCCCTCGGCGGCACCACCTCGGTCCGCCTCGGCGGCGGGAACATCACCCTTCGCACCTGCATGCTCCCCGAGCGCGAGCGCCCCTACCTGCTCTCGCTGGAACTGGCCCGCCACCAGATCATGCTGCTGCTGAACAAACTCGAGGAGTGGTCCCTCTTCGAGCACGCGGCCGATGACCCGGTCCTGCGCCTGGTCGAAAAGGCCCGCGAAGCCTTCACCGCGGCACTGCTGGCAACGCGCTACGACCCGACGATCACCAACGGCTACACCAACGCCGCCGAACGCGCCGCGCGGCGAGCGCTCGACCTTGGCGTCGCCGCGGGCGAGGCGATGGCCATTCTTCAGGCCCGTCTGCAGCACACGCGACGAGTCACGGGCGAACTGGCCCGAATCGCCGCGCACCCGCCGCCCGCGAACGCCCTGACCGACAGCGAGGCCCGACAGAGCAAGTCCATGCTCGCCGGCAGCCCCGGCGTGATCCTGACGGACTTTCCGAAAGTCGGCTGCCGCGTGAACCCGGCGTTCTTCGCGCCGGAACTGGCCAACTCGATCGCCGGCGCGTGCGACTTTGTCTGCCTGCCCATGCGCTGGGTGGAGATGGAGCCGACCGAAGGCAAGTACAGCTTCACGCGTACCGACCGCTGGATCGAGTGGGCCATCATGAAGGCCAAACTCCCCGTGCACGCCGGGCCCGTGCTCGACCTGCACCCATCGTGCGTGCCCGACTGGCTGTACATCTGGGAGCACGATTACGAGACTTTCCGCGATGTGGTCTGCGACTATGTCAAGAATCTCGTCACGCGCTACCGCAAGACCGTGCACACCTGGTGCGTCGCCAGCGGCCTGAACGTCGGCGGCTCGTTCCGTCTGACCTACGAGCAGTGCATGGAGCTGACCAAGCTCTGCTGCGCACTGGTCAAGAAACTCCAGCCTCAGGCCCGCGTCAGCGTCGAACTGGCCATGCCCTTCGGCGAGTACACCGGCATGGCCCGCGGCGCCAAGGCCATTGCGCCCGGCCTTTACGCCGAACTGATCAACCAGGTGCAGGTCGAGTGCGACATCCTCGGTGTCCGCCTGCAGGCCGGTCACGCCGACCCGGGCCGCAGCGCGCGGGATCTGCTGACGATCAGCTCGCTGCTCGACGACTTGGCCTCGTACGACAAGCCGATCTCCATCAGCGTCATGGGCTGCCCCAGTCGCGCCGCGCAGCCCAACGAGACCCCCGCCGACGCGGCACTCGAGCCCGGCCACTGGCGCGCGCCGTGGTCCGAGCAGACCCAGAGCGCCTGGCTCGCCTCCGTCGCCGCGATGGTCGCCGCCAAGCCCTACGTCACGAGCATCTGCTGGCAGGAACTGCTCGACGCCCCCGCGACCAACGGCGGTGAGATGCCCGGCGGCGGGCTCATGGCCACCATGGCCCAGCCCAAGCCCTCGCTGCGGGCGCTGACGGACCTCCGCGCGGCCCTCCGCGACAAGAAGCCCTGCCTGCCCGGACTGGCCTGAACTCACGCCGCGGCTTCGGTCGCGCGCAGCACCTCTTCAACACTCGTGCGGCCGAGCGAGGCCTTCTTCAGCCCGTCCTGGCGCAGCGTCACCATGCCGCGCTCGGCGCACAGCCGGCGCAGCTCCGCCACGTTCGGGTTGCGCGCGATGATGTCTCGCAACTGGTCGTCGACGACGAGCAGTTCGTACAGACCCACACGCCCGGAGTACCCGGTGTTGCGGCATCGGTCGCAGCCTTTGCCCATGAAGATCCTCGTCGCGTCGTAGCCCTGCAGCGCGAGGAACTCCTTCATCTCCTCGCTGGGCTCGCGCTCGGTCTTGCAGTTGGAGCAGATCTTCCGGACCAGCCGCTGTGCCAGCACGCCGTTGACGGCCGCGCCGACCAGGAACGGCTCCATGCCGATGTTCACCAGTCGCGTGATCGAACTCGGCGCATCGTTGGTGTGCAGCGTGCTGAGCACCAGGTGGCCCGTGAGCGCGGCCTGCACGGCGATGAGCGCCGTCTCCTGGTCACGAATCTCACCGAGCATGATCACGTCAGGGTCCTGACGCAGCAGCGCCTTGAGCGCCTTGGCGAAGCTCATGCCGATCTTGTCGTGCGTCTGGCACTGCGTGATGCCATCAAGGTGATACTCGATCGGGTCCTCGACCGTCGAGATGTTCATGCTCGTCTTGTCGAGCGTGCAGAGCGACGAGTACAGGGTCGTGGTCTTGCCCGAGCCGGTCGGCCCGGTCACCAGCACGATGCCGTGCGGCTTGTTGACCTGGTTCTTCCAGTTCTCCATCGTGTTCTCGTCGAACCCGAGGTCCTCGAGCTTCACATTGATGGATCGCGTGTCGAGAATACGCATGACGGCCTTCTCGCCGTACTGCGTCGGCAGAGTGCTCAAGCGAAGGTCCAGCTTCCGACCGCCGACGATGCAGCGGATGCGTCCGTCCTGCGGCAGGCGGCGCTCGGAAATGTCCAGATTGCCCATGATCTTCAACCGCGAAGCGATCGCCGCGGACATGCTCGCCGGCGGCTCCATCATGGAGTACAACTCGCCGTCGATACGGAACCGCACGGTCAGTTTCTTGTCGCTGGGCTCGATGTGGATGTCGCTCGCGCCCTCCTTGACCGCGTTCTGAATCACCAGGTTCACGTACTTGATCACCGGGCTCTCGCCGGCTTCCTTCTCGAGATCGACCTCCTGATCGGCCCGCTTCTCGACCTGAACATCGCTCTCCTGAACCTGCGCGAGGATCTTGCCCACATCCTCCGTCGGCGCGCTGTTCTTATCGCCGACGATCTCCAGCGCGCCGCGCAGCTCGAACCCCGTCACGATCACGATCTTCACCGCGGGCACACCCAGCCGCTGCTTGATCTCATCGAGCAGGAACACGTCGTCCGGACGCACAACGCCAAGCACGACGCGCGCCCCATCCGTGCGCAGCGGCAGCACCATGTGCTTGCGCGCAAAGTCCGCGCCGAGCCTCTGGAGCAACGCCCCGTCGAATCCGCCATCGAGCCCCTTGGCAAGGTCGATCTGCTCGAAGGGCAGGCCCGCGATCGCCGCGACAACCTTCTGCACCTTCGCCTCATCCGCGCCCTGCTCGACGAGCACCGTCGCCAGTCGCCGACCGGGGGACTGCCTGACGACCTGCTGCGCCGCCGTGAGTTGCTGCGCCGTGATCGCCTCCGCGGCCAGCAGCGCCTCGCCGAGATCCTGCCCGCGCGAAACACCGTCGATCTGCTCGGGCTGATAGATCGTCGAGAGCGCCATCGATGATGAACGCCCACCGTTGGCCGCCGGCGCTGCCGGCGCCGCCGCGGTGCCGGGCGGGCCGCTTCGCTCCGCGCTGTCGTCCGTGCGTGCGGGGCTTGCCGCGGCCGATGCGTTCGGCGCTGCCGTCGGTGCCGTCGCCGGAGTTGGTTCCTGAGTTGGTGCCGGTGTCGGGGCGATGATCGTCGGCCCCTCGGCTTCCTCGAATGAGAGCGTGTTCAGACCGAGCGGAATGTGCCGATCGCTCTCGCGACGGCCGCCGGCGGGCGTCGCGCCCTTGGCGTCGCTCCCGACACCGCCATCGCCCTGCGCCGGCTTGGGCTTCTTCGATCCGACTGCCTTGGTCGCATCGGCGCTGCTCGGATCGATGCCCAGTTCGTTCAGAATGTCATCGATGTCAAACTTCGCCACGCGTGCCCCTTGCATTGAAGTCTCGGCCCATGCGCCCGGCACGACACACGCCGGCTTTCCTCCTCCGAGCCACGACCCATCACTCCGACGGTCGCCGCTCCATCATCACAGCGCGCCGACCGGCCCTCGGGGCTCGTTGCGGCCCGACCTGGGCGGCAAACCTCCCGGGCCTGCGCCCGACGGCGCACCGCCGCCAGCGCCCGAGCCGTTCACACCCTGCGCCGGCAGTTCCGGCGGCTGCTCCTTCGGGTCCAGCGGGTGCGGCGTGCCACCGCCCGGTCCGCCACCGCTCGCACCGCCGCGACGCGTGTCGCCGCGCGGAGCGCTCGTGCCCACGCCCATCCGCAGGATGAACTCCTGCCCGTCTGCCGTCAGCGTGACCGTCAGGCCTTCGATCTTCGACACCGTGAAGATGTCATCGACATTCTGCCCGACGCGGTACACGCCCGAGTTGATCCGCGCCAGCGGAACACTGCCGGCCATCACCGAGTGCAGCGTCATCGCGTTGAGAGACTGCTCCAGCTTCGCGCGGCGCTCGGCGATCGCCCGAGCGCGGGCCGCGGCCTGCGCGCGCGCCTGCGTGTCGGCGTCGGTCGTGCCGCCCGCGCTCGCCCCGCCGCCCGCGCCGCTCACCGTCGATGCCACGACGAACGGGTTGACCCGCAGCTGCTCGACCGGTACCTGCTGGCTCGTGCGGCTCGCGGCCAGCTCGGCCAGAAGCAGTTCCTGACGACGCGCGTTCTCTCGCGGCGACTCGGGCACCTCGACATTCAGCTTCGCCTGCGCGGACTTCAGACCCGGCGCGACGCCAAGCTGCCGCATACCAAGCAGCAGCGCGACCGACGCGACCACCACCACGACCAGGATGATGGCCTGCAGGTTCGCGCGTCGCGTCGGAGCGGTGGGCATCAGCCCCTCGAGCCCCGGCAGCGCCGGAGAGCCCGTGCTCTCCGTCGTCGCCAAGGCGTTGATCCCGTTGCCCGAGCCCGGGTTGCTGCCGGCGCCGCTCGTGTCGCTCATGGAGTTGCTCCCGTTCATCGCCCACCCCCGCTCTCACGCCCCGTCGCCCCTGCGACGCTGCCGCCGGCCGATGCCGCGGCGTCCTGATAGAAGATCGACAGCGTGCACGTCGCCTTGACCTCGCCGTCCTCGGCGTCCTTGGCCGGTCGCTCGATCTTCAGGTCCGTCAGACGCGTGATCCGCGGGAGCTGCTCGAGCTTGAGCAGAAACAGGTACAGCCCGTCAAAGTCGCCCGTCAGTTCCATCTCCAGCGGCTGCTCCATCGCCAGCCCCGCCTGCTGCGGCTTGTCGTTCTTCTTGAACACGGGCAGCTTCAACCCGCTGGCCGCGGCGATCTGCGCCACATCGCGCAGAATCGCGTCGATCTCCTTGTCGCTGGGCAGCCGGGCCTCCAGACCCTTGACGCTCTGGGCGATCTCCGCGTTGGTACGCTTGAGGTCGTCGGTCGTGCGCGTCGCCTCGCGCAGCTTCGTCAGCATGTTCTGCTTGAGGTCGATCTCGCTCTTGGCTCGCGCGATCGCCTCGTTCTGAGGCTTGAACACGAGAAAGTAGCTCGAAACAGGCACGCCAAGCAGCACGCCCGCGTACACCAGTTGCTTGATCCCGATCGTCATGATCCGCTCCAGTTCCGCCTCAGGACACTCGCTCGAACGCTCAACCCACCGCTCCGACACGCCCGCCCGCTTCCGCCCGATCGCTCGCCGATCCGGGCTTCTCATCCGTTCACGGCTGCTCGTTCACGCTCGCCGTGGGGCCGGGCTCGGGCGCCGCCACCGGCTGGCCCGTGCCGCCCTGCATCTCGGGCTCGCCCGCCGGTCCTGATGGACCGCTGGCGCGACGCTGGCTCAGGAACTGCGCAAGGATCGACCTGGCGTCACTCGCGTTGCCGGCTTGGCCGCTCGAGCCCGCGTTCGCCGTCGCCGGAGCGTTGCCCCGGCCGGAGCTCCGCGCCACACGCAGAGGCTCGATCGACCGCACGTCGGCGTCCTGCCGCAGCGTGGCATCGATCCGGAACTTGCGGATCGGTGTCTCCATGAACATCTGCTCCGTGGAGCTCATCACCTCCACGCTCGCCAGGAGGGGCACCTCGCGGAGCGCGGTCTGAAAGTCCGCGATGCTCGTGTCGCTCGTGCTCACGCCCTCGATGATCAGCGAGAACTCGATCCGCTGCGGACGCGGCAGCTCGAGCCTTTCCGGCTCGTTGTTCTTCCCGCCCTTGCCCGCGGCCGCGCCCTTGGCACCGGCCTTTGCCGTTGTCTTGCTCCCCGGGCGCGCCGTTGTGGTCTTGGCCGACAGCGACTTCGGCGCGGCCTTGGCCTGGCGGCGAACGTCCTCCTTGATCCGCTTGCTCTTGAGCTCAACCTCCGTCAGCGCCACCTGATCCGGCAGTCGGTTGATCACCTCCGAGAGCAGAATGCTCCGCGGCACCTTCTCCAGCACCATCGCCGCGACTTCCGCACGCTCCAGCAATTCCTCGCGCTGGGCCTCGAGCTCCGCGAGAAGCTCGATCTTGTCCGCCTCCGCCTGATACTCCTCGCTCACCTGCTTCTGCCGCTCGCTCACGCTCGTCCACTGCCTGCTGGTGACGAAGAACGCGCCGGTCACGCCCGCGAGCACCACGCCGAAAAGCGCCAGGCTCAGCAGCGCCGCACGCATCTCGCTCTTGCGCTGCAGATAGTCATCGGGCAGAAAGCTCGACGGCCCGCCGGGGGTGCCGCTCTTGCCGAAGGTCAGGTTGTCAGGCCAGAGCTTCATTCGCTTGGCTCCAGGTCGGTTCCACCCGCCTCATCCTCGCCTCGCCCCACACTCGATCATCGATCCGCGTGGCTCCCCGCCACACTCACCTCTCCGGCGGGCTCAACGCCACGCCCACCGTCACCGCCCATCCGGGCTGCGGCTGGTTCAGGTCCACCGCGGGTTGCCCCGCCCCATCCTCGCCGCCGAGTCGCGGCACCTTGAGCCCCGCATCGTGCCCGAACCGCGCAAACGGATCGGCCACGCTTGCGGGCATCCGCAGCGTCCGCGCAATGTGGTGGCACAGCGGCGTGTGCCTCGCTTCGCCGCCCACAAAGATCACACGCTGCACGCGCCGACCCGGGAACAGCGACTCGTAGTACCGCATGCAACTGGCCACCTCATCGGTCATCGCCGACAGCGGCTCGCTCAGATCGATCTGCGCGTCATAGTCGCTCGCCCGCGACAGACCCGGCGCGGGCTGGCCCTCGCGCCGGTCCTCATCGCTCATCACGCCCGCCACCGCTTCGCTCGTGCTCGCGCGGGCTCGCGCCGCCTCCGCCGCGATCGCCGCGTCGATCGCGGGGATGCCCGTCAGCGCCGTCGCCCCGCCCGGTCCGGCGGCGACGCTGCCGAGGTTGCCCCCGGCCCCGGGCTGACGCGTCACGCTCGTGAGGCTGAACCGCGCGCGGTTGGCCTCGCTCATGGTCATCTTCGCGATGCTCGCCACAGCGCGGTCAAGGAACCGCCCCCCCATCGCGATGTTCTTGTGGAACACCAGCTCCGCGCCGTGCCCGATGCACACCTTCGTCGTCCCCGCGCCAAGGTCGAGATACATCGTCGCCAGCGACGCATCCTCCGCGCGACGGTGCAGGTGATCGAACGCCCGAAGCAGCGCCTGACACTCCGCGTGAATCCCCACCGGCTCGAGCCGGCAGGCCTTGAGCGCCGCCATCAGCCGCTCGATGAGCCCCGCGCTGGTCGCGATCGCGATCACCTCGCTCGTGCCCGCATCGCCGCCCGACGATCCCGCGGGGCGCGCACCGGGAACAGCCAGACACTTGACCCGCAGCGCCTCGCTCGGGCACGACAACTGCGACGCGAGATTCGCGCTGACGATGCTCTGCATCGGCGGCCCATCGCCCGATGCCTGCGTGTGCTTGCACAGCGTCTGGCCCGCCGGCAGTGTGCACGCGGCGTACTTCGCGCTGAACCCGCCTTCCTTCAACGCCTTGGGCAGCGCCGAGAGCTGAAACTCCAGCCGCTTGCTCGCGTCCTCGCGCAGCGCTTCGGAAACACTGACCGCGTGCGCCGCCACGATACTCGGGTTCTCACCGCCGCTGAGTTGGAGCAGCTTCATGCTCGAGAAGCCCAGGTCGATCGCGACGTGGGGCTTCTGCGTGCTGACGAGTCCAAGCCTGGTGAGCCGTTCGAGGCCCTTGCGGAACATCGTTCATGCCTCCGAGGATCGAGACACCGCGCGCGTCGGGATACGCCGATCGCGGTCGAACACACTCCACCCTCGTGCTATCGCCCATCACAGGCGGCGATCTTCGCCGCTTGCCCCGAGTGCCCCGAGTCCCCGCTCGCCCCAGCCCCCACAACCCTCACCCCTTCACCCTCGCACGCCCGATACGCCCGAGAACTTCCGCCAAACGCGACAGCGACAGCGGCAGGTCCCACCTCTGCGCCGAGCGGTCGCCCGTGGTGTTGCTGATCACCCGCACCTCTGCGAACGCAATCCCCAAACGCGAGCAGACGTGCCCCACCGCCGCGCCCTCCATCGCCTCCGCCCGCGCGCCGGTATTCACCGCCACCTGCCGCGCCAGCCCATCGGTCCCCGAGCATGTCGACACCGTCGCTACCGTCGCGCACACCGGCGACAGATCCGCCAGCGCCTCCATCAACGCCGCCACCAAACCGTCGGCCGCGTTGATCCGATTGCCCTCGAACGCGCCGAGCGGGAACCCGAGGTCCGACATGGTGCGGAAACCCTCCGGCCCCATAAGCCCTTCATCGGCGTACGTGCTGGCCGCGGCGACCACCACCGTGCCGATGGGCAGCATGCCATCATCGCCCGGCAGGGCACCGGCGATGCCGACGCTGAGCACCGCCCCGGGCCGGACCACGCCGCAGGCCGACACCACCGCGGCACCGGCGTTGACCTTGCCGACGCCGGTTCGCAGCACATGGACCCCGCCGGCGACGGAGACACCCCATTCAGGTGGGATGTCCCCTTCAACCTGGCCGAGGCCCTTGAGCGCCGCGCGGACCTCCTTCGGCGCGGCCAAAGCGACCAGAAGGGGAGAAACAGACAGACAGTCTGTTTTTGGACCGGTCATGATCACACGGTAGCCCGGGGCCAAGCGGGCCGATTTGCTCGAGACCGCAACGCGGCCTGAGGGAGCCCCTATCATCCCACGATCGCGGGCGGGGGCCGATTTCAGGGTTTACACGGATATTTGTGCCGAGTCGATGCCCCGCGCCAGGCGCGTCGTCGATGCCCGCCATCGCGGCGGGTGAAGGAGCCGAGTCATGAGCAGCACCACCACATCGTCCATCGCGTCATCACACGCCGCGGGCCGGAAGGCTCGATGGATGCTCCGCGCGGGGATCACCGCGGGCGCGGTGGTGCTCTGCGCGGGCGGGCTGCTGGCGGTGCTGAGCGGCACGGGCGCACGGTCGGCAAGCGTCGATCGGAGCGAGGCCGAGCGAGCGGATGTCGCGACCGCGGGCAAGCAGTCGTTCGACGTGACGACCAAGGCGACGGGCGAACTGGAAGCGGCGCGGCAGATCGAGATCCGCAACCAGCTCGAGCAGCCGACGACGATCATCGAACTGGTCAAGGAAGGCACGAACGTCAAAGCGGGCGATGTGCTCGTGCGGCTGAACAGCGAGGCGATCCAGACGCAGATCGACGAGGAGATGCTGCGTGTCGAGCAGGCGCGGGCGGAACTGTCGGTCGCTGAGAACGCCTTTGCGATCCAGCAGAGCGACAACGCCAGCGCCGAGCGCAAGGCCCAGTTGAAGCTGGACCTTGCGCGGCTGGACCTTCAGCAGTGGCTCGAGGGCGAGGTGCGCAGCAAGCGTCAGGAACACGAGCTGGCGCTGGAGCGTGCCGATCGCGAACTGCTGCGTCTGCGTGAGAAGTACGAGAACGCGGTGAAACTGCACGAGAAGCAGTTCCTCTCTCGCGATGAACTCCAGCGCGACGAGGTCGCGTTCCTGGAGGCCAAGGCGCAGGTGGAGAAGGCCAAGCTCGAGAAGCAGGTCTACGAGGACTTCCAGTTCCCGCGCGATCGTCGCGTGAAGGAGTCCGATGTGGAGCAGGCGATCGCCGACCTGGACCGCACGCGTCGCCAGAACGAGAGCCAGCTCTCGACCAAGGAAGCCGAGCGCAGCAACAAGCGCCAGCAACTGGTCCTGCGCGAGCAGAAACTCGCCCGCCTTCGCGAACAGCTCGAGGCCTGCACGATCAAGGCCCCGAGCGATGGCCTGGTGGTCTTTGACTCCTCGCTCAACCGCGACCGCTGGGGCAACAGCGACCAGCCGCTGGATGTTGGCCGGCAGGTCACGCGCAACCAGCGCCTGATGGTGCTCCCCGACACGAGCGAGATGGTCGCCAGCGTGCGCGTTCCCGAGAGCATGACCGCACGCATCCGCAAGGGCCAGCAGGCCAGCGTGCGCATCGATGCGCTGGGCGGACGCGCGCTCAACGGCGTGGTCGATTCCATCGGCGTCATCGCCGAGAGCGGCGGCTGGCGCGACTCGAACCTGCGCGAGTACACGGTCAAGGTCCGCCTGGACGGCGGCAACGCCGAGGGCCGCCTCAAGCCCAGCATGCGTGCCGAGGCCTCGCTGCTGCTGGACACCGTCAGCGATGCGCTGAGTGTGCCGATTCAGGCCGTGTTCATCGAGGGGATGGTCCGGTACGTGCTGGTGCAGGATGGCGGCAAGTTCGTGCGTCGCCCCGTTCGGCTTGGCCGGGTGAGCGAGCGGATGGCCGAGATCCGCGCGGGCCTGGTCGAGAACGAACGCGTGCTGCTCCGCGAGGCCACGACGAGCGAACTCATCGCCCGCCCGTGGGACGGCAAGGAACTCGCCGCGGCTGGCCTGCGCCTTGGCGAAGATGGCAGGGTGATGCCCGCGATGATGCCCGGCGCGGGTGGGCCCGGCGGACCCGGTGCGCCGGGTGGACCCGGCGGCGGGGCACCGGCAGGTGGCCCGCCCAGCGGTCGCCCCGCAGCGGGCGGAGCGCCGGTGCCAGCACCGGCGGCAGCACCCGCACCAGCACCCGCGGCGGCGCAGCCCCGAACCGACGCCCCCGCAGCGACACCGGCGAAGTAATCGACGACCAACGAATGCTCGATCCGGCCCTTCGCAGGGCCTCAGGGCCGGCGTCTGGGAAGCTCGCGCGGGCTCGGTCGACACTCGCTGGGGCGCATCGCCCACCATACACTGGCGACGTGCCCGGGTAGCTCAGCTGGATAGAGCAGCGCTTTCCTAAAGCGCAGGTCGCACGTTCGAATCGTGTCCCGGGTGTTGCGGGGGCAGCCATGGGCCATGGGCCATCGGCCATCGGCCATCGGCCATCGATTCAATCATGCAGCGTTCGGACGGGTTCGGCGCACTGCGCCACTGTGCCACTGTGTCACTCTGCCACTGTGCCACTTCTCACGCCGCCACGATCATCGCCGCGCTCTGGCCGCCCAAGGCGCTCGTCGCCACGAGCACGTAGCGCAGCGCGGCTTTGCGGGCAGGCGCCGCCCCGGCACGCAGCCTCGCGTCCGGTGTGCCGGCGTTCAGGCGGGCCGGGAGCATCTGTTCCTTCACGCACTTGGCCGCGATCGCGGCCAGCAGTGCACCCGTCCCGGCCATGCAGTTACCCAGATTCGGGCCCACCGGCACGAGTTCCAGTTTCGCCGCGTGCGGGCCGAAGACGCTGACGATCGCGCCGGCCTCGGCGTGATCGATCGCCGGCACGCCGGAGCCGAGCACCACCGCCGCGTCGATGTCCGTCGGCTGGAGCGCGGCATCATTCAGCGCGCTGGTGATCGCATCGGCGAGGCCCTCATCAACATCGCGATGGCCGCGAGCGAGCTGGTCGCGGGTGAACGGGCTGGGCGGCGCGTGCGCCGCGCCGAAGCCGGCGATGCGAGCGTAGACCTTCGCGCCGCGTGCCCGCGCCGTTTCCTCCGCCTCGAGGATCAGGATGCCGCCGCCCTCGCCAAGCAGGCCGCCGGGGCTGGCCGGGTCGAACGGCCGCACCAGATCCGCGCCGCTGGTCGCATCGCCGGTCGCGGCCAGCCGGCCCGCAAAGCCCATGCGGAGCAGGCCCATGAGGTTCACCTTGCTCTCGGCACCGCCGGAGAAGCACAGGTCGGCGCTCTTGCGCTCGATGATCCGACGACTCTCGCCGATACTCAGCAGGCCGGAGGCCTCGGCGCACGTGATCGTGTTGCTCGGCCCCAGGCAGCCGTGCAGAATCGTCACGTGGCAGGCGAGCATGTTGGGCAGGTACTTGAGCAGCCAGAGCGGGGTCATCGCCTCCATGCCGCCTGCGCCCCAGCGGGCGAGATCGATCGTCGGCGGCGGGGTTCCGCCGGCGCTGCCGGCCGCGTCGCCCGTTGCCACGCTCGTTACCAGCGCCGCGGCCAGTTCATCCGCATCGGCCGCGATCAGGCCCGCGCCGATGTGACAGCCCATCCGACCACCCGGATACGTCGTCGCGGCCTGTTCCGTCGTGCCCTCGCCCCCGTCATCCTCGATCGTCGCGCGGGTCGTCAGCCCAGAGTCCAGCACGGCGCAACGCGCGGCACCGATCGCCAGCTCGATATCCCGGCACATCACCTTCACGGCCTTGCGATAGTGCTTGGGAACATGGTCCTTGGCACTGAAGCCCGCAACCTCGCCCGCCAGCCTGCAATCAAAGCCCGATGCGTCGAACCGCTGAATCGGCACCAGGCCCGAGCGACCCTGACACACACCGTCCCAGAGCGCATCGATGCCGATGCCAAGAGCACTGACGGTTCCGACCCCGGTTATGACGACGTTCCGGCGCATGGTGCGGGAGCGTAGGGCACGGCCGGAGGGCAGCGTGCTGGCCGGGTAGCCTCTGTGCGCGGGCGGGTTCTCGGGCGGTGGATTGGGTCCGGTCGGCCATCTCCGGCTGCGGTCGGCCGCGGCTGGCCAGTGGTGCGGGGCCTGTGCGGCGGCCCCCGCCTCATGCCCGCGGCCAAAGTGCGGTTTCGGGGTGGGGCTGGTCGATAGACTTCTTCAGGTCATGAGCGACGAGCGCGAGGAAACCGGTCTTGGCGGGGAATCTGTGCAGGCGTCAGCCGCGGCGGATGCCACTCGCGCCGACACAACCGACGTTTCCGACTCCGCCCCCAACTCCGCGTCCAACTCCGCCCCCGATGCGGAAACTTCGAGCACCCCCGATGCCGAAGGGTCGGATCGTGCCGGGGCGCTGCTCGATCCCGGGTGGCTGTTCCTGATCGCGGGTGTGGCGATCGTGTCGGCGACGGTGCTGATCCCCGCCCAGCGCGACCGCGACGAGGCTCGCTGGTACCGCGATCGCGTCGCCGCGGTCGAGGAGCACCGCCAGCAGCGCCTGGAGCGGTACGACCGGTACCTCAAGGCCCTACGGGGCGGGGATGAAACGCTCGTCCTCTCGCTGGCCGCGACGCAGTTGAACCAGGCCCCGGAGAACATGGAGCCGCTGATCGCTCCATCGAAACTCGCGGCCCGCCCGGCCAGCCCGTTCGCGGCCCTTGAGCCCGAGGCGCTGGTCCTGCCCGAACGCCCCGAACGGCTCGACCCCGAATCGTCCAACCTGAGCATGCTCGAACGCTGGGCGACCAATGAGCGTTCGCGGCTCTGGCTGCTCGCCGGCGGAGCGCTGTGCATCCTCATCGGCCTGCTGCCGATGAGCACGCGGCGTGACTGATCCGCCGACCGTCGGGCCAACCATTCCCGCTGCTGATTCTGACGGAACGCCTTCGGAAGGCGATCTTGACAGGTGTGTTATCATCCAAGTGCTCGCGGGACAACACAACCCGGACCGCCGGACCACAGGTCTTGCGAATCGGGAGATGCCGGGGAGTTGCAAAGCCATGCCGACCATGACACGGACACAACCGCCCGCGCGCTCGCAGCGCACACGCGTCGTGCGTCTCGGGATCATCGCCGGCCTGACCGTGGCCCTTGTCGGCAGCGGCGCGCTGCTGATGGCCACCACCGACACCGAAACGACCGGCAGCGCGATCAAGCCGGGCGGGCAGCCGGTTCGCGCGGGCAGCGCGGGCAAGCGCGGCCCGGTCGACACCGCACAGGCAAGCCGCGGCGACTTTGAGGTCAGCGTCACGGCGATGGGCAAACTCGAGGCCAAGGCGCAGTTGGAACTGCGCAACAAGGTCGAGGGCAAGGCCACGATCCTTGAGATCGTCAAGGAAGGCTCGTTCGTCAACGCCGGCGATGTGCTGGTGAAACTGAACATCGATGAAACGCGACGCCAACTCGAGCAGGAACTGCTCGCGCTGGAGGCGGCCAAGACCGAACTCTCGAGCGCCGAGAGCGGGCACGCGATCCAGATTCAGGAAAACGACGCGGCGACGCGCAAGGCGCAGCTCACGCTCGATCTCGCGGAACTGGACTTCTCCCAGTGGCTCAACGGCGAGGTGAAGATCAAGCGGCTTGCCAACGACATGACGATCGAGGAGTCGCAAACCGAACTCGACCGCGCACGCGAGCGCGTGGAGAAGACCCGCCAGCTCAACCGCGACGGCTTTCTGGCCAATGACGAACTGCAGAAGGACGAACTGGCCTTCCGCAAAGCGCAGACGGCGCTGGAGAAGGCCCGGCTTGAGCGCGATGTGTACGAGAACTACCAGTTTCCCAAGGATCAGCGGACGAAGAAGTCGGCCGTCGAGGAAGCGCGGGCGGAACTCGAGCGGACGGTGATCAAGAACCAGACCCAGCTCATGGGCAAGGACACCGAGCGCAGCAACAAGCGCTCGGCGCTGACCATGCGCGAGGAGCAGGTCCGCAAGCTGCGCGAGCAGGTCGAGGCCGCGGTGATCAAGGCGCCATCGGCGGGCCTGGTGGTTTATGGCACGACGGTGGAGCGTCGCTACTGGGACAATTCCGGCCCGTTCAAGGTCGGCAGCGAGGTGAGCGCGAACGAGCTGCTCGTCGCGCTTCCGGACACGAGCGAGATGGTCGCGGTGGTGAAGGTTCACGAGTCGGTCGCGGGGCGCATGAGCGCCGGCCAGCGGGCGACGGTGAAGATCGACGCGCTGGGCGGGCGCAGCGTGCCCGGCGCGGTGGAGACCGTCGGCATCCTTGCCGAGCACAACTGGGATGAGAGCGTGCGCGAGTACAGCGTGCGCGTGCTGCTGGACAAGGATGCGATCAAGGGCAAGGACGTGCGCCCGAGCATGCGTGCCGAGGCGCGGATCGTGCTCGAGCGCGTGAGCGATGCGCTCCACATCCCGACGCAGGCGTTCTTCGCCGAGGGCGTGGCGCGGTACGTGTGGATCGGCGAGGGCTCGCGCTGGCGGCGGCTGCCGCTGAAGGTCGGTCGGCGGAGCGAGTCGCAGGTCGAGGTGCTCTCCGGCTTGAGCGCGGGCCAGAGCGTGCTGCTGCGCGAGCCGACCGCGGGCGAGCGCTCCGATGAGGGGTGGCGGCCCGACGAACTGGCCGCGGCGGGCCTGAAGCTCGATGAGTCGGGCGCGGTCGTGGCGATCGAGCCCGCGGAGCCGGTCAAGGCGCCCTCGAGTGACGCGACCGCGCCGGCCGCAAGCGAAGCACCGGCCGCCGCGACGACAGCGACCGAGGCCGCCGGGGTCACGCCGTGAGGCGACGGCCGTGCGGCGGCCTCAAGCGCGAGTGGTCGCCCGTGGCGCGAGTGATCGGTGCCGGCGCGGGCTCACAGCTTGAATCGGCTGATCGCCGCGTCGAGCGCACCGGCCTGGCGCGTGAACGCCTCGGCGATCGAGCGTGTCTGCTGCGCTGAGGTGCTGAGCGATCGCGAGAGTTCGGCGATAGCGCCGACGGAGCGGGCGACATCAGCGCTGGCCTGGGACTGCTGATCGCTCGCGGTCGCGATGGTCTGGACCATCGACCGCAGGCTGTCGGACCCGCCGACGATCTCGTGCAGCGAGCTGCCCGCCTCGGACGCGAGTTCGACGCCCTTGCCCACGCGGCCGCTGCTCTGCTGGATCGTCGACACCGCCTCGCCGGTGCGGTCCTGAATGTCGCGGATGCTCTGGGCGACTTCCTTGGTCGCGTGCGTGGTGCGCTCGGCGAGCTTGCGGACTTCATCGGCAACGACCGCGAAGCCGCGACCGTGCTCGCCCGCGCGGGCCGCCTCGATCGCGGCGTTCAGCGCAAGCAG
Source organism: Phycisphaeraceae bacterium (assembly GCA_021297895.1). Classification (GTDB taxonomy): domain Bacteria; phylum Planctomycetota; class Phycisphaerae; order Phycisphaerales; family UBA1924; genus JAJTHN01. The sequence goes on along the minus strand of JAJTHN010000017.1, from coordinate 26,177 downwards.
GTTGGTCTGGTCGGCGATGTCGTTGATCACGCCGATGATGCGGCCGATCTCCTCGGACTTCTTGCCGAGTTCGCTGATGGATCGCGCCGATGCGTCGACCTGATCGGCGATCGCTCGCATCTCGCCGATAGTCTGGCCGACCACCTCGCCGCCGCGCTGGGCTTTGGTGCCCGAGTTTTCCGCCGCGGCCAGTGCGTCGCGCGACTGCTGCAGCACGCTGCCGACGCTGCTGGACAGCTCCTCGATCGCCGCGGAAACCTGCTGCGTCTGCTGCTCGCACTTATCAAGATCGCTCGAGAGGTTGCGGCTGGAAGCCTGGATCTCGCCCGCGCCGCCGCTGACGGCGGTGCTGGCACGCGCGACCTCGCCGAGCGTGCTGCGCAGGCTCTCGGCGATCTTGTCCATGAGCCGCTGGAGCAGGCCGAACTCATCGCGGCCCGCCGCGCCGGCCTGCGTCGGTCGCAGATCGCCCCGGCCGATGCGCTCGGCGCTGGCGATCACGCCGTTCATCTGTCGCCGAATACCCGCGATCATCGCGGCGCTGAAGCCGCCGGCAAGAACCAGGGACGCTGCGATGAGCATCAGCGCCACGCCGAGGAGCCGATCGGCCCTCGAGACGGGCTCGGCACCCATTGCCGCCACACGCTTCTCGATCTCCTCGATGGCCTCATGTGCCAGCTCGCCGAGCTTCGTGCCCGATGGCGGGCACTGCTTGAAAATCACGTCGAACCGCTGATCGATCACCCCGCCGAGCTCGGCGATGTCGCGGGCCATGGTCCCCATCAGCCCCGCCGCCTCCTCGATCCGTGCCCGCTCATCCGCATCGGGCGATGCCGCGCGGGCCAGATCACCAAGGGATCGCTCATGCCCGCGCAGCGACTCGGCCAGCGCATCCGCACCGGCACCTGAATTCGACGCGATCATGTGCAGAACCTGCGATCCCGCATCAGTAATCGTGATCTGCATTATCCGGCGATCCGATTCCCCGAGCCCCGTGAGCGTCGCCATCGAATTGGCCAGACGCCTGGTCGTCGGCTCGATACGCCCGCGGCTGATTTCCGCGATCTTGTCCGTCAAGCCAACGGCGCGGGTGATCACGCTGCCGTAGTGCCCGAGTGCCTGTTCGATGTCATCCAGCCGCGCGCTCTCCTGCTGATCCTGCGTCAGCTTCTTGATGAACTCGAGCGTCTGCCCTGCCTCGGTGTACGAGTTCAAAAAGAGCGTCACATCCTCGTTGCGCTCGAACAGCAGGAAGCCGCGCGCATGAATGCGGGCCTCAAGTGCCGCTCGGTCGAACCGTTCCATCAGCGCTACACGCTCGAGCACACGCTCGTACTCCACCGACGCCTGGCTGTTCAGACGGTTGACGTGCGTGAAGATCACGGCGACGATCGCGACGATCGCCATAAGGAAGCCGCCCAGAGCGACGACCTTCGCCGAAAGGGTCCACGACCACCCGCTCGTGCCCTCCGCGCGCATGACGCCGGCAGACCGCAAGGCCACACAGGTCGCGACCACCACGACCGCGAGCATTGCCAGCGCGAGCGTGAGCATGGTGCCCCCGACCGGGCTCACTGGGCTGGTCAGATGCTCGAACATCGACAGGTCCGCCTGCGCCGTCGGGGTCGATGGTCGAACGGGTGCCGCGTAGCCGTCGGCCGCGACCGCCACGCCCGAGGACAAGAGCACACCAGCACACACCCTCAAGAGATTTAACGCATCCCGCATATCGATCGCTCCATGGACCACCCCCTCAGGGGGCAACTCCATAGACCATCGGCTTACGCCTGACTCGGAAACACTGCAACGGGAACAAAAACTGAAAAAAGCCGCTGATTATCGGTCCTTTGGGCTCTTGGAGATCGCCCGCCCCAGTGCCCCGCCGCGCTCCGGACGCCATCCCTGCGCGATCGGCATGCGCCGACCGGAACCGAACGCCACGCTGGTGACCTTGATCCCCGTCGCGGCCTGCTTGCGCTTGTACTCGCTCAGGTCGATGAGCCGGATCATTTTCGCGAGCATCGCATCGTCGATCTTCAGGCCCTGCTCGCGCAGGTGCTGGCGAACCTGATCCGGCGAGCGCCGCTGCTCGACATACTGCTCGATGAGTTCGTCGAGCACCTCATACGGCGGGAGCGAGTCCTGATCCGTCTGATTCGGCCGCAGTTCCGCGCTGGGCGGCTTGGTGATGCTCGGCTCGGGGATGGGCGGCGTGCGCAGGTCCGGGATGCCGAGCCTCTGCGGGTTGGCGTTGATCCACCGCGCCAGGTCGTAGACGAGTGTCTTGGCGACATCGCTGATGACGGCCAGCCCGCCGTTCATGTCGCCGTAGAGCGTGCAGTAGCCGACGGCCAGTTCGCTCTTGTTGCCGGTGGTCAGCAGCAGATGGCCGAGCTTGTTGCTCAGGGCCATGAGGATCGTGCCGCGGGCGCGGGACTGGAGGTTCTCCTCCGTCACGTCGCTCGGTCGGCCGTCGAACGCGGGCGCGACAGCGCGCAGCAGGGACTTGAACGCCGGCTCGATCGCGATGGTGCGGTAGCCGATGCCCAGCGTGCGGGCCAGCACCCGCGCATCGTCCTTGCTGCCCTTGCTGCTGTACCGCGAGGGAAGGCTGACACCCAGGACGTTCTTCGGCCCCAGCGCCGCCGCGGCGATGACCGCGACAACCGCCGAGTCGATACCGCCAGAGAGCCCAAGCACCGCCGAGCGGAAGCCGGTCTTGTGCAGGTAATCGCGAACGCCGAGCACCAGCGCATCGAAGAGCAACGCGCACGGATCGCGCGAGAGCGCAGGGTCGTCGATCATCGTCGGCATCGCAAGAACTTCCGGCATCGGCCGGGCCGATCCGCGTGCGGCCGGGCGCGAGGTGGTCCGCGATGCCGCTCTCGCGGCGGCTTTGCACATCGCCGGGTCGATGTCGTGCACGAGCAGATGCTCGACGAAGCCCGGCGATGCCGCCGCCAGCTCGCCGCGCGGGTCGATCACGCAGGCGTGGCCGTCGAAGAGCAGGTCGTCGTTGCCGCCGACCTGGTTCACCGCCGCGACAAAGACGTTGTGCGTCATCGCGTGGTGCGCGAGGATGTCGCGGTGCAGCGCGTTCTTGCCCAAGACAAACGGCGATGCGCTGGGGTTGACGATGATCTGGGCTCGCTTGGAGACCAGGTCGGCGACGGGGTCGGGCGCATCGAGGTAGCGGTGCGCGGAGCCGGCATCCATGCCGCGCCAGAGATCCTCGCAGATCGAGAGGCCGATGCGCACGCCCTTGATCCTGAGGACCATCGCGCGGTCGCCGGGCGTGAAGTACCGGTTCTCATCGAACACGTCGTACGTCGGCAGCAGTCGCTTGTCGTAGAACGCGACGAGTTTGCCCGAGCGGTAGACCACCAGCGAGTTGGCGATGCTCGGATCGGGCGAGCCCTCGCGCGGGTCCAGCGGCAGCGGCACGCCGAAGCACACGTGCAGACCGGCGGGCAGCCTGCGCGCGAGCGTTCGGGCCGTGCGCACGCAGGCGTCGATGAACGTGCGCTGCAGGAGCAGGTCCTTGGGCGGATAGCCGGTCAGGGCCAGCTCGGGGAACACGACCATGTCGGCCTTCTGCGCATGGGCCTGACGCGCGAAGGCGAGGATTCGCTCGGCGTTGAGATCGAGCGCGCCGATGGTGGGGTTGATCTGGGCCAGAGCCAGACGCAGCACTTTCGAGGACGGGACGGATGCCATGATCGAGGTTAGTCGGGTGCTGACGCGCGGCGGAGCGATCACACCATCGCGCTGGCCAGGCCGGGGATGAAGTCGCTGGTCGCCACCGCGTCCCAACTCATCCGATCGGCCAGACGCTGCCCGAGATCGAACGCGGCGCGACGGCCGCTCTCGTCACTCGGCAGCCGTGCCGCCAGTTCCGTCGCCAGCCGCGCGCAGACTCGCTCCTCGAGCATGTCGCGCTCGTGCGCACCGAACTGGATCGCGCGGCAGCGGAACTGGCCGTTCTGGTCAACGCTCGGACGATCGCCCGCGCTCATGAGCCCCGCCTCGGCCAGCACGCTGTCGGCGACAAAGTCCGCCTCCAGCACCAGCGGGCAGGTGCGAAGGTCCATGTTCAGGTCCGCGATCGCGCGCCGGACAAGGCCCATGCACCCGCTGACGCTGCTGACCACGCACACCGCGCCGGCGTGCAGCGGCTCAAGCGGCGCGATGCCGAACGGCTCGTAGATCGACAGCCCCATCTCCGCGTCCGCCGCGGCGCGGAGATGGTTGAGCGTCATGTCCTGCGGCGCGGCCTCGCCCAGTCGCTCGCGCGAGAAGCCGAACTGGTTGACGAGGATCGGCGTGATCGCCAGTTCCGAGTCGGTGCCGCGTCGGGAAGCCTGCTCGTGCGCGCTGGCCGAGAGCATCGAGCGGTACACGCCCGACTCGGGCCCGGCCAGGTCCGGGTAGCCCTCCTGGTGATGCAGCGGCCAGTGACGCGTGCGGGCCATGTGCTCGACCTGCTCGCGCGTGCGGATCGGTGCGCCGCAGGTCAGCAGCACATACGCCGCGCGCAGTTTGCGCGCTCGCAGCAGCGACTCGAGGTGGAGCATCACCTTTCGGTCGCGCCAGAGGCCCTTGCTGGGCACGGGGCGGGTCACGTGCGTGATGAGCACATCGGGCACGAAGCCCATGACGCGCCCGAGCCACTGGTTCACCAGCGCGCGGGCGTGGAGGCGGTCCTCGTACTTCATCTTCGGCGCGGGCAGGCCGTTGTACGCGACGCGCACTCGCGGGCGCGCGGCCTGCATCGCCGGCGAGAGGAACAGCAGCTCATCGCGCGTCTCGGGCCCGACGGCCAAGACCGTGTCCAGCCGGTGCGAGCGCGACACCAGCGCGTGACGGGCGAAGTCGGCCTGATGCCCGAAGACGTCCTCGACGTGCAGGCCCAGCTTCATCGCGTTGCGCATCGCCGGATAGAACGACACATCGTGTCCCGGCACGTTCTCGACGATCCGGCGGGCGGTCGAGCACTCGTGCGCGTGGAACGCGGTGCGGAAGCGTGCACGATCCAGCGAGCAGCGCAGCGCCGTGGGAATGCCCATGAACTCGTGCGCGATGACCATCGCCGGGGCGGCAGCGGCGGCACTGGCCGCACTGGCGGCACTGGCGGCACCGGGCGCGCGTCCCGGTGCGCTCTGGTTCAGCAGCGCGGCCAGCGCGTGATACGTCGGGTCGGCCAGCCGCACGTACTCCTCATAGTCCCAGTTGCTCTCGTATCGCTGACTGTCGAGCCCGAACTTCTCGTACAGCAGCCACTTGAACGCGGCCAGCCGCTCGCGGTTGGGATGCGAGACATCAACCAGCAGCACCTGCGCCGTGGCGGGCTCGTGCCCCGGAGACTCGAACACGCGCGTGCCGACGACCATTCGCGTGCCAAAGGCCCACTCGATGGGCCGCAGGATCGCCCCGAGGCCGATCGGGTCGACGTTGTCGACTCCCGAGTAGTGCAGTTCGCGTGCGAACTCGCCCAGACGAGAGATCGGGTTGCTCGTGTGGCGGTCGGGCCAGGGGAGCGGACCGACCAGGATCGTGCGCTTCACGCTGCGCACGTACGCCGGTGCCGTGATCAGACCGGCCAGAACCGTCCCGATCCCGCCGAGATGATCGATCGCCTCGTGCGTGACGTGGACGACGGTGCTCGGCGGGTTCTGCGGCACAAGCGGTGCTGTGGAGGCCATGGTGTTCGCCTTGAGTGCCGAGTGTGTCGGCGGATGGTGCTGGGTCTTGGCCCGGCCGGACCGGGGTTGAACCGGTCGAGGATCGGGACAGGTTCGGGCCGGCCGACGGTTCGGGGGCTCTACGGGAGCAGGAGCGTAAGGACGCCGCGAGGCCCGAAGCGGGCGAGCACCGTGCCATCGGGACGGGCGAGCGTCCATGCCGCGCCCGCGCTCGCCAACTCCCGCGGCAGGTCGGTCTGCCGGGCGTGCAGCGTGCGAGGGGCATGAAGCGAGCGTGGGGCGTGCGCGGGCTCATCGCCGGCACCCGGACCCGGCGTGAGCACGAGGAGCAGCTCGCCGCGTTCGGCCAGTTGGCCCGCCAGCGCGACGGCCTGCTCGGGGGCGATCGTGCTGAACTCGCTCACGGGCGGGGGCCTGTCGGATCGGGAGCCGCTGCGCCCGGCTGAGCATCGGGCTTGGCGACCGCGGCGGGGTTGACCAGCGGCCGCAGCGCGGCGTCGGTCGAGCCCTCGATCCAGATCTCGTTGGCGTCCTGACCGTCGACCAGTTGGCGCAGCAGCAGATACTGCACCGCGCCGGCACAGAAGTAGAAACTCACGCCGAACGCCAGGACCAGCAGCTTCAGCACACCCGTCCAGAAGTCCACGATGCGCAGCGACCACGCGAACGTCGCGTTCTTGCCGCTGTAGATTCCCTCTCGGTCGGCACGCGAGCCGAAGTCGCCGACGGTGCCCCCGTCGCGACTGGCACGCGCCACCTCCTGCGCGAAAGCGGACTGATCGCTCGCCGCGATGCCGCCGCCCGCTTGCGTCCCCTCACCATCCCGCATGGTCACAAACGTTGCCGACGGCGGCGGCAACTGCTCGATCGGCACCCGCGTGGTGCTCTGCACGAACCACAACGCCGCGAACACGATGCTGGCCACCACCGTGAAGGCCAGCACGAACTGGACAAAGTTCAGCAGCGAGTAGATCACCGTCCGCCCCGGCCTTGCGATCACGTAGGCGTACACCCGCTGAATCGCATCGAACGCGTCGGCGTTCTCCGCCGCGATCGCGCCGGTGAGCATCTGGTTGCCCGCGGCGTACGCGAACATCCCCACCGCCGCCACCACGGCCAGCACGAGGACCAGCCCGAACACCAGCGCCCCGACGACATTCAGCACGGTCGTCGCCATCACGAGCCAGCCAAAGGCCATGAACGCCAGCCCCAGCAGCGCCACCGCCAGCAGCGGCAGCGACAGCGCGCCCCAGGCCGAAAACCACCGGCGCGTTGCAAAGCCCAGCGTCTGCGTCCAGGTCGGCTTGGCGTTCAGTGCAAACTCGCAGAGCGCCCCGCGGGCGATCGCGCTGCCCAGCACGGCGATGAGCACCAGCGCCACCGGCAGCCCCAGCAGCACCGTCCACCACGACTCGGCGAGCACCCTCGCCGGCCCGACAACGAACAACTCAACGACCGCCCTGCCGGCGTCCTCATGGTTGGGGCTTCGCGGGTCGAGCGCCCGGATCAGCTTCACCGCGGCCTCGGCTACCATGCTCCAGATGGACTCGATCGGCCCCATGCGTCGACCGCTGATGAGCCCCAGCAACCGATCGACCAGCCCCAGCGCGACCAGCAGCAGCACCGAGAACACCAGCCGCGACGGCGCGAGCGCCAACCCCGCCGAGCGGAAAAGCCGCGGCCAGAGCAGGTCCTGCGTCAGATCGCCAAGGGTCAGCGGCGAGCGCGTGACGGCACGCGTGAAGCGTGCTCCGCCGACAGCGGAGTGCGGGACGGGCTGGCCTTGGTGAGGGGGCTGGCCGGGAGGCGTTTGGTTCGGTGCGTCGCTCATGGGCGTTCAGGGTTCATCGGGCTCGGGGTCGGGCGTCAGGTTGCACGCGCGCGCCCCGGTCGGCGATACTACCCGAATCACCCGCCCCGCGCCGGGCCCGCAACATGCCCCCAACCTTCTCTCCGCCCGGCTTCCGGGCCAGCCTCCTTCCCCCGAGCGCGGCCGAAACCACCGGCAACCCTTTGCGAACAATCCCCCGTCGCGTCTGATCCATCACGCTGTCCCCCACTCACAACGGCCTCCCTCCCCCAACGACTCGGAGTTCCCCATGGTCTTCGGCATCGTCGCCATCATCGGTCTGGTCGTCCTCGGCCTCGGCCTCATCCTCATCATCTGGGCCATCGGCATCTACAACGGCCTGATCCGCAAGCGCGTCGATTGCGAGAACGGCTGGTCGCAGATCGACGTTCAACTCAAGCGCCGCTACGACCTGATCCCCAACCTGGTCGAGACGGTCAAGGGCTACGCCGGCCACGAGAAGGGTGCGCTGGAGGCCGTCATCAGCGCCCGCGCGCGGGCCGTAGCGGTTCCTGCCGGTGATGTCGCCGGCCGCGGCGAGGCCGAGGGCTTCCTGACCGCGAGCCTGGGCAAACTCTTCGCGCTCAGCGAGGCGTACCCCGACCTGAAGGCCAACACGAACTTCCTGAGCCTGCAGGAAGAACTCGGCAGCACGGAGAACAAGATCGGCTTCGCACGCCAGCACTACAACGACTGCGTCGCCCGCTATCAGACCGCGCGGCAGGAGTTCCCCAGCGTGATCGTCGCCAGCGCGTTCAACTTCGCGCCCAAGGACTACTTCGAGGTCAAGGACGCCGAGACCCGCGAGGCACCCAAGGTGAAGTTCTAGTCGCGGGCGGCCCGCCGAACGAAGAAGACCCGGATTGCCCGGACTACCCCTGAACTCACCCTCGCGCGTCCCGCCCGGATCGCGTCGGAGGCAAGTTCGCGGTATCGCTCCAGCCGCGGAGGCTGTAGTCTGCTGCAAGTCGCGGCACCGCTTCGATGCTCGTCGGTGGTGGGTGCCGCAATTCTGGAGCAGAACATGTCGATCCACTTCGGTTCATGGTCGCGCGCGATCGCCGCGAGCGCGGTGTTGATGGCCCTTGCCGGTTCGAGCGCCTCGGCGCAGTGGACCAGCGACCCGTCGCTCAACACCAAGCTCTGCACGCCGACCACCGGCACGACCACCGGCGATCAGGTGCAGGCGAAGATCCGCCCGCGGCTCGACGGCGGGTTCTACGTCTCGTGGTTCGACCTGCGCACCCCAGGATTCAGCGTGTATCTGCAGCGCTTCAACGCGGACGGCGAGGCCATGTGGAGCCCCGAGGGCGTGCTTGTCGCCACGCGAACGCTCAGTTCGACCAACGACTACGAGATGCGCGTGGATGCCAATGGCAACGCGGTTCTGGCGTACAACGTTCAGGACGCGATCGTGAGCTCGGCCCAGCAGATCGCGGTGCAGAAGGTCTCGCCGACGGGCCAGCTCCTCTTCGGGTCCGGCGGCGTGATCGTCTCGCAGGGCACGCTGGGAAAGTTCACGCCGCGAATGGCGATCCTCAGCAACGGCAACATCGCCGTCGGCTGGACCAGCAGCGAGACCACGCCCACGCCGAGCGGTGTGCGGCTGCAGGTGCTCTCGCCGGGCGGTGTGCCGCAGTGGGCGGCGGGAGGCATCAACTGGGGTGAAACCGGACGCAGCCTGAGCATGAGCGACGTGCAACCCGGCGAGGACGGCGGCGTCATCGCCCTGTGGGTCCGTCCCATCGCCGGCACGACCTCGGCACGCGGGCTCTCGGCGCAGTTGTTCTCCGCCAGCGGGCAGCCGCTCTGGACGGACAACAGCGGTTCGGGTGTGGCGGTCACGAATGCCGGAACGCCCGTCGTGATCTACAACCCGACCAACGGTGTGCGCTCGATTCAGCTCGGCTACTTCCCGACGTTTCAGAGCGATGGGCAGGGCGGCGCGGTGTTCTGCTGGTACGACAACGTCAACACCAACCGCGGCGTGTACATCCAGCATCTGGATCGCTTCGGCTCGCCGCGATTCGCGATCAACGGGTTCAACGTGATCAGCGCTACACCGGCCAGCAGCAGGCTGCGCATCGGTGCCGCCTGCGCGTACGACGCGGCGAGCGATCGGTACAACGTCGCGTTCATCGACTCGAATACGACTCAGAGCAGTTGGGGTGTGCTTGCGCAGCGCGTCGATCCGACCGGCACGCTGGAGTATGCCGCGACGGGCGCGGTCGTTCGCGAGAATCTGCCCAAGCAGCCGTCGTTCGTGTCGGTGCAGAGCGGGCCGGAGAACGGCATGTACGTCGCGGCGTTCGAGAGCCAGAGCGCCACGGCCTCGCACGTCATCGCCGCGCGGCTTGATGCGACGGGTGCGGCGGTCTGGCCCGGCTCGCCCATTGTGCTTTCGTCGTCGCTCTCGAGCAAGGCGCGGCTCGACTTTGCGCGAACCAGCGGCGGCATGCCCGTCGCGGTGTTCAGCGATGGTCGCGTGACCGGCGCGATCTCCGGCGGGCAGTTGTTCATGCAGAACGTCGGGCCGGACGGCACGCTCGGCCCGGCGGCGGCACCGCCCGCCTCGTGCAACGATGCCGACATCGCCGGGACCGATGGCGATATCCCGGGCGTTCGCGACGGCGTTCTGGACAATGGCGACTTCGCCGTGTTCTTCAGCGCGTTCTTCCTCGATCCGACCGACCTACGCCGCCACGCGGCGGACATCGCCAACACCGACGGTGAGGGAATCAGCGCCAGCGGCGGTGCCGACGGGACGATCGACAACGGCGACTTCGTTGCGTTCTTCACGGCGTTCTTTTCTGAGTGCGGGCCCGGGTAACCACTGGACAGACCGCGGCCACCGCGACGAACCGGCTGGCGGCCGGCAGGCGGCCTGGCCCCATCGACCTTCGAAATCACGCGAAAAACAGGGGGCCTCACCCATCGGCGGGGACCCCTGTTTCATTATCCGGTCGCTGGAACCACGGAGCTCCCGGGCGCACCGAGGATCGGGGAAGGCTAAACTCTCAGGCGCGTATCTGCGGTGTTCGACTCTTGTGGCGATGGGTCGTTTCGTGTGTGCACCGACCGCGAAGTCAAGCACAATCGGGAGCGATAGATGTACGACGAGAACGAACGACGTGGGCATGATCGCGGGGGCGATCGAGGTTCTGGCAACTATCGAGGCGGCAAGGGCAAAGGCCTCCCACTCTCTGAACTCGACCCGCAACTGACGGCGACGAGCCACAAGGTCATCGGCGCGGCGCGTGATGTGCACATGGGCATCGGGCCGGGGTTCGACCGAGCGGTGTACCTCTCGGCGCTCTCGGCCGAACTGAGCGCCCAGGGCATCTCGCACCGCGTCAACGCGGAACTGAGCGTGAACTACAAGGGCCAGCGCGTCGGCTCGACGGTGGCGGACCTGTTCATCGCCGAGCGATTCCTGGTCACGGTGCTGGCCAAGCCGGGCGAGGTCGGCTCGTACGAGCGTGCGCAGTTGCGGGCGCAGCTTCGCGCGGCGGATGTGGAACTGGGCCTGATCATCAACTTCGCCGGGCGGCTGCTCAAGGACGGCCTCGTGCGTGTGCTCAACCCGGACAAGCTCAACATCCAACGCGGCCATGCCGGCGAGGGTGGCGAGCACGATGACCACTTCGACCAGCCGCAAGGCGGGTGATTCCGGCGCTGAGCCGTTTCAGGCACGCGTCGATCAGCGTTCAGCAACCCCGGGGCAACCACAGTCGGTGCACGTTCGCGTGCGGGACTTGCGTTGCTGCGTGATGCCGTGCGCCGCCGTCATCTTGCCGCGTTCAACGTGCCGCGATGAAGTGGCTGACGCGTGGGCGTTCGGGTTCGCCGCTGGTGGGCTCGTGGAATGATCGCGCGTGATCCTGAACCTTGCGGTCGCCGTGCGTCACGCGGTCGTGCTGGCGGAGGTGCTCGGCCCAACTTTCGACGACGAAGACCTCGAGCCAGCGGCGAGGGTTCTCGGTGCATCGGGCCAGGGTCCAGGAGATCGCGCCGTCGCGCCAGCGGGTCTGGGCGACGGGTTGCATCGCCGCGGCGAACTCGGCGGAGCGCGCTTCGGGGATGAAGTACTCGATGGTGATGACGACCGGGCCGTCATCGGGGTTGATGGCTCGCGAAACCTGGGGCGACTCCCAGTGGCCGCTTCGCTCGAGGTCGGCGGCGCTGGGCAGCGTCAGCGGGAAGCGGAGCATGGTGACGAGCCCGGCGAGGGCGACGGCGGCGGAGATGAGCATGGCCGTCGGGAGGCTGGTGACGGTCGCGATCGCGCCCCAGATCGGCGAGCTGACGGCCATGGAGCCGAAGAACACGGTGAAGTACGTGGCCAGTGCGCGTCCGCGGACCCAGGGCGGGACGCCGGTCTGCGCGGCGACGTTGAGGTTCACGACCATGGTGACCCACGCCGCGCCGGCCAGGGCCATCGCCGGCAGCGCGGCTCGCTTGTCGGGGACCAGCGCGATGAGCGTGAGCGCGACGGCGTAGAGGATGGTGGCGAAGACGACCTGCTGGTTGCTGTTCAGCCGGGTGCGAACTCGCGGCAGGACGAGGGTGGCAAGGACGGCGCCCAGGCCCATGCAGCCCATGAGTGTGCCGAAGCCGCCCGCGTCCGTGCCGAGATGGTCCCTGGCGATCAGCGGCATGAGGGCCCACAGGCTGCTGGCGGCGAGCACGAAGCTCAGCGTCCGGACCAGCACGCTGTGCAGCGGAGGCGAGTGGCGCACGTACCGCAGCCCCGCTCGCATCGCGCCGAAGAACCGCTCGCCCGAGAGCGAACTCTGCGATCGCGCGGGCTGTGCGGGTGACCAGAAAGCGAGCGCGGCGATGATGGCGATGAAGCTCAGTGCGCTGATGACAAACGCCGCGATCGGGCCCGCCAGATAGACCATCGCCACGCCGCCGAGGCCCGGACCGATGGCCCGCGAGAGGTTGAGCGAGACGCTGTTGAGCGTGCTTGCGGCGGGGAGTTCCTCACGAGGGACCAGATCGGCCATCGCCGCCTGCCAGGCGGGGTTCACCAGAGCCTGTGCCGCGCCGAGGGCGAGCATGCAGAGCAGGAGCAGTTCGGCGGTGATTCGGCCGGCCAACACCGTGGCGGCAAGCAGCGCCGCGATGAGCATGCCGAAGATCTGAACGACAAGCATCAGGCGGCGACGATCGAGCACATCGGCCAGAGCGCCGGCGGGGATCGACAGGAGAAACATCGGCAGCGTCGTGGAGACGGACACGAGGCTGACCATGATCGGCGTGGGGCGGAGATCGGTCATCAGCCAGCCGGCGCCCGTTTCGCGGATCCAAATGCCGATGTTCACCGAGAGGCCGCCGATCCAGAGCGCGGCGAAGACGCGCCGCCTGAGCGGCGCCCAGGCGCTGATGACCGGGATGGAGGCGGGATCGGGCTGGATCGCGGGAGCGGGGTTCACGCGGGGCATTGTTGCAGTCTGTGCGGGGCCGAGAACCGGTTCGGGGCTTGACTGGGGGTCACAATTGATGCAAAGTTTGGCGGTTGCGGCATCGCACTTACGCGTGATGTCATAGAGCACGGGCCGACGCCCGGGCGAACCGAAGGGAGCGGACGATGCGTGGACGAGCGAAGGTCATCATGGCGGTCGGGATCGGGGCGGCGGTTGGCGCGGCGGGCAGTGCGGGCGCGCAGCCGACCGCGTGTTTGAGCGATGAGTTTGACAGCGCGGCGAGCATGGCCGCGTGGTCGCGTGTGGAGCAGAGCGAGGGATGGAACGTTGAGCCGTTGGCGCACTGGAGCGTGAACTCGCCGGGCGCGGGGGTGCTGTCGGGTGCGACCGGGCGGATGGTGATGGTGCCGCACACGGTGACGTGGTACCAGAACTATCGCGGGCCGATGGCGTACAAGACGGTGAGCGGGGACTTTGCGATCACGGCGCGGGTGCGTGCGACGGGGCGTGATGGCGTGTCGGTACCGACGGCGTTGTTCTCGCTGGCGGGTGTGATGATCCGCACGCCGCGGGTGATCACGCCGGCGACCTGGACACCCAACGGCGAGAACTATGTGTTTCTGTCGGTGGGCTACGGCAACGCGACGCCCCGCCGGTTTCAGTACGAGGTCAAGACGACGATCAACGGCGACTCGCAACTGGCGCTGAGCAACGCGCCGAGCGCGGAGGCGGTGCTGCAGATTGTGCGGATCGGCTCGAGTGTGATCTGTCTTCGGCGTGAGGGTGCGCAGTGGATCGTGCACGCGCGCTACACGCGGACGGACCTGCCGCCGACGGTGCAGGCGGGGCTTGTGGCGTACACGGACTGGACGAAGGTCTCGACATTCACGCCGACGGCGCACAACACGCAGGTGCTGGTGCCCGGCGTGAGCGATCCGAGCCCCTGGCTGGCGTTTTCTCCGGGCTTGCGGGCGGAGTTTGATTATGCGCGGTTCGCGGTGCCGGTGGTTCCGGCGTGGGCGGCGGGGCTGAACATGAGCAACCCGGCGCAGGTGAGCGACGGCGCGCTGCTGACGTTCCTCGGCGCGTCGCTGGATGTGCCCTCGAGCGGGTGCGCGACGGCGTGCAGCGCGGCGGACGTGGCGAACACGGACGGCCAGACGGCGCTCGATGGAGGCGGGCCGGATGGTGTGATCGACAACGGCGACTTCAGCGCGTTCTTCGCGGCGTTCTTTGCCGCCGATGGGGATCCGGCGCGGATGATTGCGGACCTTGCGAACACCGACGGGCAGACGGCGGCGGAGGGCGGCGGCGCGGATGGGGCTGTGGACAACGGGGACTTTTCTGCGTTTTTTGCGGCGTTTTTCGTTGGCTGTCCGTGAGTGATTCGGGCGGCGGGAGTTTGGAAGTTTGCTCATTTGCGGACGCGTCGGCGGGCATGGCCGACGCGTTTGCGCGCGCGGACCTGATCGTGCTCGGGGGGTATGTCGGGACGAGCCGGGGCCACCTGGCGGTTCTGACGGGCGGCGTGTTGTCGGCGTGGGCACGAACGCAGGAGCGCGAGCATGAGCAACGGCGAGGGCGGACGGGATGCGGGCGTGGGTGCGGCGGGGGGTGCGGCGGGGGGTGCGGCGGGGGGTGCGTTCGGCGGGCTGGCGGCGATCGGGGTCAGCGAGGGGGACTTGCGGTTGATGCAGGAGCGGCACGCGCGGTGGACCTTGCCGCGTGCGCGGGTGCTGTGGTCGTACTTTCGCAATGCACCGGCGGTGACGTGGTGGCGTGAGGCGGCGCGGGGGCTGGGGGCCGACAGTGGTGCGCGGTGGGCGAGCGAGCGGGGCGGTCCGGGGGCGCTGGGGCTGGCGCAGGAGCGGGGGCTCCCGCCGCGGCTGCGTGATGGGGGCGCGGGTGGTGTGCTGCGGCCAGCGACGGGGGCGCGGCCGCGGGATGTGGTGATCGAGAACGACATTGCCTGGCGTGTGCAGGCGATGGTGGACTTTCTGTTCAACCGGCCGATCCGGATCGTCAGCAGGGTTGGCGGCGCGGGGCGAGCGGGGCTGATCGAGCGTGTGCTCGAGGCGGTGTGGGAGGCCAGCGGCGGCGCGCAGTTGCTGCAGGATGCGGCGCTGATCGGGCATGTGCACGGGAGCGTGGACCTGATCGTGCGATGGGTTGGCGAGGATGCTGAGGCTGAGGAGAGCGGGGAGGGGGATGCGGCGCTGGTGCGTCGCGCGGCGCGGTGCGTGCGGATCGAGATCATCGAGCCGTCTCGCGGCATGGCGCTCCTGGATGCGGGGGACTATCGCAAACTGCGGGCCTTCGCGGTGCGTCTTGCTGATGGGACGATGGAGGTGATCGGCCGCACGCACCGCGGGCGGGTGGTGCCGGGGCGCGATGGTGAGCGTGCGCGGGTGGAGGGTGTGGGCGAGCACGGCGTTGGCGCGGGACGCGTGCCGGTGGTGCATGTGCAGAACCTGAGCCAGCCGTTCAGCCATGAGGGGCTGAGCGAGGTCGAGCCGCTGATCCCGCTGCAGGATGAACTGAACACGAGGCTGAGCGACCGCGCCAACCGGGTTGCGCTGCAGAGTTTCAAGATGTACCTGGTCAAGTGCGTGGACGGGTTTGAGCAGAGCGCGGTGGGGCCGGGGACGGTGTGGGCGACGGACAATCCGGAGGCTTCGATCACGGCGTTCGGGGGTGATGAGCAGACGCCGGGGGAGGAGTCGCACATCGCGGAGATCCGTGATGCGATGGACAAGCAGAGCGGCGTGCCGCCGCTGGCCGCGGGGCTGGTGCGGGCGAAGATCGGGAACCTGACCAGCGAGAACGCGCTGCGGATTGTGCTGCAGGGGTTGCTGACGCGCACAGCGCGGAAGCGGCTGACCTATGGGCGCGGGATCATGGAGGTGAACGAGTTGGTTCTGGCGGCGCTGGATGCGCACGGGGTGATCGCGACGATGCCATCGGAACGTGCGACGGGCGTGGATTGGCCTGATCCGCTGCCGACGGAGGAGCGCGTGGCGGCGGAGGCGGCGCGGATCCGGGCGGACCTGGGTGAGGATCCGGGGCGGGCGCTGGAGCGGCTGAACCCGGATGGGCGGGAGCAGGGCGTGGAGTGATGCGCGGGCGTGGCGGAGAGATGCGGATGGGAGCGGTGGTGGACGCATGAAGCGGGAGGTGGGCGATGAACGGGGAGCAGATGCGGCCGGGGGCGGGGGCGGGAGCGGGGGCGGATGAGGATGCGCTGAACCAGCGGCTTACGCGGCTGGAGGAGCACCTGACGGCGGCGCGCGGAGTGGTGGAGCGGCTCGAACGGCGCGCCGATGCCGAACGCGCAGCGCGAGCGGCGGGGGCGCGGGATGTTCATGATGCGGCCGGGGCGATCGAGGCGGCGATGGATGCAGCGGGCGGCGCGGGTGGGATGGATGTGAACGCGGCGTTGGCAAAGGTTCGTGCGGCGCGGCCGGGGCTGTTCCGGCAGACGAGCGTTGGGTCTGGCGCGGTGGATCGCGTCGCGGGGATGATGGGGGTGATGGGCGAGGCGCGGGCGGGCGAGGCGACGGGGGCGGCGCGCGATGACCTTGGTGCTGATGAGCGGTTGCTGGCGCGGGCGCGATCGGGCGACCGACGAGCGGTGCTGGAGTACTTGGCGGCCAGACGCCGCGGAGGTGGCGGTGCGGGGCGGTAGCGTTGAGGGGCGAGTGGCGGGCGATGGGTGCTGTGTTGCGGGGAATGAGGGTGCAGGGGGCGTGGTGAGTATCCGGCGGCGTGGCGTGGGCGGGTGTGCCGCGGGCGGCGCGCGGGCCGGGGTGGTGCGGTGAAGCAAGGAGGGATGAGATGCCGTTTACGGGGAAGGCGACGTACAGCGCGGGGACGGACTTGCCGGAGGTGGTGCAGGACGTGTCGGACGTGATCGGGCTGGTAAGCCCGTTCGAGACGCCGCTGCTGGATCATCTCGGCGATGCGCCGCGGGCGGCGGGCAGCGTGGTGCACGAGTGGATGGAGGATGAGTTGCTGGCCAACAGCGACACGGTGAACCAGACGACGTTCACGCCGAACGCGACGGATGCGACGACGGTGACGGTGACCAACGGCTCGCGGTTCCGAGCGGGGGATCAGGTGCGGCCGGGGACCTCGCGCGAAGTGATGCTCGTGCTGTCGATAAGCGGGAACAACCTGACGGTGGTGCGGAGGTACGGCGGGACGCCGCTGTCGGCGCTGAGCAACGGGCTGAGGCTGGTGATCCTGGGCAATGCGGCGCTGGAGGGGGATGATCGCCCCGATGCGCGGCAGACGATCCGCGTGCGGCGCCGGAACTTCACGCAGATCTTCACGGCGGGAGTGGAGGTTTCGGGCTCGATGCTGGCCACGAGGCTGCACGGGGTCGCGGATGAGCTGGACTATCAGATGCAGCAGCGGATGCGCGAACTGCTGCGCGATCTTGAGAACTGCGTGATCAACGGTGTGGCGCCGGCGACCAACCCGCAGGGCGCGGCGGGCGTGCGGCGGACGATGGCGGGGATCATCCCGCAGATCACGACGAACCAGTGCACGCCGGGAGCGAACGGGATTCCCGCCGGCGGCGGCGCGGGAACGGACCTGAACGAGGCCGTGCTCAACGCGGCGCTGCGGCAGGTCTGGGAGAACAGCGGATCGCGCGTGGACACGATCGTGTGCTCGGGCGCGATGAAGCGGCGGATCAACGCCTTTCTGACCGCCAGCAGGACCAGCGGCCCCGAGCAGACGCGCTTCCGCGATGTGGTCAGCGAGTACGAATCGGACTTTGGCCGGGCCAGGATCATCATGAGCCGCTGGGCTCCGGGCGACACGGTGCTGCTGCTGGACTCGACGCGGATCGATGTGCTGCCGCTGAGCGGACGCAGTTTTCACTACAAGCCGCTGGCGACGACGGGCGATCGCGAGAGCGGGCAGGTCATCGGCGAGTACACGCTGGAGTTCCGCAACGAGGCCGCGCACGGGCTGATCCGCGGGCTGACGTGACCCGGGATGACGACGCGGGGTTGCGGGGGTGGCGTTGGGCTGTCGGCGGGCGGAGATGCTCGCCGGCGGCTTGCGGACGGTCGAGGCGAAGGGACGGGGCGGGGCTGGACGGAATTGGGCGGAACGGCGATCGGCGTGAGGGCGGCAGATTCGCTCGGTCGAAGTGTTGGAACGCGGGCCCAGGGGGCCGGGAGGCGGGGATGTTCACGGCGGATCGGGACTTGGTTGTGCTAGAGCCGGCGGTGTTCCGCGATGCGGCGCATCTGTCGCAGGTGCTGTTCGCGGGGATGTGTTCGCTGGATCAGACGCTGGTGCTCACGGATGCACCGCCGCCGGAGTGTCCGGAGATCGCCGCGGGAGGTGTGGCGCTGATCGATGGGGTGGCGATGGAGATCGTGCAGCGCGCGGGAGAGCGGGAGCTGGTGGTGTCGCTCCCGCGGCCGGACCGTGCGGCGGCGGCGGTCGCGTGGCGGACGCTGGCCAGCGCGAGGATCGAGGTGCGCGGGTTCTCATCGCTGATCGCGGTGGTGCATCGTCGGCTGCTGGCGGACCTTGGGATGTCGGCGGGCGGGCCGAACGCGGATGTGTCGCGGGAGATGGTGATGAATCCGGACGACTGGCGGAATGTCGAGACGCTCGGATCGCTTTCGCTAATCTGCACCGCCGCGGCGGCGATGCGCGGGGACGATGACCCGATGTGGGGCAAGGCCGAGCACTACCGACGCGAGCACGCGGCGGCGCGGCGGAGTCTGGTTGTGCGCGTGGATCGCGATGCGGATGGGGTGGCGGATCGGGAGTTGCGGGTGCAGTCGGGACGGCTGAGGCGGGGATGACTGGTGGGCGTGATGGGCGCGCGTGATGGGCAGAGCGGCGGTGCACGGAGCGGTGGACCGGGGAGGTGCGGCGTGATGATCTTCAACCCTGGGGCGGTGGAGTTTGCAGGGGCGGTGCTGGCGGGTGTTGAGTCGGCGGCGATCAATCGGCGCGCGGAGAAGATGGTGGTCGCGTTCGGTGATCACGGGCCGAACGCGGTGTTCGTGGATGTGCCGGAACGGCGCAGCGGCGTGGTGCTGCGGCAGCGCCTGACGACCACCACGGCCGAAGCGCCGGGGCTGGGAACGTTGGGCGACCTGAGATTGTCGGCGACGGCTGGCGGCGCGGATGCTTCGGCGTGGACGGTGGTGTGCCGTTGCGTGCTGGTACGCGTTGATCACGAGGTTGGGGCGGGCGGGGCCGCGAGGGCCGGTGGTGCGGTGCGGGTGATGGAGTTCGTTTGCGTGTCGGCGGATGGCGCGGCGGACCCGGTGACGGTGACGCCGGCGTGAGCGGTGATGCATGGAGTGATCGGGCGCGGGAATGCGGCGAGAGCGCGACGGCGTGAGAGGAGGGGGCGATGGGGAGTTCGTTCGGCGGGGTGGATCTATTCGGCGATTCGCCGCACAGATTCGAGATGGGATCGATGGGACCGGTGGTGCGAACGCGGCTGAGCCTTGGGACGATCGCGGCGGGGTCGGTGCTGATCGGTGCGGGTGAGCCGACGGTCACGGTGCGCGGCCGGCTGGTGGCGGCCACCGGGCTGGCGCTCATGGCCAGAATCGATGCGATCGCCGCGGAGTTGCAGCCGGGCGGGGGCGGGATCGTGCGGCGGACGCTGACGGATCATCACGGGCGGACGTGGACGGATATGACCTTCGTGTCGTTCGAGCCGTCTGGCGTGATCGATCGAGGCCGCGAGGTGAGCATGGAGTTCGCGGCGGTTTTTCAGCGGTTGCTGTGAGCGTTCGGGTTCGACGGCGTCCGCCTGGTGTGGGACGGCGATCGGGGATGATCACAATCGGGAGGGCACGATGGTGGAACCTGCGGTGTTGACGGCGCTGGTGCAGTTCGGCTCGGCGGGGCTGATGGGCCTGCTGTGGATCAGCGAGCGGCGCGGAGCGGCGGTGCGCGAGCAGCAACTCACGCAGGCGCACGAGCGCGTGCTGGAGCATCGGGCGCATGCCGATTCGCTGCTCAGGGTTGTCGAGGCCAACACGCGGGCGATCGCGACGCTGGAGGCATCATCGCGCGAGTTGGCGCACGCGATGGCACGCATGCAGCGTGCGCGGGCGCGGAACGCGGGTGTGATTACTGATCGTCAGGCTCGGCGATCATGATCGGACCGGGGCGGTCGACGCTGGGGAGCAGTCGGAGATCCTCGATCGGCAGGTCGGGGAACTGGGCCAGGACCTGCGTGGGCGAGAGAAGCTCGGCGAGCAGCACGCCGCTGGTGCTGGCGACGCTGTAGCGAGGGCCATCGGCGGTGCTGTAGATGCTGACGACGTAGTTCGCGCCGATGAGCGTGCCGATGAGGGCCTCGGACCGGGGCGAGGCCTGGGCGATGGTCCGCGTCGCGAAGGTGCCGGGCTGATCGGCGGGGGTCTGGGCGGATGAGCCGCTCGCCTGATCGGCGGCGGAGGAGAAGGGCGCCGCGGCGCCGCTCGACCATGGGGTGGCCTGGCCGGCGACATCGGGCGATGCGGCGGGCTGAGGCTGCGGTCGGAGGCCGGCCTCGCTTTGCCGCGGATTGAGGATCATGTTCGCGCCGGCGAAAACCGCAAAGCCGAGAAGGATCATCGCCAAGCGCATGACGGCGGGTGGTGCGGTGAGCAGGCGCTCGGTCTGTTCATCGTGGATGTGGGCCATATGGGAGTTATCGACGCGCCGTGGGCGGAAGTTGAGCGCGCGGGCGGAGCGGCGGTTTCCGGGCGTTGAAGTGTGCGAGCGGGGCGGGGATGTTTGTGGTGCGGTTGGGTGAAGAACGCGCGACCGCGGGCCGATATTCATCAAGGGGATTGGGCGTGATGTGCGGCGCGACGGGGATGTCCCGGCGTGGTGCGGTGACGCGGCATGAGGTGATCGGGCGGAACGGACGGTCCATGAGCGAAGACCTTCACCAGCACGCGGCGGCGGAAGATGAGGGCGCGCGGCAGCGGGCTGTGCACGCGTGTCGTCCGGCGAGCGACAATCCGTGGCACGCGCCGCTGCACGATGCGTTGTTCGTTCAGCCGTATCCGGTGTTCATGTTCGCGGACAAGGCGATGCCCGGGGCGTCGTTGTGGGGCGGGACGAGGCTGTGGACCAAGGCGTTTCGCGAGGCGGGGCTGAGCCGCGGGCAGCGCGTGGTGATGGCGCTCGAGGCATCGCCGGCGTTTGTGATGGTCGTGGCGTCGGCGTTGTGGGAGGGGCTGTCGCTGTTTGTTGTTCCGCCGCGGGAGGCGGTGCAGGGGGCTGCGCTGCTGGAGGCACTCGATGCGCGGGTGCTGGTGTGCGAGCGGGGCGGGGACTTGGGTGTGATGTGCGGCGATGAGCGTGCGGTGAGTCCGGATGGGGACAGCAGGCCGCCGGAGAGCGGGCTGACTCCGGGAGACTGCTCGGGCATCGAGCGGCTGGACGAGGCCGGGGCGATCTCGTTCCGGAGGTTCGCGGCACGCACGCCCGATGCGGCGGACATCGGCTCGGCGTGGATGACGATGCGATCGGCGGTGCTGATGAACACGAGCGAGCGGATCGCGCGGGCGATGGCGTATCGGCGTGCGACGGTGATCTCGGCGCTGCCGTGGCATCATCCGATGGGGTTCTTCTGCGACATGATGGCGGCGCTGCTCGGCGAGGGGCAGGTGATCCGCGACCCCAGCGGCGGGCGCGATGCGGTGTCGATCGCGCGGTGCGCGCTGGATTGGAACGCGGAGCATGTGAGCATGTTTGCGCGTCAGGCCGCGGCGATCGCGGAGATGGACGGCGGGGCGGAGTTCCTGCGGTTGCTGGGCGGCGGGGCGATCGGCGGTGGGCCGGTGGGCGATGATCTGGCCGCGGTTCTGGCGGGGTCGCGTCTGCGTGCGGCGATGGACGAGTTCGACGATGCGGCCGGGATGGGCCTGGGTGCTGCGGGGGACTGGGGCGCGGCGGTGCGATCGCGGCTGGCGCGCGGGCACGAGATCGCGGATGTCGATGCGAGTGCTTCGGCCGATACGCAGGAACTGCGCCCCGTGCGCGATGTGGCGTGAGCGGGGATGGTCCGTGTGAGGTTACACGCGGGCGCGCGGCCACCTTGTGCGGGGACAAACGCCCGCTGAAGTGCCGGCCGCGTGAACTCGCGGGCGCGAGCGTCCGATAGACCTGCACAGCGGACGGTGCGGCGGGCGCAGGCCCGTGCTGCCGCCGATGGACATCGACAACGGAGCACGAAGAACATGACCACGCTCAGCCTGAAGCAATTGCCCGGCAACGCAACGACCGGCTCGAGCGTCGGAGCGGGCTCGGGGTGCGGTGGCGGTGGCTGTGGTGATGGCGGCGGAAGCGGCGATGCGGGCACGACGATCGTCGGCAAGCCGTCGACCAAGGACACGGGCGTCGGCAACTACTTCGTCGCGAACTATCCGCCGTTTGGATTCTGGAAGCCGGACCATGTCGGCGCGTTTGTCGATGCGCTGGATCGCCCGGCGCGGCCGGGTGTGGACATGGGGATCTACGCGCACATTCCGTTCTGCCGCAAGCGATGCCACTTCTGCTACTTCCGCGTGTACACGGACAAGAACGCGCGGGACATTCGCTCGTACATCGATGCGCTGCACGCGGAACTGGCGGACTTTGCGCGGCGGCCCGCGATCAGCGGACGCAAGCCGAAGTTCGTGTACTTCGGCGGCGGCACGCCGAGCTACCTGTCGGCGGAGCAGTTGAAGGTGCTCTTCGAGGGGATGAAGCGGATCGTGCCGTGGGACGAAGCGGAGGAAGTGACGCTCGAGTGCGAGCCGGGGACGCTGAACGATCAGAAGTTGCGCGCGCTGAAGGACCTGGGCGTGACGCGGCTGAGTATGGGCATCGAGCACTTCGATGACTATGTGCTCGAGGTCAACGGGCGCGCGCACCGGAGCAAGGAGATCTGGCGGGCGTACGAGTATGCCCGCGAGATCGGGTTCGATCAGGTGAACATCGATCTGATCGCGGGGATGGTCGAGGAGACGGACCAGCGCTGGCGCGAGACGGTGGCCAAGGCGATCGCGCTCAAGCCGGACGCGGTGACCATCTACCAGATGGAAGTTCCGTACAACACGACGATCTACAAGCGGATGCAGGAGACCGGTGCGCTGGTGGCGCCGGTTGCGGACTGGGAGACCAAGCGGCGATGGGTGAGCGAGGCGTTCGATGAGTTCTGCCGCAGCGGCTATCGGGTGGCCGCGGCGACGACCGTGGTGCGCGAGGACAGCAAGCCGTTCCTTTATCGCAAGGGCCTGTTCGACGGGACGGACATTCTGTCGATCGGGGTGTCGAGCTTCGGGCACATCAGCGGCGTGAACTACCAGAACCAGCACGACTTTCAGCCGTACCTGGACAAGGTGCTCGGCGGCGAGATGGCGACGTTTCGCGCATATCCGCTCAGCCGCGATGAGGTGTACACGCGTGAACTGGCGCTGCAGTTCAAGAGCGGCCTGATCGATGCGGGCGCGTTTGCGAGGAAGTTCGGAACGGACCCGCGGCTTGCGTTCGGGGCGGTGTTCGACTCCTGGCGCCGGCGCGGGGTGCTGGTCGAGAGCGGTGATGTGCTGAGCGTGACGCGTGCGGGCCTGATGGAGATCGATCGCCTGATCTACGAGTTCTTTCGCCCAGAGCATCAGACGGGCAGGTACGCCTGATGACGATCGCAACGGCCAGCGCGGGGCAGACGAGCGCACGTGCTGCCGGCACGGTCGCGGCGGGGGCGGGCGCAGGCCCTGTGCGCAAGGCGATGACGGGCGCGGAGTACATCGAGAGCCTGCGCGATGGACGCGATGTGCGCATCGGCGGTGAACGGATCGGCGATGTGACAACGCATCCGGCGATGCGCAACAGCATCCGATCGATCGCGGCGATGTACGATGCGCTGCACGAGCCGGGGGATCGGCAGGACGTGCTGACGCGCCAAACGGATACGGGCTCGGGCGCGCGGACGCATCGGGCGTTCGTGGTGCCGCGGTCGCGCGAGGAGCTCGTGGCGACGCGCGACGCGATCGCGGCCTGGAGCCGGATGAGTTTCGGATGGATGGGGCGGTCGCCGGATTACAAGGCGTCGCTGACGACGACGTTCGGCGCGGCGGCGGACTTCTACGGGCCGTTCGCGGAGAACGCGCGGCGGTGGTACGCGATCGCGCAGGAGCGCGTGCCCTTCATCTGCCATGCGATCGTCAACCCGCCGATCGATCGGGATAAGCCGCTCGAGGCGTGCCGCGATGTGTACGTGCATGTGGAGCGTGAGACCGATGCGGGCCTGATCGTCAGCGGCGCGAAGGTGGTGGCGACCAGCGCGGCGATGACGAACTGGACATTCATCGGGAATACGGGCAAGGCATCGAGCGAGGCGCCGGACATGGCGCTGGCGTTCATGCTGCGGACCGGCGCGCCGGGTGTGACGCTGATCTGCCGGACGAGTTACGAGCAGACCTCGGCGGAGCGCGGAGTGTTCGATGCGCCGCTGAGCTCGCGGTTCGATGAGAACGACGCGATCCTCGTGCTGGACAGGGTGCTTGTGCCGTGGGAGGACGTGCTGATCCATCGGGATGTGCAGCGCGTGCGGGCGTTCTTCACGGGGACGGGGTTCGTGAACAACTTTCTGTTTCACGGCTGCACGAGGCTGGGCGTGAAACTGGACTTTCTGTGCGGGCTGCTGGCCAGGGCGCTGGCGTGCACGGGCGGCGATGAGCATCGCGGTAACCAGGTGCTGCTCGGCGAGGCGATCGCGTGGCGGCACATGATCTGGTCGCTCTCGGACGCGATGTGCCACAACCCGGACGCGTGGGGAGACGGGACGGGCGCGTTCGGCGGCGCGGTGCTGCCGAGCAGGCAGGCGGCGCTGAGTTCGTGCGTGTTCGCGCCGGAGTGTTACGTTCGCGTGCGAGAGATCATTCAGCGCACGGTGGCCAGCGGGCTGATCTATCTGCCGAGCGGGGCGCGGGACCTGCGTGATGCGGAGACCGATGCGCTGCTTTCAAGGTTCGTCCGCGGCTCGCACGGCATTGGGCACGAAGAACGCATCAAGACGATGAAACTGCTGTGGGACGCGGTCGGCAGCGAGTTCGCCGGGCGGCACGAGTTGTACGAGCGGTGCTACGCCGGGTCGTGGGAGGATGTGCGGTTGCAGGTGCTCGGCGAGGCGCAGCGGTTCGGGCGGATGGCGAAGATGAACGAACTCGTGGAGGAGTGCATGAGGGGGTATGGGGTTGGGGGAGTGGTGGAGAGGCGCGATTGAGTCGGGAGTGCGGTTTTCCGGTGGCTTGCGAGCCCCGAGAGGCTCGCCCGCTACCGGCAACGGGCGTGCGCCCGAAGCGGGCGGGGCAGAGGTGACGGGGCGGTGACGTGACCCAGTGGCACGGAAGATTTTTGCAATATCGGAGCGATTTTCCCCCTCCGCCTCGAAGACTCGGCACCTCCCCCGGTCGGAACCGGGGGAGGATCTTACTTGCGCTTGGGTGAAGGCTTGGCAGAGGACTTGACGGGCGGCTTGGACGCCTTCTTGCTTGTGGGCTTGGGGCTGAGCTTTGGCTTGGGCTTGGGCTGGGGCTTTGGCGTGGCCTTCGCGGCGGGCTTGGTCTTTGGCTTGCCCTTGGCCAACGTGGCCTTGTAGTGCTCGATGTACACCTTGGCGGGCATCGCGGCGATGGCGTCGCCCAGAACATTCAGCGCCAGGTCATCCAGCGACTTGAAGCGGATGCACGACTTGCCCATGTCCAGTTTCTTGCCGCTGCGGGCCCAGGCCTGGCGGAAGGCCTTGTCCGCGGCGGGGTTCATGTACAGGCCCATGAGGTACAGGCTCATGTGCGACTTCTGGCTGGCGATCGCCGCGAAAGGCAGCGGCTGGCGCGGGTCGCAGTGGTAGCCGTCAGGGAACACATCGTGCGGAACGAAGTAGCCGATCATGTTGTACTGCATGCCCTCGGCGTAGCCCTTGCTGAGGTTCTTGCGGAAGACCTCGCGCAGCGTGTCGATGGCCGAGCGGCGATCGGGCGGGAGCGCGGCGAGATACTCGGCGACGGTGGCTGGTTTGGCGGCGGGTGAACTTGCCATGAACGCGAGCGTACCACAGCCCGGACGGATGTCGATCGCGGTACGCGAGATCGGTTCGGGGCTTCTCGCTAAGCGCGCGGGTGATGCTTGCGGTGAACTTCCTTCAGCCGCGAGCGATCGACGTGT
>JAJTHN010000053.1 GCA_021297895.1 Phycisphaeraceae bacterium | reverse complement strand
GGGGGGGGGGGGGGGGGGGGGGGGGGGGGGGGGGGGGGGGGGGGGGGGGGGGGGGGGGGGGGGGGGGGGGGGGGGGGGGGGGGGGGGGGGGGGGGGGGGGGGCGAGGGTTGTGGGGGAGGATTGATTCAGGGACTGGCCGAGCGCAATGGCCGTGCAGACGGCGGGGAGGAGCAGCAGCAGGGGCAGGACGCCGCGGCGACGAAGATGGGCGATCGCGCGCACGGGCGTGGAGGGTGATGTGGTGGTCATGATTGCGACTCGCGTGGCTGGAGGAAGAGGAGCCAGAGGCGGGACATGGCGCGTTCGCACGCGTGGATCTGCGTGAAGATGTGGCGTGCGGCGTTGCGCGACTGGTGCATCTCGTCGAGGATGACCTTGGCCTGATCCGAGCGGGCGGGGATGCGGGCGGTGACGATGAAGGCGACGAGTTCGGCGCAGGTGACCTGCTCGGCGGCGAACTGCTGGATGGGGCCGGTGGCGACCATGAGGCGGCCGGTGCGGCGGCGTTCGATCTCATCAAGCCGGATCGGTGCCGCGTCGTTGGGCACGAGCGCGCGGGCTTGCGTCAGCAGGTCGCGCTGGAGTTTCTCGACCGCGGCCAGCGCGACGGCGGGGGCGTCGTCGATCTGCACGGTGCTGCCGGAGGGCTCGATACCGGCGCAGACCTGGTACGCGCTGGCCAGATCCGCGGCGAGCGCATCGGGGCCGGTGCGCGGGTCGTTGCTGGCCATGACCTCCAGGGCTTTGGCGACCAGGGCGCGGCGTGCGTCGAGCATCCAGCGCGGGCTGCTGGCGGGAGCGACGGGGCGGTTGGTGACGCGCTGGACGGTGTCGACGACGATGCGCGAGCGCGGGGCGCGCGGGAGGACCTTGAGCAGGCCGTCGATGACCTCGATGCGATCGGAGAACTTGATGCAGAGTTTCTGTGCGGCGGAGCGGAGCTCCGGGACGGGGGCGAGGAAGGCGATTTCGGCCAGGACGTCGCCGTCGGCGCGGGAGGAGATGCCGGCGGTCTCGAGTTCCTTGAGGCGCTCGAGCCGGACGGCCAGGGAGCGGTCGGAACCGAGGTAGCGGACGGCCCATGAGTCGCCGGCGGCAGGATTTGCCAGCGAGGGCAGGAGGGAGGGCGCGACGGCTTCGGGTGCATCCTGGGTGAGGCTGGCGCGGGCGTCTTCGTTCTGGCCGCGGTCGCGCTGGTAGACGGCGCGGTTCATGAGGGCGAAGCCGACGGCCAGGCGAAGGTCTTCGATGGGCGGGGCATCCGGGGGAGCGGTGCGGGCGAGGCGCTCGGTGGTGACGCGGGTGAACTGTGCGCCCAGATCGGCGACTGCGCCGCCGACGGCGATGGACCAGGCGCGGATGTACTCATCGCGGACGGTGGCGCGTTCGCTGGTCGAGGCGGCAGGGGCCAGGACCATGGCGGGGCCGACGCCTTCGATCTGTGTGCCGTTGACGGCGACACGCGTGACGACGGCGAGGTTGGGCGAGGTCATGTGCTGGTCATCGAGCCAGGCGACGAGTTGAGCCTGGCCGGGCGAACCTTCGCGGAAGCGGACGCGAGAGACAAGGTCGCCCAGGAGTTCGAACGCGGCGGGATCGAGCGTGACATCGGGGCTGGCGAGCATGATGAGCTCGATGGCGCTGAGCAGTTCGCGCTGGGTGGCGGGCTCGATGAGGACTTCGGCGGGATCTCGACCCGGGCGGCTGGTGGGTGAGAGGGCCAGAAGGGCTTCAAGCCACTTTTCGAGGCCCCTTTTGGCGAGTTCCGCGGGGGCGCGGCCCGCGGGCGTGGCGGGCGCGGCGGTGGAGGATGGGTCGGGCGCGGGGCCGAGGAGGCGGCGGGGCATGGCGCGGAGGGCGCGGGCGGTGCCGCCGGCGAAGTCGGGGGTGTTCAGGGGCTCGCCGGGATACATCTCGGCGACGGCACGCTGGATTTCGTTGCGGAGGGCGGAGGGGATGTCCCGCTCGCGGGAGAGGCGAGCGAGAACGCCGCTGGACCAGATGGCGGGCTGGACGTCGGCGGGATCGATCGCGGCGGCGCGGCCGGAGGGCGGCTCGAGGGTGACGCGGGTGGTCAGCGCGGCGATGGCGCGGCGGACGATGGCGGGATCATCGGGCATGCGCAGGACGAAGTCGACGATGCTGTTGACGCAGGCGATGCGCTCGGGTGAGCCGAAGGTTGGCCACCAGAAGCGGACGGAGCGGGCGGCCTGTTCGAACTCGGACAGTGCCGCGGCTGGGTTCGCGGCGACGTCGTCGGCGGACTGGCGAAGGCGCGCGATGACATCGGCGGGCTCGGGGCGTGTGCCGGGATCGACGCGGGCGCCGGTGAGTTGGCGGATGAAGGCTGCGGCGTCGACGACGCCGCCGCGGTCGGGATCGGCGTTGGTGTGTGTCGACGTGGCGGGTGTGGGCTGGGCGGCGGGCTGACCGCCGGGTGTGGGGGCGGGTGCGCCGCCGGGGGCACCGGCGAGCGGGGCGGAGGTCGAGGAGCGGCTCGAAAGGACGATGAGCAGAATGATGCCGACGACGGCGAGGACGACGACGGCCGCGCCGGCGATGAGGAATCGGCTCAGGAGCACGTCCTCGGGACGGCGATACATGGTGGTGTCGGTGTCGTATGGGTTGGCGGGTTGCGCGGCGCGGGGGGCGGAAATTGGTGCGGAAATTGGTGCGGAGACTGGGGCAGAAACTGGTGCGACGGCGGGGGCGGAGACTGGTGCGAAGGGGAGCGGGGCCTGAGGGGCGGATTGAAGTGTGGCCTGCGGCGTGTGCCGCGGTTTGGGCCGCGTGATGGGGGCGGGGGCGGTTGCGGTGTGCGCGATGCCGGGCTGGTCGAAGTAGCCGGGCGGAGCATCGATGACGGGGATCATGGGGTGGGCCATGATCGTGGCGACATTCCTGAGCGCGATCTCGGTGGCGCTGACGGGCAGGCCGCGCTGGAGCGCGAGCAGGCCGAGTTCGTGCAGCAGGGCGGGCGTGACGCCGCCGGAGCGGGAGAGGAGCGCGCCGGCGGCGCGTTCGATGCCGGTGAGGACGAGTGTGCCCTCGGGGATGGTGATCGCCGCGCGAGGGTGCGCGGTGTCGGGCGATGGATCGTCGGTGAAGGAAGAAGAGTTCGGCTCGGGCAGCGCGGTGCCGAGCGGGTCGCTCGCGGGGATGTCGAGCTCGATGGGGCCAAGGTCTTCGGCGCCGGCGGCGTCATCGGCGATTGCGTCGGGAGCGTTCGCGTCGGCCGCGCTGAGCTCGGGGGACGGAGCGGATCCGTCGTTGATCGCGACGGCGTGACCATCGAAGGACTCGATGGTCGCGGGCGTGCTCAGGCCGAGCAGTTCGGCGATCTGACGGGCCTGAAGATCCGGGTGTTCCGCGGCGGGCTGAGGGGCGGCGGGCCGGGGCGTGATCGGTTCGGCGACGCGGATGTCGGCGACGACGTCGTGACCTTCGTGCGGGAGTGCGCTGGCCGGCGCGAGGCGCTGGGCGGCGAGTTCGAGCAGTGTGCGGAGGCGATCGGCCTCGGGAGATTGGGCGCGCGGGTGGAAGGCAAGGACCATCAGGCGCTGAGAGAGCGCGGTGCGGACGGAGTCGGCATCGGTCTGGCCCGGCTCGAGGCCCAGGAGCGATTCGTGGCGGCCGGGGCCCCACGCGTCGGCGATGCCGCGGCCCAGGAACTCGGCGACGATGCGGCGATCCTCGTGTGAGGCCATCAGAGCACCGTCCTTTCGGTGCGATGGGCGGGCGCATCGTCCATGAGGACGCGGGGCGAGGTGCCGCCTTTGCCGCCTTTGGGTGCGCGGACCGGGCGTTCGGGTTCGCCGAGCATGGTGGCCAGGTCGCGGATGCGTGAGCCCCACGGTTCAGGGCCGAGGTCGGGGTAGAGGACGCGATGCTGGGCGATGGCGACACGCGCGGCCTCGGCGTCGGTGATGGCGAGGATGCGGATCGACTCGAAGCGTGCGCGGAACCACTCCGGGGAGCCTTGCGGAAGGCCGACGAGGAGTTTGCGCCAGCAATCAAGAGAGAGTTTGGCGTTGCCGGCACCCTCGGCCAGTTCGGCGGTGCGGAGCAGCGCATCGCGCTCGGCGGGCACGGCCTTGAGCACGCGCGCGTCCATCGCCAGCGCAAGGTCACGCATGGCGGGATCGCCCGAGGCGCGGAAGATGTCCGCGGCGGCGGCGGCGATGGTGGCGAAAACGTTGACGGATGCGGGGTCGGTCGATGAGCCGAACTGATCGGCGACGATGCGTCCGTGGGCGATGACGGCGCGGGCGTGGTCGATGACTTCGGCACCGGGGACGCTCGCGGCGGACGGCGTCGATGACTGGCCCGTGGTGCCGCTTCGGCGGGCGGCGCGCCAGCGTTCGGCGGCGCGGATGTAGAGCAGACGCTGCGCGGACACGGCCAGGCGCTGGCGTGTTGCAGGATCGGCGGTGGAGCCGGGGTCGAGGGGCTTGGTCAGCGCATCGGCGATGGCCGCGGCGGCGTCGGTCTCGCCGCGTGCGAGGTGGAGTTGCAGCCGGCGGAAGTCCAGTTCATCACGGAAGGCGCTGGTGTCCATGCGGCGGTAGGCGATGACGCTCTGGACCAGCGAGAGGACATCTTCGGCCCTGCGGATGTCGGGGGAGGGGACGCTCAGGAGTGCGTCGAGCGTCTGGCGGGCGAGGATGACGACGCGGTCGCTGGCGGCGGATGACTCGGACTCGCTGTCGGCGCGTGTCAGCGCGTGCTCGAGGGCGAGGACTTCCTCGGCGATGCTGACAAAGCGGGCGGAGGCGATGGCGCGGTCGGCGGGCGAGGCGGCGCGATACGCGCGGTAGAGCAGGCGTGCGGCTTGCCGTCGTGCGCCGTCGTAGAGCGAGTCTCCTTTGGGCACGCCCAGAAGGATGCGGATGGCTTCCTGGTCGCCGACACCTGATCGCTCGCTGCGCTTGAGCAGGAGTGCCGCGGCGCGCTGGCTGGTGGGGAAGCGGCGGATCATGAGCGTGCTGACTTCTTCGAGTCGCTGCTCGATGATGGCGGCTTCTGCGGAGGCGGTGTTCAGCGAGAGGGCCAGGTCGAGGGCGACGACGGCTCGCCACGTTGCGTCCTGGCTGGTGGTCTGGTCGCCTGAAGCGTGGGCGAGTTCGGCGGCGCGGGCGAAGAGTTCCGCGGCGGGGCGGAGGTCGGTGGCATGGAAGCGAGCGCGGCCGGCCAGCAGGAGCGCGCGGACGCGGGAGCCGGGGAAGTTCGCGGCGTCGGGCTGCTGCTGGCTGCTCTCCAGGAGCGTCGCGCTGTCGCGGAAGGCGTTGATGATGGCCGGATCGGCTGCGGGCTTGTCGGTGTCGGCACCGGAGGCGGTGAGGCGGTCCATGGCGGCGTCGAAGTCGCGCGAGCCGCGGACGTAGAGGGCGATGAAGCCTGAGTCGCCGAGGCTCGCGGTGCCGAAGCGCTTGACCATGTCCAGCACGTGGGCGGCCTCGCCTCGGGCGATGAGGTCCTGCAGAGATTGCTGGGCCAGATCGCGGACGACATCGGGTGCGGGGGTCGGTACCTCGAGCGTCAGGACGCCGATGAGACGAGCCCAGAGCGTGGGCAGGGGCTTGCGTGCGGCGGCGGTGGGGGTTGACGCGTGGGTTGGGACGATGTTGACGCGAGCGGCGTCGACGAGGCGGGAGACTTCATCCCAGCGGCCGGCGCGTGCGAGGACGCTGACCCTTCGGGGGAAGATGGACTCGCGGACATCGGCGGGCGTGTCGGGGCTCTTCTCGACAAGATCGAGCCAGCGGAGCGCTTCGACGTGCTGGTCCTTGAGGCTGTAGCAGAGGGCGGCACCGATGGACGCGCGGGCGATGTGGTCGAACTTGAGCAGGTCGAGGTTGAGTTTCTCCGCGCGGGGCTTGTCGCTTGTGGCGCGGCCGAGGAGCATGGCGAAGTTCTCCAGTGCGCGATCGGCGGTGGCGGAGGAGCCGGTGACGGTTGCGTGGTAGTACGAGGCCCAGCCGGCGTAGTACGAGGCGATGGAGCGGAGACGGCGGAGGTCGGCGATCTCCTGCTGGAACTTTTCGGGTTCGCGGCCCGCGGCGGCGGAGCGGTCGAGGGAGTCGAATCGGCGGGCGGTGTCGGTGGCGAGGGTTTCGAATTCCTGCGAGAGTTTGCGGAGGCTCTGCTCGAGTGCCGCGACCTGCGGCGGGTCGAGAAGGCGGAGGCGGTGACGCTCGGCCAGATCCTCGGCCTCGGCGTAGAGCGTGCGGGCGAGCGTGATGCGGAGTTCGTAGGACTTTGCCTCCGGAGCGGCGGCGATGAGTTCGCGGGCGCGTTGCTCCCACATCTGCCGCGAGGCGTCGTCGGTGGCGGCGGAGAGCAGTTCGACGTAGAGCGAGCCGAGGCGCTCGGCCAGGGCGAGGCGCTCTTCGGTGGAGGATTGGCGGAAGCGCTGGCCCAGTTGCTCGGCGAGGAGGGCCTTGAGGGCGTGGGACTCGAGATAGCTTTCGACGGCGAGGCTGGCTTCCGTAGCGGCGGAGACCGCGGGTTGCACGGCGATGGTGCGCGAGGACCCCGCGAGCACGGCCAGGGACGCCGCGAGGGTGAGGGCGGTCCATCGATCACTGACCGGCGGCGACATAACTGACCCTCCTGAAGCCGGCGTCGCGGATGACCTGGAGCGCCATGGCGGTGGCCCAGACCGGAGCGTCGTCGCTGACGCGGATGACGACGCCGGGATCTTTGGGAAGCGCGGCGATAACGGCGGCGAGGGAACCACGATCGGTGACGGCCTGACCGCCGATACGGAAGCGGGTCTGCTCGCCGATGCGCTCGACGTAGAGAACCTGAGCCGAGAGGTCGCTCCCGCCGCCAGCGCCGCGGGCGGCGGTTGAGAGGGCGGCGGAGAGTTGGCTCTCTGCGGGGACCATGGAGCCGGCGATGATGAAGTAGAGAAGCAGGAAGAGGACGACGTCGATCATGGCGACGAGCGGGAGCGGGTGGACGGTGTAGTTTCTTCTGCGGGCGGGGTGGAGGTTCACTGTGCAGACCCTCCGGCTTCGGGGCCTGCGAACGCGGGCTCGCCCTCGCCGCTGGTGGCGAGTTTCCAGACGCGCACGCCGCTGCGAGCGAGGGAGGCGGCGAGGCGATTGAGGTGGAGCGAGGGCATGTCGCGGTCGGCGCGGATGATCAGTTCGATTTCGGTCCCGGTGCGTGCGGCGCGGGCGTTGCGGATTTCGCGGCCGATTTCTTCGGGGGTGATGGGCTGTCCGCCGAGGTGCGAGAGGGAGCCGGCGCGGTCGAGATCGACGACGATCGACTTTGCGGTTTCGGCCGGGCGTTCCTCGCCGCGTTCGGCGGGCAGGGGCATGGGGCGCTGGAGGGTCTGAACGAACTGGCTGGTGAGTGTGAAGAAGATGATCAGCAGCAGCACGATGTCGATCATCGCGGTCAGGTCGAATCCTGCTTCCGGAATGTCCTTGCGTTTGAAGAGGCGCATGGGTGCTCGGAGCGAGAGCGTCGGCGGATCAGGCGACGTTGGCGGGGCTCATGGGGGCGGCGGCGCGGGAGGGAGGACGCGGGGCGTTCTTGGCGGCCTGCGCGCCGGGCTGGAGTGGGGCGGTGAGGGTTTCGATGACCTCGCTGACATCGGTGGCGAGGCGGTCGACGCGTCGCTTGAAGATCGCGTGCGCAACGGTGCACGGGATGGCGACGATGAGGCCCTCGGCGGTGGTGACCAGCGCGAGGGACATGAACTTGGCAAGGCCCGCGGAGCGTGCCGCGCCGGTGGCCTGGCCGAGGGTTTCGAACGCGCCGATGATGCCGATGACGGTGCCGAGAAGGCCGAGCATGGGGCCGAGCGCGGCGATCATGGCGATCCAGTGGTTGAGTTTGTCGAGGCGTTCGACCTCTTTCTGGCCCGCGGCTTCAAGGGCCGGGCGGAGTTCGAGCATGCCGAAGGTTGATCGGCTGGCCTTGAGCAGGCCGGCGCCGAGGACGCGTGTGAGGAAGCAGGCGTTGGCGGGCTGAGCGCAAAAAGTGATGGCTTGGTCGACCTGTCGATCGCGAAGGAGGCGGTCGAGTTGCTCGACGATGGGTTCGGGTGCCAGGGCGGCGATGCGGAGTTGCAGGAGGCTGGTGATGATGAGGCCGACGGCGGCGATGGACAGGAGGATGAGGACGTAGGAGATGATGCCGCCGGATTGGATGTACTCGAGCAGCGACTTGCTCTGGGCGGGGGCATCGGCGGCGGCTGTGCCTGCTGCGCCCGCGGCCGCGGCGGCGGAGTCGCCCGCGGCCTGAGCGAGCATGAGTGCGCCGGGCAGAGCGCGGTCGAGCAGAGTGAGAAGTTCGATCCCCGATGCGATTGCGAGCACAGTGACTCCCTTCAGCGATGGTCCGAGTTTCGTTCCGGCCCATGAGCGGCGGCGATGGGCGTGTGGATGCGGGTGTGGTGGTGGTTGCGGTCGTGAGCGAGATGATGATGGTGAGCGACGTTACGGTGACGTGCCGCCGGGCGCGGCGGGGTCGGTCGACGGTTCGAGATTGGCGGGGTCGGGGCTGGCGGTGCTGGGGCTGGCCGCGTCGGGGCCGGGGTTTGGGGGCGGCGAGTCGTCGGCGGGGAGGCGCCAGCCGAGTTGCTCGAGTTCGATGCGAATGCGGGCGGCGCCGGCGTCGTCGCCCATGAGCGCGAGTTCGGCGGCGACTTCGGTCAGGACCAGAGCGCTGAGGGCGGGGAGTTGATCCGCGAAGCGGGCGGGAACGTGGAGCATCGAGACAAGGCCCGTGCGGCGATCGCGGATGTCGGGCTCGCGCAGGAGCGAACGGCCGATGGCGACGCGGCACCATGCTTCTTCCCACTGCGGGGCGAGTTGGGCCAGTTCGCTCGAGCCAGGGAGAAGCGAGTCGCTTGGTGTGACGGCTGAGGGTGCGTTGCCCGACGGGGCGGTGGGTGCGCTTTCGGCCGAGCGGCCCTGGGCGAGCAGCAGATTGCCGATGCGGCGTTCGAGGCGGATGCGGGCGTCGCGGCGTGCATCCGGTGAACCGGTGCGAGCGGCGAGGATGTCGGAGGCGAGTTCGACCGCCGGGTGCGTGGTGGCGGGGCGCGGGAGCGTGAGGCCGGACGCGGTGGCCTCGTCGATCATGAGGGCGAGTTCGTAGCGTGCCGCAAAGCGGTGGAGGAGGGCCAGGTCGCGAGCGACAGGGTCGCCGTCGGCGAAGCGGTCCCACTCGGGCGAGTCGGCGAAGGCGCGGAGAGAGCGGGCGTTGAGACGTGTCGAGTAGATGGGCGGGAGAGCGACGCAGGCGCTCGAGCCGGGATCGAAGATCTCGGGCAGTGCGTACGCAGCGCCGATCCATCGCGCCGCGGCGTCGACACGGGCCTGGCGTGTGACGCCGACCCAATCGAGCCATGCCCAGACTGCACCGGCGGTCCAGCCGCGTTCGAGTCGTGCGCGAACCTGGCCCTCGAAGAGGATCGAGCCGGTGGGGCCGGCGGGGCGGATGCCCTCAGCACGCCAAGCGCGGGCGAGATTGTCGAGCAGGCGCTCCGCGCTGTCCAGGTCGCCGCGTTCCAGGCGGGTGCGGGCGCGCCAGAGGCCGTCGGCGTAAGCCGCCAGTGGCGTCAGCGGCGAGCGGTCTGCGGCAGGGTCGGCTTCGATGCTGATGACGCGATCGAGAGAGATCACGAGCAGTTCGCCGGTGGACGATCTGAGGGAGACGCCGGCGTGATCGACGGATTGGAGGGTGCCCAGAAGAGCGGTGAGTGGGGGGCGCAGGCGGAGCGTGACCTCGCGTTGTCCCGATAAAGGGGCGGGGACGGCGGGGTTTGCCGGTGCGGGTGCGGCAGGGTTGGTGGGAACGACGCCGGGCCCGCCGAGTTGGGCGGTGGCGGGGAGCACGCCGGCGAGGATGAGCGCGAGCGCGACGGAGGGGCTCAACAGGTGGGGAGCGGTCTTGGGGGCGGGATGTGGGCGTGGGAGGGTGTGCATGGTGGCCGACGGCGGCGTGGGATGCGGCGACGGGACGTGGGGGTGCGTCAGCGGGTGCCGCGGTCGACGAAGGTGTACGACCCGCCGGACTCGCGGGCCATTTGGCGCATCATGGGTTCGGAGTCGCGGATCTGGAAGGCGATGCAGTGGATGGGGACTTTGGGTGTGCCGGAGTTGAGGCGATTGACAACGGCGGGGATTTCGCGGTCGAACATGCCGTCGGTCATGAAGTAGATGGCGTCGGGGCGTGGGCGGAGTCCGAAGGCCAGTTCGAAGGCCTTGAGCGGCATGGTGCCGCCGCGGCTGTCGATGGCACGGATGGCGCGGATGGCGTCGGCCTTCCAGCGGCTGGTGGATTCCATCCAGCGTTCGCGGCGGAGGATGGGGACGACGTCGGATTCGAAGAACAGGACGTGGAAGGAGGAGTTCTCGGGAAGTCCGTCGATGGACTTGATGAGTTGGTCCTTCATGATTTCAAGGCGGTTGTTCTCGGCCATGGAGCCGGAGATGTCGACGATGTAGACGAATCGCGAGCCGCGGGCCTCGACGCCGAACCACTTGGCGCTGCCGCCGCCGGCGCCGCCCGCCCCTGGGCCGATGCCGATGCCGGTGCCTGTGCCCGCGGCGCCGAGGCCCTCGCCGATGGCGCCGAGGTCGCCTGCATCCATCATGCCCTGTCCGCCGGGCATATCCAGGGAGGTTTCGATGACCAGTTCGGCTGATGGCGCCTTGGTCGCGGCGTCTACGCCGGGGGATTGGGCATCAACGGTTGCTTCCTGAAGGGCGCCGAGTTCGCCCTCGGTCATGAATGCGACCTCGACAGCGCCGCTGGGCAGCGGTGGCCCGCCGCGGCCGCCGCTGCCGCCGAAGTTGATGACACCGGAAACGATGAGGAAGACGATGTGCGCGATGACGGAGATGGCGAAGCCGGCGACGCTTGCGCGGGTGACCCAGCGGAGAACGCGGCGGGAGAACTCTGCGTCGTCGCTCGAGTCGTCCCCGGCGAGGTCGGCGACGGTGCGCGATTGCGGCATGCTGGCCGGGGCGGCAGGGATCGGCTCGGCGGCTCCGTTGGGTGTGCCTTGGCTCATGATCGGTCGGTCCTTGCCCTGACGCCGGGAGTGCGATGTTGAGCATACCCCGAACGCATGCCTGTCACTCTTTTCGGCTCTCCGGGGCCAGCGGTTCGAGACAATCCCGGTTATTCCCGGTCCTTCGGGTAGAAGCCCGGCGCGAAGCCCGGGTCGGAACTATCATGCGGAGGTTCGAGCGATCGCGTCACGAGCGTTCGGGGCGCGATATTTGCAGGTCTTTCCATGAGTAAACCGGAGCCCACCGTGCCGACATCGACCGCCAGTTCCCCGGCAAGTGCGCAGAAACCTGATTCGCAGCCGAGTTCGGCCGGCGGGGGCCAGACGGGGAGGTATCGGCGGGTTCTGCTGAAACTGTCGGGCGAGGCGCTGGGCGGGGCGGGAGCATCGGGGTTGGATGCCAAGGAGATCACGCTGATTGCGCGTGAGATCAAGTCCGCTCTGGAACTCAACACGCAGA
The DNA here is from genome assembly GCA_021297895.1 of Phycisphaeraceae bacterium. Lineage (GTDB taxonomy): Bacteria > Planctomycetota > Phycisphaerae > Phycisphaerales > UBA1924 > JAJTHN01. The sequence continues at coordinate 22,562 of JAJTHN010000053.1, read as the reverse complement.
TGGCGATCGTGGTCGGCGGGGGGAACTTCATCCGCGGTGCGCAGCTCGCCTCGATCGGCAAGATTCACCAGGCGACGGCGGACCAGATGGGGATGCTGGCGACGGTGATCAATGGGCTGGCACTGAGGGAGGGTTTGCAGGCCGAGGGGATCGATTGCCGCGTGATGTCGGCGATCGAGGTGCGGTCGGTGGCGGAGCTGTACATCCGCAACCGTGCGGTCCGGCACATGGAGAAGAAGCGTGTGGTGATCCTGGTTGCCGGCACTGGCAACCCGTTCTGCACGACGGACACGTGCGCGGCGCTGCGTGCGCGGGAACTTGACTGCCAGGTGATCCTCAAGGCGACGAAGGTTGACGGCGTGTACTCGGCCGACCCGCGGAAGGACCCGAATGCCAGAAAGTTTGATCGGCTGACGTTCGATCAGGCGATCTCGCAGAACCTGAACGTGATGGACATGACCGCGTTTACGATGTGCAGCGAGGGCAAGATGCCGATCCTCGTGTTCGACTTCAAGACCGCCGGGAACATTCGTCGCGTGGTCAACGGCGAGCCGATCGGCACGCTCATCGAAGCCTGATTTTTCTGTTGCGATTCCACATTCTTCGTATCACGATCGAGAACATCCATGCCCGACCCCGACACCATTCTGCTGGAAACCGAAGAGTCGATGACCAAGGCCATCGAGCACTTGAAGAAGGAGCTCAAGAGCATCAGGACCGGGCGAGCGTCGCCGGCGATTCTGGAGTTCGTCAAGGTCGATTACTACGGCTCGCAGACGGACCTGAAGTCCCTCGCGTCGATCACGGTCCCCGAGCCGACGCAGTTGCTGATCAAGCCGTTCGATGCCGGTGCGGTGGGCGACATCAAGAAGGCGATCGAGTCCAGCGGTTTGGGGCTCAACCCGATCAGCGAAGGCAAGCAGTTGCGGGTGAACATCCCCGCGTTGTCGGGCGATCGCCGCAAGCAGTTGTCGGCGCACTGCAAGAAACTGGCGGAGGACGCCAAGGTGAGCCTGCGAAACACGCGGCGTGATGCGAACAAGCACGCCGATGCGCTCAAGAGCGGTGCGAACCACATCCCCGAGGATGAGCTCGAGCAACTCAAGACCGAGATTCAGGATCTGCTCAAGAAGTACGAGACCGAGACAGACACGCTGGCCGCGGCGAAGCAGAAGGACATCGAGACGGTCTGAGCGGCTGCCGCCAGTGCGGCGCGGTTCACGCGGAACGCGGGTGGAGCGGCCTCGGTGTCACGGCGTTACGGGTTTCGTGGCGTCTCGCGGCCCTGTTCGGGTTCGCGCACCGGACGCTCCGGTCGCTCGCCGCGCGGACCATCGGGGCCGGGGCCCGGGCGTGACGGTCGGCCCGAGAGCACGGCGCGGGTCTTTTCGTCGACGAGTTTCGAACGCTCGGACTCGCTGCCGGCCCGCGCGATCTCATCGCGCATGCGGGAGAGGCGCTTCTCGAGATCGGCGACCTCGCGCTGGCGGATGCGCATGTTGGCATCGAACTGGCGTGAGAAGGCCTCTTTAACCTTGAGTTGCTGTGCGTCGAGTGCGGCCTGATCGCCGTTCTCTCGACGCAGGCGGTGGAAGTCGCGGACGGCGCTCATGACTTCGAACGAAGCCATGAGTTCATTTGCACGCAGGTCGAAGAGCTCGGGATCGCGCTTCTCCAGATCGGACATGTCGCGGAGCCTGCCGGCGAGGCCGGCGAAGAAGCGTCCCGAGGCCTCGGGAGCATCGCGGTCGAAACGCTCGAGTTGATCGGCGAATCCCGGGTTGCGTTCGCGGACCAGGGCGATGAGCCGGGCGCGATCTTCGGGGCCGAGGGGGCGGCGATCGCCGGGGCCGCCGCCAGGGCCGCCGTCTGGGCCGGGGCCACCGGGCGGCGCATCGAGCGGGCGGTCGCCCTCGCCGCGGCCTTCGCGCATGGCATCGCGTGGACCGTCGCGTGGGCCGTCGCGTGGGCCTTCGCGCATGCCGGGGCCTTCGAGGTACTCCCAGATGAAGCCGATCTCGCGGGCGGCGTTCTGGCGATCATCCCGCATGGTGCGTTCGAACTTGCGGCGGACTTCCGCGGGATCGGTGCCGCGTTCGAGATCATCGATAGCGACCTGCAGCTGCTGTTCGAATCGCTTGGTGCGATCGACGGCTGCGCGCATCATGCGGAGCATCGAATCGCGGTCGAGTGCCGGACGCTTGCGGGCCTCGGGATCGCGTGCGCGTTGGGGACCATCGCGCGGCGGTCGCGGCGTGCCGGGTGATTCGGGGGCTTGCGGCGCGGGTGCTGGAGCGGGGGCGGGCGGGGCGTCGGTCGCGCCGGGCTGCGCGAGGGCGCGCGAATGCGGGAGGGCGACGCTGAGCATCATCGCGGCGGCGATGATCATCAGCGGTGTGCGCGTGCTGGAGGTGTTGCGGTTCATTCGTCGCTCCGTGATGAGGCGAATCAGACGCCCGTCTCCGAGAGATCGAGAATACTCAGGCCGTCGGACTGGATGGACTGATCGAGGGCCTCCGCGGCGGTGCGGATGGACTCGAGCTCGGTGCTGAACGAGGAGTTCTCGCTCAGGGCCAGAGCGCTGAGGACCGAGTCGGCAACATCGGAATCGGCAAGATGAATGGTGCTGCTTGGATTGTGCGCATGGTTCGTTGAAGACGTGGTGCCCTGGAGGTTCGGGAGGATCGCCAGTGCGAGCAGGCCACCCATGACCAGGAGGGCGATCGCCGCGGCCATGCGGAGCCGAGAGAGTGTCGAGTTGAACGCGTGGCGGGCGATGCGGCGGCCCATGTCGGCCTGCGCCGGTGTCAGCGGTTCGCTCAGGCGGAGTTGTGGCGCTGGCAGCGCGCTGCGGGATGCCGCGAAGAGCCGGTCCTCAAGACCGACGGGCGCGTTCACGCGGTCGGCGCGCATCGCCCGGGCGAGCGCGGCCTCAACGTCGTGCAGATCCGCAGGGATCGCGGCGTGGTCGTTCGTGTTGTCGTTGGGACGTGTGGTCATGAGTCGATCTCCTCGGTCGTGCGAGGCTGGTTCGTGGCGGAACGCTCGATGTGGCTCTTGAGTTTGCGAAGGGCCCGGTGGTGACGGGCAAGCAGTGTGCCGAGCGGTTCCTGGAGCATGTCGGCGATCTGGGCGAAGGAGAGACCGCCGTGGTGGCGGAGTTCGATGACTTCGCGGTCGGGGTCAGAGAGGCTGAGCATCGCCGAGCGCAGTCGGTCGATCGTGTCGGTGTCCGCCGCGTCGTTGGCGGCGGCGGCCTGGGTGGTTTGGCCGATGACCTCGGGGTCGGTCGGGGTGGCGTGGCGCTTGAGCCGGCGGAGTTCATCGCGCACGCGGTTGATGGCGATGCGAAAGAGCCATGCCTCGAAGCGGCCCTGTTCGGTGTAGCCGCCGGTGGCGTCGTTCAACTTGGTGGCAACGGTGACAAACACGGACTGGGCAATCTCCTCGGCAAGGTCGGCTCGGCGGACTCGGGACTTGGCCAGCGCGAAGACCCGCTTGCCGTACAGGTCGATCACGGCACGCCATGCGGCCTGGTCGCCGCGAGCGGCGGCCTCGAGCGTGCGCGAGAGTTCCGCCGACTGGCAGGGGGGTTGGTCCCCCGGCTCGGTGACGTGTTCCTCAGCGTGCAGATCGGTGGGCTGTCGCATCGGGTGATCACCGCTGAAGGGTCAACGACGCAGTTGGGGCGATATTGCCGGGAGGGTGGCGGGATCGAAACTTCGTTCGGGGTGGGGAGGGTTGCGGTGAGGATGAGTGTACGGGCGGACCGAGAACGCTCCGGCGGGCTGGAAGCATGGCGGAGTAGACGGACGCGGGCCCGGGGACTCCTGCCGGAGGGGGATCCCCCTCGGATCGGGTCATTTTTTGGATTGGTTGGGCGTGAGAAGGTCTCATCAGGCGATCGCGGGGTGTGGCCCGCTAACCTTGGATTCGTGATGTGGGTGAGAGGCCAAGGTTGGGGCCGAGGCGGCAGGAATCGTGGGTTGGTGCCCGAATCCGGCGCGGCGAATTGTGACAGAGATTTCAGGAAGGACCTGTTCATGCCCAAGAGCATCAAGCGTTCGGAGAACGGCAAGCGGGGGAGCAACGGCGTCAAGTCGGCCAAGGCCCATGCGGGCACGGGTGAAGTGAAGAAGCTCGTCGCGGGCAAGGGGACGCGAATCGAGAAGGACTCGATGGGCGAGATGCTTGTTCCGGCGGATGTCCTGTACGGCGCGAGCACGCAGCGAGCGGTGCTGAACTTTCCGGTCTCCGGGCAGCCTGTTCCGACGGGGATCATCACCGCGTACGCGATGCTCAAGCGGGCGTGTGCACAGGTGAATCTGGACCTGGGTCGGCTTTCGGGGCCGCAGGCGCGGAACATTTTCGAGGCGTGCGATCAGATCGCGGCGGGGCTGAAGAACCACGGCGGTATCGCCAAGCACTTTCCGGTGGACGTGTTCCAGACCGGCTCGGGCACGAGCACGAACATGAACGCCAATGAGGTGATCGCGAACCTCGTGTGTCTGAAGCTGCGCAAACCGATCGGCTCGAGCAAGGACCCCGCGTACCTGAAGATCGCGGGTGCGGTGCACCCCAATGACCATGTGAACATGGGGCAGAGCAGCAACGACACGTTCCCGACGGCGATGCACATCGCGGCGGCGCTGGCGATTCATGACGAGTTGCTGCCGGCGGTGCAGAAGGTTGCTCAGAAGCTCGAAGAACAGGCCGCGGCGTGGGATTCGATCGTCAAGATCGGGCGGACGCACCTTCAGGACGCGACGCCGATCCGCCTGGGGCAGGAGTTCGGCGGGTATGCGTCGCAGATGTGGCACGCGATGCACAGGCTCGAGAGCGCGCTGGAGTCGCTGGCGGAGTTGCCGATCGGCGGCACGGCCGTGGGCACGGGGATCAACGCTCACGAGGAGTTCGGCAAGCGGGTCTCGGCTGCGCTGACGGAGTTTGTGGGCCAGCGGGGCGTCGCTCTGCAGGCGATTTCGGGGATCGATTCGCTGCACTTCCGCGAGGCGGACAACCACTTCGAGGCGCAGCACGCCAAGGACGCGTGCGTGGAGGTGTCGGGGCTGCTCAAGACGATCGCGGTCAGCGCGAGCAAGATCGCCAACGACATCCGCTGGCTCGGTTCGGGGCCGCGGTGCGGGATCGGGGAGCTGGTGCTGCCGGCGGTGCAGCCGGGCTCGTCGATCATGCCGGGCAAGGTCAATCCGGTGATCTGCGAGAGCCTGATTCAGGTCTGCTGCCAGGTGATCGGCAACGACGCGGCGGTGACGCTCGGCGGGCTGGGCGGCGTGGGGTCGCTGCTCGACCTGAACGTCGCGATGCCGATGATGGCGCGGAACCTGCTGGAGTCGATCCATCTGCTGGCGGCGGCGCTGAACATGTTCCACGACAATCTGCTCGTCGGACTCAAGCCCGATGAGAAGCGGTGCAAGGACCTGATCGAGGGCTCGCTGGCGATGTGCACGAGCCTTGTGCCCGTAATCGGCTACGACGCCTCCGCGGCGCTGGCGAAGGAGGCCTATGCGCAGGGCAAGACGATCCGCGCTCTGGCCAGCGAGAAGAAGCTGCTGAGCAAGGACAAGCTCGATGCGCTCCTCGACCCGCACGCGATGACGCTGCCGGGCGGCGAGGGCTCCGCGGGCGGATGACGCTCCGGTGCGGTTGCGGAGGCCTGTTGCGGGCGAGTCGCGTCGGCGGCGTGTTGCGTACGCTCTGCGCGCATGAAGTACACGCGCATCCATCGGCTTATGAAGATCATCAACCTTGTGCAGGGCAAGCGGGGCCTTACGGCATCAACGCTGGCCGAACTGTGCGAGGTTGATGAGCGGTCGATCTACCGGGATATCAATGAACTGGAGGGAGCGGGCATTCCGCTCGCGTTCGACCCGGCCAGCGGCGGGTATCGGATCCGGGACGACTTCTTCCTGCCGCCTGTCCAGTTGACGCCCGAAGAGGCGCTCGCGCTGGCGGTGTTGTGCGAGCACTTCGGTGATAGCGAACAGATCGGGTTCATGTCGCCGGCGAGCAGGGCGATGGCGAAGATCCAGGCGAACATGCCCGCGAGCGTGCGCGAGGAGATCGAGAAGCTGACGCGTTCGGTGGCGATCCGCACGGCGCAGGCGACCCCGCCGGACGAGGCCCAGGACGTGTACCAGCGATTGCAGCACGCGATCGCGACGCGGACGAGCGTGATGTGCAGGTATGAGTCGGTGGACTCGTCGTCGGCGGACGCCGAGCCGGGGCCGGAGTTCCGGCTGGACCCGTATGTGCTGTTTTTCTCGGTGCGAGCGTGGTATGTCATCGGGTATCACCACGGGCGACAGGGCATCAGGTCGCTGAAGCTCGGGCGGTTCAGCAGCGTCAAGCCGAGCAAGCTCGCGTTCTCGATGGACCAGCCGTTCTCGCTGGATGAGTATCTCGGCAACGCGTGGCGGATGGTGCGGGGCACGCCGGATTATGAGGTTGAGATCCTGTTTGATCAGGACCACGCGATGACGATGAGCGAGACGCTCTGGCACAAGACGCAGCAGGTCGAGGAGCACCCGGACGGAACGGCGACGCTGCGGTGCACGGTGTCTGGTCTCGACGAGATCAAGTGGTGGGTGCTTTCGCACGGGCCGCACTGCCGCGTGATCCGGCCTGCGGAACTTGCCGATCGGGTGGCGCGGCTGGCGAAAGAGACCGCGGCGCAGTACGAGCGGCGGTGAGGTGGCGGTTTGGCGTATGCTGGCAAGAGCATGGCCCGAGCGCGAGCACGAACCCGTACGACCGTTTCGCCCGATGTGGCGGCGCGGGCGGTTGCGGACATCGGGCTGTACGCGGAACTGCACCTGCACCTGGGCGGGGCGATTCTGCCGAACATTCTGTTCGCGCACATGCAGCGCGACGGGCACGCGCTGATGAAGCGATACTCGACGTACGAGCGTTTCGAGCGTTTCTTCACGCGGCGGCGGTCGGGGCTGGCCGACTATCTCAAGATGCACGCGCTGGTGGAGCGGCTGCAGAGACCGGCGGACCAGCACATGTTCTACTTCGTCACGCGGCTTGTCCGCGGCGCGTTTCTGTTCGACAACCTCGCGTACATGGAACTGCGGCACACGCCGTACAACCGGACCGATGCGGCACTGGACATGCGCGGGCGGATCGGGCAGATGCGGAGCGTCGTGCAAGCGATCAGTGCCGCGGCCAGCGCGCAGCCGCAGTATCCGCTGGTGCTCCGGCAGATTCTGTGCATGCACTCGGCGCTGCCGCGGGAAGTCAATGAGGCGATCTGCGAATTGGCGATCGAGATGAGCGGCGAACACGAGCCGATGGCGGGGTACAACGGCGGCGTTGTCGCGCTGGACCTCGCCGGGCCGAACGAGCCGTACGCCGAGCGGATCGACGAGTTTGTGACGCTCTTTCGGCGTGCCAAGAGCAGGAGCAGTGGGAGTCTGAAAACCACGGCCCACGTGTTCGAGACCCGCGCGGGCTGCTTCCCGAAGTTGCTGCCGTATCTGGATCGGATCGGTCACGGCATCCAGATTCCGCTCCGATATCCGAAGTTGCTGTCACGTCTGGCGCGGGATGGGCAGTGCCTGGAGGTGTGCCCGACGACCTATCTGCGGACGGGCACGCTCCGCGACTACACGGAACTGCGGCCGGTGTTTGCCAAGTGCAGGGCCGAGGGTGTTCCGATCGCGATCTGCACGGACAACGGCGGGCTGCACAATGTTCGCCTGCCCGGGGAGTATGAGAATCTGCTGGTGCGCGATGTGATCGGGATGGAGGAGCTTGGCGAGTGTCTGCGTGCGTCGTTCCGGCATGCATTTGCGTGGAAGGGCCCGCCCCCGGACCCGCTTCGGCGGGTGACGATTCCGCGCTGAGCGTGGGCTCATGGAGGCACATGGAGATCGCGGCGCTGCTGATGCTCGGTGTGGTCGTGGGTGCGCTCGGCACGTTGGTCGGCGTGGGCGGCGGGTTCATCATCGTGCCGGTGCTGCTGGCGTTCATGCCCGGACTGGGACACGCGCAGGTGGTCGCGGTGTCTCTCGTGGCGGTCGCGGCCAACGGGATCTCCGGATCGATCGGATACCTGCGCCAGCGGCCCATGCCGATCGCGGTCAGGCCGGCGGTGGTGATCGCCCTGGCGACGCTGCCGGGTGCGGTCGCGGGGCCGCTGCTGGTGCGGATGATCGATGCGCGGATGTTCGCGGTTGGGCTGGCCTGCGTGATGCTGCTGGCGGCGATGATGCTGATGCTGGTCGGGGGTAAGGCGGGCCTGGCGGCGCGGGAGCGTCGGCGACGCGAGGGGCTCCTGGCCCGGGGGCACGATGAAGCAACGGTGAAGAGGTTGATGGAGGCGCCGCCGAGTCTCGGTGGTCGCGAGTGGGCGATGATCATCGGGATCTCGCTCGCGGTCGGACTCATCGCGACGATGATGGGCATCGGCGGTGGGCTGTTTCACGTTCCCGCGCTGGTGTTCCTCTTGGCGTTTCCGGTGCGGTCGGCGACGGCGACATCGGGGTCTGTGCTGGCGGTGACGGCGGTGGCGGGGACGGTGATGAACATCGCCAGCGGAAACTTGGCGGGGGTGTGGTGGATCGCCGCGGCGCTCGGCGCGGGCGCCGTGGTGGGGGCGCAGATCGGGGCGAGGCTGTCGCGGTATACACCCGGGAGCGTGGTGATGCGTGTGCTGGCGGGGTGCCTCGTCGCGGTTGCGGTTCGTATTCTGATTGGATAGGGATTTTGTGACAGGGGAGGGAGAAAGTTCTTCACCGAGTCTTTGTGACTTGACGCGGAGGCCGGGTGGACCTGTAATAGTTTTGTCCGGTCACTCGGTGGCCGGGGATTTCGTCACGACCCGCACATGCGGGCGGACGTTCATGTTGATGGTTCGGCCGGCGACGAGAGCCGGCGGGGCCATTGACGGCCGATCAGGATGATCGGTCGATAGATCGAGCACGTTCGAGCGCGGGCAATCCGGAAGACATGCGGACAGTCGAGAGTGGAAAAGGTCGAGCATGAGCGGAAAGAGACCGGATGCGATGAAGGGCGAAGAACGATGCCGTTCGATCGGCGGCCCGGGAGGGCTGCCGAGTTGTGAACATCCGTCGGTGTGTCGGGGCACTGTTTGCCGGGAGTGGGCGGATGCGGCGCGAGCCGTGTCGCCCCTGTCGGCAGGAGGCCTTCGATGTACGTACTTGCCGAGACGGACCCGCTGAGCCTTGCGCTCGGCGTTGCGATCGGGATCATCATCGCGGGGCCGGTGGGGGCGTTTGCGTACCGGCTCTTCACGGGGCAGGCGGTCAGCAAGGCCCGGGCGGAGGCGGAGTCGATCCGTGCGCGTGCGGAGGCGGACGCCAAGTCCGTGGCCCAGCGGGCGGAGATCGACGCTCAGAAGTTGGCGATGGAGCGGAAGGAGAAGTTCGAGCAGGAACTGAGCGTTGCCCGCGACAAGCAGCGTGAAGCCGAGAGCAGGCTGTCCAAGCGAGAGGACCTGATCGACAAAAAGCTCGAGACGCTGACGACCAAGGAAGAGCAGCTCACCCGGCAGATCGAGAGCTACAAGGGCCGCGAGGCGAGCCTGAGCCAGAAGGAGACGGAACTGGCCGGCGTTCTGGCCGAGCAGCGGGACAAACTCGTCCAGATCACGGGGTTGTCGCTGGATGACGCCCGGCAGTTGCTGCTGCAGCGTGTCGAGGACGAGACGCGGCACGACATGTCGAAGGTTGTGCGCAAGGTGATCGAGGAGGCCGAGGGGCACGCCAAGGAGAAGGCGCGCGAGATCACGCTGATGGCTATTCAGCGGTACGCCACCGAGCACACCGCCGAGAGCACGGTGCGGGCGGTCCCGATCCCCAGCGACGACATGAAGGGCCGGATCATCGGCCGCGAGGGGCGGAATATCCGTGCGATCGAGAAGGCGACGGGCGTGGACATCATCGTCGACGACACGCCTGGCGTGATCGTGGTCTCGTGCTTTGACAAGGTGCGTCAGGCGATCGCCGTGGAGAGTCTGCAGAGGCTCGTGGCCGATGGGCGGATGCACCCGTCGCGGATCGAGGAAGTCGTTGAAAAGGTCCAGAGCGAGATCGAAGAACGGATCGTCAAGTACGGCAAGGACGCGTGCCTCGAGGTGAACCTGCGAGGGATCCACCCGAAGGTTTCCGAGGCGATGGGTCGGCTGCACTTCCGCACGAGTTACGGGCAGAATGTTCTCCGCCACAGCATCGAGGTCGGCTTCATCGCGCAGTTGATCGCGGATCAGCTGGGGCTGGACGGCACGCTGGCGCGGCGATGCGGGTTCCTGCACGACATCGGCAAGGCGATGGACCAGGACCAGGAGGGCACGCATCCGAGGCTGGGTATGGAGTTCGCCAAGCAGTACGGCGAACGCGACCCGGTGCTCAACGCCATCGGCGGGCACCACGGCGACATTCCCAGCACGAGCTTCTACACGCCGATCGTCATGGCGGCCGACGCCGTGAGTTCGGCGCGGCCCGGTGCGCGGCGCGAGAGTCTCGAGAAGTACATCCAGCGGCTCGAGCAGCTGCAGGACATCGCCAAGGGCTACCCGGGCGTGACCGAGGCGTACGCGATCCAGGCCGGGCGCGAGGTGCGTGTGATGGTCGACGCGCGTCGGATCAACGACGACGAAGCATTCGCGATGGCCCAGAGCATCGCCAAGAAGGTCAGCGACGAGATGACCTTCCCCGGTGAGATCAAGGTGACGGTGCTTCGCGAGACGCGTGCGGTCGAGTTCGCACGCTGATCGACCGAGGCCGGCCGCTCGACGCGAGCGATGGAGGACGGCGGCATGACCAGGGCAACGCCCACACTCCACGTCATTGGCGATAGCCACGCGGGACTGTTCACGGGGCTTGGCCAGATGCCGCCGGTGTGGCCGGCGATGGGTCGTTGCGCGTTGCCGGGTGTGCATGCGGTTCGTCTCGGGCCGTTTCTGGCGTACAGCCTTACGCGAAAGGGGCATCCGGCTCAGGCCGCGATGCACGCGGCGCTCCGCGCGACAAGGCCGGGCGAGGTCGTGATGATGTGTTTCGGCGAGATCGACTGCCGATGCCACGTCGTGGCGCAAGCGGCGCGGAGCGGCCGGACGATCGCCCGTGTCGCTCAGGAACTGGCCCAGTCATACGTCCGGGCGTGTGCGGCGATTGTGCGAGCGCGAGGACAATCGTTGAGGCTGGCGTTCTGGGGTGCGGTTCCCGCGGCAGAGGTGGTCGAGAATCCCGAGACGCCGACGGTCGGCACATACCGCCAGCGAGCGAGCGCGACGCGGGCGTTCAACGCGTCACTACGCCGCGCGGCCACGAGCATCGGGGCGACGATGGTGGACATCGGTCCCGACGTGACCGATGACGCGGGCGCGCAACGTCGTGAGTTCTTCCCGGATCGCGTCCACCTTGGTCCGACAGCCCTGCCGGTCGCGGTCGCCGCTCTGCGACACGCGGGCCTCGTGGATGCGAGCGCGGGCGCTCGGCTTGAGGCGGCCGCCGCGGCCCTGTCGATGGTGCCGATGCAGCAAACCGGGGCAGGCTCGGCGGCAACAAGCGCCAACGCCGCGGCGGGCGCGGGACGCGTGGATCTGCTCATCGATCGGGCCGCGATCGAGTGCGTCGCACGCGGCGCGCGCACGATCGCGATTCTCGGCGGGGGCATGCACACGGCTCGGGTCGGGCTCGACGGGTATCGCCGCCGCGGTCTTCGGGTCGCGGCGATTCTGGATGATCGGCCCAGCGGCGAGATCGACGGCGTGCCCGTCGTGCTGCCGGCGAAGTGTCCGCGGGGCGTGAGGGCGGTTGTTGTTTCGAGCGATGCGCACGAGACGACGCTCGCGCGGCGTGCGGCGGAACTGGTCGCGAAGCGGAGCCCGGTGGCGGCCCTCCGCGGCGCGGCGGTGGTGAGGATCTACGAGCCGGCGCTCGGTGAGTCGCTGGTCGCTGGTGCATGATCGCCGCGGCGACGCTCAGGCGCAGGCGTTGTTGCGGAGCAGCACGTCGTACGGGAACTTCTCGACGATCGACCACGCCTGCGGACCGCCGGGCAGACGGTCGAGAATCTGCGCCAAGGGGATCTGGCCCTTGTAGACCTCGGTGTCGCTGAACTCGGTGTACAGGTAGCGGGTGCGGCCGAGCGCGGCCTGCCCACCGGCGATCAGCAGATCTTCCGCCCCCTGCACATCGGCCCAGATCAGATCGATGCGATCGATCGATCGCTCGCGGGCGAGTGTGTCGAGCGTGATGGTCGGAACTTCAACAGACTTCTCGAACACGCACCACGGGTGCTGGACCGCGTGCTCGGCGGGCCGCTTGAGCGATGAACTGCCCGAGTAGTCGCGGCTCTTGACCCACGAGGGGTGCTCCGTGTTCAGGTCGGCCTCGGAGAGGTGAAACGTCGCCGTGCCGTCGTGATCGCTGACGGCCATCGGCAGAACCTCCGCGATCGACGTGATGCCGCGGGATGAGAGTTGTGCCAGGTTCCGCGGATCCGGCTCGACGGCGATCAGTCGGGCGCTGGGAAAGGTCTCGCGGAGCCGCTGGGTGTCGACGCCCACGTGGCAGCCGCACTCGATAATCACCGGCGGAGGCGACTGTGGAATCAGCGCGGCGAGCTGCGCGTAGATCGGCGGGAACGTCGGCTTCTTTGTGAACAGGCCCATACATGTCTTTATCGGCTGACGCGGGGGCGGCGGGAGGAGAAAAGCGCTCGGAAGCAGACCAACTCGGTGGTCGAATTCCGGTCGCACGTCTCCAATCAGCCCCGCCGCACGAGATTTGGCTACGCTCGGGTCATGACCAGCATCGAACTGCTCCAGACTCTCGGCGTAACGAACGATCCGCGTTTCGTGGCCCCCGCGGCGATCGGCAAGAACGCCCGCCGCGACATCGTCGCCAGCGAGAACCCCGCGACGGGCGAAGTGCTCGGCGGCGTGCGGCTTGACGACGCCGAGGCATACGAGCGGACGGTTTCGCGGCTGGCCGCGGGGTTCCGGGCTTGGCGCAGCGTGCCCGCTCCGACACGCGGGCAGGTGGTCCGGGCCATCGGCGAGGAAATCCGCACGCATCGCCAAGCGCTCGGGCGACTGGTGACGCTCGAAGTCGGCAAGATCCTGGCCGAGGGTGTCGGAGAGATTCAGGAAATCGTGGACATCGCCGACCTTGCGGTCGGCCTTTCGCGGCAGTTGCCGGGGATGACGATGCCCAGCGAGCGGGCCGGGCACCGGCTCATGGAGCAGTGGCTGCCGCTGGGGCCGGTCGGCGTGATCACGGCTTTCAACTTCCCCGCTGCGGTCTGGGGCTGGAACGCGATGCTCGCGGCGGTCTGCGGCGACACGGTGCTGTGGAAGCCGAGCCTGCTCGCTCCGCTGACGGCGATGGCGTGCAACGCGATCGCGTCGCGCGTCGCCACGGAGATGGGGCACCCGGATGTGTTCGGCCTGGTCATCGGCAGCGATGCGGAGATCGGTGAGCGGCTGATCGCGGATCGGCGGTTCCCGCTCATCAGCGCGACAGGCTCGTGCCGCATGGGCCGTCGCGTGGCGAGCGTGGTCGGGCAGCGACTGGGCCGGACGCTGCTGGAACTGGGCGGCAACAACGCGGTGATCGTGCACGAGGACGCGGACGTTTCGCTCGCGGCGCAGTCGATCGTCTTCGGCGCCATCGGCACCGCGGGGCAACGGTGCACAACGACGCGAAGGCTCATTGTGCACGAGAACGTGGCCGAGTCGCTGCGCGAGAAACTCTGCACGGCGTACGAGCAGGTGATCGGTGTGAACGGTGCCGCGGGGCGCATCGGCGATCCGACGAGCGAGCGCACGCTGGTCGGCCCGCTGATCAGCGGCGAGGCGGTGAAGATGTTCGAGAGGGCCGTCGCCCAGGCGGACAAGGAGCGCGGGCAGGTGCTCGTCGGTGGCCGGGCGATCACGGATCTTGGCGGGCACTTCGTGCAGCCGACGATCGTGCTCTCGCCAAAGACCAACGATCTGCCGATCGCGATGGAGGAGACGTTCGCTCCGATTCTCTACGTGTTCACGTACACGAATCTCGATGAAGCGATCGCGATGCAGAACAGCGTGGATCAGGGGCTCTCATCGGCGATCTTCACCGAGGGCCTTCGCGTGAGCGAGCGGTTCCTCGCGCCCGACGGCAGCGGCAGCGATTGCGGCATCGCGAACGTCAACTGCGGGACCAGCGGCGCGGAGATCGGCGGGGCGTTCGGCGGAGAGAAGGACACCGGCGGCGGACGCGAGAGCGGCAGCGACTCGTGGAAGGCGTACATGCGTCGCCAGACCACGGCCATCAACGCCAAGGGCACATTCGCGCTGGCGCAGGGCATCGTTTTCGGCTGATCGCCCGGACTGTGCGGCGTGGTGCTGGGTCATTCGGGGATCGTGAACCGACAACACCGGGAGATACTCGATGAAGTCTGCTCGATTCGGAACGTTGCTGCGGATCTCAACGCTCGCGATGATGGCCGCGGCGGCGGCAACGATCGGAGGCTGCGCGGGTACCGATCGACGGTCCGAGCCCGGGTCGCTCGAGGTGTTCGCGACGATGAACGACGTGCCGGGCAACGTCGCCGTTGCGCCGGACGGACGCGTGTTCGTCTCGATGCATCCGTTCGGAAACCCGAGCAACTGCGTCCGCGAGGTCCTCTCCGACGGCTCGACGCGCGTGTTTCCGTCGGGAGCATGGGGCGGCAAGCCGGGGGCCGACGGCATCGGTCTGGCCAGCGTCATCGGCATCGAGTGCGACGCGCGCGGCACGCTGTGGATTCTGGACATGGGCACGGACGCGATCGTGCCGCGGCTTGTCGCGTGGGATCTGTCGCGCGATGCGCTGTCGCGGGAGATCAGCATTCAGCCGCCGGCGAGCGTCAAGGGCGGTTTCCCGCAGGATCTGGCGATCGACTCCGCTCGCCCGTTCATCTACATCGCGGACATGGGCCTGACCGGTCTTGGCGGTGCGACGCTGCCCGTGATCATCGTGGTGGACCTGCGCGACGGCTCATCGCGGCGTGTGCTCGAGAACGCCCCGGCGCTCCGCAGCGAGCCCGGCGCCGCGATGGTCATCGACGGCAGGGCCGTTCTCGCCACCGGGAGCGATGGCAAACCCTTCGCGCCTTCGCTTGGAATCAACCCGATCACCATCGATCATCGCGGTGAGTGGGTGGTCTTCGGCGCGATGCACGGACGAACGCTCTGGCGTATCCGCGCGGCGGACCTGGCGAACGCGAAGCTCAACGACGAGCAACTGGCCCTGCGCCTCGAGAAGTTCGGCGAGAAGCCCGTGAGCGACGGCATCACGATCGATCGGGCCGGCAACGTTTACACCACCGACGTGAACAACAACGCCATCAGCGTGACGACGCCCGACGGGCGATCGCGGGTGCTGGTGCGTGATGATGCGCGGCTGCGATGGGCGGACGGCTTGTCGTTCGGGCCAGATGGCACGCTGTACGCGACGGTGAACCAGTTGCACCGCTTTGCGCCGCTCAACAACGGAAAGATGGAAGCCCAGCCGCCTTACCTCGTCGTTCGAGTCGAGCCGCTGAGCCCCGGTGCTCAGGGACGCTGACGCGGTGATGCGCCTTTCGCGGCCTGATCGCGCTTGGCCGCGAGCGTCCGGTCGATGACCCGGGCGTTCAGGTCGCGCAGGATCGCCAGTTCGTCGACCGTCAGCGGCTCGCCGCACTTGTGGCAAGCGTTGCGCGGGATGTGCAGCAGCTCGAAGCCGCAGCGGGGGCAAGCGCGGTTCGCGATCGCGCGGGCGCGAAGCGTGCGAGCGCTTGGCCTGCTGAACAGGAACGCCGCGACGACGACCAGCACCCCAACGGCCACCCATAGAAGCGACCCGAAGATCGGCGCGATCGTGATCCGCGTCCGCTCGCGCGGGCCGCCGGCTGCATCATCGCCGAGCAAATCGACGATGTCGCTCCGTCCCGAGAGCCGGACCAGATCTCGCTCGAGCACCGCGCGCACGCGGGCGCGGTCGGCCAGGAACTCCGCGGCGTTCGTCCCGGCGGTCGATCCGCCCGCAACGGGCTCGGCGGCGGCCTCGCGGTCGACCGTGACCTGGAGCGAGTCGCGGACGCGGAAGGGCACGCCCAGAATGTCGCCATCGGGCTTGCCCACATCCATCCGCAAACGCACGTTGGCGAGTGTCTCCCGCGCTTCGCGAAGACCGCCGATGTCGCGCTCCTGAATCGAAAGCCCCGCATCGCCGAGCGACGGATCGCCACGCCGCACAATCACGCCGTCGAGCGCGATCTCGCTCGCCGGCTCGCCCAGCGGCAGCAGCGGCCGCACCACCGCGATCCCCGCGGCGATGATCAGCAGCCAGACCCACTTGGGAACTTGCGCACGCCTCAGCCAGTCCGGCAATCCCGGCAACTTGCGGCGTCCGCGAGCGATCGGTGCTTCCGGACGTGTCGGCGAAATGTCGGGCTCATCGAGCGGCACGGGGCCAGTGTACAGCGCTGAGCCCGATGCTGGCTCGGGTGTGGCAACGGCGGCGTGTGCGACGCCGCACCCCCTGAGCCTTCGCGACTAGACTGCGAGCGTGAGCAACACTGCTGCAACACCTGGACATGGTGCCGAACGCGATGCGCTCGCGGACGCGGCGGTCGCGGGCGTGCGTGCGGGCATGGTGGTGGGGCTGGGGACGGGGCGTGCCGCGGCACGGGGCGTGAGGGCACTGGCTCGCCGCAGCGACCTCGATCCCTCGGGCATGACCTGCGTCTCGACCAGCGAGGCAACAACGGCGCTGGCGACTCAGCTCGGCCTCCGCGTCGTCGCGCTGTCGGCGGTTGAGCGCGTGGACTTTCTGTTCGATGGTGCCGATGAGGTTTCGCCCGATGGCTTGATGATCAAGGGCGGCGGCGGAGCGATGACGCGCGAGCGGATTGTCGCGGCGCTCTGCCGGGCCTCGGGCGGGCGTTGCGTGTACATGATCGATGCGGGAAAACTCTCGCCCCGGCTCGGCGAGCGGGCAAGGTTGCCGGTCGAGGTCGTGCCGATGGCCGCGGCACAGGTGGGCCGGGCGCTGAGCATGCGGGGGCTGCGGAGCGACGTTCGCCGCGGACCCAGCGGCGCGGAGTTTGTCACCGACAACGCGGGGCTCGTGCTCGATGCGCACATTCCCGAGGCGTGCAATGTGCACGAACTGGCCGCGTGGCTCAAGGCGATGGCAGGGGTCATCGACCACGGCCTGTTCCTGAATGAGTGCGATGAATTGCTCGTCGAGCACCCGCCGACGGGCGAGGTTCAGCGGCGGCCGGGTCCGGCGAAGGCCGCGACGCAGACGATGTAGCTGTCATCAAGATCCGCCGGATCGGCAATGGGCATCGCGTAGGTATTGCCGTCGCCATCCTGCGCATCGGGCAATTGGTTGAAGACCTCCACGCGGGCAAAGCCGGCCTCGAGCATCGCCTCGCGCAGCTCGCTCAGCGACCAGAGCCGCCAGCGATACACAAACGCGTCGGTGTGCTCCTGGATCACCTCGTTGTCGCGAAGCACGCGAAAGTGCAGCGCGTTCTCGACTATGGCGGTGATCGGATCGGCGGCCCGCTGTTGCCACGTGTAGCGGATGCGGACCCGATCGTCGCCGGGGACCTCGTGCATGCGTTGAACGTGCCCCGTGCGGAAGGCCGACTCGCCGCCGTAAATGTCGCAGACGAACACGCCCTTCGCGGCAAGGCGTGCGCGGCAGCGACGCAGGTACGCGACGAGCGCTTTACGCGCGTGGATCTCGCAGATCGAAAAGTTGCCGACGAAGATCAGATCCGGCTTCGGTCCAAGCGGAGTGCTGGTGAGCACGTTGGCGCGGTGGAGTCGCAGCCGCGGGCTGGCACACAGTGCGCGGGCTCGATCGAGACACAACTGATCAAGGTCCGCGGCGATCGCGACCGATCCCGGCACCCGCGCCAGCCAGCATCGGCTCACGGCGGCCGCGGCGGAGAAGTCCTCGCCGAGCACCCGCGGCTTGCCGGGATGGATCGCGCGCAGAAGCGGGACCAGCGCGCCGGGATTCTGCACGCAGATTTCGTACAGATCATGGCGGGAGTACGACGGTGCCGCGTTCGCCTCAGCCGCCCGCGAAGCCGCGCCGCTTGAGCCACCGCGTGCAGTCCCGCCGCTCTTCGGCCTTGTGCGTGATGATCGGCTCACGCCATCCGCACCCAGCGCACGAGCGTGGCGAAGTTCGGCGGCTTGCCGTACATCAGCACGCCGATGCGGAAGATCTTCGCCGATGCCCACGCCATGAACAGCACAGTGGCCATGCCCACGGCGATGCTCGCGGGCACCTGCCAGAACGGAATCGGCTCGCTGCCGCAGAGACGCAGCACCATGACAAACGGGTTGATCATGGGCACGAACGAGCAGACCTCGGCAAAGGTCGAGTTGGGGTTCCGCAGGATCGGCAGCCAGAGCATCATGGGGATGACCAGGATCAGCATGATGGGGCCCATGAGCGTCTGGGCCTCGTTGATGTCGTTGACCGCCGCGCCGACCGCCGCCATGAAGCACGCGATCACCGCGTACGCCAGCGCGAAGTAGACGCCCAGGTACACCAGGTTCTGCCACGGCACTAGCTCGGCCACCGCGAAGAAGATCAACGCGGTGATGCCCACGCCGGAATACAACGCCAGGATCAGCACACCCACCGCGCCCTTGCCGATGATCTTGCCGCACATAAGTTGCATCGGGCTCACGGCCGAGAGGATCACCTCCATCACGCGGCTGGACTTCTCCTCGATCGTGCTCATCAGCAGGTACTGTCCGCTCGAGAACACGCTGATCCACAGCAGGAACATGAACGCCGCGGGGACGATCAGCTTGGTCACCTCGTTGATGCTGGCCGTGCCGTCGGCGGTGACGGTGGTCTCCTTCGCCGCGGGGCTCTGCATGAGTTCGCGGATCTGCGCGACGTTCTGTCCGGCAAGGGCCAGTCGGGCGTCGACGATCGCGCGGTTGGCCTGCGAGCGCAGGTCCGACTGGACTTCGATATCCAGCCGCGGGGCGGTCAGGAGCTGATACTCGCCGAAGCGTGCCCCGGGCGGGGCGCTGTCGCTGCCGCGGACGGTCTGGTCGGGGATGATGATCAGGGCCAGCCGCGGGCCGGGGTCGGCCGCGTTGCCGGAGGTGCTCGTGCCTGTACTCGTGCCTGTGCCGGCGCCCGTCCCGTTGCTCGCGGCGGTGTCGCGTTTGCCGCCCTTGCGGATCTCGTCCTTGGCGGATTCCTCATCGGTCTCCGGAGGCAGCACGACCACACGCAGGCTCGTGGCGGGCGCGAGCTCCTCCGCGGCCTTGAGGCTCTTGTCGAGCTCGCCGCTGAGGGCCTTGGTTGTATCCGCATCGAGCCCGGCGGACTTGGCGCCCTGATCGATCGCCTCTCGCACCTTGGCGGTCCGTTCCTTGCGGCGGTTCTCGACGGCCTCGGGCGCGAACGCCTCGACCAGCCGCGGCGCCACCGCGCCCGAGCGGTCAATGACGGCCACGTGGCCGAAGACCGCCGGCGGCTTCTTGTTCATCAGCAGCGGCATGATCGTGATGATCGCCCCGAGGATGATCGGCGGGAACAGCATGCCGAAGATGAAGCCCTTGGTCGCGGCGGTCGCGAGGAACTCCTTGATCGCGATGATGAACACCTTACGCACGGGCGACCTCCTGTCCCTGGCTCGAGTTCTGCCGTTCCAGTTCATCGGCCGAGATGCCGACGATCGAGATGAAGATGTCCTCGAGGCTGGCGCGCCGGAGCTCCAGCCGCCGCGGCGTGATCGACGCGGCGACGGCGCGCATCACGCCCGCCGGGTCGGCGTCATCGCGCAGCAGCAGGTCGCACGTGCCCGGCTCGGCCCCCGGCTCGGCCCCCGGGCCCATGACCACGCGGAGCACATTGGGGATCCGGCCCCAGGCCTCCGACACCTCGCGCAGGCTCGGCCCGCCGGCGATCGGCTCGACGGTGATCGTCCGCGGGTCGTACCGCTTCCAGACCTCGCTCATCGGCAGGTCGAGCACCTTGATGCCGTTGTTGATCATGAACAGGTGGTCGCAGAGTTCCTCGGCCTCGCGCATCGCGTGGGTGCTGAAGATGATCGTGCGTCCGGCCCTTCGCTGCTCGCTGATGAGCTCGCGCATCAGGCGGCGGTTGACCGGGTCGAGCCCCGTGAAGACCTCATCGAGGATCAGCAGGTCCGGCTCGTGGATCACCGCGGAGATGAACTGCACCTTCTGCTGCATGCCCTTGGAGAGCTCCTCGCACTTCTTGCGATAGGTCTCCTCGAGCCCGACGCGGGTGAGCCACTGCCGCACCTTGGCATCGGCGGGCGCGGCGTCGATGCCCTTGAGCCGGGCGATGTACCGCAGGAACTCGCCGACGCGCATCTTCTTGTAGATCCCGCGCTCCTCGGGCAGGTAGCCGATGCGGTCCTTGCTCTCGATGGCGCTGGCCTTGCCGAGCACGCGCAGTTCGCCCGAGTCGGGGAACAGGATGGACATGATCAGGCGGATCGTCGTGGTCTTGCCCGCGCCGTTGGGGCCGATGAACCCGCACAGCGAGCCCTCGGGCACGACCAGGTCGAGGTTCTCGACGGCGACCTTGGTCCCGAAGGTCTTGCGGACACCCTTGATGGCAATCGCGTCGGGCAAAGTGGTCTCCGGGCCGGGGGGTGAGTGTGGTCGGTACGAGTGGTCGGTGCGAGTGGGGGCACTGAAGGCGGGGGCAGTGAAGGCGGGGGCAGTGAAGGCAGTCCCGAGCGTGCGGGCGAGCGAACGGAAGCGTCAGGACCGGCATCCGCGCCGGCATCCGCAGGGGGCCGCCGGGGCCGCCGGGGCCGCCGGGCAAGCGTACCCGCTCTTCGCCCGCGGTACACTCTCCCCCGCATGCCCGAGCCCGCCAACACGCCCGAGCCGTCGAGCGCCATCCCGCCGATGCTCCTTGCGCGGCTGGAGGCCCTGGAGCGTGAGCACACCGAGCTCGGCCGCCGCCTGGCCGATGAGGCCACGCTCACTGATCATCGGCTCGTTCGCACGCTCTCTTTGCGACGCAGCGAACTCGATGCGCTCGTCGAGCCTTTCCGCCAGCTCCGCGCGGTCCTTGCCGACGCCGCGGAGTTCGCCCGCATCCTCTCTCCCCCGGCTCCCGCCCCCCCCGCCCCCCCGGCCCCCGCCGACCCCGAACTCATCGCCCTGGCCCGCGAGGAGCTCCCCGCGGCCGAGCGTCGCATCGCCGACCTGACCGCCCTGCTCAAGCGGCGGCTGGTCAACAGCGCCGATGACGCGATCGGCTCGGTGATCCTCGAGGTCCGCGCCGGCACCGGCGGCGCGGAGGCCTGCCTCTGGGCCCGCGACTTGCTGGAGATGTACCGCAAGCTCGCCGCCCGCCGCGGCTGGAGTTTCGAGATGCTCGACCTGACGCCGGATTCCGACGGCGGGGGAGGGGGGGGAGGCGGGGGAGGGGGTGGCGGCGGCGGCATCCGCAGCGTCACCCTGTCCGTCCGCGGCCCGGGGGTCTGGTCCTGGCTCTCGTTCGAGGCCGGCGTGCACTCGGTCAAGCGCGTTCCCGCGACCGAGGCCCAGGGCCGCATCCACACCAGCACCGCGACGGTCGCCGTGCTGGCCGAGCCGGAAGCGGTGGATGTCAAGATCGACTGGTCCGCCGATGTCGAAGAATCCGCCACCCGCGCCCAGGGCCCCGGCGGCCAGAACGTCAACAAGGTCGAGACCGCCTGGCAGATCCGCCACAAACCCAGCGGCATCATCATCAAGATGATGGAGGCCAAAAGCCAGAGCCAGAACCGCGACCGCGCCCGCCGCCTGCTCATCGCCCGCCTGCACGAGATCGAACGCCAGAAAAAACACGCCGAACGCTCCGCCGCCCGCGTGGCCCAGATCGGCGGCGGCGATCGCAGCGAAAAGATCCGCACCTACCGCTTCAAAGAAGGCATCGTCGCCGATGAACGCCTCCCCGATGAATACGCCCTGAGCGACCTGCAATCCGGCGACTTCGACCGCCTGACGGGCGACCTTCAGGACCGCCAAACCGAAGCCCGCCTCCGCGGATGAACGCGGGGCGGGTGCAGAGTGGCACAGTGGCAGAGTGGCGCAGTGGCGGAGTGGCGGAGTGGCGGAGCCGAAACGCTCTTCCCCCGTTTCTTCAAGCTCCTCCCCCGGTTCCTACCGGGGGAGGTGGCGAGTCTTCGAGCCGGAGGGGGTGGCGGGGCGAAAGCTCAAAGCAGAAAATTCTCAAAGCATCAAAGAAGACAGATCCTCCCCCGCTCAGCGGGGGAGGTGGTGGGGGGGGCGAGTCCTCGAGCCAGAGGGGGCGTCGGAGCGAAAGCTCAAAGCAGCAAATTCTCAAAGCAGCAAAGAAAACGATCCTCCCCCGCTCAGCGGGGGAGGTGGCGAGTCTTCGAGCCGGAGGGGGCGGCGGGGCGAAAGCTCAAAGCAGCAAATTCTCAAAGCAGCAAAGAAGACAGATCCTCCCCCGCTCAGCGGGGGAGGTGGTGGGGGGGCGCGTCTTCGCGGCGGAGGGGGTGCTCCCGCCCGCCCCGCGCGT
>JAJTHN010000036.1 GCA_021297895.1 Phycisphaeraceae bacterium | reverse complement strand
CAGCCCGTCGAGCGCCGCGTCCACAAACCCCATCGACTCGTTCTTCCGAACCGCCATGATCGCCTCCAGACCGGCCCGGCACGGGCCGCATTCCGGTACGATCATTCACGTGCGACGGTTGCGCGATTGTTCAGAGATTCCCAGAGCCGGAATCCAAACCCGCATCCGCAGCAGCGTTGGTGCATCGGTGTTCAGGATGGCCAGCAGCAAGCGCTTGAACATGACGACGAAAGTCTATCGAGATCCGAAGCCGACCGTTCTGCTGACCATACAACTTCAGACCATGGCCGAAGAAGTCGCGTCACACTCCCCAGAGTCCCAGTCATCCGGCGATGAACGTCGACCGGAAGTTGTCCCCGCCGATCCCTCTCTAGAGCCCAGCGATGCCGAGAAGCTCGAGATGGTCGCGAAGGTTCTGGAACTGCTGCCGGAGTTCTTCTACGTTCACGATCACGAGATGCGGTTCCGGTACTGCAACGCCCACGTGGCGCGGTACTTCGGCTTCCAGCGGGCGGAGGACTTGTGGGGGCGCAGGCTTGAGGATGTCGACACGCGTCCGGGCCAGGGGGCGTACTTCAGCGAGGTCTGCCGCAAGGTCATGGCCGAGGGCGTGCCTCGCATTACGGACAATCTGCCGTACATCCGTCCCGACGGCACGCCGGGCTTTCTGCGTCAGCACGACATTCCGTTCATCCATCCGCGCACGGGGCGGCCGTTGCTCATGGGCCTCTCGCGCGATGTGACGGCGGAGCGGCAGCTCGAGGATCAGCGGCTGCGTGCCGCGGCTCTGGAGCGGGAGCTGCGGATCGCGCGCGAGATTCAGGACTCGCTGCGCCCCGTGGGCCAGCCGAACACCCCGGGCCTGAGCGTCGCGTCGTACGCCGAGCCGGCGGCATACGCCGGTGGCGACTTTTTCGACTGGGCCATGTGCCCCGACGGCAGGCTTCTGCTGGGGCTGGGCGATGTGACGGGTCACGGTGTCGGCCCCGCGCTGCTCGCCAGCGCGTGCAGGGCGTATGTCCGCGCGATGGTGATGGTGCACCCGCTGCCGGAGGCGATGAAGCAGATCAACGAGCTCATGTGCCTCGATGCGGGAGACGGTCGCTTCGTCACGTTCGCGCTCGCGTCGGTCGCGCCGGACACGGGGCACGTCGAGCTGCTCAGCGCGGGCCAGGGGCCGATCTTCACGATCGACCCCGCAGCGCCCGCGGGCCGGCGTGTCACATCGCACGCGCCGAACATGATCCCGCTGGGCGTGATCAGCGACCGCGACGCGGCACCGACGCCGGCGATGAACCTGACGATCGCGCCGCGCGGCGCGCTGGTGATGGTCAGCGACGGCGTCTTCGAGGCGCACGCCCGCGACGGCACGATGCTGGGCCTGCCGCGGCTGACCGCGCTGCTGGACGCGTGCGCGGGCCTGGGATCGGAGATCATCGTCCAGAGGATCGTGGCGCTCGTGCGGGACCACGCGGGCGGCACGCCCCTGGCGGATGATGTGACCGTTCTCGCGGTGGCGCGGGGCGATCCCGCGGCGTGAGCCGCGCCGGCTTGCTCAGCCGCCGCCGGCGGACTGGCGGCGAGCGTTCAGCGCGTCCCGCCGCTCCTGCGCCCGCTTGAGCCGCGCGTGACCTTCGGGCAGTCTGGCCTTGAGCAGGGACTCGCTCTGGTCCAGTTCACGCTGCGCCTCGTCGAGTTTTCCCGCCAGCGTCAGGCACTTGCCGAAGTTGTTGCGGAAGATGCCCACGTACATGTGCTCCGGCGGCAGCGTCTTGCCGCAGAGGTCCAGAAGAGCCCGATAGGTGCTCTCGGCCTCGACGAGATTGCCGCGGCGGACAAGGAGCATCGCGAGGTTGTTCATCGTCCCGAGCAGTTCCGCGTCGGCGTTGCCGCTGGCGCTCTGAAGGGTCAGCGCCCGGCGGAAGAGCCGTTCGGCATCGTCGAGCCTGCCGCCATCGTCGTACATGTACGCGAGGTTGGCCATCGCCGTGAGCGTCTTGGGGTGGCTCTCGCCGAGCGAATTCGTCCAGCCTTCAAAGGCCCGCTCCTGCAGCGGCAGCGCCGCTTCGCGACGGCCCGTGTCGGTGTACACCACCGCGAGGTTCGAGAGCGTCGTCAGCGTCGCGGCGTGCGATCGGCCGAGAACCTTCTCGCGGCGCTCGAGCGTGAGCCTGAGCAGCGTCTCGGCCTCATCGGTCTTTCCGTCGCGATGTAGCGCCGCGCCGAGGTTGTTCATCGTGTAGAGCGTGAACGGATGCTCCGGCCCGTGGATCCGCTCGCGGAGCACCAGCGCCTCTCGAAGCAGCGGGATGCCCCGCGCCAGTTGGCCGTAGTCCTTCAGCGCCGTGCCCAGATTGTGCAGCGCCGTCACGCGCTCGGCATCATCCTCGGGCATGACCCGGCCGGAGACCTCCACTGCGCGCTCGAGCAGCGGCAGCGCCTCGCGCCCACGCCCGGTCTACTGCAGCACGCGGGATACATCGAGCATCGCCCGCACGCCGTCGATCGATTGCTCCCTCCCCTGGGATCGCACGCGCTCGAGCGACGCGGTCGAGCGCTTTTCGGCTTCCTCGAATCGCCCCCAATCCGTCAGCAGCAGCACGAGCTCACGCTCGACATCGCGCGTCAGCGCATCGCCCGGCGGCAGCGCCGACTCGAGCAACTCCAGCGACCGCCGGAGCATCAGCGCGCCCTCTTCGTACCGCCCCAGACCCCGATAGGTCGTGCCGAGCGTGCGCCGGACCGCGGACTCGACCAGCGGCCGGTCGGCGAACTGGTCCTCGATCTGCCGAGATGCGTTGTCGACCAGTTCGCGGATCGTCGGCTCACGCCCCTGCGCCTGCTCCGGGTTGATCGCCCCGAACAGCCCGGTGATGAACCGGTTGATCTGCTCGGCGGTCTCCGCCTCGTCGCGCGCCCGCGCCTCGGCCGCCAACGCACGTGCCTCGCGCTGCTCCGCAAGGGTCCGTCCGAGTGTTGCCTGGCGCGCCCGATACGCCGTCGCCACCACGCCGCCGATCAGGACGAACATCACCACGGCCACCGCCGCGACCGGCCCGCGGTTGCGACGAACGAACTTGCGCGACTGGTACACGCGGCTCGGCGGACGCGCCCGCACGGGCTCGTGTTCGAGATAGCGGCGCAGATCCTCGCTCAGTTCGCTCGCGCTCTTATATCGCCGGGTGCGGTCCTTCTCAAGAGCGCGGGCCGCGATGGCGCGCAGATCGCCCGGGGCCTGCTCGCCGTCGATCGTCAGCGTTGCGGGCTCGCGCTGCGAGATCGCTCGCGCGCTCTGGAGGAGGTCCATGCCCTGCACGTCGATCGGCAGCCGGCCCGACGACAGTTCGTACATCACCACACCAAGCGCATACACGTCGCTCTGGGCGTCGACCTCATCGAGCCGCCCGAGCACCTGCTCCGGAGACATGTACGGCACGGTGCCCACGAGCTGGCCGGCCTCGGTGTGCTGCGCGGCCCGTGCCGAGTCCTGTTCGCTCTGGCCCACGCGGGCGACGCCGAAGTCCAGCACCTTGATGCCCGCGTTGCCGCGTGCGTTGAGCGCGACGAGGATGTTGCCGGGCTTGAGGTCGCGGTGCACCACGCCCTTGCGGTGCGCGTGCTCCACCGCATCGCAGACCTGCCGAAGCAGGTCCAGCCTCTCGCGCAGCCCCAGCCCGCGCGCGCGTGCGAAGTCCGTCAGCGGGCTGCCGGAGACCAGTTCCATGGCAAAGAACGGCTGAACCGCCTCGCCGCCGACCTGGCCGGAGATCGACATCGCCGCGATGCCCGCCTCGAAGATCCGCGCGATGCCCGGATGGTCCAGCCGGCCGAGCAACTCGGCCTCAAGTTCGAAGCGGCGCTGGAGCCTCGGCGTGAGCATGCCCGCGCGGAGCACCTTCAGCGCGACCTCGCGGCTGGGCCGCTCCTGCCGGGCGCGATAGACCACACCCATGCCTCCCTCGCCCAGCACATCCAGGATCGTGTACGCGCCGAGCCGCCGCATGCCCGCGCCGGCCGGAGTCGATCCGGGCGACCGCCGCATCACGCGGCACAGCAGGCCCCGCTTCTTCCGGGGCGATCGTCATCGCTTCGATCGAGTCCGGACGCACCTGCGTCTGGTCGACCAGCGTCATGGACTCCTCGCGGCTCAGGGCCGTCAGCGCCGATCGCAGCAGCGCATAATCGCCGACGCACCGGGCGCGAATGAACGCGGCTCGGGTCTGCGCCGGCTGACGCATCGCCTCGCGCACGATCGCGGTGATTCGTTCGTCGCCCGGGTGCATACCCACAGATTACAGCGCTGCCGCGCATGTGCCATCCCGCCGCGACGCTGCGGACAACGACCCCGCGGAACGCTCCCCGTGAAGGGCCGGACGAAGGTCCGAGAGCGCGATGGGCTCGGGCGATCAACTGATCGTCAGCACGGGTCCGGCGTTGCCGCTTCGCAGGCTGGCCAGTGCCACCTGACCCTCGAGGTTCGTCACCATCGTGTTCAGCGCCCTGCTCAGCGGCGTGTCGCCGTGGAAGTTTGCCGACGGGTTCCCATCGTCGCCGTTGCGGCGAAGGTTGATGGTGATCGGCACGCTGCCAAGGAACGGCACGCCGGTGCGCTGAGCCATGTGCTCGGCACCGCCGCGGCCGAAGATGTCGTACTCGCGCGGCCCGCCTTGACTGGCGGGGATGTCATCGGCGATGAAGTAGCTCATGTTCTCCACCACCCCCAGGATCTCGATCTCCAACTGCTGGAAC
This sequence comes from Phycisphaeraceae bacterium, assembly GCA_021297895.1. Taxonomy (GTDB): domain Bacteria; phylum Planctomycetota; class Phycisphaerae; order Phycisphaerales; family UBA1924; genus JAJTHN01. The sequence goes on along the minus strand of JAJTHN010000036.1, from coordinate 75,640 downwards.
ATCCGCAGCGCGCGGATCGCGTCGTCCTGCGCCACCTGCTGAGGCGTGCACACCACCACCGCGCCCGTCAACTTCAGGAGCTGGGCCATCGTCAGGCTCACGTCGCCCGTCCCCGGCGGCAGATCGATAATCAAGTAGTCAAGTTCGCCCCACTGCGTCTGCTCGACCAACTGCTTGAAAGCGCCGTGCGCCATCGGCCCGCGCCAGATCAGCGGCTTCTCCGGGTCCACAAGCTTGCCGATGGTCATCGCCTTGACGCCGTGCACCAGAAACGGCTGGAGCATGTTGGCCATCACGTTGGTCTGCAGACCATCGAGCCCCAGCATCGTCGGCAGCGACGGGCCGTAAATGTCGCCATCGAGCAGGCCCACGCTGTGCCCCTTGAGCGCCAGGCCCACAGCCAGATTCACCGCCACGGTGCTCTTGCCAACGCCGCCCTTGCCCGCGCCAACCGCGACAACGTGCCTCACGCCCGGCAGGCTCGGCGCGGCCCGCTGCGCCGCTGCGCCACCAGGGCCGCCCGCCCCGGCCGCGGGCGCAGCATTCCGTGCGGGCTGATTCACCGTCAGCGGCACAACGCGGGGCGCACGCGGCGGCTCGGCGCTCACGCCCGAACTCGCGTTCGCCGCGGCGGCGCTCGGGCTCGCGCTGAGTTTCGCCAAACCCACATCGACGTTGAGCTGCGTCAGCACCGCGCCGCTGCTCTGCGCGTGCCGGCGCACCGCCGAGATGATCGTTCCGGCCAGGGTGTGCTGGGCTTCGGGGCTCAGGTCTTGCGCGCTGACGACGACGGACACCACGCCGTCGCACGAGGCGAGCTTGGTCACTCGTCCCGCTGCGACAAGCCCGGTCGGCTCGCCGCCAGACTCGGGGAACGTGACCTGATCCAGCACAGTCATGAGGTCGGCCTTGGACAGCGACATTGCTCGTACTCTCCGGCATGCGGCGGCCCCGGGGGCGCGGCCGCGGTGTGTGAGAATCGCTCCGTTCGCCGCAACGCCCGACATACGCGTCGGAGGATTGCTCTGTGACGCCTGGCGCGTCTGGAGGGTCTGCGCAACCCGGTGAACGCTCACGCCGACGAACCCGCGATGGAGCCCAGAATCGCCCGAATTCTCGCGGATCAATCGGCGTGATGGCCTGATGGTAGGGGTCCGATCTTTCTTGCCGCCTCGGCAATACGCCCGCGGGTGCCGCGTTCTGCTGTCGATCGCCCGCCGCGGGGCCAAACGGACGCGTCGGGCATTGAACGCTGCTGAATCGCCGATGACCTCAGCGGCAGACCGGAAGATTCAAGGCGTCACCGGCGAACCCAACAAGTCCGACCCCGGACCAAACGTCACAGGAGGTTTCGATGTCTCGCACCCGAATCGTCAACGTGTTCACGCTCATCATGGCCGCGGGCTTTGCTTCGACCATCGCCCTTGCCCAGCCGCAGAACGCTCCGGGCGGCCCCGGCGATCTGGGTGGGCCGAAGGTTGATCCGCAGCGCATCCCGGGCCAGCGCGACACGTTCGCGCCCCGCGAGCGCCGCGCCGTCGCCGGTCAGGAGATCCCGCCCCGCGCGTTCCAGCGCATCCTCAACGAGTCGCTGGGTGAGAACGCCCCCGAAGCCGTGCGGGCCACGCCCGAGCAGCTCGAAAAGTTCAAGGCGATCGCCGCCGAGTTCGAGTCCGCGGTGCGTGCGTACCAAGAGCAGCATCGCGAGGAACTCCAGCGAATCCGCCAGGCCGGCGGGGATCGCGGCCAGCGTCCCGCTCGCCGCGAGACCGATGGCCAGAAGGGCGGACCGCGCGATGGCCGTCCGATGGGCGACCCGATGATGAGCGAGGAGGATCGCGCCAAACTCATGGAACGCGCCCGCGAGATCCGCGAGAACGCGCCCAAGGCCAGCGATGTGCAGACCAAGATCTGGGCCCTGCTCCGCGAGGATCAGCAGAAGGCCGTGCAGGTCGGTCTGGACAAGTTCCGTGCGGAGGAGCAGAAGCGCCGCGATGAGGACTATCTCCGCCGTCGTACCGGCAAGGACGGCGGCAAGGAGGGCCCCGGGAATGCTGGCCGACCGGAGAACGCTCCGCCCGCGGCACCTGCGGATCCCGAAGCGCTGCGCAAGGCTCTGGCCGATGTGCCCCAGGAGCAGCGAGAGGCGATCGAGCGGCGCATCAACGAGATGCCGCCGGAGCGTCGCGATGCGCTCCTCCGCCGCCTGCAGGAAATGACCCCCGAGCAGCGCGAGCAGCTGATCAACCGACTACGCGAAGGTCGCCCCGGTCGCCCGGGTGGTGCGGGTGGGCCCGGAGGCCCCGGAGGCCCCGGCGGTCCGGGCGGTCCGGAGGGCAATCCTGAGCGTCGCCGCGGTCGTCCGGAGATGCCGCCGCCCCCGAAGCCCGAGTAATCCACAGTTTGCCCGGAGATTTCTTGCGAACGAGTACCTAAAACTTGGTGAATTTCGCGTCCTCCTTCGCCCGAGACCGGTTTTGCCGGTCTCGGGCTTGTTTTTTGGCCCATTTGCCATCAATTCAGGACACGGATCCCACCGGGTTGGCGCGGGTTTTTGCTCCCGCGCTCAGAGCATCATGAATTCGGCGATGTGGTACCATTTTGGTACATTCAGATCCTGAAATTCTCGCTCCAAAGGCAGAAAATCAGAAATTTCTCGATGAATTCTTGGCGAATCCAAAATCTGTGCTAAACTGGTACAGTCGTGTCGCGGAGAAGAATGGAGTGCGAGGAGTGAGGCTCACGGTTTCTTGATGACGCACCACTTGCCAACGGGAAGTTGGTAAGATAGCAAAGATCTCTCTCTCCTCCAGCGGGGCGCTGTCTTACGATGGCGCCCTGCTTTGTTTTTGGATTTCGCGGGTGAGCGGATCATTCCCTCCCTGCCTTTGAGGGCGCATACCGCCGTATTCACGCGGGAGTCCCTGAGGAAACGTTTCCGGTGTGAGTGTCCGGCCGCGTCGTGCTTTGCGGCGCGCAGCCTGCGGCGACACGCCTCGGTCCCTCGCACGAGCCGGCTCAATCGCCCGCGACCCAGGCGTCGACATATCAAGCTGGCGATGATCGCCATCCCGGCCAGGGCCGCGTGTTTGGCTACGCTCTTTCGTCCGTGTCGCACGACGATCCGCTCCATTCCGGTACTGCCCAGCCCGCCGGGGCCGCGGCGTGGCGATCGCCGGTAGTCCTTACCGGAGCCGCTGGCTTCATTGGTTCGCACGTCGCGATGGCGCTGGTCGGCCGCGGCGTGCGCGTGATCGGCGTGGACAACTTCGACCCGTTCTACGACGAGTCGGCGAAGCTCGCCAATGTGCGTGCGATCGAATCGGCGTGTCTGGCGCCGAACACGGGGACGTTCGAACTTGTGCGGCTGGATCTGGCCGACGAACCGGCCGTGGCCGGGTTGTTCGCACGCCAGGACCTGGCGCATCGAGCGGGCGTGATTCATCTCGCGGGCAAGGCCGGAGTTCGGCCGAGCGTCGATGACCCCGTCGGGTACGCCCGCGCGAACATCATGGCCACGAGCGTTGTGCTCGCACAGGCCCATCGGCACGGCCTCAAGCGGGTCGTCGCCGCCAGCAGCAGTTCGGTCTACGGAAACTGCCCGGTCGCGCCGTTTCACGAGGAACTGGATGTATCGCGGCCCATCTCGCCCTATGCCGCGACCAAGCGAGCGTGCGAGGTCATCGGTTTCACGCATCACCACCTGACCGCGATGCCAACGGCGATGCTGCGCTTCTTCACGGTCTTCGGCCCGCGGCAGCGGCCCGATCTGGCCATCGCCCTGTTCATGCGTCTGGCCCGCGCGGGCGGTGTGATCCCCGTCTTCGGCGACCTGAACAGTTCCCGCGATTACACATTCGTCGACGACATCGTCGACGGCGTCCTCCGCGCGTATGAACGCATCGACGCCCACGGCTATCGCATCTGGAATCTCGGCAACTCCTCGCCCGTGACCCTCCGCGACATGCTCGCGACCATCGAACGCGTCGTCGGCACGCCCATGCGGCTGGACCCGCGGCCGGCGCGTGCGGGCGACGTCGAGCGGACCTTCGCGGATCTTTCACGCGCACGGACGGAACTGGGGTATGCTCCCGCGACCTCGTTCCTCGTCGGGGTGCAACGTCAGTGGGAGGCCCTTTGCGCGTCGACCATCGCGACCAACGCCTGACCCGGCCCGCGCCGGCGCACGCGACGCTTTGTTCGCTCGGGCAACTCATCGGCCCGCGCTCGGTTCTGGCCGCGATGCTCCTTGCGCTGGCGACGCTGCTCGCGTTGCCGACCTCCGCGGCCCGTGCACAGGATGCCGCGCCCGCCGCCGAGCCTGAGGCGGAGATCGGCGCGACCGATGCGCAGCGTGTCGCGCGGGAACTTGATCGGTTTGGTCTGTCGCTGGCGTCGATCGATCCCGGGCTCACCGGCAGCATGATCGCCGAGCGTTGGAACCCGCTCCGCCTGAACTTTGTCAACGGCCCGGATGCGCTCGAGGGGCTCGTGCGGCTGACATTCCCGCAGGATCAGACGCAGCGCGCGGTGGTGGATGTGCCGATCGTCGCAAGATCCGGCGCCCGCGTCAGCGTGACGGCGATGATCAACCCCTCGCAGATGCTCGACGCGATCGAAGTCGAGGTCTTCCGAGATGGGGGGCGTGTCTACTCGACGAGAATCGAGAACTTCTCGGACGACTCGCTGTCGTTGGGACGCATCGAGCCGGAGGCCCAGCCGCACGTCGGAGTGCTCGCCGGAACGCGGTCCGGCTGGAGCATCGCGGTCAATCGCGTGCTGCCGATCCCGCGCTCAAGCGAGGAAGGCGGCATCCCGAGCGGAGCGCGGACCGACGGTCGTGGCCAGAACTCCGAGCCGGATGTTCCCGCAACATCGCTGCGTGCCGCGAACCTGCCGACCGCCGGCATGGCGTTCGATGGTCTCTGGCTGCTGATCGTCGACGCGGATCAGGCGGAGTCGCTGGATGAGCCGAGGCTGCGGGCGGTGCGTGAGTGGGTGCTCACCGGTGGCCGGCTCGTGATCGTCGCCGATTCGCCGGGCGCGAACTGGTCGCGATGGCTCCCGCGCGACATCGCCGCCGGCATCACGCTGGGCGAGACCCTCCGCGCCGCGCCCCCGGGCGAGGTTCTCGCGGCCATGAGCGATGACCCCGACCGCGTGCGGCGCGGCAACGACTCGCTTCCGATGCGACGCATCCGGCTGAACTCCGCGGCATCGGTGCTCCGCCCCTGGAAGTCCTCGCTCGCCGTCGACGGTGGCGAGTTCCTGATGGTTTCCGGTCCCGCGGGGCTCGGCGCGGTCACGCTGCTCGGCTTCGACCCCGCGCGAGTCCCCGCGAGCGTCGATGCCGACGCGAGCGCCCTGCTCTGGCGGCGAGCCGTCCGCGAGATCATCGAGCGCCAGCCGCCGACGGAAGTCGATCGGCCGTGGATGTCGGTGGGCGCATCGCAGGAGAGCGACGCGCTGAATTCGGCGATCGAGCGCATCAGCCGCGTGCCCGAGGTCGGCTACATGCCGTTCATCGCGGTGGGCGTGATCTTCGTGGGCCTGATCGTCATGCTCGGGCCGGTGGACTACTTCGTTCTCGGTCGGCTCAAGCGTCGCCAGTGGTCGCTGGCGACCGCGGCACTTTGGATCATCATCGCCGGTGCGATCGCGACCGTCGCGCCGTCGCTGCTGATCCGGACGGACCAGACCCTCAGCGACCGTGTGGAGCTGATCGACGCGGTCATCCCGGGCGGCGATACGCCGAGCCTCGGCGTGCGCTCGGGCATCACCGCGGTCTTCAGCAACGCCAGCCAGCGAGCGGGCGTCGAGAACTACGCAGCGGGAACGTGGGTTCACGGCGTGGCCCCCGGTTCGTTCTACGGCAATGCCTCGATGCTCACACCCTCGGCGATGTTCACCCAGCGGCTCGGTGTCGTCGGCGCCGCATCCGCAGAGTGGGGCATCGCGCTGCCCGAGGCCGCGGCCGGACAGGGCCCGCGAACGGACAGCGATCGTCCCGGCGTCCTGCCGAACCGGGTGCTGACACAACTGCGCCAGTGGTCGCTGCGGTGCTTTGCCGATCGCGGCCTCGTGCCCGCGCCGCGCGGGTCGATCGTGCGTGAAGGCGACAAACTCGTCGTGCGCCTTTCGGGCCTGCCCGCGGGCATGACTCTGAGCCGATACGCGCTGATCACGCAGAACACAGGCAGTTGGGTCGGTGCCGATTCGCGCGAGCCGTTGCAAGTCGATTCCCGCGGAGCGCTGACGCTGCGAGCCGGCATACCGACGTCCCCGGCGAGTCTGTCGGTCGATGGAACCCTCGATGAAGCGATGCTCGCCCGGTTCGCCGGGGCATCGGGACGTCGAAGTGCGCTGGCGGCTTATGCGCGTGCGGACGGCTGGGCGGTGCTCGTGCTCTCCGCGCAGCACTCGCCCGCAGACGACACGACTCCGACCGTCGTCCGCGGCGCCGACACGCGGGTTCTTCGTGAATATCGCCTGGCGATTCCCATCGGCGTGAACGCTCCACGCGGAGATCAACCGTGATCGAGATCAAGGGCCTCAACAAGCGCTTCGGCGGACTGGTCGCGCTGGACAACCTCTCCCTGTCCATCGGCCCGGGAGAACTCTTCGGGTTCATCGGCCCCAACGGCGCCGGCAAGAGCACCACCATGAAGGTCCTCGCCGGGCTTCTCTCGCCCGACTCCGGATCCGCGCATGTCTGCGGCATCGATGCGGTCCGCGAGGGCGAACGCGTCAAGCGGCTGCTGGGATACATGCCCGACTTCCTCGGTGTGTACGACGACCTGACCGTGCATGAGTACCTGCAGTTCTTCGCCGCGGCTTTCGGGATCGAGCGGGCCAAGCGCCGCTCGACCATCGACAGCGTGCTGCAACTGACCGATCTGACCGACAAGCAGCACGCGATGGTCGACTCGCTCTCCCGCGGCATGCAGCAACGCCTGGGCGTCGCACGCCTGCTGCTGCACGACCCGAAGGTCCTGCTCCTGGATGAGCCGGCCAGCGGCCTGGACCCTCGCGCGCGAATCGAACTCCGCGAACTGCTCCTGGAGCTTCGGCGCATGGGCAAGTGCCTCATGGTCAGTTCGCACATCCTCAGCGAACTGGCCGAGATGGTCACGAGCATCGGGATCATCGAACGCGGCAAGTTGCTCTTTGCCGGGCCGGTGGCCGAGGCCATGAGCCGCGCGCGCCTGGGCCAGACCATCGCCATCAGTCTCGAATCCGCGGGCGCCGATGAGCCCGAGGCCCTGAGCCTCGACCGTGCTCACGCGCTGCTGTCGAGCGATAAGCGGCTCACGGGAGTGTCGCGCGAGGGCGAGCAGCTGATCGTGAACCTCGCCGACGCGGAGGACGGACGCCCGGCGTCGCACCACTTCGTGCTCAAGTTGCTCATCGACTCGGGCGCGCGGATCGCCGCCTTCGAGCCCCGGGCCGCCAAGCTTGAGGATGCGTTCCTCCGCCTGACCAAGGGCGTGGTCAACTGACGCGACTCACGCCTCCGGCCCGTCTTCGGCATCCTGCTTGGCCAGCAGGTCCAGACACGTGGTGATCAGCCGATCCAGCGGCACGGGCTTGACGAGGTATCCATCGACACCAAGGCTCTCGGCGTACATCTGGTGGCGTCGCCCCTCGTTGGCCGTGAGCATGATGACGATCGGAGCGTCCTCGTACCCCTTGATCTTCTCGAGCACCAGAAAGCCCGAGCGTCCTGGCAGCATCATGTCCAGCAGCACCACGTCCGGGTCTTCTTCCTGCACCGCGAGCACGGCGTCGTTGCCGTCGCGCACGCAGCGTGTCTCGGCCCCTTCGCTGCGGATGGCCGCATCCATGGCTTCGAGAACATCATTGTCGTCGTCCACCAGGACGAAGCGGGTTCCCGAAAGTCTGCCGGTCATTGGTGGGCTCCAGAGGGAGAGAATCGGTGCGGGGTCGTGTGGGGCGGGAGGATCTTGTGTCCTGGCGCATCGCGAGCGTTGCCGCGCGCGGATGCTCCCGAGTGTACTGGTCATCCCGCCGATAGCGGCATCCAAAGCCGCGAGTTGATCGAAGCCTTTCAAACCGACAGCGCGTATGATGGATCGCAGATGGACGGTGGGGGAGGTGTTCGGGTGCCGGCACGATGCCGAACCGGTTCCGAATGGTGTCGCTCGCTCGGCGTCACGCAGATCCACCAGCCGCCAAGGGCGGCCAAACGCTTGGAGGCTTCATGGCCCGTTCCGCAAAGACCGTCGCTCTCTCGCTCGCCGCGCTCACGCTCCTCGGGGCCGGGGTTGTCGGTGGTCAGTTCGTGTCCCTTGCCGGTGCCGCGGCCGGCGGGCGTGCGCCGACGCAGCCTTCGATCGCGATCGTGGACATGGAGAAGGTGTTCAACGGCATGGCGATGCGCGCCACGCGCGAGGGCGAACTCAAGACCCTGGCCGAGAGCCTTCAGGGCGAGATGGACAAGCTGGGCAAGGCCGTTCAGGACGAGCAGGCCAAGCTCTCGCTGCTGCCCGATGGCCGCGACAAGCAGGCGGCCCAGATGAAGCTGCTGGAAATGCAGGCCAACGCCCGCGTGAAGAAGGAGCTCTTCGAGGCCCAGATCGAGATGCGTCGCAGCGAGATGTTCCGCGACATGTACGAGAAGATCAACTCGACCGTCGCCAAGTACGCGCAGCAGAACGGCTACACCATCGTCATCTCCAGCGACGAGGGCATCCGCGTTCCCGAGGGCGTGCAGACCAGCGAAATCCAGCGGTTCATCTCCCTGCGCCGCCTCATGTTCGTCGACACGCGGCACGACATCACCGCGGAGGTCATCACCATGCTCAACAACGAGGCCTCCGCCGGGAAGTGAGCGGCACGTGACGACCGCGACGAGCCAGACCATCCCGACCGCGCCAGCGGCGCACGCTCCGCAGGGCCTCGCGCCCGCGCGAGAGGTGACCAGCGCCATGCTCGCCGAGCGCCTCGGCGGCCGACTGGTCGGCCCGCCGGATGTCGTCGTGACCCGCGCCGATGCGCTGGCCGATGCCGACGAACGCACGCTCTCGTTCATCCGTGATGCGGCGTTCGCGAAGGACTGGGCCGCCAGCCGCGCGGGCGTTGCGCTCGTCAGCGAGGGCCTGAGTGTTGACGCCGCGCCGGGGCGTGCGCTGGTGTTCGTCCGCGATGCGGATCTGGCGATGGTCGAGGCGCTGAACATGCTCGCGCCCGCGGCCCGCCAGTGCACGCCGGGGATCGACCCGCGAGCGATCATCGAGCCCGGCGCGATGATCGACCCGCTGGCGAGCATCGGGCCATTTGCCGTCGTTCGCGCCGGCGCGAGCGTGGGCGAGGGTTCGAGCATCGCCTCAGGCGTGGTGATCGATGCCGGCTCGCGCGTCGGACGCTTCACGACGATTCACGCCAACGTCACCATCGCCAACGCCTCGGTCGTGGGCGATCACTGCATCATCCACCCCGGCGTGGTCATCGGTGCCGACGGCTTCGGCTATCGCCCAGCCCCGGATGGCCGCGGCCTGGTCAAGATCCCGCACCTGGGCAACGCCGTGCTCGACAGCCATGTCGAGATCGGCGCCAACACCTGCATCGATCGGGCGCGCTTCGGCAGCACACGCATCGGCGCGGGAACCAAGATCGACAATCTCGTCCAGATCGGCCACAACTGCCGCATCGGGCGCTCCGTCGTCATTTGCGGCTGCACCGGCATCGCCGGGTCGGTCACCATCGGCGACGGCGTGCAGATCGGCGGCAACTGCGGCATCGCCGACAACGTCACCATCGGGCGCGGCGCGCGCATCGCCGCCAAGACCGGCGTCATGCACGATGTCCCGGAGGGCATCACCGTTGCGGGTCTGCCGGCGTTCCCCGGGCGCGATTACCTCCGCATGATCGCCGCCCTGCGCAAACTCGCCAAGGTCTAGACGCGCGACCCGTTCGCTTCCGCACACATTCATCCACGGAGCACCACCATGCCCATGTACGAATACGTCAGCGAGCAGGACGGCACACGCCTGGAACTCCTCCGCCCGATGTCTCAGGCCGATGCGCCGGTTGAAGATCCGGAGAACAAGGGCCGCACGTTCAAGCGCGTCCACAGCACCTTCGCCGCGGCGGGCTCGGCAGCGCAGGGTGGGTCATCGTCCATGGGCGGCTGCTGCCCCTGCGGCAAGAACGCCGGCTCGTGCTCACGCGCCTGAGCTCGCCGCGTTGGCTGCTCCGGCGCGGCCCGCGTGCCGACGCTTGAAGGCCTCGACCACGAACACGCCCGCCAGACCCATCAGCGCCGCCGCGACCAACGCGTTGATGATGGCCGGGTTCACAGCCCCGCCGGGCGTGGTGAACGCCCCGAGCCACACATCCCGCGCGCCGACGAAGAACTGCAGCGCCAGCGCCCAGAGCGTGATGCTCCCCACCACCACGCAGGGCCAGAAAACGTACCAGCACGCCCGCCCGGTTGATCGCAGCCAGATCGTCACGCCGAGAAGCGTCAGCGAGGCGAGCAACTGGTTGCTCGTTCCAAAGAGCATCCAGAACAGCCGATAGCCCTCCGGATCGGTCCCCAGCAGCATCGCCAGCGGAACGCCGACCGTCGCGGCCGATGCCGCGACACCGGCGGCCCGCCCGCGTGCGCCGAACAGCTCGCTCAAGAGATACCGGCCAAGTCGCGTCGATACATCGAGCGTGTCGAACACGAACGTGCTGAACGCCATCGCGCCGAACGTCGCGCAGAAAAGAAAGGCCCCCGGACCGAGGAACACGGTCAGGAACTGCGCCAGTCCGTCGCCGTAGACCCGCGCCGGGGCCTGCCCCGCCGACTGCGCCGGCGTCAGGATCATGATCGTCGCCAGCGCGATCACCGCCACGAGTCCCTCCAGCAGCATGGCGCCGTAGCCGATCGAGTGGCAGTGCGATTCCTTGGCGACCTGCTTGCTCGTCGTTCCGCCGCAGATCAGCCCGTGGAACCCGCTGCACGCGCCGCAGGCGATGGTCACGAACAGGAACGGGATGAGCATCGGCGTATTCGAAACGCTCGTGCCGGGCTGGGTGAGTTGCAGTGCCGCGAGCGGGTCGAGCGAGTCGAGCGCCGCCTGGGTGAACATCGGCTGCTGAATGTCGAACCCGCCCGCCAGAATCCCCGCGAGCCCGACGCCGATGGCCAGGTAGAGCACGAACCCGCCCAGGAATCCTCGCGGCTGCTGCAGGAGCCAGACCGGGATCAGCGACGCGACAAAGCAGTACCCCAGAATCAGCGCGTACCACACACGCACATCCAGCAACAGCACGCCATCGAGTTTCGATCCCGCGTACACGCACCCGAGCGTCAACGGAACAAACACGAGCGCCAGCACCCAGACCGGCGGCCTGAGCAGCCGCGTGACGATCCCCATCACCAGCGCCAGCAGCAGGTACAGCACGCTGGACATCGCCACCGCGCCGCCCTTGTTGAACGTCGTGTTGAGCCCGGCCAGCTCCTCGCTCGCGCCGACAAACGTGCTCGCGGTGATCTGCGTGAACGCCGTGATGACGTACAGCAGCGCCAGCCAGATGAACGCCGCCAGCGCGACAAACGCCCGCCGCCCCAGATGCACCCGCGCGACCTCCGCGATGCTCCCGGCGCCGTGTCGCACGCTGGCCACGAGTGCCGAAAGGTCGTGCACCGCGCCGATGAAGATCACCCCGAGCACGATCCACAGCAGGCACGGACCCCAGCCGAACAGCGAGCACGCCAGTATCGGCCCGGCGATCGGCCCCGCCGCGGCGATCGCGCTGAGATGTTGACCCAGCAGGTAAAACCGCGGCGTGGGCACAAAGTCCACACCGTCATTCACCCGTGTTGCGGGGGTGACGTTCGCGTCATCGAGCGCATATTGGCGTGCGATGAATCGCCCGTAGGTGAAGTACCCCGCGATCAACACCATCGACACGATGATCGTCAGCACAAGCAGCGACATGCTCGCACCAGCCTCGCACACGCGGCTCGATGCGTCAAGCGGGTTCCGCAAGAAGCGTCTGGTTCTCAATCGCACGAAGGCACCACACGCCGGTGCTCCGTTCGGTATGCTCGGATCATGGACCCCCGATCAATTCGTCGATGCGTGCCGGTCATGGTCGCGTTCGCGCTCATGCACGGCGTTGAGTGCGCACAGGCTCAGGAGACACCGGTCGCCTTCACCGGTGCCCGCGTCATTCCGGTCGATGCGCCGGAGATCGACGCCGGCGTCGTCGTCGTGCACAAGGGCAAGATCGTGGCCGTCGGCCCCGCCGCGACGACCGCGATTGCTGTGGACGCCAAGCGTATCGATTGCGCCGGCAAGGTCATCATGCCGGGCATCGTCGATACCCACAGCCATCTCGGCGGCATCGCCGGTGCCGACGGTTCGAGCACCGTTCAGCCCGATGTGCGCGTAATGGACTCGATCAACCCGGCCGACTCCGGCTTCCGCCGCGCGCTCGCCGGAGGCCTGACCACCCTGAACATCATGCCCGGCTCGGGCCACCTGCTCTCGGGCCAGACGGTCTACGTCAAGCTTCGCGCCGTGCCCGGCGCAGAGCCGCGCGACGGCGTGGTTGTCCGCATCGAGGATCTTGCCATCCGCAACGCCGACGGCACCATCGCCGGCGGGATCAAGATGGCCAACGGCACCAACCCGATGCGCGATGCGCCGTTCAGCAGCACCCGCGGCAAGCACGCCGCGATCGTCCGCCAGATGTTCATCGACGCCCAGCAATACGCCCGCAAACTCGCCGAGGCCACCGCGCCCGACGGCACCGTCAACGCCGAGAAGGTCCCCGCGCGCGACCTCGGCAAGGAGGCGCTGGGCAAGGCGCTCAGCCGCAGCGCGATCATCCACCACCACACCCACCGCGCCGATGACATCGCCACCGTCCTTCGCATCAGCGAGGAGTTCAATCTTCGCGTGGTGCTTCAGCACGTCAGCGAGGCCTCGCTCATTCCCGCTCAGATCAAGGAAGCCCAGGATGCGGGCCGCGTGCTGGGCTGCTCGGTCATTCTCATCGACTCTCCCGGCGGAAAGCTCGAGGCCGTCAATCTGAACTACGACACGGGCAGGATCCTCGATGAGGCCGGCGTGCTCGTCTGCTTCCACACGGATGACTGGATCACCGACTCGCGCCTGTTCCTGCGCATGGCCGCGCTGGCCGTCCGCGCGGGCATGAAGCGCGACAGCGCCATCAAGGCCCTGACCATCAACGGCGCGATCATGATGGACCTTCAGGACCGCATCGGCACGCTCACGCCCGGCAAGGATGCCGACCTGGTCATCCTCTCGGGCGACCCGTTCAGCGTGTACACCAAAGTCGAGCAGACATGGGTCGAGGGCTCGCTGGTCTTCGACCGCTCTCGCCCCGTCGACCGCCTTCACGCGGTCGGCGGCTGGGGCGCGGGGCGTGATCAGGAGCCGTATTTCTGCTGCTTCGGCTCCGGCTCGTTCGCGTTCAAGGGCCAGCAGTATCAATTCGGCGGCGGCAACTCCGCTGCAACCGATGCCGCCGACACACAGGCCAAGTAACACATTCGTCCGCATCGCCTCTCCCCGCCGACCCGGAAACACACCCGTGAACACGCTCACCAACCGCCGCCCGTCCGGTCTTGCCCATCGCGCTGCGCTGGCCGTGGCCCTCAGCCTCACGCTCGCCACCGGCGCGCTCGCCCAACTGGCCATCATCGGCGAGCGAGTGTTCACCATGGGCCCGGCGGGCACCATCGACAACGCCGTGGTGCTCATCGACGACAAGGGCAAGATCGCGCTCGTCGGCCCGCTGGCTAGCACCACCATCCCCGCCGGCACGCGCACCATCAACGCGAAGGTCGTCACCCCCGGTCTGGTCGACGCCCGTTCAACCCTCGGCCTTTCCGGCATCACCAACTCGCGACATGACTCGGATCAGCTCGAGCGCTCCGCCCCGGTCCAGCCCGAACTCCGTGCCCTGGACGCCTACAACCCGCAGGAGCCCCTGGTCGCCTTCACCCGTTCCTTCGGTATCACCACCGTCAACACCGGCCACGCCCCGGGCGAGCTGGTCTCGGGCCAGACCCTCATCGTCAAGCTCCGGGGCGACACCGTCGACGCCGCCACCGTCCGCCCCACCTCGATGGTCGCCGCCACGCTCTCGCAGCAGGCGCTCAAGGACGGCGGCAAGTCACCGGGCACCCGGGCCAAGCAGATGGCCATGCTCCGGGCTGAACTCATCAAGGCCCAGGAGCATCGCCGCGCGCTCAAGAGCCACGCCGACAAACTCGCCGCACACCGGGCCAAGCCCGACGCCAAGCCCGAGGATGCGCCAAAGCCCCCGGAGCGCAACCTCCGCACGGAGATGTTCGTTCGCGTGCTGGAGCGCGAGCTGCCGATCGCCATCACCGCGCATCGTGCGCAGGACATCGCCTCGGCCCTGCGGCTGAAGGAGGAGTTCGAGCTCGACCTCATCCTCGATGGCGCGTGCGAGGCCGGCACGATGATCGAGCAGATCAAGCAGGCCGGCGTGCCCGTCGTGCTGCACCCGATGATGATGCGCGCCGTCGGCGAGACGGAGAACGCCAGTTTCGAGACCGCCGCCAAACTCAAGGCCGCGGGCATCACCGTCGCGATCCAGAGCGGCTACGAGGCGTACGTGCCCAAGGCCCGCATCATCCTTCTCGAGGCCGCGATCGCCGCGGCAAACGGCATGAGCCAGCAGGATGCCCTGGCCACGATCACCATCGACGCGGCACGCATCCTCCGCATCGACAGCCGCGTGGGCTCGCTCGAGCCCGGCAAGGACGCGGACCTGGCGCTGTACTCCGGCGACCCGTTTGAGTACACCACACGATGCATCGGCGTCGTGATCGACGGCCAGATCGTCAGCGATCAGCCCCGATGAGACACAGGCCGCCGGGGATTCGCGGCCTGCGGCAGGATGATCGTGCTCCGGTGTCAATGCAATGTTCTCCCGGCGTCACCATCAGCAGCCATCGCAAGAAAATCGCGATCGCGCCTTGACAGCCCGCGGCTCTGTGATAAAGTCTGTCCGTCGCGAAGCCGATGTCGGCCCGCGGTCCGTCGCTGCCCCGGGGTTGTCCCGGGGACTTTGAAGCGAACGCACACCTCACTCGCCCATCCCCGTCGGGTAACCAAGCCGGTTGCCTCAAGGCGCAGGGCGGCACGCAGGCGTCAGCCGGCAAAGGAGCAGAACATGATCGACATGACGTTGAACGTGCAAAGCGCCTTCGCTCAGGCCAGCCACCTCGTTGGTGCGTCCCGGGCGACAAATTGCACGGAAATCAGCGGTTTTTCGGGCCTCTTCGGCCTGATGGACCTGCCGATCCGTCGTGATGAATCCTTCAACCAGTTGCCCCCGCCTCCGCTCCGCGAAGTCTGAACACTTCGTCGAGCAGCCGCTCGACGATCACCCGATCCTCGTCGGCCCCGGAGGCACTCCTCCGGGGCCGTTGTCATTTTCCCCCGCCGCGTCGCCGCCCCTGGGCCGTCCGCGGCATGATCCCCGAACCCCTTCCCGCGGCACCCCGATGCCGCACGCATGAAAGCAGGTGACCCATGATCGATAACACCACGCCGCATCGCTGACCTCCGTCGGCATGCAATCTCGACTCTTTTGTGACGCAATATCACCGGTCACTCTGCGCGCTCGCGGCCTCCGCGGCGCCGTGCGCGATCGCCGCGCACGCACTCGGCGAGCAGTCCGGACGACGCGCGACGCCCGACGAACCGACGGCGGGGCCCTCACGGGACGCCGGGGCGGTGAAGGGCGCGCGTGATCGTCCCTCGCCTCAACGTGACCTCCTCCGACTCCTGTCCTCGCTCGTCGCGGCGTGCGTAGCGCCGCGGCGGGTTTCCGCACCGCCCGCCCCGCGTCCCGCCGCGAGTCCTCAATCCGCGATCGCTCCCCCGCGCACCCCGTTCCAACGCCGGAGTCCGTCCCATGTTCCAGCCCGAAGTCCCGCTCGAAACCGTCCGCGCCTGCGAACTCGCCCGCCTCCAGCCGCAGGCAGTCCCCTGGCAGGTTCGTCAGGAAGCCCCGAGTCGCACCGAGGGCCCGGCAACGCCCGCGTGGTCTCCACCGCCCGCGGCTGAACAGAACCAACGTCCGATCCGCCGCGGCACCCTTGCCCGCACGCTGGCAACACTCAGCCGCGCCATGCCATCGCTCCGGCCGCATCGGTCGGCCGTTACCTGAAACCTGCGCGTGAATCGATCCCAGCGGGGCTTACGTGCCGCGGGCGCTGTTGAGCATGATCACCACCAGCGCCGCGGCCACCACGGTCAGGAACACCAGTGCGCCGATGATCCACACGAGCGCCGTGCCGAACTGGCCGGTGGGCTCACCCTCGCGAGACTGCGAACGCGTATTGGAAGAGTCTGGGGTCATCGCCTGTATCGTACCGAACTCCGGCCGCTTCGCAAGCGCCCCCGCGCCGCCAAACACCATCGGTCAACGCTCGCGCGCCCGCGAGGAGCATTTTCGGGTTCTCCCGAATGCCTCCCGGCCGTCCCGCCGAAATTCGCTCGGTCGAGCCGCCTGATCTCGCCGCTGCGAGTCGCGAGCGCTGCATCGGCTGCTCGGTTCTCCGAGAAATCCAACGGGTCGCCGCCTCACGTACCCTCTGGAAGTGAATTTCCGATTCGGACATCGGGCCGATCGGGAGCGTTGGGTCGCGTGCCCGTGCTGTGCCGGGCCGCCGCGGGCTCATGCCCGGTGGCAATTCGCCCGATGAGGCTCTTGGCTCTTCGCCCGACCAGTCCCGACCCGACCCGACGCAGCCCGCTCGCCCCGCCCGCTTCATCACGCCTCAAGGAACAGACCATGATCGCTCCCCGCCACGTCCTTTCGGCAACGCTCGCCTTGGTCGCGTCGTCGTTCGTTGCCGCCGCGGCGGACCAGCCCCCGGCCTCGGGCGCGCCCGGAGTCCCCGCCGCCGCCCCCGATCCCTCTTCAACCCCGACACCCGCCAGCCCGCAGTTCGCCCCGCTGAAGTGGTCTTTCGCTCCCGAACAACTGCTCTCGTACACGCTGGAGTTCCAGGTCCAGCGCACACGCCCGGGTTCGGTCATCGATCAGACCGAGCGGTACCACATGTCGCTGCTGGTGCTCTCGGTTGACGATGCGGGCACGGCGCGTGTCCGCGCGACCTTCGATCGCGTCGAGTTCCGCCTGCTCTTCAACGGCAACGTCGCCGCCGAAACGGATACGAAAAAGAATGCGGAACCCAACGGATCGGGATTCGATGCCCGCATCAACGAGTTCCGAGGCTTTGCGGGGCGATCGATCACCGCGCAGGTCTCATCGAGCGGAATCGTCAGCGACGTTCAGGGTGCCGACGCACTTCGTTCGGCGATCATTCAGCGGCTCGGCGAGCGGCCGCCGGGCGACAGCGTCGCCCGCGTGACGCGCAACACCGAGCCCGCCGCGATCGCCGACATGCTCAGCGTCATCACACGACTGGCCGTGCCCGGAGCACGCTCCATCGGCCAGTCCGCACCGCCGTGGGACTACTCGCTCTCAAAGTTCGAGGTCGTGCCCGACCCATCATCTCCCGCGGCGGTTCGCTCCATCGCAACGACGGACGCCGGCACGGAGGTCATCGCGTCGTGGAAGACGACCTTTACTCCAAGCCCGGAGGCTCCGCCCGACGCCCCGGCCTTCGGCGTCAGCGCCCTGACCGGCAGCCAGACCTTCGCGGTCGATCGTGGCGTTGTCCGTTCCTTGGAGTGCTCCGCCACCGTCGAGTTCCAGACCCAGCTTGCCGCGCCGCCGGCCAAGCCCGCAACGCCGGGCGCGCCCGCCAGCGCGCCGGCCACCACCGCCATCACCGAGATCATGCGCAGCACCTCCCGCGTCACGCTGATCTCGGCGGGCTCAGCCGCGGCCACAAGCCCCGCCAAGGCCCCCGCCGACACGCCGCCCTCAACGCCGATCAAGCCCTGACGCGAGCGGTCCCACGCCGGATTCCCTCCAAAGCACAACGCCCGCCGACAAGCGTCGGCGGGCGCTGGGTTGAGTCCGTGCGTTCCATGATGGGCTGATCACCCCGTTGCGATCGCGCACGGGGGGATTGGCAGCCCGATCGGGCCTGCTCAGGCGCGGGCGTACACGCCGCGGGAAACGCGCTTGAACTTGCCGCTGTTGATGAGCGTCTGATTGACGATCGTTCGGAAGTTCGCGGCGTTGGTCTTGTACCCGGCCTTCTTGACCGCCGGGATGATGTCCAGCACGCCCATGGGCTTCTCGAGAACCTTGTGCATCGCGTCGACCAGGTTCATCGTGTTGCGCGGGCGCGGACCCAGAGGCATGCGGCGACCGCCGACCTTGCCGTACCGAACGCCATCCGCGCTGTCCCCGCCCAGTTCCGTGATCTGCGCATCCAGCGCCGCGATCTTTGCCGCGAGCTTCGCACGCTTGGCCACGAGCTTCTTCACACCACGCTGACGACGGGAAATCTCGGCCTGAATCGCCGCGAGCGAAAGACCCTTCAGCGACGCTCCAAGACCACCAGCAGAAGACCTTGCCATGTCCATCTCCATTGAAGTAAGAACAAATGCTCTTCGTGATACCGTATCAACGACCATCACTTCTTTCGAAACGAACAATGAGCAAAGCACACAAATGTGTCAAAATCAAGTCCGCGCAGAGTTCAACTTAGGACTCTCCCGTACCAAGGCCGCTTTGCAATGCGATCAATCCCGTGACCCGCGTTCAATTCACCCGTCCCCGCGACTTCCGCCCGCGCCGATCTGGCATTCTGCAAATCCAGCCCGCGATCGCCGCACCGCGAGTTCAAAGTTGCATCGCGATTCGTGTGCGTATTCCCGATGCCGTGTTCATACTGCGGGATGATCCTCACCCCGCCATGATCAGTTCGCGTCCCGCTTCACGTACACCTCCGGCGGGCATTCGGCGTTGCGTCCGCACCGACCCGCCGCGTTCCGCCCCTTGCGTGTCGACCCCATGAGGGCATTCACAACGTGACATCATGGCGAGGCTCGGAATCACTCATGCGAACCACGAAAAGTGCCTTACATCATCCTGACATCTGGTGCTCAGCTGCGGTGCTCCGTGCTGCCGCGGGTCTCGATGTGGCCCGTGTCGCGCCGCCCATCGCCGCATGCCGCGACTTGATCGAGATCTGCCGCCGGAGTGGATTGGACCGTGCCGCGGCCCGTCGGACCCCGCGTGTTCCCGCACGCACATCCGGAGCACCACGGAGCCGTCGGAACCGTCCCGGTCACCGGAACGGCCCGCTTCGACTACCCATCACACGAACATCATCCGTACCCGAGATCGGCTCCGCTTGACTCGACTCCGCCACTGGCCAATACTCCTCTCCCTGCACGTCCGTCGGCGCGGCCGACACATGCAGCCGGATGGCTCGACAAGCCCTCCTTCGCTCGAGAAACCCTGGCGATCGACGACCGATCGCCCCGCCCCGCCCGGTAGGCGGCGAGCAGCACGCACTTCGCGGCGTCGGATTCATTCCGCCGTCCGCCGACAGGTCAGGAGTGAACCATGCGTCGTCAAACGTCCTATGCCAAGACCGGTCAGGTCCAGAAGTCTTGGAAGATCATCGACGCCGAGGGCATCGCCCTTGGTCGCCTCGCGGCCGAGGTCGCCGTCGTGCTCATGGGCAAGCACCGCCCCGACTACACCCCCTTCGTTGATTGCGGCGACAAGGTCATCGTCGTCAACGCCAAGAAGGTGCTGCTCACCGGCCGCAAGGCCGAGACCCGCATGAAGGCCCACTACACCGGCTACCCGGGCGGGCGCAAGCTCGAGTCCTACGGCGACGTCCGTGACCGCGTGCCGGAGCGTCTGATCTCCGACGCCGTCCGTCGCATGCTGCCCAAGAACCGCCTGGCCCGCGTGATGCTCTCGAACCTGTCGGTCTACCCCGACGCGACGCATCCTCACGCCGACCGCAAGCCGGCCGTGCTCAAGGTCTGAGTTCCAAGGTTTCATTCATCGGTTCATTCACCACGTCCTGATCCCGAACACACGATTCCGCTCGCGAAGAACACGAACGCGACACACGAGAGTCACCCATGCCCGAGACTGTGCTCAAGCCGACGTCCGCTGCCGCCGCAACCGCCGCCCCCGCCGCGCTTCCGATCGAGAAGCCCATCGCCAAGCCCAAGCCCGCCAAGGGTGGCTGGTGGTGGGGCGTCGGCCGTCGCAAGACCGCCGTCGCCCGCGTCCGTCTCAAGCCCGCCTCGGGCGAGTCGGGCAAGGTCCAGATCCACGCCGTGACCCGCAAGTCGGGCGCGACCTTCAAGGCCATCAACGAGTACTTCGCCGAGGACCGCGACCGCACCGACGCGATCGCCGCCCTCAAGGCCACCGGCATGCTCGGCCGTGTTGATGTCTTCGTCCGCCTCAATGGCGGCGGCTTCATGGGCCAGGCCCAGGCCATGAAGCTCGCCCTCGCCCGCGCCCTGAAGGACTTCGACCCCAACGTCGAGGCCACCCTTCGCCAGCACGGCATGCTCACCCGCGATGCCCGCGACGTCGAGCGTAAGAAGTACGGCCAGGCCGGTGCCCGCCGTCGCTTCCAGTTCTCCAAGCGTTGATCCCGGTTCGCCGGCTGACCACAAAGAACAACCCCCGGCCATCCGGGGGTTTTTTCATTTCAGCCGCCGCTCAACCCACGTCCCCAGCCGGCGCCCCGATCCAGCTTCGTCGCCGCCGCGCCGCCACCGGGCGGCCGCATCACTTCCGCGCGGCCGCGAGCTGCTCATCGAGCAGCTTCAGCAGCGCCGCCCGCGCCGGCTCCGCGAGCCCGCTCTCGGCGATCCACGCCCGCTGATGCTCACGCCCCTGCCGATCGGCCAGCGCCGTGACGACCAGTTCCAGCCGGCGCGCAGCGCGCTGATCCTCGCCGGTCAGGTCCAGCAGCGTCTTGGCCGCGGCCACCGCCTGCTCGTCCTTGCCCTGCCGCAACAGCGCCGCGTACTGCCTGCATCCCTCGACACCCAGCGTCCACGCGCGCAGCGACCGCAGCCGCTCCCAGTCCGCCTCGCTCAGCCCCTCGGGCCGCTCGGCGCCACGCCCCTCAACGATCCGCCGCAATGATGCCGCGGCATCCCCGCCGCGAAGCGGGTTGCTCCAGTGCGACCGCGGCAGAACGACCTCCAGCATCGCCCGATCGCCCGCCGGGATCGCTCGCTCCGCATCCGGGTCGTTGAGCGACTTATCAAGGAACTCCATCGTCGGCAGGTGGTCGTTGGCCGCCCTGCACAGCAGCAGGTACGCCCAGACCCGCTTCCCATCGGCCCAGTCCATCGCATCCAGCCGCGTCGTCCGCAGGACATCCACGCGTGCCTTGGCCGACTCATCGCGGATCGCCACGCTGTACATCTCTCCGGCCACGCTCGTCAGCATCGCGGTCCGCGCCGCCTCCAGCCCCGGCGTGACAAGCCCCTCCGCCGACTCCCAGAGCCCCACATACAACCCCGCGGCATCGCCCAACTGCCCCGCGTTCGCCGTCGCCCGCGCACGCTCCAGCAGCGCGAGCCACTCCGTCACGCTCTTGAGTTCTCCAACACCGCTGCTCGGCGCGATGACCATCGGCGGCACCTGGTGCCCCGCAAAGTGCCCCGGAATCGACCGCAGCGTCCAGTCCAGTCTCACCAGCGGCCCCACGCTCGTGCGCTTGGTGTCGTTCCCATCGCGCATCCGCGGCTCGTGCGCCGGCCAGCCGCACGAGAAGACCTGCCGCAACTTCCCGTCAACAAACACCAGCGGGTCGGCTCGCTGGCCGGGCTTGACCTCGCTCTTGGCCAGATCGCGGATCGTCGCCGAGTCGCTGACCTTTACCACCAGCGCGTGCCGCAAAGCCCACTGCCGCGGCCCGGGAAGGCTCCAGAACGCATCGATCTCCTGCTGTCGCCGCTTGCCCGATGCGATGTACACCAGCAACAGCCGATTCTCCGCGCGGGCCCTGGCCAACGCGTCCTTGAGCGGCATGCTCACCACCGGGCCATCTGCCGCCTTCCCGCCCTGCGCCGCGGCCTGTCCGGCCGCCTGCGCAAGAGCACTCGTCGCCATCGTGAGCGGCACCAGCGCGCCGATCATCAGCGCCGCGGCCAGAATCCGCGCACCGCGCCCGCCCATGGCCATGCCCCGCTCAGCCCCGACCGGTGATGATCCGTGCGTCATGCGTCGCTCCTGCCCGCCCCTCTGTTCCGCCGGTGTGTGCGATCTTCTCGTACGCCGTTCGTGCCCGTTCGGATGCTATTCAGCCCCGCCGCGCCAGCACATCGCGAATCAAACCCGCCGCCGCTCGCGCCCCGTTCTCGCCCCGAACCCGCTCCGCCGCCGCCCGCGCCCCGGCGATGAACCCCTCGCCATCATCCAGCACCCGCTCGATCGCCCGGCGCATCCTCTCGGCGCTCGTCGCCGATCGACCCATCATCACCCCCGCGCGCAGCCGCCGCACGCGCATCGCGTTGTCCGGCTGATCATGCGCAAACGGCACGCACACCTGCGGCACCCCCGCACGCATCACCTGCGCCATCGTCCCCGCGCCGCACGAGTGCACCACCACGCACGATGCGTGCAGAATCCGCGAGAACGCCCCGTACCGAACCGCCAGCACATCCGACCGTCCGCGCGCCGCCAGGGGCGCATCCATCGGCCCGGTCAGCAGCACGCAGCGCCGTCCGGCGCGCAGCGCACCCTCCAGCGCATGCTCGTAGACGTGCTGCCCGATCTCCACCGCCGCCGAGCCCAGCGTCACCACGACCGGCTTCTCACCGCTGCGTAGGAACGCCTCCAGCGCTGCCGACTCGGCCGCGTCTTCCGCCCCGGGGTCGTCCCACAGACACGCGCCCACCGCGCGCGTGTTCGCGGGCCAGTCGCTTTGCGGCGGGGCGACAACCGGTGAGAACATCGCGATGTTCAGCACCTTCGACTCCAGCCGCTGCAGCAGCGTCCGCCCCGGTTCGGGCTCAAGCCCAAGCCCGCGTGCGAACCGCTCGATCGGCTCACCGAGCGTCCGCAGTCGGCGTGCCATCAGCCGATACAACGCCCGGTGCGCCCATGGCCCGAGCCGCCGCAGCCCGTGCAGCCACGGCGCGGCGGGGATCACCGGCGGATCCGTCGCGCTGAAGATGCTCATGGGTTGCAGGAACGTGTACACGTACGCCAACCCCAGCTGCTCGGCGACCATGGGCGCGGTCACCGCCAGCGGATGCCCCACGATGAGCCGGCACCCGCCCGCGCGCGCGGCCGCCAGCGTCGCGCCGTGCGTCCGCTCGAGAAAGGGACAGACGATCTGCCCGAAGATGAACTCCGCCCCGCGCACCGGGTCGAGCACACGCTCCATCATCCCGCCATCACGATCGAACTCCTCGCGCGATGGCGGCACGCTCACGAACCCGATGACCCCCGCACGTCCGTCGGGCCCCGCCGCGCGACGAACAGTCGTCTCGTGTTCCTTGCCCGTGGCGATCGCGCTGGTGATGCCGATCTCCCGGAGCGCCAGCGCCACCGCGATGTACGGATGCACGTCCCCGCGCGAGCCGAAAGTGCAGAAGAGCACGTCGAAGCGGTCCGGTCCGGCGCTCTGTCTCTCGCGTGCATCGCTCATCGCAGCGCAGCATAGACAGCGGAGCGACACGCGCACTCGGAGCACGCCCGCAACGTCCTCCGCCGATCAAGGCTGGCTCGGAACCGTGGGTGCGCCCGTCGGCGCTGCCGTCGGTGCCGCTGCTGGCGCAACTGGTGGCGCAATCGGCGGCGTGATCACGCAGCCCTTGGTCACGCTCCGCGGGTGCGGCAGCTCCGCCAGCCCCGCCCGCGCCCGCGCCTCGTTCTGCTCCCTGAGTTTCTCATCAAACTCGCCCCGCGGGATCATCACCGTCGTGCCATCGGCACGCAGCACCGCGATCTTGCCCTGCTCGTCAGCGGTGCCGAGCGCCGCCGGATCAACTCCCGCCTGAATCGCCCGTGCCCGCGCGACGTCACAACGCATCTTCCGATCCGCATCGCCCGAAAGCGGCTCGCTCACCGCGTCCGGCTCGGGCGACAGGTGCGCCGCGATCGGGTGCAGCGGCCAGCAGATCACCAGCCACAGCCCATCGCGGCTCGGCATCGACACCGCGTTCACGCCGCGATACGTGAACACCAGGTCGCCCACGCGGTGCGCCACATCCGCGCCCGCGAGCAGATCCGGATGCGTCGCGTCCGTCGGCAGCGCATCGGGCCGGCCATCGCTCAAGCCCTCGACGATGTCGTCAAGGCTCCTGCCCGCCACAGTGATCATGCGTGACTTCAGTGTGCTCTCGGGTGCGAAGTAGTCTCCCGCCGCCCGCGCGAAAGAAAAGTACGAACGCCCGTTCGTCCCATTCGTCCCGTTGCCGGGGCCCGCGGGACCGCTTTCGATCTCGATCTGCACGCCGCCCTCCGAGACGCCGTCACCAGCCTTGCCGGCCTTCTGATCGTCGCCGCGAGTCATGGTCGGATCAGCCCCTTCACCGATCGTCGCCGCCGTCCCGATCCGCAGCGACGCGGCACCGGGCATCGTGCGACGGATGCCCATGAGTTCCACGCCGTGCGCGGGCGGGTTGTCCAGCAGCGTGCGGGTCAGTTCGGGCAGCCGCGTGCTGATCGGCACCGAGGACTGCGCCAAAGAAAGCGCCGCGTTTGTCTGCCGCGCGATCGCCGCGCTCGCAAGCGTGATCAGCGGAACCGCCGCGAGAACCAGCGAGACGACCAGCGCCACCACCGTGAGCAAGGGCGCGACCACCCCGGCCAGAAACGCACGCCACCAGCGCACGCCCTGCGCGACCCCGATCGCCATGCTCGCGGAGATCATCCACCAGATCAGCAGCACCGGCACCAGGTTCACGCCGACGCACGGCACGAGCACCGGCAGCATCGCACCCGACGTGAAAAGGATCGCCTGCTGCGTCACGCCGAGCGACCCGCTCCGTGGTCCGGTCACCATCAACACCGCGTGGGCGATCAGCGTCCAGACCAGCGTGAAGATCAGCAGAGCGATGCCCAGCAGCACAAACGCCCCGCCGGAAAGCCCCGTGACCGATGCCAGAACAATCCAGACCAGCCCGGCTCGCGTCGTGGGCAGCGCCCCACCCGCGCTCGCCGCCGCACCCGCCTGTCCCGCAGTCGAGAACGCCGCGCCGAGCGCGACCGCCAGCATCGGCACGAGAAACGTGATCGCGAGCGCAAAGACGCCCAGCACCGTCAGCAGCAGCATGAAGCTCCACGCCCTTCGCGTGTCGCCCGTCACCGGCTTGCGCTTCAGCAGCAGCCGCGGCGCGATCATCCCGCGCCCCGCTGTCGAGAGCAGCGGCTTGAACCAGCCGCTCCGCGGCTGAGCCAGCCACGGATTGACCACCGGCTCGACGTCCTCATCCCGCACCCCCTCGGCGGGCATGAGCACCATTTCATCGAGCGTGATCGCTTCGGCGCAACGCACGCAGTCAAACTCGCGCGGCTCCAGGAGGCCGTTCGCATCGGTCCCGTAGTACGCCTGCGAGCAGTGGGGGCAGCAGAACCGCACGTTCTGCGGGATGAACGCAAAGTCCGACGGCTTGAAGCCCGTGCCGCACTCGGGGCACGTCCGCGAGCGGATGTTCCACAGGGAGTACGAGCAGGTCTTGCACTTCACGCGCTCAGGCTCCTTCCCGAGGTGCGCCGGGCCGAGTTGCGCCGGGTCGAGCTGCGCCGGGCCACCGCGCGGCGCTGGCGATGATCGTGCGACGCCCGAACCACCACAGGAGAAAGATCGGCAGCGCAAGCGTCCAAAGGGCCGAGAAACCAACGCCCATGACCAGCGAGAGTTGCTCGATGATCTCCGGTGCCGGGCCGCCGGCTCGCGGCCCCGCCGCCTGCTGCTCAAAGCCCGCTTCCATGCTCCACGCCGTTACGCAGAGCTTGTACGGAAGCACGATGATCTCCGCGATCGCCCAGATCCTCAGCCCCCAAACGCTCGCGCGGTGCCGACGCACGAGCATCGCGCACAGCACGATCAGCGCCGCCTCGATCGCGAGCTTGACCACGCCATAGATCATGTTGTGCGTCGGCAGCGTGGATCCTTCGGGCATCCGCATCGCGGCCGCGAACGGGCCACCGATCAGCGCCGCGATCCCGGGCCAGACGAGCTGCCACAGCGCCATGAGCACGCCGACCGAGCCCAACACGATCCCGATGATGCCGAGCACCTCGTGCCAGACCTGCGCCTTGGCGACGCTGCCGGTCCGCTCCGTGGGCGGCGCACGCCGGGGCGACCGCGCGGCGGCCGCCGGGGCCACGCCCTCGATCCCCCCGCCAGAGTTCTGCCCGTCAGCGCACACAACACCGGCCGTCGCCCCGCGGCGATCCGCCGATGACGGCATTCTAACGCCAACCGTCCCGGCTGTGCGAGCGCCCCGGTCTCAGGATCCGCAACCGATAAAGAAGAAGTTGAAGAAGGTGCTGAAGTCGCCGTTGTCCACCACGCCGTCGGCACCGGGGTCGCCGTCGGTGTTGGCGATGTCGGCCAGCAGGTGCAGCGGGTCGCTCACATCGGCGAAGAACGCGATGAAGAAGAGCTGGAAGTCGCCGTTGTCGATGGCACCGTCGGCACCGGGGTCGCCGTCGGTGTTGGCGATGTCCGCGACCGAGCACGCGATCGACCCCGGCGTGACCGGCAGGTCGATGCGCAGCAGCGCCGAGCTTTGCGGCCCGCTCTCGGTGTCGCTGACCTGCGCACGCAGAAGGTACTGGCCGGTTGAGGCGATGTCGGACCGGCGACCATCGCCGCCGGTCGTGCCACGTTCGATGGTGGCGGGGCTGAACGAGCGGATGAAGACCGAGGGCCCGCCGCCGAGATTCAGCGACTGGCCGGCCCGGACAAGCGGCTGCACGAAGCCATCCTGATTGATCGCGAGCACGATCGGAACCGTGACGCTCCTGCTGATGGAGGTGGTGTGAAGGATCGTCCACTCGCCCGCGCTGGAAAGATGCGTGACCTCGAGCGAGTACCACTGGCACGGCGCCGCGCCGGGCGTGAGCGTGCCGCGCTGCGTGATCATGCTCGCCGGCTGCGCCGCGGCCAGGTCAACGCTGACCAGCGCGATGTCGTTGTCCGAGTTGATGCCCGGCCCGCTCAGGTACACCTGCACGATCGCGGTGTTGTTCGCCCGCAGCGTGTACTCGCCGATGTCCGAGATCGTCACGCCGCCAAGCCCCGTGATGCCGTCGCCCGCGCTGAGCACGATCCGGGCTTGCGCATCGGGGGCCGGGTCCATCGAGTAGATCACGCGACGGCTGGTGCTGTCGGGATTCTGAATCGTCGCACGGACCGTCGTGAGCCCGCTTGGCAACTGTCGCACGCGGGTCGTCTCGATGTCCGAGAGAACGCTCCCCGGCAACGCATCGGGCGCGGGAGCGCCGGTGCGCAGGCGAAGGGTGTGTGTCGACGGCCCGCCGACGAAGAACCCCTGCCCGATCGGCACGCCGCCGGTGACCAGGACCGTGCCCGATCGCGCGATCACGCCGGTGTCGCTGAAGGCGTGAACCGTCGGCGACTGGAGCGACTCGAGATTCGTGATCGCCGGGGCGCTGAAGAACGCGCGGCTCGTGCCCGAAGCCGAGCGGACGAACAGCGCCAGACCGCTGTTGCCGCCGCTGACCCGCGTGGTGAACGCGACATCACCGGCATTGTTCACCATCGCTTTGAGATCGATGTCCGTCGTGTTCATCGTTCCCCCGCCCGTTCCCGGCGCGGCGTCGCCCTCTCGGACCAGCGGCTCGCTCAGCCCGGGGCTGAAGTGATCGATCTGGCCGCGCAAAGCGAGCAGCGGCGGCTCGAACGGATTGGGGTTGGGAACGCTCACCAGCACACCGCCCGAGACCACAACGCGGCCCTGGGTATCGGCAAAGGCCGAGACCATCCGCGGCGCGCCGGAATAGGCAATCGGCGCACCGAGCGGCCCGCCGATGGCCCGGTCACCGGTCGATTGAGCGAGCGTGGCGCTGGCTCCTCCTGTGGCCAGATCCGCGTTCGACAGCCCGAGGATCGTCTCGCCCGCGATCCCGGGCATGGGCTGGCCAACCTCGTGAAGCGAGAACGTCGGCGCGAAGATCGGCGCGGGCGATGGCGCGAAGCAGAAGGCCTGAAGATCGATGCGATATGCGTCGACCGTCCCCGTCCCGGTGCGGAAGGACTGGCCCACAACGTAGCGGCCATCGTCCGAGACGCCCTCGGCGGTGAGGAACTCATGGGCCGAGAGGTCGATCCCGCGTGAGAGCATGTACTCGCGGATGAACTGCGGCTCGCCGCCGGACCAGAACACCGCACGCCCATCGACCGCGCCGACGATGACCGAGCCATCGCCGGAGGCATCGCGGGCCTCGCTGGGCGCGTCCTCCGTGCCCGCCGGAGTTGGCAGTTCGACCATCGGTGCGCCGCCCGTGCTGCTGAAGGCGCGGTTCGTGCCGCCGGAGGCTGGTGCCCGCTCGGCAAAGCCCACAACAACCGCGCCGTCGGAGGAAATGCCCAGCGCGAACGACTCATCACCGCCGAGCAGGCCCAGCGGCTGAACCACGTTCGACGGCGTGATTCGCACGGCACGCGAGACGTTGATCAGCGAAGGCCCGCCGTAGCCGTAACCACCCCCGCCGGGATCTTCGACCTGAACCGTGTCGTTGCCGGCGACGGTCTGGCCATCGCCGGAAAGGGCGACCGGACGACCGATGCTGGCTTCGGGGAGCGTGGGCAGCGCGGCGGGCGGGTTGGGGAACGTGCCGCGTCCGTCATCGGTGATGTAGATCGAACCGTTTGCCGAGAGATCGAGGATCTCGCCGAACGCGAAGTTCTGCATCGGCCCGGGGGTGTTCCAGATGAAGCCGCCCGATGGGTTGCGGCCGGCAATGACCGAGCCGTTGCTCGAGATCGCCTGTGCGACAGTCTGGCCGGACGACGGGATGGGTGTCAGCAGCGAGAGGCCGGTCTCGTAACTCCAGCGGAATGGGCGAAAGGTGAACTGAAAACCGGACTCAATTCCGAGCGCTCCGACAACGGTCGAACCGTCGGCGGAAATGCCGCCGAGTTCCGTCAGGTCGGACTGGATCAGCGCGAACGCCGACGGCGATGCCGACGCGACCGATGAGGTCGATACCGTCCCCGCGAGAGCGAGCAGAGCCAAGGCCGCTACACGGCGCAAACGAATGTTGGCCGCGATCTTGGTCGGGTGCATGGGGACATCTCCTGTACGGTTGGGCGGAAGGTGAGAATACAACACGCCTGCGCGAACGCCGACCGGCGCGCGCAAAGCAAGGCCAACTCATCGCCGCACGGCCATGCTGAGCGATGTTTCGCCCGAACGGGTGGGTAGGCCCAGAAAAAACAAACCGACAGTCGGTTTGTTTTTACGGATTCGGCTTGTCTTGCTCGGTCGGATTCGGCAGCGACTTGATGTCAAAGCCGTCGTAGCGGACAAAGTCCGACACGTCCTTGTCCGTGATCGCGCTGTTGGCCCAGGCGCTGGCGTAAAGAGCCGCGAGCATCGACGCGGCATCGTTGAGCCGCTCGGTGATGAAGATCTTGCCCGGCTCGGCCATGAGCGAGCCGTCCTTCTCCATCACGTAGAGGGGAATGACCTTCTCGTGCGAGCGCTCGATGTACGTCATGAGGTCCTGCCACGGGTCGAGTGGATCGACGATGGTCGTGAAGGTCTGTGTGGGCTTGACGGTGTGGTAGTTCAGGGCGTGGTGGGTCAGGATGCCGCCGTCGATCTTGGCGTGGAAGGTGTTGGCGGTGGTGAACTGCTGGGGGTTGGGGCCGACAAAGCCGTTGAAGTGCTTGGTCGTGTGCAGCGGTTGGGCGGCATCGCCGACGAAGTGGGAGAGCATGCCCATCGTCACGCGGATGTTGCTCTGGGCCATGAGCAACTGCGGGGCGCGGGCGGGTTCATTGAGTCTGGTGAGGATGCGCCAGGTCTTGAGGCTGCTGGTGAGTTTGGCATGGTGCTCGACGATGGCGTGCGGCAGGAAGCCGGGGAACTCCTTCTGGCCCGTGGGGTCGAGTCTTTCGTTGTAGGGCGGACGCTCGGGAGCGCCGTCGGTGCGGGGTGAGTCGCCCTCGCGGTGGGCGTATCGGGCGACGCTCATGTCGCGGATGAAGCGTGCGCGCAGCGGGTTGATGGTGCGCAGAGTCAGGCCGAACTCATCGAGATCCTCGATGTCGATGAAGTGCTCCATCGCGTTTTCATGGGTCAGGTAGGCCGAGCGCGTGCCGCGCCAACGGTCGGCCTCGCTGGCCTGCCAGGCGATGGCGTGTCGCTGGTCGGGGTCGAAGATGAATGCGGGCGCCTCCGGCGCGAGTTGCTGGAGCCCGTCGAGCGCAAGGAAGGTGATGGCGCGGTGACCCGGCGCGTCCCAGGCCTGCGCGGCAGCGGCGGAAATGATGACGGAAAGTGCGGCCAGCGCGCATCGGGAGGCGGCGAGCGGTGAACGTGTTGGTACGGCGGACATGGTCGGCTCCGGGCGATGTGCGAGAAGGCGGGGACTGGGGGAACTTGGGGCGGGGGTGTCGGGAACGGGCAAGGATACAGGATCGGGCCGCGGATTGGCGATTCTGCGTTCGAGCGATGCGCACGGGGCGATGCACCATGACCATGAGCGAACTCATCGGCGTGTGGGTAGCCCGAATCGTGGGATGGAGCATCATCGCGCTGAGTGCATGGGTGTTGATGCGGTTCGTGAGGGGCGATCGGGCGCGGGGGCGTCGTCGGTGCCCGAGGTGCTGGTACGAGTTGGGCAGGCAGAGCGATACGGGGAGCCCCGGCGAGGGCGGGCCGCCTGGCGACAGCTCGCGGCGGTGCTCGGAGTGCGGGTTTGTCGCGCGGAGCGAGGCGATGCTCGGGCGCACACGTCGGCGCGTGCGCGGGCTGGCGCTCGCGGCGGTGCTGGCGCTCGCGGGGGCGGGGATCGTGCTTGCGCCGCGCGTGTATCGGGAGGGGTGGGCATCGGCGGTGCCGGGACCGGTGTTGTACTGGATGGTGCCGTACGCGGGGCAGGGCGCGGCGCGGTCGGCGGTGGATGAACTCCGATCGCGCCACAAGAGCGACCTGACGATGTGGATCAACAGCGAGTCGCGGTACGTGCAGGCGTTCGGCAATGCCGACGGGGACAATCTCGGGATTCTGGCAACGTGGTTGGACGTGCTCGGCGACGAGAAGTCGGTCACCCCTGAGGACAGGGCGCGGGCACTGGACCGCGCGGCCGAGGCGGCGATGCGGACACTGTCGACCGTGTCGGTGCTGGGCGCGTCGAACGATGTCGAACAGGCTGCTCAGGTGCTCGGGCAGACCGGCGCGGCGACGGTGGCCCGCGCAGCGCGGTTGCAGGATTGGCTGCTGGGCCTGAGCGATGATGAGTTCAGCGTCGCGTCCGGGCTCGTGGTTTCATCCTTGTGGAGCACGACGGCGGAGGTCCCGGTGTTCGCGGTCTGGGCCGGGCGGCTGGATGCGATGACCGAGGAGCAGGCTCGGCGGACGCTGAAGATGTCGGCGCAGGTGCGGGCTGATCATGGTGCGATGATCGAGGTTCTGCGTCGATGGGAACAGCAAGGTGCGGACTCGGCGATGTGGCGACGGGGGCTGGCGGAGGAGTTTCTTCCGATCCTGACGCGGCGAAGCGGCGGCTGAGCGGCACGCGCCCGATGCGCGATCCGCACGACATCGCGCAGTGCTGAGCAGGGATGAAAACCCACGGCGCGCGGGTCTCGGCGGGTGTTCAGCCGGACCGGACCGACGAACTCCCGTGATGCTCGGGAGTAGGGTGGGGCGCGGCGGGAGGGCGTCCGCCGATCCGGATCTTCATCGCCGACTCCGCGCCCTTCCGATCCGCGGCGGAATGGGGCCGGGAGGCATGTCGTCGGCGGGGCGACGGGTGTGCAACAATCCGGCGTGGGCCTATCGGGTGGCGGGCAGGAGTTGTCCATGCGCAGCGCGACGAAGCAGGATCGGTCGGCGACCTCACAGAACATCGGCGGGTGCGCGGATGTCCGGGTGTTTGCGAAGGGCCAGGGGCTGACGCGGGGCACGCTGCTGGCGATGCAGGGGATCGGGCTGGCTGGCCTGCTGGCTCTGGGCGTGCTGCTGCCGTCGTGCAACAACACGGTCAAGGCTCCGAAGACCGCCCGCGAGGCGGATCCGATCATCCGCGACGTGCCGGCGGTTCTGCGCGGGACGATCTCATCGATGGCGTCGATTCAGGGGCGAGAGCCGACGCTCGTGTCGGGCTTCGGCGTGGTTGTCGGGCTGGCCGAGACCGGGGGCGGGCCGTATCCCGAGGCGATTCAGGCGACGATGGAGCGGGAACTCTCGCGGCGGGGCATCGGCAAGGGTTCGGCGATGGAGGGCGGGGATCTGGCGGGCGTGACGCCCAAGCAATTCCTCGCCGACAATCGCGTCGCGGTGGTCGTGGTCGAGGCGGTGATTTCGCCGGGCAGCCCGGAGTCGACCACGTTCGATGTTCGTGTGCGATCGCTGCCGGGAAGCAGCACGACGAGCCTTGAGGGCGGGATGCTGTGGACGACGGATCTGCACCTGGGGCCGCCTTCGCCGTTCGGATCGATGCGGACGCGCAAGGTCGCCGAGGCGTACGGCCCCGTGTTCATCAACCCCTTTGCGGACCCGGCGGGAGCGATCCGCGGCGACGACGGCGTGACGCGCACGGTGGGGCGCGTGCTGGGCGGGGGCAAGGTGACCAACGCGCTGGAGATGACGATCGTCGTTGACAACCCGAGCCACGGGCGGGTGGCCGCGATCGCTTCGGCGATCAACTCCCGGCTGCCCGCGGGGCCGGAGGATCGGGAGAAGACCGCGACCGGTCGCGACGACACGCTGCTGACCATCAGCGTGCCGCGGCGCTGGCGCACGCGGACGGACGAGTTCGTCCGGCTGCTGGCGTATACGCAGACGGACCTGGCGTTCCCGCAGGAGTACGCCAAGCGGTACACGGATGAACTCAAGGCCATGCCCGCGATGGCGGAGGAACTCTCGGCGTGTCTGGTGGCGCTGGGCAAGGAGTCGATCCCGTTTGTCGCGCCGTTGTATGAGTATCCGGAATTCCTGCCGCGGATGGCGGCGTTGCGTGTCGGCGCGGAACTTGGTGACCCGCGGACGGTGCCGCACCTGACGGCGATGGCGCTGGGCACGGCGGCGGGGGAGCGGCCGAGCATCGCGATGCGCACGGAGGCGATCACGCTGCTGGGACGGCTGGGGACCGATCCGCGCGTCGATGAGGCCTTGCGCCGGCTTGTCAGTTCGCCCGAACTGGAGATCCGCGTCGCGGCGTACGAGGCTCTGGTCGAGCGTCGCGATCCGGGAATCGCGCGGATCGACGTGGACGGTCGCTTCGCGATCGATATCGTCGACAGCACCGACCCGCTGATCTACATCACGCAGCAGGGCGAGTCGCGGATCGTGATCTTCGGACGGGACATGGCGTTGCAGCGGCCGCTGCTGGTCTCGGCCTGGCGCGACCGGTTCATGCTCACCGCGGATCTTGATACACCCGAGGGCACGCCGGACTCTCAGGGCGTCCGACTGTTCTACCGCGACATCCGCTCGACCCGCACGGTGCAGACCGTCGTGCCCGAAACGGTCTGGAAACTCGCCAGATTCCTGGGCTCGAGCTCGCGTGCCGATGAGCCCGAGCCGGGTCTTTCGATGACGTACTCCGAGGTGGTCGGGGCGCTGTATCAGGTGCAGAAGGCCCGCGGGATCAACGCGGCGTTCGCGACCGAACGCGATCGGCTGCTGGCACGCCTGACGGAGGTCGCCGCGGCGGGAGCGGTGGCGGACCGGCCCGAGAGCGAGAGCACGCGCGGGGAGGAAAACGAGCGGGTCCGTCTGCTTGAAGACAACCCCCGGCCCGCGGCCGGCACGCCGGGACCCGCGACAGATCGTCCGTCGAGTTTCGTGGTGCCGATCCCGCCGCGGACCGGAGATGGCGGCAAGAAGTGAGCACTGGCCACTCGACCTGAGGCCGGAAAAGGCGCTGCGCGAATGGACAACGACCCTCGCGGCTCGCGAGGGTCGTTGGGGAAGAAGGGTCGGGGTGGGATCGTGCGCCAGGGTTGCGCCGCGGGGATCAGATCAGTTTGGCCATCTGGGGCAGTTCGCCGACGAGCGGGCGGGCGTACTCGATGAACGCGGGCGAAACGTCGGCGTGGCCCTTGATGTACTCGGGCGGAAGGTGACGGGTCTTGGCGGCGACATCGGTCAGGGGAATGAGCCGCTTCTCGATGCGATAGGGGTGGTTGCTCATCCGGATGATGGCGACCGAGCCGGACTGGGCACCGGTCATGGCTTCCTGAGCGGCCTTGATGCCGACCTGCCGCGCCTCGTGGGCATCGACGGAGCTGGGCTCGGGCCAGCATCGCTGGAGGTATCCGAGCGTGTCGGCGCGGACGCGCGGCGGCTTGCCGCTGGGGCTCTTGAGCTTGTCCTTGACGAGGTTGGCGAGCATGTCGCCCAGCGCGCCGGAGCCTGAGAGTTGGACGTTGCCGTGCGCGTCCTTGTCGCCGGCGATGAGTTTGGCGCCGATTTCGACACCGTCTTTGTCCTTGATGCCTTCGCTGACGGCGATCTGGCAGCGGTTGTGCTTGGCGACCACGGCGCGGATGTCGTCGATGAACTTGTCGGTGTCGAAGGGGACTTCGGGGAGGTAGATCAGGTGCGGGCCGTCGCCGTCTTCGCGGCGGGCCAGTGCGCTGGCCGCGGTGAGGAAGCCGGCGTGGCGACCCATGATCACGTTGATCTTGATGCCGGGAAGGCTGGCGTTGTCGCGGTCGTCGCTCATGAAGGCCATGGCGACGTAGCGGGCGGCGCTGGCATAGCCCGGGGTGTGGTCGTTGCCCATCAGGTCGTTGTCGACGGTCTTGGGCACGTGGAAGCAGCGGAGTTCGTAGTTGTGCTTGAGGCCCAGGTCATGGACGATTCGGCAGGTGTCGGAAGAGTCGTTGCCGCCGATGTAGAAGAAGTAGCGGATGTCGTTGGCCCTGCAGGCCTCGAAGATCTTGGGGCCGTCGGCCTCGGTGGGCTTGGCGCGGCTGGAGCCCAGCGCGGCGCTTGGGGTCTTGGCGATGCGCTCAAGGGTGTCCTGGCTGAGGCTGGTCAGGTCGACAAGGGGCAAGCCCTTGATCAGACCGTCGACGCCGTGGCGCATGCCGTAGATCTTCTTGACCGGCAGTTTGCCCTTGAGGCCCTCGACGACGCCGACGAGGGACTGGTTGATGACGGCGGTGGGGCCACCGGATTGACCGATGATGGCGGCGCCTTCGATGAGTTTGGATGGCATGAGCGAGCGTCTCCGTGATCGAGCGAGAGTGTTCAAGACAGCAGGATCAGCATATCCGCTGCGCTGGCGGGGCTGCGGGATCACGGCCGGGATCGTGGGCAGCGGGTGGAGAGCCCGGTGCTGAATTCAGGGGCCCTGATTGGTGCGATCTGTTGGCCGGGGGTGCGGGTGCCGCGAGGCGGGGATGAGCACCGGGGGGCCCGATGTAGGGGGATGGTCGGATGGGTCGAGAGTCTGTAGGCTCGGGAACATGATGAATGCAGATGTGTGCGTGAGCGCGGGGGTGCTCCGGATTCTCGCCGCGGCGGTGGTTCTTGGTGCGGGCGGGCTGGGCTGGCCGGGTGCGGCGTTCGCTCAGGAGCCGGAGGTTCGGCCCGATCCGCTGTTGCCGCCGGCGAACCGCCCGGGAGCCGAGCGACGCGGGTTTGAGGCGCTGGTCAACGCGACGGTGCATGTCGGGCCCGGACTCGTCATCGAGAATGCGACATTGGTCGTGCGCGACGGCGTGATCGTGGCCGTGGGGCCTTCGGCAAGCACGCCGGTGCCCGCCGGGGCGCTGACGCGCGACGCTGCGGGGCTGCACATTTATCCGGGGTTGATCGAGGCATATTTGGAGGTTGAGTCGCCGCGTGTTGATGGCGAGCGCGCCGGTGCGCACTGGAGCGCACGGGTCATGCCGCAACGCAACGCGACCGACGGACGGGGTGTAGATGAGGGCACGGCCAGACAGTTGCGCGGAATGGGGTTTGTCGCGGCGGGGATCGTGCCGAAGGGTGGCGTGTTCCGCGGGTCGTCGGCGGTGGTGAGCCTGGCGCAGGAGTCGGAGGATTCGAGCGAGCGCAAGCCCGCGGTGTACAAGGCCTCGGGGATGCAGACGGTGGCGTTCGAGACGGTCGGGGGCGATGGCGATGTTTCGCGATGGGGCGGGTATCCGGATTCGCAGATGGGGGCGATCGCGCTGATCCGCCAGACGCTGAGCGATGCGGATTATGTCGCCGGGCTCGGTGCCGGCGGCGCGGTGGATGCGGCGCGAACGACGGTGGACCTCGGGGTCAACGCGCTGGCGCCTCTGGGCAAGCGCGACGGGAGCGTTGCGGGCCTGATGTTCACGGTCGAGGATGAACTGGAGGTTCTGCGTGCGGCGAAGATCGCGCGGGAGTTTGCGCGTCCGGCGGTGGTGGTGACGGGCGGGACGGACTTTCGTCGCCTGGAGGCGATCAGCGAGGCGCACGCGGGTGGGAAGGGGATCGGGCTGGTTGTGCCGTTGAACTACGTCGAGAAGCCGCGGGTGGCGAGCCTTGGAGATGCCGAGGCGGTGGACCTGCGCGAGTTGATGATGTGGGAGCAGTCGCCGACAAACGCGCGGCGGCTTGCGCAGGCGGGGGTGTCGTTCGCGATCACGACATCGAAGATCAAGGATCGCGGGCAGTTCCCGGATCGGCTCCGCACGGCGATCCGGCACGGGCTGACGAACGAACAGGCGCTGGCGAGCCTGACCGTTGAGCCGGCGCGGCTGCTGGGGGTGGAGGATCAACTGGGCACGCTCGACGCGGGCAAGCGGGCGAGCTTTGTGGTGTACGACGGGCCGATGCTCGAGAAGAAGACGAAGGTCCGCGAGACCTGGATCGATGGGCTTCGGCATGAGGTGACGCCCGCGCCGACGAAACTGGAGGGAACGTGGGACCTGACGGTGGCCGGTGCGCCGGAGGCCGAGCGACTGCTGATCGTCGATGAGGGCAACGCGATCACCGTGACGCGCGGCGAGAAGCAGGTCAAGGCGACCGAGGTGAGCGTGCTGGGCACGCGGCTGTCGCTGGCGTTCGATCACGAGAAACTCGACGAGGCGCAGCCGGGAGTGTTCACGCTGACCGGTCTGGTGACCTTCGACACGACGGCGGCGACGCTGCGCGGGATGATCGTCCGGGCCGATGGCCAGCGTGCGGCCGTGTCGGGTGTCCGTCGGCCCGCCTCGGGGCTGGTCGGAACGTGGCGGGTGTTCGAGCGCGATGGTGTCGCGATCAACCCGGAGGAGAAGGCGGGAACGACGATCATCGTGACGCGGGACGGCGTGACGCTGGTCAGCGAGGACGCTGAGGGCAAGAAGAGCGAGAGCAAGGGCGAGAAGGTGCGCGTCTCGCCCAAGGGCGAGCCGAATGCCGGTTCGTTCGAGCGCGCGGTCGAGGGAGCGCCGCGGCGCAGCGCGGTGGTGCTGCGCGAGGGGGATGTGCTGGTGATCCGCGAGACGTGGGAGGAGCCGGCGGCGGCGGGGGTGGAGGGGGCGACGCCGACCAAGCGCGAGTCGGTGCTGCGGGCGCGCGCACGGGCGGCGGAGAAGGAAGACGATGAAGTCAAGCCGCAGGTCGCCGAAGTGCTTCCGGGTCTGCCGCTGGGCGCGTATGCGATCAAGGAGTATCCGAAGGCCGAGCGTGTGGCGATCATCAACGCGACGGTCTGGACCAGCGGCCCCGCGGGGATCATCCGCGATGGCGCGGTGCTTTTGAGCGACGGCGTGATCGCGTATGTCGGCCCGGGTGCGAGCATGCCGCGGTTCGGGAGCGAGTATCGGGTGATCGATGCGCAGGGCAAGCATGTCACGCCGGGGATCATCGATTGCCACAGCCACACCGGGATCAGCAAGGGCGTGAACGAGTCCGGGCAGGCGGTCACGTGCGAGGTTCGGATCGCGGATGTGACCAATCCCGATGCGATCAACTGGTACCGCCAGTTGGCCGGCGGCGTGACGAGCGTGAACAACCTGCACGGCTCGGCCAACGCGATCGGCGGGCAGAGCCAGACGAACAAAGTCCGCTGGGGCGCGGTGCGGCCGGATGACATGCACATGGAGGCCGCGAAGCCCGGCGTGAAGTTCGCGCTGGGCGAGAACCCCAAGCAGAGCAACTGGGGCGACCGGAACGTCACGCGGTATCCGCAGACGCGCATGGGTGTCGAGGCGATCATTCGGGATCGCTTTGTCGCCGGGCGCGAATACGCCGCGATGTGGAAGCGGTTCGAGGATGGCGGGCGTCAGGGCGTGCCGCCGCGGCGCGACCTGGAACTGGAGGCGATGGCGGAGATTCTCGCGGGCACGCGGCTGATTCACTGCCACAGTTATCGTCAGGATGAGGTGCAGATGCTCGCGCAGCTCTGCGCGGAGTTCGGCATTCGGATCGGGACGTATCAGCACAACCTCGAGGGGTACAAGGTCGCGGAGTTCGTCAGGCAGCAGGCGATCGGCGCATCGCTGTTCAGCGACTGGTGGGGCTTCAAGGTCGAGGTGCAGGACGGGATTCCGTACGCCGGGCCGATCATGCACGAGCAGGGTGTGGTGGTGTCGTACAACAGCGACAGCGACGAACTGGCGCGGCGGATGCACGTGGAGGCGGCCAAGGCCCACAAGTACAGCTGGCAGAAGGATGGCACGTTCAGCGTCAGCGAGGAAGAGGCGCTCAAGTTCGTGACGCTCAACCCCGCGAAGCAGCTGAGAGTCGAGTCGCGCGTTGGGTCGCTGGAAACGGGCAAGGACGCGGATGTGGTGATCTGGTCAGGCTCGCCCCTGAGCAGCACGAGCCGATGCGAGGCGACGTTCGTCGATGGCAGGCTTCTGTTCTCGCTGGAGAAGGACAAGGAGTTGCGTGAGCAGAACGCGCGAGAGCGAGCGCGGATCGTTCAGCGTCTGCTGGCCGGTGACAAGAAGCCCAAGGACGGCCAGAAGACCGACAAGGGCGACAAGGCCGGCGAAGCCGGTGGAGCAAAGACGCCCGATAGGGCAGGCGAGACCGTCAAGAAGGAAGTGGTGGATACGCCGTCGGACAAGCCGCCGCGGACGGGCGATCGGCGGGGACTCATCGCGGCGATGGTCGATGACTCGACGCGGCTGCGGCGTGAACTGTTCCTGGACATGATGCGTCGCGGGATCAACCCGGCGGATCATCGGGCCGGGGTCTGCGGCTGCGACGAGCACATGGGACGGTGAGAGATCGGTGACCTTCATCGGCGTGCGCGCCGGATCGGATCATGCATGAACGTTTCGAGCAGGGTGTTCTCGGTCGTAGGGTTGATTGCGCTGGCCGCGTCCGGCGGAGCGATCGCGCAGGATCTCACGCCGCGACTGCCGGCGCCGGCGGGCGCGGTGGCGATCGTCAATGCGCGCATCGTGCCGGTGTCGCGCGAGCCGATCGATCGGGGCTGGGTGATCATGGATCAGGGCAAGATCGCGTCGATGGGTGCGGGCGATCTGCCGTCGGACCCGAGGCGAAGTGTGATCGATGCCAAG
The DNA here is from genome assembly GCA_021297895.1 of Phycisphaeraceae bacterium. Classification (GTDB taxonomy): domain Bacteria; phylum Planctomycetota; class Phycisphaerae; order Phycisphaerales; family UBA1924; genus JAJTHN01. The sequence continues at coordinate 36,045 of JAJTHN010000036.1, read as the reverse complement.
GGCCTGACGCTGTATCCGGGGCTGATCAGCGCGTACACACAGATGGGCCTGACGGAGATGGGCGCGGTGCGTGCGTCGCGGGACTTCAACGAGGTGGGCGATGTGACGCCGGAGGTCTTCGCCGCGGTGAGCGTGAACCCGGATTCGTGGCTCATGCCGGTGGCCCGGAGCAACGGCGTGCTGGCCTTTGGCGTGTTCCCGCAGGGTGGTGTGATCGCCGGTCGCGTGAGCGTGACGCACGCCGACGGGTGGACGTGGGAGGACATGACGGTCCGTCGTGACGCGGGCATGGTCGTGTCGTGGCCGTTCATGCGGGTGGTGCGGGCGTGGTGGATGGATCAGAGCGAGGAGGAGCAGCTCAAGCGGATCCGTCAGGGGCAGGAGCGGGTGGAGAAGGCGTTCGAAACGGCGCGGGCGTACATCGCGCGCAAGGACGCGGAGCCGATGACGCCGACGGATATCCGGTGGGAGGCGATGCGGAGCGTGCTGGGCACAGCCGAGAAGCCGGCGGAGAATCCGGTGTTCATCGAGGCGCAGGACGTGGATCAGATTCTGGCGGCGCTTGCCTGGAGCAGAAAGGCCGGCGTGCGCGTGGTGATCGTGGGCGGGCGCGATGCGCCGCTCTGCCTTGAGCAGATCAAGGACGCGCGCGCAGGGGTGATCTTCAACAGCCCGCTGACCATGCCCAAGCGCGACGACTCACCGGTGACCGAGGGCTTCGATGCCCCGCGGCTGCTGGTGGAGGCGGGCGTGCCCGTGGCGATCGCCAGCGGAGAGGAGACTCCGCACGAGCGGAACCTGCCGTACGCCGCGGCGATTTGCGTGGCCCACGGCATGAAGCGGGAGGACGCGGTCCGGGCGATCACGCTGGCACCGGCGCAGTTGCTGGGCGTGCAGGACCGGCTGGGCTCGATCGAGCCGGGCAAGGACGCGACGCTGATCCTGACCGACGGCGATGTGCTAGAGGTCAAGACGCGAACAGTTCGGGCGTTCATCGCCGGGCGCGAGGTGGACCTGAGCAATAAGCAGACGATCCTCGCCGAGCGATATCGCGAAAAGTACCGCCAGCAGAACGAGCAGAAGAGCCGGCAGGCTCCGGGCGCTGCGCCGGCCCGCTGATCGGCTCCACAAGCAGCGAAGCACGACGGCTCAACCCGCGCCGGTGCTCGACGCGGCGGTGCTGGTGGCGGTCGCGGCCTGCGTGAAGTGCTTGCCGAAGAGCCCGACGGCGGCGCCCGCGAAGATGAGCGTGAAGGCGACGTAGTCGGTCCACTGGAGTTTCTCCTTGAGCACCAGCCAGGAGAAGAACCCGAAGACCGTGAGCGTGACGGCTTCCTGAATGATCTTCAGTTGCGGCGCGGTGAACGGGCCGCCGGCGCTGACGTGGCCCATCCGGTTGGCGGGGACCATGAGGCAGTACTCGACGAACGCGATGAGCCACGAGATGAGGATCGCCTGCCAGAGCGCCCAGCCCTGATGCTTGAGGTGGTAGTACCACGCGAAGGTCATGAAGACGTTCGAGGCGACCAGCAGAAGCAGTGTGGCGAGCCAGATTGGGATCATGCCGCGAGCGTACACGCGCGCGGAGTTTGCGGGTAAATCTGCGCTGGGTGAACCGGTGCGCAAGCACCGGTCGCGGCCGCGTCACTCCTCGCCGCCGCCCTTGGCGGGAGCCGGGGCAGGCGCGGCGGGTGCGGACTTTTCCGGCGCCGGTGACGGTGCGACGCGGCTCGGCGCGGGGGCTGCGGGCGGGGCGAGAGGCGTGGGGGGTGGGGGGGGTGAGGGTCGCGTGGAGGGTGTCGCGGGTCTGGCGGCGGGAATGACCGGCGGCGTTCCCGGGGGCGCGATGCCCCGCTCGGTGGCGATCAGGCCCCGCACGCGGCGATCATCGGCGAGGCGGTCGCTCCGGCCGCGAGAGGACTGAACGCGCTTGGTCGGCTCGCTTGGCATCACGCGTGAGGGCGCGGGCGTTGGCGGTGTCAGAGCGGGAACGGGCTCGGGCGCGGCCGCGGGTGTGCGCGAAGGCACACGAGAGGGCACATTCGATGGAGCCGGACGCGTGAAGCTCGGGCCCGTGCCGATGGAAGGCGCGGGGGCCGGGCGCGATGAGCGAGAGGGCTGCTCGAGCGCGCGCGGTGTGTCGAGGGTTGTCGGGGGCTGACGGAGCGAGCCGGGCTCGCTGGGTGCTTGCGGTCCGGGCACGGTGCCGCGGGTGCGGGTGTTGGCGGGCACATCGATTGATCGCGAGCGCGATGTGCGCGAGGTGCCGGGCGACTCCAGGCCGCGGATCGGGACATCGGCGGGCGCGGGACGCGCGACCTGCGGCGTTGGTGTGAATCTCGGCGCCTTGGCGGGCGCGTCGATGGGCGCTTCCGGAGCGGTGCCGCGGGGTGTGTTCGCGGGCGAGCGTGTGGCGATGGGCGTTTCGCGTGCGGGTGTTTCGCGTGCGGGCAGTGCCGGGGCATCGCGGCGGGTCAGACGCGGGCCCGACATCGGATCGGCAGGACGCGATATGCGTGCAGGCTTGGCGTCGGGGTTGATCGCCTGCGGCGCATCGGCCATTGGCGGCTGATCGAGCGGACGAGTCGGCGTAGTGACCGCTCGCGTTGGCACCGCGGTCGGGCGCGAGGTGACGGTGCGGCCAGTGCGGTCGGTACGGTCACTGCGGTCGGTACGGTCGATCGGGATGGCCCGGTCTTGCGGCGACGTGCGATCGTTGATGCTCGGCGACTGCGCGACTGCCGGTCGCGCCGGGGTCACGGCGGGGCGGCGCGTGTCGGCGGGCCACTCGTTGGCGCGGGCCACGGTGCGCGAAGGCTTGACGGGCGTTTGCTCGCTCGGCTCGCTCGACGCCGCATCGGGCACGCTCGCGGCGATCCCGCGTGTGCGATCGGGCGTGGGCCAGCGATCAACGCTCGGGCGACGACCATCGGTCATGCTCGGCGTGCTGGCGGGCGTGGCGGTGTTCCAGGTTCGCGACGGCGTCGCGTCCGGGGAGACCGGGGCCGCTGGCCCGATCGGTGCGGCGGCGATCGTGCCGGCGGGGCGATCGTCTGCGGTCGGACGATCGCCGATCGTCGGACGACGACCATCCAGCCTCGAGCGATCGATCGCGGCGATCTCGCGCGATGGTGTCGGCGGGCGGCTCTCCGCAACGGTTGGTGTCGTCGGAATCGGCGCGAGCGGCACCGTCGGCGGGATGGCCGCGACGGGTGGTGCGAGCGGTGCGACCGCCGCGGGGATCGCGGCGACCGGTGCGGTCTCGTGGCTCAAGCGATGGCGATACGGTCGATGATCGTTGATGTTGATGGAGACCGACCAGCCCGAGTACAGCGAGCAGCTCGGCGGGGTGTAGATGGGCGGGACGAAGCACACCGGTCGGGGTGCGCACCAGGTCGCGGCCGGGACATAGATCGCCGGGGGTGTGTACCAGGTCGTTTCGGTGTATGTGCCCCACGGCGAGAAGGCGGAGGAGTATGCGACGGTGCGCGTGATGATCACAGGCGCTGGCTGCAGGATCGCGACCGCCGCGGGGACCGGTGCGCAGTACGCGTCGTCCCAGGCGTGATGCCAGCGACGGACCGGTCGCCAACCCCACCGCGGGCGCGTGATGTACACCGGTGCCCATGTCGAAGAGCACCACAGATCATCATCGTGCCACCAGAGCGGACGCACGGGCGTGGCGATGATGACCGGGGTATAGATGGGCGTGAAGCACACGGCCGGCGGCACGTACGAGTAGCACGGAGCGGGGGCCCAGCCATGATTCCAGCCGCGGTGGTACACCGGGCCGGTCCAGACGGGGAAGGTGTCATACCAGCCGCAGCCGCGCGACCAGGAACTGCCGACGTTGATGGAGATGCTCACGCCCGCGTTCGCATCCGGGGCGACGCCCAGCGTGCCGGCGAGAGCCAGAAGCATGATTGAAGAACGAGCGGCGCGTGAGCCAGCCAGCCGATGTCGCAACGACTCCAGGCCTGCCATGGGGATCTCCGTTTCTGCACGAGGTCTTGTCCGAGAATACGTGATGATGAAGGAGGTCGATTCAGGAAAGTGGCCGGATGGCCCGAGGAACACGAGGGCGATCGGCAGACTGCCATGGGTGGTGGTGAGGAGTTGGAAGGTGTTCGGGGGTGTAACGCCCGAGGCGGCGATCAACCGAGGGCCCGGGCTGGGCCGAGAACCGTGGCAAGGGGTGTGGGCTATGCCGACTGCGCCGAGGCGAGCGCGTTCGCGGGCTGCGCGAAGTTGGGCGGTTGGGGGTGATCGTCAAGGGCGGCTGGTGGCGGGTCGATTCACAGAGGCACGCGCTGATGCGCGAGCGGCTCATGACATGACAAGACCCGTTGGTCTCCGGCAGCGCCGGATGCGCACGCGAGCGGGCGACTGGAAGATCTCGTTATGGACAAGTCCAGCCTGATCGGCTCCATCCTGATGTTCGTCATCTGCTTTGTGGTGTGCTACAAGGCGACGGGCGGCAACCTGATCGCGTTGTGGTCGGACAAAGGCGCGATCATGGTTGTGGGCGGGACGCTGGCCGTGCTTCTCATGGCTCTACCCATGGAGAAGGTCACGGGCGCGATGGGGTACATCAAGCGCTACTTCCTTCACAAGGGCATGACGCCGGTGGAAGTGGTCAAGCAGATCAATGACCTGTCGGAGAAGGCGCGTCGCGAGGGCATCCTGTCGCTGGAGGGCGAGGTGAGCAAGCTGCCCGACCCGTTCATGGCCGCGGGGCTGAAGATGGCGATCGACGGCGTTTCGCCGGACTCGATCGAGAGCACGATGCGCATGGAACTCATGGCGATGGCCGAGCGGCATAAGGCGGGCAAGAAGTTCTTCGACCTGATCAAGGTCTACGGCCCGGGCATCGCGCTGACGGCGACGCTGATCGGCCAGATCGGTATGTTCGGTGCGCTCGGTGGTTCGATCGAGGTGATGGGAAAGATGCTCGCGGTGGCCGTCGTGGCCACGATGTACGGCACCGTCATGGCCAACTGTATCGCCGGCCCGATGGGCGACAAACTGGCGATGCGCAGTGCCGAAGAGATGCTCATCCGTGAGATGACGCTCCAGGGCGTGCTGAGCATCCAGGCGGGCGACAACCCGCGCGTGACCATGGACCGCATGCTGGCCTTTGTCCCCGGGCCGCAGCGTGGGCAGTTCAACAAGGCCGCGTAAGGACGCGCTGACAGGAGCCACGCATGAGCGAGCACGAGGCCAAGGGCGGCGCTGCAGGAAAGGGAGGCGGCGGCCACGACGAGCACGACAAGAAGAAAGGTCACGGGCACAAGAAGCACGGCCACGGCCACGCCAAGCACGAGGAGCACGAAGAAGGCGTGCCCGAGTGGGTCGTGTCCTTCGCCGACAACGCGCTGCTGCAGATGGGCTTCTTCGTCATCATGTTCGCCATGAACGTCGGCGCCAAGGCCACGAGCGAGTCGGACCAGAACGGCAATCAGGCCGGCACGCCCGCGGGGATGCTCGACATGATGATCGCCATCCGCGAGGCGTTCAACTCGCCGGTGTCGCCGTTCAGCGACAACCCCAGCGAGCAGATCCTCGTGCAGCGAATCAAGCAGAAACTCGCCGAGGGCGATGCCAATCAGGTCGGCCCCACCGGCGACAAGCCGAACCTCCAGGGGATCGACCGCGGCACGCTGACGAACATCAACGGCACCGTCGCGTTCGAGCAGGGATCGACGGATGTCGGCCAGGCCGGACGCACCACATGCAGGCAGGTCGCCAAGGAACTGCGCGGGACCAAGTACGTCATCGAGATCCGCGGGCACGTCTCGGCGCTCGAGGCCGCGGCGGGTGTCGACGCGGCGATGAGCCTGAGCTACAAGCGCGCGCAGGCCGTCGCCAGCGTGCTGGTCGAGAACGGCATGGCGTGGAACCAGTTGCGCCTGGTCGCGTGCGCGGATAACGACCGCATCAATCCCACCGCGTACGACACGCCCAGTCACCGCTCCAACCAGCGTGCCGAGATCGTCGTGACCGCCGACACCATCGCCAGCGACCCGCACATGCGTGAGCCGGGCCGGTGATCGGTCGACGGCGTGCCGCGTCGGCGTGCGAGTAGAATGCCGCGATCATGCCCGATGAGCACGGTGAATCCGAGCAGGAGCGAGCGCGCAGGCTGCGGCTCATCCCCGCGCCGCGCGACGGCGAGGTGATCTCACGCCGGCCCGCCCCCAGGCCGCGCGATGATGACGATGAGGGCGATTACGAAGGCCCGAGCCAGACGGACATCGAGCGGTTCAGCCACGCAACGACACGATGCCCGCACTGCGGCAAAGAGGTCTTCGACGACGTGGCGATCTGCTATCACTGCGACATGGCGATCACCAAGCCGGCCAAGGGCGTGCCGATGTGGGTGATCCTCACCGTCGTCGCGGTGCTGCTGGCGTTCATCTTCGCGGCGATCCCGTGGCACGCGATTCTGCCGTGAATGTCGGCGACCACCTGAGCGTGTCTGTGCCGCACGTGAGTTCGACAAAGTGCGGTCGCGCGTGATTGATTGATCGGCGCTCCGGCGGCTGAACCGACCGCTCAGTCAACCTCCGCCTCGATCCCGGGCGATGCCGCGTCGGTCGGCAGCCGGAACCACATCACGTACCGCACGCTCCACAGCGGGTACTCCACATCCAGCCGGAACGTGCGCACGTCCGATGGTGACAGCCCTGCCTCCTCGAGCAGCCAGGAGGTGACTTCTTCGTGCGTCGCAAGCGCTGCGCCGGCCCCGGCGCGTCGTCCTGGCTCGAGCAACGTCGGCGTGGGCGTGGAGCCGACCTGATCGAACCATCGCCGCTCGGGGCGTGCGCCCGCGCCGGCGTCCGAGCCCGTGAACTGCGAGAACGCCGTGGGCATTCCCGGGATCGGCATCGAGCGGTGCATGTGCACATCCAGGAGCAGCCTGCGCGTCGGCACACGCGGCACGGCAGAGAACACCTGCTCCGCAGGGCCTTCGGGCGGCAACGGGGGCAGAGGGAACTGCTGCCCGATGTACACGGTAAACGGGTTCGGAGCATCGGCCTGCGGGTCGAGCACCTGAACGAGCGCGCGCTCGCGCGTCTGCGTCGTGACGATCGGCAGGGGCACGGTGCTGAAGCGGCCGATCACCGCGCCGGGCGTGAATCCCGCCGCGCGGTCGCCCTGAAGCGTGCGATCCGTCGAAGGTGCCGCGGCGTCCGATCTTCGTCGCAGCAGCACCAGCGGCATGTGCTCGCGCTGATGGCGCACCTGCACGTGTCCGAGCGCGGCCATGCACATCACGCCTCCCGCCCCGTCGGGCTGCGCGATGAAACTCATCGAGAGCGTCTCCGATGCTGCGCCGACGATCGCCGACGCCGCCTCGAAGAAACGCGTTCGCCCCGAGAGATCTGTTCCCTGGTTGGCCGAGGCCTGCTCAGTCGCGATCAGGTCCGCAACGAGCCGATCGAGCTTGGCCTTGCTTCCGCCGGCAATGCCGATGGCCTCGCGATACGCCTGCACGGACGCCAGCGCGCTCTCTGTGAGTGAGGTCTCGGGCAGCTTGTGGTTCAGGGCCAGGAGCATGGACTCCAGCCCCTCGACACCCGGGAGCGTCTTGAGCACGAGCGCATCATCGCCGTCGAATGTGGCAGCGGTCCGGACCCAGTGACAGATCGAGCGGTTGACGCCGAGCCAGTTTGCGAGCTTGGTCGTCGGGCGGTACTCGGGTGGCACGGCGGCCAGCGCGGCGGCGAGTTGGGATCGCATCCGAACGCCCACCTGACGCAGGTGAGCGAGTTGCCCCGAACGCGAGTCAAGGTCTGCGGCTGTGCGGAGTTGCGTGCTCATCGTGGAGGGAGTCTCAGGAGCGTACGGCCAGGGCGACAAGACTCGCCAAGTGCCATCTTCGCGAATTGTCGGAAAGTTTGCTTGCAGAGGATACGAGAAGAGTGTCATGTGTATGAGAACGTTCTAAGAACAACAAGTCGGCAAGGGTGATTTTCGTCGTTCCTCTGGGTGGAGGCCGAGAAAAGCGGCCATCGAGGCCGAGATCGGCAGCCCCGGCTTTCAGCCTTCGTCACGTCAGCAGAACAGGAGTGAGCAGCATGTTGAGCGAGTTCGTAATCAGGAGCCGTCGTGCAGGACGCGTCGCGCTGTTGGCTTCCGCAGGGATGTTGGTGACCCTCGCCGGCACCGGGACCGCGATGGCGCAGTGCGACGGACTCTGGCCCGCGACCTTCGGCAATCCCGGTGCGACACGGACCAACGGCACCTCGGCCAACATCGCCACCTCACTCCTTTGGGACCGTGATGGCGAAGGGCCGCTGCCAGCCCAGTTGGTCGTCGGCGGCACGTTCAACACCATCGATGGTCAGGCCATCAACAACATCGCCCTTTGGAACGGCTCGACCTGGCAGGCCGTTGGCGGAGGGACCAACAGCCAGGTCCTCGGCCTGCTCCCCATCGCCGGGCCCAACGGCACGACCAATCTGATCGCGATCGGCAGCTTCTCGCTTGCCGGCGGCACGTCGGTCACCGGTGTGGCGCGATGGAACGGGACGGCGTGGTCGGGCTTTGGCACGGGGCTCGGTGATAGCGTTCAGGCGCTGGCGCGGCTCTCCAACGGCGACATCATCGCCGGCGGCATCTTCACCAGTGCCGGAGGTGCCCCCGCTTCTCGCGTGGCGCGCTGGAACGGATCATCGTGGTCCGCATTGGCCGCGGGGCTCAACAACCGCGTGCGATCCCTGGCCGTTGGTCCGGGTGATCTGATCTACGCCGGCGGGGACTTCGTGAATTCGGGCTCGATCCCGGTCGGCTTCGTCGGCGTCTTCGACGGGCTGCTCTGGAGCGGGCTCGGCTCGGGCGTTGGCGATCAGGTCAATAGCGTCACGGTCTTGTCGAACGGTGATGTGATCGCCGGGGGCATCTTCTTCACCGCCGGCGGGCAGCCGGCCAACCGCATCGCACGATGGAACGGCAACCAGTGGTCCACGCTCGGTTCGGGGACGATCGGCGGCAGCCGAACCGTCACCGAGCTTGCCAATGGTGATCTCATCGTCGGTGGCTTGTTCACGGTCGCGGGAGGGCTCCCGGCCAACTACGTCGCGCGCTTTCGCGAGGGCACTTGGTTGCCGCTGGCCACGGGCTTCAATGACCGCATTCAGGCGATGACCCCGCTGCCGGATGGCTCGATCGTTGCGGGAGGTCGCTTTACCAGCACGCCATCCGGCCCCATTTCGCGCGTGGGTCGATTCGACGGCGCGACATGGCGTCCGCTCGGCTCCGGCGTGAACGATGAGGTCCACGCCCTTGCCGCGACGCCTTCCGGCGATGTGTACGCCGACGGGTTCTTCTCCAACGCGTGCGGCTCATCGACCAGCGCGGCCGCGACGCTCGTTGTCCGACCGCCCGCGTGCTCACCCGCGGACATCGCCGACACCGATGGCCTGCCTACGCCCGACGGCGAGGTGGACAACGGGGACTTCTCCGCGTTCTTCGAGGCGTTTTTCCTTCCGGCGGATCAACCCGGCGCGCTGCTGGCCGACATCGCCAACACCGACGGGCAGACGACGCTCGACGGTGCGGGCCCGGATGGAATCGTCGATAACGGTGACTTCTCAGCATTCTTCCTGTTCTTCTTCCAGGGATGCGGGCAGGGCTGAGCACGCGCCGATGCGCGGCGGACAACGGGCGATGGACCGATCGGTGGATCGCTATGGACACCCGGCGAAGAACAGCAAAAAGAACGCGCTGAAGTCGCCATTGTCCACCGTCCCGTCCGGCCCGGCGCCGGTCAGCACCGTGTCGCCATCGGTGTTGGCGATGTCCGCATCGAGATTCTCGATGCTCCCCGGGCTGGCGAAGAACGCAGCGAAGAAGCCGGTAAAGTCGCCGTTGTCGATGGCGCCGTCGGGCCCGCCGCCGGTGGCGCGTGTCGAGCCATCGGTGTTGGCGATGTCGGCCGGTGAGCATCCGGTGAGCGTCGCGCCCATGCCCACGCTGGCCAGGTCGATGCACCGCGAGAGGTCCGTGGGCAGAGAGAAGACCAGCGTCGGCGTGATCGGCCCCGAGCCGCTCGCCGCGTTGTCGAGCCGGTAGAGCGTTGTCCGCGAAGCGACGTACACCGACCCGCCGGGACCCGGGGCGATGCTCGCGCCGCGGTTCTCTCCGTTGCCCGTGCTCAGTTCCAGCGGCGTGAGCGGTGCGTCGAACGGCCACGGAGCCAGACCTGCGTTCGTCCTCAGATCGCCCGCGACCAGGTCGACCGCGATGCTGGTCGCGCCCGCCGCGGCGATCCGCAGCAGCGATACGGCGCTGGTGCGCGATGTCGGCAAGAAGGTCGGTCCGTCGATCCACCGGTGCATCACCAGTGCCCACGTGTCATCCGATCCTGCGCCGATGCTGCTCGTCGGCGAGATCGCCACCGGGTACGGCCCGAGTGTCGAGCCGGCGGGCGTGAAGGTGAACGGAGTCGCCGGCATGGGGATCGCGGTCGCGGAGTTCAGGCTCGCGATGGGTGTCACCGTGTCCGTGCCGATCACGCCGCGGCCCTGATCGCTGATGGAGAACGCCGCGGGCATGGAAACGACGCGTGCGCCTCCCGACGCCAGTGGCGCGACACCGGCGAGTATGGTCACGGTGTTCAGATCCGCCAGCAGCGAGGTTGTGCCGCCGGACTGGATCGTCCCGAGCGCCGCGCCGAAGCCCGAGCGGAGCGTGCCCGAGATGACGAGTTGCCCCGTTACGCGGTCGAACGCCGCGTCCCTTGGCAGAAGCGGCCCCTCGGGCGTGCTCGGCGTGGTTGCCATGGATAACTCCAGGGTCTGCGTGTCAAGGCGAACGATCCGCGGCCCAACGATCGCCAGCCGCCCATCGGGCCCGATGTCGAAGCCCTCGAACGGCGTCTGCACGCCGAAGATCGGCGAGAAGAACGTCCGCGGCTGCGTGTCGACCGCCGGGTCGAACACCCAGACGCCCTCGCGCGTGTCGAGCCCCAGCAGCGCCGACGTCGGCAGCGTCGGCACCGGGCACAGGTGCACGGTCGTGCGTGCCCACGCGCAGCCGTTCTGTCCCGCGGCGAGCACCAGTGTCGATCGCGGCGAGTCAGCAAGAAGATCGGCGTTCAGCAGCGCGATGACTTCCTGACCCGTGCTCAGGCTGCCGGCGAAGCCCAGCGTCCGCGTCGCGGCGTCATACACCACGCCGGGGGAAGTGCCGGGAAGCAGCGCCGGCGTGCCGATCGTCGTCTGTGTCGGCACGTGCAGTGACCAGAATCCCGTCGCGCCCGAAGCGGGGCCGTTGTTCTGCACCCGAACCTCGATCACGCCGCGTGCGCCCGCGCGCACGGGCTGATGATCCTCAACGAGAGCGCCGATCTGCCCGGGAGCGAGCGGCCCCGCGACGACCGAAAGGCGATAGTCCTGTGCCATCAGATAGGCCGGCGATGAGAACAGTGTCGAGAGCACCGCAACGCCGCACGCGTTGGACATGATGATGGACCCGTTGGCCGCGACCGCGAGGGTCTCCGGCGGGAGGCACGTGTCAACGCGCAGACGCAGCGCCAGGCTCGCCGTTGCACCCGCTGGCAGGTCCAGCAGCCAGTCGACCTCGGTCTGAGCCAGCGTGGCGGTTCCGGTGCTGGCTGCGATGATCGAGTCCAGCACGATCCCCCCGCCGAGGAATCGAATCATCGGTACCGTGCGAAGGCCCTGCTGGTCGCGGGCATCGGGATTGGTGATCGAGAGCGTCATGGTCAGGGTGTCGCCCCGGCGCAGCGGTGCGGGGGTATCGGGCGTGGTGCTCACGCTGAAGATCAGCGGCGTGGTCGGGGGCATGACGACCCTCGGCCCGCTGTTGAGCGAAGAGCTGACCTGCGGCGCGTTGGCGGCAACCGCCGTCGCGTTCAGCGGGCGGGGGGAGTAGTCGCTCGTCGCGCACTCGGCCCGAACCGTGAAGGAAAGGTCGGTCACCGTTCCGCCGTCGGCCAGTGTTGCCAGCGACGGGATCGTCCACTGAATGACGGTCGATCCCGGCGCGAGCGGCCCACCCTGGTTCGAGACGCTCAGCAGCGTCGTGTTCGATGGCAGGAGCATCTGCACGACCACATTCGTCGCCGCGGCGGTGCCGATGTTCGCGACGCTCGCCGTGTAGGTGATGCTCGATCCGGGCGGGATATCGCCGGCGGCTGGAGAGACACTCTGCGTGAGGCTGAGCTGCGCGACGCCTGGGGGATCGACCTGCGCGCAGCAGTCTCGCACATTGAGCTGCGCAAAGACCCCGCCGGACTGCGTGAAGCTCACCCGGGTGAGGCTGTTGGCCGATGGACCGATGAACGCGTCCAGCGGTCCGCCCGAGACGTTGCGCAGCGGGAAGCCGCCGTCGGGGTTGGCCTGCTGGCCGAAGGTCTGCGAGCAGAGAGAGATGAGCGTGTAGTCCGTGCCATCGGGATTCGTGGGGCTGAGATCGTGCTGAACGTACATCGCCTGGCCGCCGCCGGCGATGCGGATGTCACCGATGCCGGAGCGCAGGTTCGTGATGTCGACTCGCCGCGACCCGGGCGCCTCCAGGTCGAACAGGCTGAGAGTCGCCGTCGGGCTGGTGACGCTCGGCGCGTGCAGCACCGCGGCGATGCTGCTCCCGAGTGTCGACAGCGGTGCTCTGGAGGAGTATCGGAGCGCGCGATCGAAGAAGACGCGGTTCTGCAGCACCGTGCCCACGCACACCTCGTGCAGCACGGCGGGCGTCGCGTTGCCGGGCGTCAGGCGATAGAAGCGCAGCGATGTTCCCGCGCAGCCAGGGAGCGACTGCCCGCCGACGGCCATGAGCACACGCCGCGTCGGCGAGAGCGACAAAGAGGCGCCGGCGAAGTTCTCACCGCTGATCGGCGCGGGCAGGTCGTAGACCGGCTCGTTGGGCGCGATCGTGCCGTTGCCGTTGTTGTCCACGCGGATCTGTGTGGAGTTGTTCTCGGGGACGAAGCCGAAGGTTCCGTTGCCGGCGACGAACGCGCCGTCGAGCGGATAGAACGCCCCCTGCGGGCATGATTGCGCGGCGGCGACGCTCGCCGCGGCGAGCAGCGACGCCAACGCGAGCGCGGGGCGGAGCAGCGTGCGCATAGCTCCAGACGTCGAACGGGCAAGCACAGAACTGGGTGTCATCTCGGCGGAACTCCTCGGGGGCACTGAAAAGGCCTCGCCCCTGAGAGAGTGTGCGGAGGATTCACCACAAAGCGTGTCCGGTGGATTTGCGCGATGATCCGGCGTGTTTGCGCGTCATCGAGTCTTCATGTTCGCGCGTCCGCGCGAAGCCAGCGCTCGCATCACCGCGTTGATCAGGTCCGCCGGGTGCGTGTGCACTCCGAGTGCGCCGATCTCGCGGGCCCGTTTGCGGCGGGCCGGATCGGCGTAGCCGCAGTAGAAGACGATCGGCAGATCCGGCCAGCGCTGGCGCACCGTTTCGGCGAGTGTCCAGCCCGAGTCGGTGATGCGCGAGCGCTCCGTATCCGGCCGGCGGATGTCGCTCACCAGCAGCGAGTATCCGCCGTACTCGAGCGCCGCCAAGCCCTGCTCCCCGGTCGCGAAGCTGTCGACAGCCACGCCTCGCGCCAGCAGTTCCCGACGCTCGCGGATGTTGTTCTCCGGTGCGTCATCGACCCACGCCGCGAGGATCATCGGCGCACGTGCCGCGCCCCGAAGTGCGCCGGTCTCCGCGAGCGCGGCGGCGGGCTTCTGAGCACTGCGGCTCCCGCCGGGTCGTCTGGGCGGCCCGCCGTTGAGTCTCGAAAACGCCTCATAGAACTGACTGAGCGATCCGAATCCGCTGGCGGTGGCGACCTCGAGCACGCTCATGCCGCTCCATGCGAGCATCGATCGCGCGTGATCGACACGCAGGTGGGTCAGTCTCGCCGTGATGGTCATGCCGCGGGCGCGTCGGTACATCGCCGACACGTAGCTGGCGTTGCGTCCGACGCTCCGCGCGATCGTCGCGAGCGTCAGCGCCTCGCGGTACCGTGCGGCGAGAACGTCATCGATCCGATCCGCCAGTGAGTCCGCCGGGCCCGATCGTTCGCGGTGGGTGCTCATGGTCGCATCCGACGCCCGAGGCAAGGTGTGATCCCGGTACACCGGGGCGGGTCAGCGCTGCGAGCCCGCGGCGGTCCGTGACTCGTTGCGACGCAGGCGGTTGATCATCGCGTTGGTGTCGCCAACATCGAGCCTGCTGTCATTGTTGACATCCCACGCGCGCTGCAGCAGTTCGTGCAGATCGTCGACGGTGACGCGTCCGTCTCGGTCGCGGTCCATGATGTCGAAGCTCTCGATGTACTCCGGGTTGTGCTGCAGAAGCAGGAACCCGTGCGCGGGCAGCGCCAGGCGAGCGCTCTGCGCAAAGCCGTCGCGGGCGGCCGCGGAGACCGGCACCGCGCCGACGGGAGAGCCCGTGTCGCGCCCGCGATACGCCGCGGCTTCGCTGTTGATGACCACACCCCACGAGCCCGACCGGGGCACGCCGAGGATGTACTCGGGGAAGTCGTTGTTGGAGAAGTTCGCGACGACGACGTACGAGCGCCCGTCGCTGCCCCAGCGCTCGAAGGCGAAGACGTTGCCCGCTTCGTTGGTGTGGAACACACGCGCGGGGCTGTTGGCAAACAGTGCGCGCCGCGTGGTGCGCAGGCCGATCAGATCGCGGTAGAAGGCCAGCACGCCCGCGTTCGTCGTCTTCTTGGACCAGTCGAGCCGCTCGGTCTCGAACGACGCGTCCTCGGCCCACTCGTTGCCCATGAGCATCGCGGGCATGCCCTGAGCCAGCAGTGTGATGCCGTTGGCAAGCTTCGTGCGGCCGAGCGCGAAACGGTCATCGTGCGGGAACGTGGTGTCGATGCGGCGCACGGCCCGGGTTCGCCCCGCTCCGGAGAGAGGCCACGCCTCATCGTGGAGTTCGTAGTAGTTGAAGACCCGCGTGCCCTCGACCCAGGGGCCGGAGCCGTCGATCGTCGCCGCGAGGCGCGAGATGTTCGGATCCCCCGCCGCGGCGGCTTCCACCGCGTCGTAGATCGCGTTCTTGAACGCCTCGTGGTACTGACCGTCGAGATCAATGCCGCCGGGGCTGGTGTTCCAGGCGCTGTTGTCGTAGATCTCTCCAAGAACGTGCGCATCGGGGAAGCGACGGCGGAGGGTCTGCTGCGACTGGCGGATCAGGTTCTGCCCGGCGACGGCCTGCGTCTTGCCGACGAGTTCGTAGATCGCATCGTGGCGATAGCCGTCCATCTTGAACTCGCCCAGAACGGTCTCGAAACTGTCCAGGAAGTAGGAGGTCACCGGCGCGCGATCGACGTCCGCCTGCGGGCCCCAGGGGGTGTTGACCACGGGCGTGTCGTAGAAGATCTGCGTGCCATCGAAGTTCCAGAGATAGTTGTCGCTGCTGGAGAAGTGGTTCCACGTCGTATCCAGCAGCACCGCGATGCCGACGCCGTGGAGCGCATCGATCATGGTGCGCAGGTCGTCCGGCGATCCGTACGTGCTCTCGAAGGCGAACATCGAGATCGGGTTGTACCCGCCCGACTGCGAGCCCGGGAACTCGTTGATCGGGTTGAGCATCACCGCGTTGACACCCAGGCTCTGAAGATGCCCGACACGCGCGGCGACATCACGGAAGCCCGAGATCGTCGGCGTTGCGCCAGCGGGGTCGTTCCGCCCGGCGAAGGTGCCGACGTGCAACTGGTACACGACCCACTCCTCCGGCGGCTTTGGCGTAAACCACGGGTTGCGCCAAGCGAACGCGTGCGGATCGACGATGCGTGAGTTGTAGTTGCTGCCGTTCAGGGCGCGTGCGCGCGGGTCGGGCTTGAAGAGCGTGTTGTTGAAGACGAACTTGTACTCCTGCCCGACGCTCGCGCCGGGGATGAAGGCGATGAAGTCCTCTCCGAGCCGCGTCATCGGCGGCGTGGCGTTCCAGTTCGAGAAGTCGCCGCGGACGTGCGCCGTGCTCGCGCCCGGGGCCCAGACGCGGAAGACCGTGCCGCCGGGGACGGGCGTCGCCCCGTGCGGGGCGTGGGCGAGTGTGGAAAAATCGAGCGTCCACCACTGTCCGACGGCGGGTTGTGCATCGCTGACGCCGCTGGCGCTGATGTAGTCGCGATCGGTGCCGTCGATGAGTTCGATCACGTAGGCCAAACGCGTCCCCGCACTGCCGGGGATGTTCGCGCGCCACACGTCCGACGGCCCGACGCCCGCCTGCCACTGGGCGTCGATCCAGACAATGCCAACGCCATCGGCACCTTCATCCACGCCGACCCGCGCGGCGGTCAGGTCGAGCCGGCCGCTCTGAAAGATGATGTCGAACGGCTGGCCCTGCATCGGGCACATCGGGCGGCGGTCGGCCGGACCGGCATGGCTGGCAAGCGACCACTGGATGTCGTTGTTCTGCATCGCAGATGCAGAACAAACTACGAACAGAGAGCACGAAAGTCCAGCGCAAGTCGCTACCAGGCGCGCCGATGACGACGGCCTTGCGTAAACAGATCGGGAGTTGATCACGCCGGGGACTCCAGAAACAAGCCGAGAGCGGGAAAAAGGTCGGAGAGAGTACCTCAAATTTCGGGTCAATCATCGCGCGGTTGCGAACGACACTCAACGGCCTTCATTTTTCGTAGTTCGTTTGGGTTGCGCACGTCCGGGAGTCACCCGATCGTTCGAAGAGCCGCGGATCCACTTCTTTACTGCCGGTGTCGTCGGTACGAGCATCTTGGCGCCGGAGCAAGTGCGGGGTGTGCAACGTGCGCCGGTTGAATGGTGGGTTGGCGGTCACTATCCTCAGACCCTTCCCGAACGTGCCGAAGGCGGTGCGCTCGCGGTGGGTAATGGCGAGACTTGCGGGTTTTCCCGTATCTCGCCGTGAACGGTGGTGGGCGGCGTCGGGCTTCGGTGCGAAGGCCTGCGTCGCGATGATTCTTCTTCCCGGGAGCCCCCGTGCATTCGATGATGAGCCCGATCTTGTTTTACGCCGCGTGTGCGATTGGTGCCCTCGGCGTCGCGCTGGCGATGCCTCGGCGGGCCGTGAGCCCGTACCTCATCGGCGCGATTGTGGGTGCCGCGGCGTTGGGGCTTGCGCTGATCGGCCTGGCGGTCGCCAAGCCCGACGCGTTGCCGAACTTCCACTTCTACATCTTCTCGGCGATTGCGCTCGGCGCGGCGCTGCGGTGCATCACGCACGCACGACCGATCTATTCGGCGTTGTACTTCGTCCTGACGATCCTCGCGTCGACGGGGTTGTACCTCATCCTGGCCGCGGAGTTCATGGCCTTTGCGCTGATCATCGTGTATGCGGGCGCGATTCTGATCACGTACCTGTTCGTGATCATGCTCGCCAGCGAAGGGCCGACCGAAGAAGTGGCCGAGGCGATGGGGGAGTACGACCGCGTGGCGCGGGAGCCGTGGACGGCGAGCATCGCGGGGTTCGTGCTGATCGCGGCCCTGAGCACGATGTTCGCCGCGGGCTCGAGCAATCTGAAGTTGAATCCGGAAC
The DNA here is from genome assembly GCA_021297895.1 of Phycisphaeraceae bacterium. Classification (GTDB taxonomy): domain Bacteria; phylum Planctomycetota; class Phycisphaerae; order Phycisphaerales; family UBA1924; genus JAJTHN01. The sequence goes on along the minus strand of JAJTHN010000036.1, from coordinate 18,546 downwards.
TGGCCGTGGCCGACCGGCACCTTGATGTGATGCCCAAGCGCGTTCTGGCCGAGTTGCGGGAGGCCAAGCTGCTGCCGGACGATTCGTGGGGTCTGGCGATCAACGGCACGAACGGTCGGTACGACATCAATCCTCGCCTCGACGGCCAGGGCTCGCTGACGATCGCCAGCAACAACGGCACGGGTGAGCGTCAGCTCATCGCGCAGAAGGACTGGCCCAAGGGCCTTTCGCTGAGCAACACCGAGGGCGTGGCCTTCAGCCTGATCGATGCGCACCCCGGCGCGATCGAGATCGCGGGCGTGATCCTGCTCATGAGCATGCTCGGCGCGGTGATCCTCTCGCGCAAGAAGGTGGAGATGGATGAGGAAGCCCTGCGGCAGGCCATCGCGCGTGAGCGGTCGGCCGAGCGCGGCGACGAACTCGGTATCGAGGGCCCGTACGCGACGCCCGGCGTCGGCCAGGGAGGTGCGGCGTGATGAACCTGCTCTCGATCGCTCCGACCCTTGCTCAAGGCCCGATGCCCACGGAAATGGGCGGGGCGACGCTGTTCCACTATCTGCTCGTCTCGGCGATCATGTTCGGTCTGGGGCTGATCGGGTTCGTGACCCGGCGGAACCTGATCATCATGTTCCTGTGCACCGAGCTGATGTTCCAGGCCGCGGGCATCGCCCTGATCGCCTTCAGCCGCTTCCACCTGAACCACACGGGCGAGACGTTCGTGATCTTCGTGCTGACCGTCGCGGCGGCCGAGGCGGCGCTGGCGCTCGCCCTTGTCGTGCTGCTGTTCCGGCGGAAGGAAACACTCGACGCGAGCAGTTGGCAGGACCTCAAGGGCTGATCCGCCCGCGAGGTTGGTCACGGCCTCGGCGGTCGCCGATGCCGGTTGTGCGTCGTGTTCTGCGGTTGATTCACCCGTCCGAGTTTTCCCCGGCCTCTGAGTGCCTCCCCCATGCTCCACCTGCTCGAACTTCTCGGTTCATCCGCCCTGGCCACAACGCTGGCCAGCACCGATGCGGCGCTGGCGTCGGCCCCCGCGGCCGGCGGCGGCGTGATCGCGGCACCCATGTGGGCGTCGCTGATCGTCGCCCTGCCCCTGCTCGGCGCGGTGCTCTCGACTCTCATGGCCGTCATGGGTGTGCGGACCAAGTTGCCCGCCCTCATGACCGTCGGGCTTCTGGCCGCGAGTTTCGTGACCACGCTCGCGCTCTTCCTGCAGTTGCAGGGCGGGCCCGCGGCGGGTCTGAAGCTGTACGACTGGATCAGCCTGTCCTGGGGCTCCGGCGCAGGGCAGACGTTCACGGCGAGCTTCGGGTTCGACTTCGATCACCTGACCCTGCTGTGGATGCTCTTTGTCACCGGTCTCTCGGCGATCATCGCCCTGTACGCCAGCGAGTACATGAGCCATGATGTCGGGCCGGGGTACTGCCGCTTCTTCTTCGCGTTCAACCTGTTCGTGTTCAGCATGGCCTGCCTGGTCATGGGCGACAACCTGCTGCTTCTGTTCCTGGGCTGGGAGGGCGTGGGGCTTTGCTCGTACCTGCTGATCGGGTACTTCTATCGCAAGCCCGCCGCGGTCGCCGCCGCGAAGAAGGCCTTCATCGTCAACCGCATCGGCGACCTTGGCCTGCTGCTGGGCATCCTGAGCACTTTCGCGGTGTTCGGAACCATCGAGTACACGAAGATCTTTGCGATCATCGAGTCGGGCGTGCTGCCCAACGGTCAGAAGCTCGCCGAGCACTGGGCGAACTGGGTCATCCCCGCGCTGCTGACCTGCGGCGCGTTCGGCAAGTCGGCCCAGTTGTTCTTCTACGTCTGGCTGCCCGACGCGATGGAAGGCCCGACACCGGTGTCGGCGCTGATCCATGCGGCGACGATGGTCACTGCGGGCGTATTCCTGATCGCCCGGATGTACCCGCTGTTCGTGAGCGACCCGCACCTGATCGTGCTGTCGGTCGTGGCGTGGGCCGGGGCGATCACGGCGATCTGGGCCGCGACGATCGAGATGGCGATCTTCGATATCAAGCGCGTGATGGGTTACTCGACCATCTCGCAGCTGGGGTTCATGTTCGCGGGGCTGGGCATCCTCTCGCCGGTCGGTGCGAGCTTCCACACCTTCACGCACGCGTTCTTCAAGGCGACGCTGTTCCTCGGCGTCGGCGCCGTCATGCACGGTTTCGGCGGCCAGCTGGACCTGCGCCGTCTCTCGGGTGTGGCGTGGATGCGCGGGTTCGGGCTGGTCGGCATCGCGATGCTGATCGGGTCGATCAACCTTTCGGGCGTGCCGTTCACGGCCGGGTACTTCTCCAAGGACATCATCCTCGCCGACGCCTTCGCGCTGCCGCACGGGCAGATCTGGGGCTCGACGGCGGTCGCGTGGATCTTGCTGATCACGGCGGGTATGACGGCGTACTACACCTTCCGCACGTACTTCCGCGTGTACGCCGGCCCGAAGGAGTTCGTGCCCGGTGATGACGCCGAGTTGCTCGAACTGGGGCGACATCCCAAGGGCGTGAGCATCGAGGAGTGGCACAAGCAGCACGGGCACGGGCACGGTCATGGGCACAGTCATGGTCATGGCCACGGACATGATCACGGCCATGGTCACGATCATGGGCACGGCGCGGACAAGACCGCGACCCAGCGCGTGGACTTCGACCCGACGACCGAGGAGTTCGATCCGCACCCGCCGGGCGCGGCCATGAAGATCGCCATCGCCGTCGCGATGGTTCTGGCCATCGCCGCGGCGAGCCTGTACTTCATCGGGCCAAAGGGCGGCTGGGTCGCGGGCATGATCGCCCAGTCCTCCGCCGCGCTGCCCGAGAGCGTCGCGACGCACGCCGGAGGGGATCACGCCCACGGCACGTTCTTCGGCTTCGACCCGCACAAGGTCATGTACTACGTCTCGGCGATCGTCGGCTTTATCGGCATCCTGATCGCCGCGGTGCTGCACGGCCCGCGCGGCTGGCAGGGCCTGTTTGTCGGCAGCAGGACGCAGGCCGAGAAGAGCCGCGCCGACGCGTTCGTGACGCTGTTCGGACCGATCACGACGGCCGCGCGGAACAAGTGGTATGTCGATGAGATTTACGACTGGACCATCCGCACGCCGCTGCTGGTGCTCGGCCACATCCTGCACTTTGCCGACAAGCTGGGCGTCGACGGGCTGGTGAATCTCGCGGGGCAGATCCCGCGAGGGCTGGGTCGGGCGTTCCAGACCGGCCAGCGCGGCGTTCTGAACGGATACGCGCTGAGCATGGCCGCGGGCATCGCGGTGCTGGCGATGATCGCCCTTCTTGCCTCAACGTGACGGGCCTTGACCAGCGCTTGCCGAAGTTCCTGCCGATTGCCGCGACCTGACCTGATCGTCCCCATCCCCCTTCCGGATTGCACACGACCATGCTCCTTGCCCTCATCTTCAGCCCGCTGCTGGCGCTCCTCGGCGTGGTTTTCGCGCCGCGGAAGTCGCAGGTCAAGCACATCGCCCTTGCGGGCATGCTGCTGCCGCTCGCCATCGTGTCGTACTTGCTGCTGAACTACTCGTCGTGGTCGGGCACGACGGCTTCAAGCGGCAGGGCGACGGAGCTGGCCGTCTCGCTCAACTGGTTCCCGGACATCGGGCTCAAGCTCGTTCTGGACCTCAACTCGGGCGTGTCGGTCGCGCTGGTCGCGCTCACCGCCCTGCTCGGCCCGCTGTGCGTGATCGGCAGCCATACGGCCATTACCACGCGCGTGCGGACGTACTACGGCTGGCTGCTGGTCCTCCAGTCGGCGATGCTCGGCGTGTTCTGCGCCCGCGATGTCATCCTGTTCTACATCTTCTTCGAGTTCACGCTCGTGCCGATGTTCGTGCTCATCAGCCTGTACGGCTCGACAAACCGCAAGGCCGCGGCGATCAAGTTCTTCCTGTACACGTTCACCGGCTCGGTCATCGCGCTGGCCGGCCTGGTCTATGTCGCGTTCGTGAATGCCAAGGGCACCGGCGAGTGGACCTTCGCACTGGACACCCTCACCCAGGCATCCCAGCGGCTGCCCGCGGGCACGCAGGCGTGGATCTTCGCGGCGTTGCTGCTGGGCTTCGCGGTCAAGGTGCCGCTGTTCCCGCTGCACACGTGGCTGCCACTGGCTCACACCGAGGCGCCGACCGCGGGATCTGTGATCCTGGCCGGCGTGCTGCTGAAGCTGGGCACGTACGGCATCCTGGTCGTCGCGATCCCCTTCGCTCCGTTGGCGGCCATCGCCTTTGCGCCGTGGCTGGCGGTGCTGAGCATCTGCGGCATCCTCATCGCGGGGCTCATCTGCTGGACGCAGACGGACATCAAGAAGCTCGTCGCGTACTCATCTGTTGCGCACCTTGGTTTCTGCATGCTGGGCATGTTCGCGATGAACGTCGCCGGTGTGCAGGGCTCGGTGCTGTACATGATCAACCACGGTCTGTCGACCGGCGCGCTGTTCTTCTGCATCGGCATGATGTACGAGCGCTACCACACCCGCTCGCTCAAGGAAGTCGGCGGGCTCGCCGCCAAGATGCCCATCTGGGCCTGCTTCATGGTCTTCTTCGCGATGGCCAGCGTCGGCCTGCCCGGTCTCAACGGGTTCATCAGCGAGTTCCTCTGCGTCATGGGCGCGTTCCAGGCCGGTGACCTTTGGGCCGCGCAGGGCCTGCCGGGCGGAACCGCCGGGAATCTCGGCCCGTACTTCGCCGCCGTCGCCGGCACGGGCATGATCATCGCGGCGATCTACACCCTGTACATGGTCGGGGCGATCTGCTTCGGTCCGCTGAAGGAGCCCGCCGGCCATGCCGACCATGGCCACGGCAGCGCTCACGGTGGCGGCCACGGCTCCCACGCGGGCGATGACCACGGCTCGCTGCCCACGGACCTTTCCGCTCGCGAAATCGGCGTGCTGCTGCCGCTGGCGGCGCTGTGCCTGTTCCTGGGCCTTCGCCCCGCGCCGCTGATGAACCTCGTCGACCCCGCGGTCAAGGACACGGTCGCGATCGTCGAGAAGGCCCGCACGCAGGCCAAGGCGACGGCCGCGGCCGCCGACGACAACACCTCGGCCCTGACCGCACGATAACGACCATTCGCGACATCGCCCGGCGATGATCGCACCGGTGCCCTGCCCGAGCCTGAGCGACCAGTCCTGATGTCCTTCCCTGTGCCCCTTCCTCTGCCCCCGGCTGCCACCATGATCGAGAAGATTTTCACCCTCTGGCCAGAAATCACGCTCTTCGTGTTCACCTGTGTGGTGATGATCCTGGGCCTGTCGCGCAGCCTGTCGGTCCGTCGGCTCTGCGCGCCGCTGTCGGCCGCGGCGCTGGCGATCGCCGGCGTGCTCGCGCTGACGACGACGCCCGACGCCAAGGGCGCTCTGCCTCACCTGCCCCTGTTCGTCAAGGTGCTCACGTGCGCCGTCGGGCTCGTGCTGCTGCTTCAACTGGCCGGTACGGCCGACCGCGGGTACGAAACCCGCGTGGCCCGCGGCGAGGCCTTCGACCCGCTGCGCTCGACCCGCGCCGAGTTCTACGCCTTCTTCCTCTTTTCGCTCACCGGCCTGATGCTCTGCGGCAACGCGTCGGACCTGATCTGGCTCTTTCTGGCGCTGGAACTGACGAGCCTTCCGACGTACGTCATGGTCGCCATCAGCGCCGATCGCAACAGCGCGAAGGAGGCCGCGGTCAAGTACTTCTTCCTCGGTGCGCTCGGTGCGGCGACGTTCCTGTACGGCTTTGCGCTGATCTACGGCGGCACGGGCACGACCGACCTGCAGGGCATTCACGCGGCGCTCAGCCAGCAGATGGCCACGGGCGGGATCAACTCGATCGCGATGGCGGGCCTGGTGCTCTCGGTCATCGGCATCGCGTTCAAGATCGCGGCGGTCCCGATGCACTTCTACACGCCGGACGTCTATCAGGGCTCGAGCTCGGGTGTGGCGTCGATGCTGGCGTTCGTGCCCAAGACGGCGGGCTTCGTCGCGCTGATCCTCGTGCTGGCCACGGTTGGCTGGGTCTCGACCTCTCCGGCGACGCACGGTCAGTTGCCCGAGCCGCTGCACAGCCTCCTGTGGATCATGGCCGCGCTGACGATGACCGTCGGCAACGTGCTGGCGGTGATGCAGAATTCCATCAAGCGCATGCTGGGCTACTCGTCGGTGGCGCACTCGGGCTACATGCTCGTGGCCCTGCTGGCCGGCCCCGGGCCGGAGGGCGCGAGCCTGACGCGGAACGGCCTGTCGGCGGTGCTGTTCTACCTGATCGTGTATGCCGTGGCGAACCTCGGCTGCTTCGCGGTGCTCGGCTGCCTTGAGAAGACCTCCAGCGATGGCAAGAGCGAGGAGATCGATCACATCGATGACATCCGCGGCTTGATCAGCACGCGTCCGCTGCTCGCATGGGTGATGGCGGTCTGCTCGCTTTCGCTGCTCGGCCTGCCGCCGCTGCTGGGCTTCATGGGCAAGCTGCCGATCTTCTCGACCGGCCTTGCCGCGGGGGAGATCGTGCTGGTCGTTATCCTGGGTCTGAACTCGGCGATCGCGGCGTACTACTACATCCGGATCGCCAAGAACGCGATTCTGGAACAGTCGCCGGTCCGCCCTGCTGGCGAAGAGATCCGCGATGCGGCGGTCCCGGCGCGGCAGTTTGCCGGCATCATCGCCGGTCTGGGCACCGTGGTGCTGGCCATCATCCCGATCTCGTCTCTGGCGATCGACGGCGGCACGTTCCGGCACAGCCGCAGCGGCGTGACCAACTCGCCTGCTCAGACGCTCCCCGCGCCGGTCGGCTCGGCTGAGCCGGCAACGGCGGATGCCCCGACCGGACCGGTGGCCGACGCGACAGTGCCCCCGACCATCGCCCGCTGACGGTCAGCCGCCCTTGGCGGACCAATGGGTCAGTTCCGCGGGCGTCGCCCCAGCCGCCAGAACAGCATGATGCTCCCGGCGATCAGCAGCGGTGCGCCGATCAGCGCGATCATCACATTGTTGAACGCCTCGTCGGCACGCACGATCTCGTTGTTGTCCTTCATCGCGTCGGCGAGGTTCGACGAGTAGATCGACGCCAGGGCCGCCAGCGCGCGGACCATGAACGTCAGCACGATCGCTCCACCCAGGACAATGAAGAGCACGCCGAGTGTTCGTCTGGTCATTGTGGCTCCCGCCCGAGCGTGTCGCCGCGCGACGGAACTGTCGGCGGCACGTGCCCTGCCGGCGATATCGTACCACCATGTGGAAACTCCTCGTGCCGTTCCTGCTGCTGGCCGGGATGCTTGTCGGAGCGGTGGTGATCGACCGGCCGCTGCCCCCGGCGGACTTTGTGCTCATCAACCGGGCGGACGTCGCGACGCTCGACTTGAACAAGATGTCGTGGATGCAGGACTTGCGCGTGGCCTCGGCGGTCTATGAGGGGCTGGTCAAGCCCGACGTGTTCTCGCGGAACTTCGACATCAAGCCCGCGGTCGCCGAGCGGTGGGAGGTGTCGCCGGACGGTCGAACCTATACGTTCTTCCTGCGACAGAACGCCAAGTGGAACAACGGCGAGCCCGTCCGTGCGCGCGACTTCATCTTCGCATGGCGACGCGGAATGCTCCCGGAGACGCAGGGCGACTATGTGACAATGTACCAGCTCGTCCGCGGCGGGCGGGCGTTCACCGAGTGGCGAGAGAGCAAGCTCAAGGAGTTCGAGACCCGCGGCGGCGGTCAGGCCCGCCCGGAAGAGGCCGAAGCGCTTTGGAAGGAGACCCTTGAGCACTTCGATCGGACCGTCGGCCTCCGCGCGCCCGATGATCGCACGCTGATCGTCGAAATGGAACGACCGGTCGCGTACATGATGCAGGTCTTCGCGTACGAGGTCATGGGCCCGCTGTACGCGCCGCTGGTCGAGCAGTACCAGCGAATCGACCCGGTAACGGGGCGGCTGATGCTCCAGTCCGGCTGGACGCGGCCGGGCACGCTGGTCAGCAACGGCCCGTATCAGGTCGCCGTTTGGCGCTTCAAGCGCGATATGCGCCTGGAGGCCAACCCGCACTACTGGAACACAAGCGCCCAGCGCGCAAGGACGATCGACATCCCGAGCGTGAGCGATCCGAACGCGGCGGTGCTCGCGACGCAGACCGGCACCGTCGACTGGCTCAGCGACGTGGTGCCCGACTATCGCGCCGACTTGCTCCGCGCCAAGCGGGAGTACTACGCCGAGCATCGCGAGCTGTACGAATCGCTCCTGGCCCAGGGGCTCGATCCGGTCGCGATCGACCGGCGCATGCCGCGGGATCCGCGGCAGAACATCCACGCGTTCCCGGCCTTCGGCACGTACTGGATGAACATCAACTGCCTGCCGAAACTCAAGGACGGGCGCGACAACCCGTTCGCCGACCCGCGAGTGCGCCGCGCGTTCGCGATGGCCGTGGACAAGCAGAACATCGCCGACAACGTTCGTCGCATCGGCGAGCGCCCGGCGCGGACGATCATCCCTCCGGGCTCGTTGCCGGGGTACGAGTCGCCGGCGGGGCTGCCGAGCGCGCCGGACCCGGCTGCGATCACCGAGGCCCGCCGGCTGCTGGCGGAGGCTGGTTATCCGGGCGGACGCGGTTTCATCACCGTCGAGATCCTCTTCAATCACGAGGGCGGGCACGGGCTCATCGCCCAGGCGCTGAAGAAGGACTGGGAGCAGAACCTGGGCGTGAATGTGTCGCTCGCGCAGAAGGAGATCAAGGTCTTCCGCGAGGAACTCCGCAATCAGCAGTTCATCATTTCGCGCTCCGGATGGTTCGGCGACTACGGCGACCCGACGACGTTCCTCGATCTGAACCTGTCGTTCGACGGCAACAACGACCGCAAGTACAACAGCGCCGAGTACGACGCGATGCTCGCCCGCGCCGCGGATGAAGCCGACCCGGCCGAGCGGCTGAAGATCCTCAGCGCCGCCGAGCGGCTGCTGGTCGAGCAGGACCTGCCGATGATCCCGCTGTTCCACTACAACATGGTGTACATGTTCGATCCGCACACCGTCAGCGGCGTTTCGCCGCACCCGCGGCAGAAGCAGAGCGTGGGCCTGATGCACCGGCTCGACCGCCCGAACCCCGATGCGCCGCCTGTGGCGATGGAGATCCCGCCGGCCAGTAAGTAAGGCCCGCGAGGGCGATCAGTCGTGCCGCAGCGCCACGATCGGATCCTGTGCCGCGGCGCGAATCGCGGGGTAGATGCCGAAGATCAGCCCCGTGAGCGTGGCGACGGCGAACGCGGTGAAGATGGACCACGGCGTGACGGCGGTTGGGAGCTTGAGGTTCTCGCTGAAGTACTCGCCGATGAGCCAGAACCTGTGCAGCTCGGGGACAAGGTACCCCAGGCTCACGCTCAGGCCGACACCGACCGTGACACCGATAAGCCCTCCGACGGTCGAGAGCACGCCGGTCTCGACGACGAACTGATACACGATGTGCTTGCGCGTCGCGCCCAGAGCGCGGCGGATGCCGATTTCACGCGTGCGCTCGGTGACGCTCGCGAGCATGATGTTCATGATGCCGATTCCGCCGACAAGCAGGGAGATGCCGGCGATGCTCGTGAGGATCAGGTTCCAGGTGCGAGCGGTGCGCTTGGCTTCTTCGAGCAGTTCAAGCGGGATGACCATCGTCACATCGGGCAGGCCCGGTCGGCGTGACTCGAGCACGCGTCTGATCAGTGCCGAGTAGGACATGACCTCGTCGCGCGAGGGGCTGAGCATGTACAACTCCGAAACCTGGACGGACTCGCTCTGCTGCGAGCCGCTGGTGGCGCGGAAAGTCGTATCGCCGAAGACCTCTTCGGCAGTGCTCAGCGGGATGTGCAGGTCGAAGTTCAGGTCGCGCCCTACGAGCTTGGCCCCCGCGCCGCCGGCGATGCCAACGGGATCGAGCACGCCGACGATCTCGAAGGCCTGCGCATCGATGCGGATGGTCTCGCCCAGCGGATCGTCGAAGGGGAACATCGTGCGGGCGACTTCCGCGCCGATGACCGCGACCTTGGTGCGCTCATCGATATCGCCCTGCGTGAGGTAGCGTCCGCGGGCGAGGCGAAGGTTGATCGTCGTGGCCAGTTCCGGCGTGGTGCCGAAGGCCTGGCTCGTGCGCCGCAGTTCGTTGCGGAGGATCTGTCCGCCGACGCTCTTGAGCGGCACGATCGCGGACATGTCCGGGAACTCCGCCCGGAGCACGGCGAGGTCATCGCGCGTCAGGCCGTAGCGCGAGGTCCACGAGCGACGCCCGGAACCCGCGTTGGCCGACTCCGGCGGCTTGGTCGAGCGGATGATGATGTTCGTCGCGCCCAAGCGCTCGAGCTGCAGCAGCGCATCGCGTTTGGAGCCCTCGCCGATGCTCGCGTTGGTGATCACCGCCGCGACGCCCAGAATGATGCCCAGTGCGGTGAGGAACGAGCGGAGCTTGTGCCGGCGGAGATTCGCCAGACCGAGCCGAACGATCTCGAGCAGGAACATCATGGCCAATGGTAGTGCCGGCGCGCCGGGCGGTTGCCGGGCGTTCGCAACGGCGGCCCCGGCCCCGCGGTCACTTGCACAGCAGATCGGCGCGTGCGCGCCGGAGCGGCTCAGCGGCCCTGACTCAGGAGCGGCCTGAGGTATCGCCCAGTGTGGCTCGCCTCCACGCGTGCGACCTGCTCGGGCGTGCCCGATGCGACAACCGTGCCGCCGGCGTCACCGCCCTCGGGTCCGAGGTCCACGATCCAGTCGGCGCACTTGATCACGTCAAGGTTGTGCTCGATGACCACCAGCGAGTGCCCCGCGTCGGCCAGGCGGCCCAGCACGGTGACGAGTCGGCGGATGTCCTCAAAGTGCAGACCGGTGGTCGGCTCGTCGAGCACATACAGCGTGTGGGCGGTGCTGGCGAACCTCGCCGCACGCTCCTTGTACTTCTCGCGGGCCTCGCGTGTTTCATCGTCGAGTTCGTCATCGTCGGCCCCTTCGCCCAGCGCCGCGCCCGCGGCCAGCGCCTCGGCGCTCGCGTCCGCACTGGTGAAGATCGCCGGCCCCTTGCCCAGTTCCGTCGCCAGTTTGATGCGCTGCGCCTCGCCGCCGGAGAGCTGCGTGCTCGGCTGGCCCAGTTTCACGTAGTCCAGCCCGACATCGTGCAGGCAGCGGACCATGCGGAGCACCTTGGGGTGGTTCTCGAAGAAGGCCAGAGCCTCCTCGATGGTCATGTCCAGCACATCGGCGATGGACTTGCCGCGGAACTTGATCTCGAGTGTTTCGCGGTTGTATCGCGAGCCGTTGCAGACCTCGCACGCGACGTAGACATCGGGCAGGAAGTGCATCTCGATGCGCTTGAGGCCCTGACCCTCGCAGGCCTCGCATCGCCCGCCGCCGGAGCGGCCCGGCACGTTGAAGCTGAACCGTCCGGGCTTGTACCCGCGGATCTTCGCCTCCTTCGTGTCGGTAAAGAGCTTGCGGACGTCGTCGAAAATGCCGGTGTACGTCGCCGGGTTGCTCCGCGGCGTGCGCCCGATGGGCGACTGATCCACCTCGACCACACGGTCGACGAGCTTCAGGCCGAGGATCTTGTCGTGCGCGCCCGGGATTACGCGCGAACCCAGCAGGCTCTTCTTGACGCTCGAGAGCAGGATGTCGTTGACCAGCGTGCTCTTGCCCGATCCGGATACACCGGTGACGCACACGATCCCGCCGAGCGGAATCGTCGCGTCGATGTTCTTGAGGTTGTTCTGCCGGGCGCCCTTGATGACCAGCGCACGCTTCTCGCTCAGCGTGCGGCGTTCCTTGGGCGCGGGCGTGCGGATCGAGCGCTTGCCCGAAAGGTACAGGCCCGTGATGCTCGCCGGCTCGTCGATGATGTCCTTGACCGTGCCGTTGGCCACGACGCGCCCGCCGTGCACACCGGGGCCGGGGCCGATGTCCAGAAGCCAGTCCGCGGCACGGATCATGTCCTCGTCATGCTCCACGACCAGCACGCTGTTGCCGATGTCGGCGAGCCTGCGCAGGGTCGCGATGAGCCGATCGTTGTCGCGCTGGTGCAGACCGATGGTGGGCTCATCGAGCACATACGCCGCGCCGACCAGCCCCGAGCCGACCTGTGTGGCAAGACGGATGCGCTGGGCCTCGCCGCCCGAGAGCGTGGCGGTGCGACGGTCGAGCGAAAGATACTCCAGCCCCACGCTGCTGAGGAACCGCAGGCGGGAGTGGACCTCCTTGAGCACCGCTTCGGCGATGATCTGCTGCTCGCCGGTGAGTTCCAGCGCATCGGCGAACGCCTGCGCCTGCCGGATATTCAGCCGGCAGAACTGGGCGATGTTGAGCGTGGCGTGCGGGTTGGCGTCGCTCGTGCGGGCGTGCAGCCGCACGCTCAGGGCCTCGATCTTCAGCCGATCGCCCGCGCACGAGGGGCAGGTCTTCTCGTGCATGAATCCGCCGAGCCACTCCTTGATGAACGATGAATCGGTCTTCTCGTACCACGCGCGCAGCAGCGGCGCAACGCCGGCGAACTTCGCGTCGAACTTCTTCTCATCGGCGGGCGTCGTGCCCTCCAGCAGCACACGCTGCTTGTCGGGAGCGATGCTGGAGAACGGCGCGCTGGGCGAGACGCCGAAGTCCTTGCAGAATCGGCGCAGGTGGCGTCGGTAGAACGTCCCCATCGGCGCCGGCAGCCGCCACGGCGCGATCGCGCCCTCGCTGAGCGAGCGCTCCCGCTCGGGCACCATCAGTTCGCGGACAAACTCCATCACCACGCCCAGGCCGTGGCACTCCGGGCACGCGCCGTGCGGCGAGTTGAACGAAAACAGCCGGGGTGAGAGTTCCTGCAACGCACACTCCGGATGCTCCGCGCACGCGAAACGATCGCTGAAGACGCGGTCGTACCACGACTCGCCCGCGCCGTCCTTGGTGTCCTTAGTGTCCCTTGCGTCCTTGGCTGTCCCCGAGGACTGATCCACCGCGATGATCACCGTGCCGTTGCCGAGCTTCAGCGCTGATTCGATGCTCTCGGCCAGCCGCTGCCGCGCACCCTCGGCTTCGCCCTTGAGCACCAGACGATCGATGACCGCCTCGATGTCGTGCTTGGCGTATCGCTCGAGTTTCAGCGGGTTCTCGCCCTCATCCTTGAGCGCTTCGCGGATCTCGATGACCTTGGTGTTGACGCGCACGCGGCCCCAGCCCGCCTTCTGCATCTCCACGAGCACATCGCGGTGGAAGCCCTTCTGTGCACGCACCACCGGCGCGAGCACCATCAGCCGTCGACCATCGCCGAAGGCCATCACCGCGTCAACGATCTGCGTGCTGGCCGTCGCCTGAATCGGCAGCCCGCACCGGGACTGCACCGCGCCGTCCTTCTTGACCTTGGTCGGGTGCCAGCACGTCGGGCGGCCGCAGCGAGCAAAGAGCAGACGCAGATAGTCGTAGATCTCCGTGCTCGTCGCGACCGTCGAGCGCGGGTTGCTGCCGCTGCTTCGCTGCTCGATGGCGATCGTCGGCGGCAGGCCCTGGATGTCCTCGACATCGGGCTTCTTGAGCTGATCCAGAAACTGCCGGGCGTACGCCGACAGGCTCTCCATGTACTTGCGCTGTCCCTCGGCGAAAATCGTGTCGAACGCGAGCGAACTCTTGCCCGACCCCGACAGCCCCGTGATCACGACGAGCTTGTCACGCGGAATGTCAACATCCACACCCTTGAGATTGTGCTCCTTGGCTCCGCGCACCCGGATGCACCGCGCCGAATCCAGCCCATGAGCCGAGGCCAGCGCCGTGCGGGACGTGACCGGAACGCCCGCGTTCGGCAGCGAACCGGTGACGACCGGCACCGCCCTGCCCGCGCTCACGACCACCGGCCCCGCTTTGGTCCCACCCGCGGATGTGCCCCCGGCCGATGAAGCTGACGAAGTCGATGAAGCCACGCGAAGGCCTTTCTGAGAACACCGCCGTCCAACAAGAAGGTCAGCCCGTCCGGCACGGTCCGCGGCCGGCGAGCACGCACACAAAGATCGGAATCATCTGGTCCCGGAGGGTAGAGCCGACGGCGACGCGGCGGGGGCCGCATCAACCGGCGTCTGCGCACCGGCGGTGGGGGCCGTTACGCCCGCCGGCCCTGGGTTCGGCGACGGCGCGCCACCCCCGGTCGCGCGACTTCGCCCGACCCACAAGATCCCCAGCAGAACAAAGCCGATCGCCACACCCATGAAGTACGAGCCCAGCCGCGAGCGCCACTCGCGCTGCTTCTGTCGCCGCTCGAATTCTGCAAGGGCCGGTTCGCTGAGTTTGCTCATCATCCGCTCCGATCGTGCGTGTTCATTGGCCGGTCTTGCCGCGTTTGCGAGCCTTCTTGTTGGGGCGGACACCCGGCATGCCCGCCTTCCGCTCGCCGCTGCCCGAGGAGCCGCGCTCGCCGCCCCGCAGCGACGGATCGACATCGCTCCGCCGGACCTTCGAGCCCTGCGACGGCTTGATCTTTCCCGTGCGCAGTGCCGCGACCTGGTCGCGCAGGCGGGCGGCTTTCTCAAAGTCGAGCTGCTCCGCGGCCTGGATCATCTCCCCCTCCAGCTCGCGCACCAGTTCGCCCACCTCGAACTCCGGCTCTTTGGCCCGCACCGCCTCGCGCGCCGTGCGCCCGGCGCGGAGTTCCTGCGCCAGGCCTTCGCGCAGCGCCTTGATGATCGTCGTCGGCGTGATGCCGTGCTGCTCGTTGTACGCCAACTGCTTGCGGCGGCGCCGTTCGGTCTCATCGATGGCGCTCTGCATCGCCGGTGTCATCTTGTCCGCGTACATCACCACGTTGGAGTTGACGTTCCGGGCCGCGCGGCCGATCTGCTGGATCAGGCTCGTGGGCGACCGCAGGAACCCCTCCTTGTCCGCATCGAGGATGCACACGAGCGAGACCTCGGGCAGGTCCAGGCCCTCGCGCAGCAGATTCACCCCGACGAGCACATCGAACTCGCCCTTGCGAAGATCGTTGAGAATCTCCACGCGCTCGAGCGTTTCGATCTCGCTGTGAAGGTACCGCACTCGAAGGCCCTTCTCGTGGATGTACAGCGTTAGATCCTCGCACAGCCGCTTGGTCAGCGCCGTCACCAGCACGCGCTCGCCGCGGGCCACCCGCTCCTTGCAGCGCTCCAGCAGGTCCGGCACCTGCCCGCTGGCCGGCTTGACCTCGATCACCGGGTCCAGCAGGCCCGTCGGACGGATCACCTGCTCGGCCACCTCGCCGCCGACGCGCTCGAGTTCGTATGGTCCCGGCGTCGCGCTGACAAACAGCACCTGCGGCACGATCTGCTCGAATTCCTCGAACCGCAGCGGACGATTGTCCATCGCCGCCGGCAGCCGGAAGCCGTGGTCCACCAGCACCTGCTTGCGCATCTTGTCGCCGTTGTACATCGCCCGCACCTGCGGCAGCGTCACGTGGCTCTCATCGATGATCAGCAGCCAGTCATGCTCGGGCCGCTTGCGCACACGCCACAGCGGCACGCCGCTGGCCGGGTCCACCTCGGGCTCGATCTCATCATCGCCCGGCGAGTAATCGAAGTAGTCCATCAGCGTAAAAGGCCGCTCGCCCGGCGCCCGCCCGTCGAAGTACCGCGAGTAGTTCTCCACGCCGTTGCAGAAGCCGACCTCCTCGAGCATCTCAAGGTCGTACTTGGTCCGGGCCATCAGCCGCTGGGCCTCGAGCAGCTTGCCCTCGTTGCGCAACTGGTCGACGCGCTGCTTGAGGTCCTCGCGGATCTGGGCCGTGATGCCCGCCATGCGGTCCTCATCGGTGACGTAGTGCACCGCGGGGAAGATGAACACCCGCTGCTCGTCCGCGAGCAGTTCGCCGCTGATCGGCTCGATGAGGCTGATGCCCGCGACCTCGTCGCCATCGCCCCCGCCGAGCTCCACGCGCACCGCGTATTGCTCGTACGCGGGGTAGATCTCCAGCACATCGCCCCGCACACGGAACATGCCGCGCTTGAACTCGATCTCGGCGCGCTTGTACTGCATGCTCGCCAGCCCGAGCAGGAACCGTCGGCGGTCGACGATCATGCCCTTCTCGATGGTCATGACCTTCGAGCCGTAGGCCTCCGGCGAGCCGAGACCGAAGATGCACGAGACGCTGGCGACGACGATCGTGTCACGCCGCGCCAGGATGTTGCTCGTCGCCGATAGACGCAGCTTGTCCAGGTCGTCGTTTCGGCTGGCGTCCTTCTCGATGTAGATGTCGCGCTGGGGGATGTACGCCTCGGGCTGGTAGTAGTCGTAGTACGACACGAAGTAGCTCACCGCGTTGTGCGGAAAGAGTTCCTTCATCTCTTCGTAGAGCTGCGCCGCGAGCGTCTTGTTGTGGCTGAGGATCAGCGTGGGCTTCTGCGTACGGGCGATGACGTTGGCCATCGTGAAGGTCTTGCCCGTACCGGTCGCCCCGAGCAGGCACGAGAACTTCTGTCCCGACGTGATCCGCTTCTCCAGCGCATCGATGGCCGAGGGCTGATCGCCCATCGGCTTGAACGGCGAGACGACCTCGAATGGCCGTTGACGCAGGAGCATGGGGCGAGCATAGGCGGGTTGTCAGGGAAATGGAAGGGTCTCGGGTGCTTGGCCGTCACGTTGGCCAAAATCGGCCTGCCAGGCGGTTTGTGTCGACGTCCGGCGGCTGTTTCGTGTCGTTTCGGACACACTCGCACCCGTCGTTGTACGCTAGGTCATGCTCAACTGGCTCATCTCCATCGTGGCCGTGACCGTCGCCGCGGCGATCATCGCTCTGGTCCTGGTGACTCGTCCCGCCAACGCTCAGCCTGCCCCGGCACCCGCGCCCGCCGCGGCAGCGGAGACGGTCGTGCCCCTGCGCCTGGGCATCATCGGCCTGTCTCACGGCCACGTCGAAGGCCTGCTCTGGCAGGCGGGCCAGCGCAAGGATCTGGTCATCGTCGGCATCAGCGAGCCCGACCGCGCGCTGTTCGACCGACTCGCCAGGAAGTACAACATCGATGCGTCGCTCTATCACGCGACCGCTCAGGCGATGCTCGACAGCGCCAAGCCCGAGGCCGTCAGTGTCATGGGCCCGATCAGCGAGCACCGCGCCGCCGTGGAGGCCTGCGCACCCCGCGGCGTGCACACGCTGCTCGAAAAGCCGCTGGCCTTCTCTCGGGCCGATGCCCACGCCATCGCCGACCTCGCACGCAAGCACAAGGTGCTCGTGCTGACGAACTACGAAACCAACTGGTACGCCAGCCTGCGCGAGGCGGGCCGACTGGTCAACTCCGGCGAACTCGGACCGATCCGCAAAATGATCTTCCGCCACGGCCACCGCGGCCCCAAAGAAATCGGCTGCTCGCCCGAGTTCCTCGACTGGCTCACTGATCCTGCACGCAACGGCGGCGGCGCGGCCGTCGACTTCGGCTGCTACGGGGCCGTGCTCAGCACCTGGCTCATGAACGGCCAGCGCCCCACCGGCATCACCGCCCGCCTGACCACGCTCAAGCCCGATGTCTACCCGCGCGTCGATGATGATGCGACGATCGTCCTGACCTATCCCACGGCGACGGCGATCATCCAGGCCTCCTGGGCCTGGACACATGACAACAAGGATGCCGACATCCACGCCGAGCGCGGCTCGCTCCACGCAGGCAAGTGGAACGACCTGACGCGCCGATCACCCGACCAGCCGCCGGCGAAAGTCACTCCCGCCGAGATGCCCGGTCACCTTGCCAACGAATGGACGTACCTTCGCCAGGTCGTCCGCGGCCAGTGCGAAGTCGACCCGCTGTCAAGCCTTGAGTTCAACGTGATCGTCGCAGAGATTCTCGATGCGGCACGAACGGCCAGGTGATTGGGGGAACGGGCAACATAATCGGCGGAAAAGTGCGAGCGCGGCACGCTTCGGATCTGTGTAACCAAGATAGGCGAATATGTGAAGATGCCAGCGGGCATCGGGAACCTTTGGCAGACTGCCCAATTTCCCATCCGATGCGAAAAGGCACAATTGCCGCGCATCGATCCGCGACTGATTTGTTAACTTGGGTAGCTTTGCACAAAGGCAAGCAGATTTGCGGACCGCTGACTTTCTCCTACTCTGCGCACGCGAGTGCCTTCTTATACGGATCACCTCTCCAAGTCGTGCGTGATGTAGTCGCAGGCACAGACGGAGCGGAGCAGTTCGGGGGTGAGCTGCTGCCAAGCCTCGGCGCCGGCGTCCAGCAGGTGTTGGTAGTCGTCGAAGACCCTGTTGCGCAGGTAGTGGCTCCGCAGATAGGCCCAGAGCCGCTCGACGGGGTTGAGCTCCGGGCTGTACGGCGGCATGATCAGGATCGTGATGTTCTCCGGCACATTCAGCTCTCTGCTCTTGTGCCATCCCGCACCGTCCATGATCAGCACCGAGTGGTCCGTCTGCCCCAGTTCCACGCTGAGCATCTTCAGGAATACGTTCATCGTCTGCGTGTTCACCAGCGGGGCCTGCAGCGCGACACTGAGCCCCGTCGCCGGCTCGATCGCGGCGTACAGGTACACCCACTCGTAGCGTGTCTGCTTGACCGCGGTTGGCCGCGAGCCGCGCGGGGCCCACATCCGCGTCATCGTGCCCTGCTGGCCGAAGCGGGCTT
>JAJTHN010000027.1 GCA_021297895.1 Phycisphaeraceae bacterium | reverse complement strand
GATCTCGCCCGCGCCAGCCCCGCCCCCGCCGCCCCCGCGCTCAAGCCCCCACCCAATCCACCCGATCCCACCGCAATCTCTCTCGCGCGCCCCGCGGCACCTCCCCTCACTGTGCCACTGCGCCACTGTGCCACTCTGCCACCGCCCCCCGCCACTGCGCCACTCTCCACCGCCACTCTGCCCGCGCCCCCCGCCCCCCGGAGCCCCCCATGCGCATCCTCCCCCGCACACCGCTCGATGTCGCCGAGTTTTCCGCCGCCCGCACCCCCGTCTGGGCCGCCGCGCCCGCCGCGATCGGGCTCGATGCATCCGAGGTTGCGCGGGTCTCGGCCGCGACCGAGCGCTACCGCGATGCCCTTGCCGCCGCCGAGCGTGCGCGGGCGGCCAGTCTGGCGGCGACCGAGGCCCTGCGCCAGGCCGCCGAGGAGATGCGCGACCGCGTCAGCAACGCCGTGCAGAAGATCCGCCTCTTCGCCCGCGCATCGGGCGACCGCGAGGTCTACGGACGGGCCATGGTCCCCTCGCCATCGCCCGCGGCCGGCCCCGGCACCGCCCCGCCCCCCGCCCAGCCGAAGCAACTCAATGCAACATTCGCCGTCACCGGCGCCCCGTCGATCACCTTCCGCGCCCCCGGCAGCGGGCCGGGCACCGTCTTCATGGTCCGCCGCAAGCTCGCCGGCTCGGACGGCTTTGTCCCCATCGGCACCGCCGGATCAACGCGCGGGCTGACCAAACGCTTCACCGACACGACCCTCCCCGCGGGCACGAGCACCGTGCAGTACATCATCCACGGCCAGCGTGGCGGCCTGTGCGGCCCGGACAGCCACGTGCTGACCGTCCTTGTCGGCAGCCAGGGCGCCGCTGCGCCCGCGCGCGAACAGACAAGGGCCGCTTAGGGGAAAAGCTCAAAGCAGCAAAGCAGCAAATGCTCAAATCGGACCGCCGATCACCGCACCGCGTCTCCCGGTCTTCATTTGACTATGTGAACATTTGAAAATTTGACCATTTGCGATGGCGGCGAAGCCCGCCATCGCTACGGCAACGGCCGGAACGCCGCCACGCACGCCGTCTGGCCGTGCACGAACACCCCTTCGCCCACCGGGCCGATCTCTCCGGCGGCGAAGAACCCCCCAAGCGGGATGGCGCGCGGCGGGCCGTTCATCGCGCGGCCACCCTTGGCCAGCTCCTGCCCCGGCTCTCCCTCCGCGAAGGCCTTCTGGACCACCGTGGCATCGTGATTGGCCGTCCCGAACAGCCGCGTTCCCCGCGCGTTGCACGTAATGAGCATCATCCCCGCCGGAGGTCCGTGCAGGGCCTGCGCATCCATGCACAGGGCAAGGTCGGCATCCGCCGTCGAGGCGTCGCGAAGGTGGAAGCGGACCGTCGATCCCGTCCGCATCGTGTCGGCAACGCCCACGGCCTTCTGATCCTGGCTCACGCCGACGACCGCTCGCATCAGGTAGTCGCCCGGGCCGAAGCGGTCCTTGTACTCATCGACCACCCGCCCGAGCATGATCCCGTGGGCGAGCAATTGCCGCTGCTGCTCGGGCATCGCCTCGATGAGTTCCTGCAGAACATCCAGCGCCGGCCGCCCGCCCAGCGTCCGGATCACCCCTTCTGACGCGCTGGTGACCACAAGATTCGGCCCGAAGGCCCGGCATCCCTGGCTGACGACCGCATCGATCCTCACGCGGCCCGTCAGCGACACCCCGACCAGCCCGCTGTTCATCACGC
Organism: Phycisphaeraceae bacterium; assembly: GCA_021297895.1. Lineage (GTDB taxonomy): Bacteria > Planctomycetota > Phycisphaerae > Phycisphaerales > UBA1924 > JAJTHN01. The sequence continues at coordinate 25,749 of JAJTHN010000027.1, read as the reverse complement.
GGTCGTTGAGAAGCAGCGCGTTGCCCCGCGGCTTGCGCGCGGCGCTGGCGATTCCGCCGATGATCGGCGCGCGTCGGCCCGCGTGCGATGCGCCCGGCGAGCCCGGCCCCTCGCTCCCCTCCGGCCAGGCCAGCCGTCGCGCCCGCATGAGCGGAGGAAAGAGCGAGGAGATGTCCACCGAGAACGGGTCGCTGAAAAGAATCGTCCCCGCGTGCCCGCGAACGACCCCCGTGGTCTGCGCAAGCTCCGCCAGGTCCTCATCATCCCCGCGCTGGCGATCCTCAGGGCTGTTGCGCTGCCCCAGTTCCAGGTCGCGCTCGCTGCGCGCGATGATGCGGCGGATGTCATCGGCCGCGAAGCCCCGGACACCCACCCCCGGCAGCACCGCCGCCAGCACCGAGAGCCCCGGCAGCCCCTCCAGCTCCATGTATCCGCCGATGACCGCCTCCCCCGTGACCCCCAGGATGCACCCCGGCGAAAGCAGCCGCGAAAGCGTCGAGGAGATCCGCGCCATGTTGCCCGCGTGGTGCGGCGAGGCGAAGACCAGCAGCAGGTCCGGCCTCTGCCCGGCCAGTTGCTCGCCGATGCGGCCGGCGACTTCATCGGCGGCATCCGCCGTGTCGCGCTCGCCGCTGAGGGCCGAGGCAAAGGCCATCGTCCGTGCGATGCCGGGACCGGCGGGATTGGATGCGGGGGTGTCCGAACTCATCGCCGATCAGCGTACACGCCCCGTGCGGGGGGTGCATGGGCCCGGGAGCGGAAAATCTGCCCATGGCGGAGGCCGCGGCGGCCTCGGGGCGAAACCCCATCCGCCCGCGGCCCAACAATCGGTCATGAGGCGATGCGCACGCGTCACGATCCGGACCGCAATGGCCGCCACGCTGGCCGCGGGTCTGCTCGCCGCCAGCGCGGCGGGCATAATCGGCTGCGAACGCGCGGAGACTCGGGGGTCAAGCCCCGATGCGGGCCGGGCCGATGGGGCCGGCCGGGGCTCGGGTTCGCCCGTCAGCACCCCCGCACCGCCCGAGCCCCCCCCAACCCCGCCCGAGCCCACCCCAACCCCGACCGAGCCCACCCCGGCCCCGACCGAGCCCACCCCGGCCCCGACCGAGCCCACCCCGGCCCCCGACACCGCCGACCGGATCGACGACATGCTCAACAACGCCACGAACGCCGCCGATGGAATCGGCGACTGGTTCAGCCGCCAATCGCGCGCTGCGCGCGAAAAGTTCGATGCCGCCGTCGCCTCCGCCCGCCAGAAGGTCCCGCCCGCGTACATCGGCGTGCGGCGGCTGATGGCCGGCACCGCCGCCGGTCTGGATCGCGATGCGCCGGGGGTCGGGCCAGCGCCGGGTCTGGGCATCGAGCCCGGGGCTTATGTCTGGGCGCCGCTGGATGCCGTCCGGCCGAGCACGCCCGCCGCCGCGGGGGCCGACGGTGCGCAGGCCGCGCCCGCCGAGGCGATCCTGCTCATCGAGGGTCTGGACTCCATCGGCGGAACATTCGATGATCTCTGGCCCCGGCTGCACGCGGCGAGCGCCGGTGCGGCCATCTACCGCTTCGAGTACTCCGGCGACCGCCCGCTGGCCGACAGCACCGCCGAACTGGCCGAGGCCCTGCGCGATCTCCGCCTGGCGGGCCACGCGCGCGTCTTCATCATCGCCCATTCCGCCGGCGGCCTGCTCGCACGTGATGTCCTGACCCGCCCGGCGTTCTACAACGCCGCCGCGCGGCCCGCCCCGGCGGGCTACCCCGACATCCCGCTGCTGATCATGGTCGGCACGCCCAACGCCGGCACGCCCATGGCCCGCCTGCGCGCGCTGGCCGAGGCCCGATTGTTCATCACGCGCTGGATGGATGCCGACTCGGCCACCCCCGCCGACCTCATCGGGGCCCTGGGCTCGCGCGCCGGCCCCGCCGCCGATGACCTGCTCCCCGCGAGCGCCTTCCTGACCGAGCTCAATGCGCGCAACAACGCCCAGGCCCCCGTCGGCTGCACCGTCATCGCGATCGTCGGCACCGCGGTCCGCGGCGTGGATCGCGACCTGAAGAAACTCGCCAGCGCCCCTTGGGTCTCCCGCGCTCTGGGTGAAACCCACGCCAAGGGACTTCAGGAGTCCATCGCCGCCATGGGCCAGTCCATCGGCGACGGGATCGTCCCGCTGGAGAGCCAGCAGTGGTCCGCCGCCCACGAGACGATCCTGGTCCAGAGCGACCACAGACAAATGATCCGTACGACAACGCTCGCGCAGCGCGCCCGCTCGCTTGTCGGGAAAGACCCCAAGGCCGCCCCGGCCCTTGGGATCATCGCCGACCGCCTCGCCGAAGCCCGAGCGGCCGATGTCACACCATAAAACAGACACGCGGTCGGTTTATGTCCAGTGTCGCTTAGGCGATTGTTCCCCCTGATAAGGGGCTTGCACATCCGCTCGCGGGGCTGTAGACTCCCCACGTGTGGGGGGGTGATGAACGGGTAGATACAGATCCTGAGAATTCCCGCTCCCGTTCTGTCGAGTGCGTGGACCGGCCGGTGAAGTCTGGTTCGGGCCGATGCGGATCGGCCCCACGGCGGCACGCGGGAGCGCGCTCGATTGATCAGGGGCGTTGGGTGAATGCGGGCGGGGTGGTCCGGTTTGCGAGGGGGCTTGCTCAATGAGCGATGGGGCGAGTTCGAGCAGCAGCACCGCGGGACTGAACTTCGGCGGTGAGACCGTCGCGGCCCATGTTCCCGGCGCCGATCCGGCCGATGGGCTCTGGACGATTCTCTGGCGCGACTCGGGGATCGGGGCGGCGATGGGCGCGGACTGCGGCCGCATCCGCCGCGCGAATCGTGCGGGGTCGGCGATTCTCGGTGTGCCCGAGGCCCAGACGGATTGGACCCACGCGCCGCGACTGGATGCCGAGGGAACATCGCGTTTGGCCGCGGCGTGCGCTCTCTCGGTGGCGTCGAGGACGCACCAGGCGCTGGACCTGCACGTGAGCGATCGATGGGTGCGTTTCACGGTCCTGCCCGCGGTGCGCGAGGGCAGCGGCTCGCCGATGCTCATGGTGCCGCTGGCGACGGCGGTGGGCGGGAGCGGCCCGGTCGTGCAGAGCATCGCGCCCGAGCCGGCGGTGGACTCGGCGGTGCTGGCCCGGCTCAATGACCGGGAACGCATGGTCCTGACGCTCATCGCCGCGGGGCTGACGTCTCAGGAAATCGGCAAACGGATGACCCGCTCCCCGAAGACGATCGAGTACTACCGCGCTCGGCTGAGCGAGAAGTTGGGCGTGAGCAACCGCATCCAACTGGTCCGGTTGGCTTTCGCCCACGGACTCAAGCCGCCGGAGACGGAATGACCGCGATCCCGGAAGAGTGCTGCACCGAAAGGGTTAAGTCCCCCGTCTAAGTGTTGTTGGTAATACTCTGGTTCTCTGCCGAGGAAGCGGGATTTCAGAGACTCTCATGGGGCAGCCCGCCACGCGATCGGGCCATGAATTCTGATGCTGGGCGGGGGATTTCATCGTCCGGTGGGCGGAAATGGGGTACACTCACCCAGTCAGGTGCAACAGTGTCTCATTCTTTGAAAGCAGGCTCACCATGGAACGTACGCCCCCACACCCCATCCGAGGCTTGCTACATCGTGTCTCGGCACTCGCGTATATCGGGGGTTCGGCCGGGTGTCCGGCATGGGAAGCCCTGACCATTGACTCTGGCACCTCGGTGGTCGTGTTGGATGCGCACGGCGTTGTGCTGTATGCCAACTCACTCGCTGCCGAGGAGGTTTCTCGCTCGGCGCAGGAGATCGTCGGGCACCATATCTCCGAGTTGTTCCCGGCGGAGTTTGTCGGCGAGCGTCTGTCGTTCATCAACAAGGTCGTTCAGACCAATCGTCCGCTGCTGGTTCGCACGGTGATGGCCGGGACGCTCAACGAGGCGGTGTTCCGCCCCATTCGCGGGCAGCATGACGATCCGCCCGTGGTGCTGATCACGTCGCGTCCGGTGGGGGATCGCTCGCACGCGACGGCGCCGCCCGATGCCGAGGTGATCGATGCCCGGTTCCAGGACCGCGGGCTGCTGCAGAAGTTGACCCCGCGCGAGACGGAGGTTCTCACGCTCATCGGCGAGGGGCTCTCGACGGCGGACATCAGCAAGAGGCTGTTCCGGACGATCAAGACGATCGAGGCGCACCGCGCATCGCTGGGCCGGAAGCTGGGCGTGAGCAACCGCGTGCAGTTGGCGCGGATCGCGCTGGCCGCGGGGCTGGTGCAGACGGCGCAGCGCGGCGGTCGCGGCGGCGAGGTGGCCGAGGCGGCGGTCGAGCCGGTGCAGGCGGAGCACGCCAATGGCCAGGGCGTGCACGTTCACGCCGAGCGCATGGTGCGGAACAGCACGCAGATGCCCTGAAGTCCCGCACCCGCGGGCACGGCGGGCGGTATCGGTTGAGCGGAATTGATCGAGCGGCACGGCCGCGCGGCGGCGTGTGGCCGCTGCGGTGCCTTTGCGGCGTCGCGGCATCACCGCGGGGCGATGCGGGGCGATGCGGGTCGGTACGGGCCCCTACGCTGAGAAACCAACCCGCACTCGCCGGAGCAAGCCGTGAACGAGCCGATCAACGCCGAGCAGATCCAGTCCGTCATCGCGGAGGTTCGCGCCAGTTATGACGGGCTCAAGGGCGAGGTGCGCAAGGTGATCGTGGGGCAGGAGCGGGTGGTCGATCAGATTCTGATGGCGATTTTCTGCCGCGGTCACGCGCTGGTGGTGGGCGTGCCCGGGTTGGCCAAGACGCTGCTGATCTCGACGATCGCGCGGTCGATGAGCCTCGGCTTTTCGCGGGTGCAGTTCACGCCGGACCTGATGCCCAGCGACATCACGGGGACGGAGGTGATCGAAGAGGACAAGTCGACGGGCGTTCGGACGCTGCGGTTTGTCAAGGGCCCGATCTTCGCGAACGTGATTCTCGCCGACGAGATCAACCGCACCCCGCCCAAGACGCAGGCGGCGCTGCTGGAGGCGATGCAGGAGCGGCAGGTCACGGTGGGAGGGATGCAGCACGCGCTGCCCAGCCCGTTCTTTGTTCTGGCGACGCAGAACCCCATCGAGCAGGAAGGGACGTACCCGCTGCCCGAGGCGCAGCTGGACCGGTTCATGTTCGAGGTCAAGATCGGCTATCCGAGCGAGAGCGAGGAAGCGGAGATCGTCCGGCGCACAACCACGGGCGGCTCGGCCAAGCCTGAAGCCGTCATGACCGGCGAGCAGATCGCCCGCGTGCAGCAGGTGGTGCGGGCCATGCCCGTGGCGGACCACGTGATCCGTTACGCGCTGCGCCTGGTGCGGACGACGCGCATCAAGGAGCCGATGGACGGCGGGCTGAACCGGCCGAAACTGGTCAAGGACTACGTCGCCTGGGGCGCCGGCCCGCGGGCCAGCGAGTATCTGGTGCTCGCGGCCAAGGCGCACGCGCTGCTGACCGGCAGCACCCACGTTTCGCCCGACCACGTTCGCGCGGTGGCAACGCCCGTGCTGCGGCACCGCATCCTGACGAACTTCAACGCCGAGGCCGATGGGGTGAGCACCGACGACATCATCGAGGGCATGCTCAAGGATGTGCCCGTGGATGGGACGAGCCCGGTGGAGAAGAAGCAGATGGAGACGGTGGTGCGGTGAGCCGTCGGCTGCGGGCGTTGAGTACAGGGTGCTGAGCGCGGGCAGCGTCAGGGCAGCCTGTGAGACTTTCCGCGACCGAGCCACGGAAACCCAGTCGCCAGCGCGATGGAAACGTACAGCCAGATCAGGATCGGGGGCACCGGGCCGATGGATCCCGACCGGCCGAAGAGCGCCGTGACGCCGAGCGTTACCAGTGCGAGCAACAGGGGGACGAGATACAGCGTCCGCAGTCTGCACCCGCGGCAGAAGTACCAGAGCACCGCCGGCGCGAAGGCGAGCATCTGCGTGACCATGTACACGCCACCCGCGATGAACGGGTCGAGCTGCCGTCCGGAAGCCCACATCGCGAGCGCAACCAAGGCGAACAGCGGCGGCGCGGCGAGCACATAGATGATCATGTGCCCGAACTCTCGGGCCGTGGCCAGTCGGATCTCCGGAGCGGGGTTCGTGGTCATCACCGTCTAAGTCTTGTGTGCGCGGCGCTCAGTCGGCCTGCATGACTTCCTCTTCGTAGGGCTGGACCATGACCCAGCCGTCGCCGTCGAACTTCATTTGGAAGCTTTCGCCGCTGCCGCGGCCGAGGAGGGTCTTGAACTGCATGTCGGTCTTGAAGTCGGGGCTGAGGGATGCGGACCAGGCGACGGTGGCCTGAGGATCGGTAAAGACGGGTCGTCCGGTCGCGACGGGGAGCACCAGTGGGCGGTGGTGGGTGGTGATGGCCAGGCAGCCTCGCCCGCTGAGGCGGACGTTGAAGAGCCCGCCTGAAGCGATGGCCGAGACCTTGCGCATCATGGTGATGCTGTACTCGAGAGACTTTTCGAAAGCGAGCAGGTCGTTGCCGTTGACGAAGAGCGACTCTCCGGACAGTTGCAGGAGCGTGATGCGTTTGCCCTTGTCGGCGACGTACAACTGGCCGCTGCCGCGGGCGCTGGTCAGGCGTGCGCCCTCGCCGGAGACGGCCTTTTTGAGCAGGTTGCCCAAGCCCTGAGAGAGAAGGCCTTCGCGTTCGAAGCGGATATCGCCGCGGTAGGCGACCATGCCGCCCATCTTGATCCAGACCTCGCCGTTGAGGTTGATCTGGAGCATGTGGTCGGTCTCGAGTTCGAAGACCCCCGCGTCGCGGTGCTGGTCAACGTTGGACTTGAGGAACTCGCCGAGGGATTGGGGGTTCATAATGAATGAAGCGTACCCGCGCGGCGACCGGCGTGCCCTCGGCTGCGCGAGCGAGCACACATATACCGGAATTGCTCGATGAAGTCCGCTTACGGCTTGAACTTCTCCGCCGGGATGCTCAGGGGCTCGGCGGAGAGTGTGGTCAGGAGCGACTGGGCGCCCTTGCTGAAGTCGGCGATCTTGTTGGTGCGGATGAGCGTGGCGAGGTTCACCGACGGGGGCGTGCTGCCGCCGAGGTTCGAGCGGACCAGGAAGATGTTGTTCTCGGCGGCGCCGACGACCTGCTCGAGCGTGGCCTTGAGCGGGGAGTCGGGGTTGGCGGTGAGGATCCGGTCCGCCGCGGCGATGGCGCAGCCGCTGAAGGTTGCGAGTTCGGTCAGGGCGCTGCGGCCGACCTGCGCGCCGGGCTGGAGCGTGGTCAAGGCGGAGCGGCCGGCACCAAGACCCCGGAGGATGACCGAAGCGAGGGCGGCGTTCTGGTCGTTCAGCCGCTTGGTCTGCGGCTCAAGCGAGGCGCAGAGGGTTGACAGTGCCAGGGTCTGGATGTCCGCGGCCTTGGCCGGCGGGATCGCGACGGCGCTGAGCACAGCGGCGGTGGCGGCGTCGAGCAGGTTCGCGTCGCTTTCCTTGGCGATGATCTCGCCGAGCGTGCGGATGGCGTCGGAGATTTCGGCGGTGCCCAGGGCGCTTCGCTCGGAGCGGGAAACGGCGTCGAAGGCCAGGCGATAGCCGAGGGCCGCGGCGACGCGGACGCTGGTGCGCTTGTCGGTCTTGATGCTGCGCTCGATGAGTTCCAGCGAGTTGCTGGTGGCCAGTTCGCCGGCGATCCGCAGGGCGTTGGCGGCGTTGATGTCACGCTCATCGGCGATCAGCGGCGTGATGGCCGGCAGCACGCTCTTGGCCAGTTCGAGCCGGAACGCGACGCTGACGTTGGGCTGGGCGAGCGGGGCGAGGATCGCCTGCCGCGAGAGGCGCATCGCTTCGGGCTCGCCGGCGAGGTTCGGCGCGGCCTGCGCGACGTACGCGGCGATCGCCTGCGTGTCGGCGGCGCTGAGCGACGTGCTTCCTGCCAGCGCGTTGATCGAGGGCTGCGCCATCGCCCCGGCGCTCAGGATCAGACTCAGGCACAGCGAGGTGAGGGCTTTGGTGGTCATGGTGGCGAGGGGGGCGGGTGGGGGGAGTGGCGGGGTGGCGCGGTGACGAGGAGTGCCGACGCGGCGAGGACCAGAGGGAACGCGTGTGCTTACTTGCTGTCCGGCATGGCCGGGGCGGCGCCGGGGGCGCCGCCGAGTTCGCCCAGAACGGGGCCGAGTTTCTCGATCAGCGGCGTGCCCACGCCCATGAACGCCAGTTGCAAGGCCTGGACGAGTTTGGCGGGCGAGTCGACGCGGCCGGCGGAGATGTCGCTGGCGATGTTGTCCAGCGCATCGGGGAAGGACTCGAGGATCGCCGCGACATCGGGCAGGACCTTGGTCAGGTTCTCGGGCAGCGGCGGGACGGCGATGCCCCACTTGCCGTTGACCTTCGTCAGCGGGACGGGAAGGCCCTCGATCATGGCCGCGTCGCCCATGATGGTGATGGGCATGGCGTCGATCATGGACATGAGCATCGCCGTGCTCTGGGCCGGGTCGGCGGCGAGCTGGGCCTCGAGCTGCTGGATCTGCTCGGTGCCGACGGGCAGGCCGAGTTGCGTGAGCATGTCAGGGTTGGTGCGGGCGAATTCGAGGATCGTCGGGACCATGCCCTTGCCGAGTTTTTCGGTGCATGCGGCGTCGATCTTGATCATCGACTCCCACGCGCGGCCGACGTGGTTGAGGATCGAGCGCTGCGTCGGGTCGGCGGTGTGCACCGCGGCGAGGGTCGAGGCGATGCGGTACTTGGACAGGTCCTCGGCCTGGGCCTTGAGGAAGGCGCGGACCTCGGCGGTCGCCGGGTCGGCGTCGGCGGCGGTTGCTGCCGGCGCCGTGCCGCCGGCGGGGGCCGGAGCGGAGATGGTGTTGCGGGCTTCGGTGGTGGCCTTGAGTGCGTCGGCGATGCGGCCGAGGCGGGCCTTGAGTTCATCGCTGCCGCCGCCGGCGCTGGCGGCATCGGCGTAGATCTCCTGAGCGGCGGTGAAGCGTTCGCGGGCCTCGGTCAGGGCGGCGTCGGCTTCGCTGGCGAGTTTCTGGCCCTCGGCGGCGAGGTTGGCCGCGTCGGGAACTGCGGGCGAGGCGGCGCCGGCCGCGAGCAGAAGGCTGGCGAGGTCCTGCGTCGCGCGGGCGCGGAGGAGGAGAAGGTCTCCCTCGCTCTGGAGGTATCCGGCGCGGGAGAGACGGATGCCGCGGTCGCTCTGCTCGGCCTCGCGCACGCCGTTGGAAGCGGCGCGGATCGCGGAGATGGCCTTCTCCATCGCGGGCTCGACACTTTCGGCGCGAGCGCGGCGGGCGTCGGCGAGGCGCTGGGCGAAGGTGCGGGCTCGCTCGCCGGCGGTGTTGCGCGACTCGCTGGCCTGGGACTGGATCATGCTCTGCCGATCGGTCAGGGCCTTCTCGGCGGACTCGAGCAGTTCACGCTGACGGCGTGAGGCCGAGGCACGCAGGCGGGCGTCGGCGATCTGCGGCCGCAGGGCGGCGATCTGGCCGTTGATCCCGGCGATCTGAGCATCGACGGCGGATGCATCGCGGTCGAGCTTCGCGGCGCGTTCGACGAGTGTGAGTCCCTCGGTGGCGCTGACGCCCTGAACCTGCGCCCGGAGTTCGGCCGCCTGACGACGCAGGTCGCTTGCGCGGGTGCTCAGCGTGGCGGCCTGACCCTCGAGCGTCTTGGCCTGCGCGTCGAGTCGGGATGCGTCCTGCTCGGCCTTCTGCGCGTCGGCCTCGTGGCGGGTCTGCTGGGTGGCGAGCTTGTTGCGCTCGGCGGAGAGGTCAAAGCGGCTGTTGGTGTCGGCCGAGCCTGCGGCCTGGAGGTACTGGCTCAGCGCTTCGCGGCCCGAGCCGACGAGTTGAGTCAGTTGGGTGATGCCCTGCTGGGCCTGACGGGACTCGACCAGAGAAAGGATGGCGCTGGCGCGGGCCGAGAGCACGGCCGCGGCGGCCTTCTGCGCCTGGGTGGCCTTGCCGGAGTTGACCTCGCGGGCGCGGGCCACGATCTTGTCGATGCCCTCGCGCAAGCGAGCCGGGTCGGAGGAGAGCTGCGTGCCGTCGCTGCTGAGAGTTTCGAGCGTGCGAGCGGCCTCGGCCAGCGCGGTGTCCGCAGGGTCGTTGGGCGTGCAGCCGCCAGCAAGGGCGCTCAGCGCCAGGACCGCGATGGCGGCGGATCGGGTCAGGTGTTCGACGCGGGTGGTGCGGAGCATGAACATGAGGGCCTCGATCGGTCTTTGTGAGGGCTGGGCCGGTCCGGACAGCGGTCGGACGGGGAGCAGACTTTAGCAGATTGTCGGGCTCGGCGTCGGGCCGGGCGGGTCATCGCTCGGGCTGGCTGGTCGGGTCGGTCGGGGCGGGGACGAGCGGACGCAGCGGGACGTAGCCCAGGTCGTACTTTGGTCGCGGCATGTACATCGAGCGGATCCACGCGACGGCGTCCTGAAAGCCGCGGTCGGTGGTCGCGTTGAAGGCCGGCTTGAAGAGATCCTGGCCGCTGGCGGAGCGGATGACGACGGGATGGCGAAACTGCGAGACGTTCCGGGGCAGGGCCAGTTGGAGCAGCGGGGAGGCCTCGGGGTTGTCGTAGTCGATCAGCGGGCGGCCGTCGGCAAGGCGGAAGTTCTCGAGGATGTGGAAGTTGGTCAGGACTGCGGCCTCGCTGTTGCGGCGGCGGTTCATGAGCGCGAGCCGTCCGGCGTCGCGGCCGCCGTGGCAGACGTTGGTGGCGCAGGAATTGAGGACAAAGGCCGAGTGCACGCGGTCGCGGAAGTCGCGGAGCGGCTCGGGCAGGCCGTTGATCTGGACCTTGGGGTACACCTCTCGGGCCTTGAGGCGGAAGATCAGGTCGAGCCACTGCGACTGTGGTCGGCGGAGGAAGGCGTCGCGAGCTTCTTTGGTCGCGGGCACGAGCGGATTTCCGGCGTAGCGCTCGAAGAGGTCGAGCATCACGTCCGTGGGGATAACGAGATTCAGCGGACGCGAAAGGTCGGCTTCGAAGACCTTGAGCAGTGCCTGCTGCTCGGGCGTGAGCAGCGGGATGGCCTGGCTGAAGGCTTCGGGCGCGTCGGTGGCATCGGGGTCGGCGGCGGTGGTGCCCGGCGTGGTCGCGGGAGAGATGTTTGCCGGGGTGGCGCGGAGTTCGCGGAGTTGGCGGGCGCGGGTGAGCGCGATCGCGACGGCCTGGTTGTCGGGCACGCGCTGGGACAGCGCCTCGAGCTCGCCGATTCCAAGATCGAGTTCACCCTGATCGATGACCCACTGGATGAGCGGGAGGAGCGATCCCGCGTCGTCGGACTTGATCGTCGCGCGGATTTCGGCGAAGCGTTCGGCGGGGGACTGCTGGGCGCGGATGCGGTCGATGTCGGCGGCGTTGAAGCGGGCCGGGATGCCGGCGATTTCGAGGGTTATGTGGGTGGCGGAGCGCTCGGTGAGCGTGCCGCGGAACTCGCGGGCGTCGCGCATGACCACGAGAACCCGGCGGCCGATGAGTGAGGGCTCGGTCGGGGGGGTGAGCTCCGGGGCGATGGGGGCGGGGGGCGTGGGGGCGGGGGCTGGTGTGGCGGGGGCCGGGGGAGTGGCGGTCGCCGGCGCGTCATCCCGCGCGGCGACAACGCTGATCGCGGTGATGGCCAGCGACATGGCCAGAAGTACGGGCAGAGTTTGCACGCGCGATTCTCCACAGTCGCGGCACGAGCGCCGCGACCGGAGATTCTAAGCGGAGCGTGCGCCCGTCGTCGGGCATCGGCCCCCGACGCGGGATCAGGCGGCGGCGCGGCCGGACTGTGAACCGGCGGCTGTCGCGGAGATCGGATTGCCCGCCCAGGGCGCGGCCTCGGTTCCAACTTTGGCGACTTTGGCCAGATCGATCGCCTCGGAATCGTCGGCGAGGCTCTCGCGGATGATGAGCCGGCCGCGATCATCGGTGGTGATGCGCAGGGGGCCCTTGAGGTCCGTCGTAAACTGCACCAACCACGTCGCCTCGAATGGCGCGCCGGGGCAGCGCAGCGTCACGCCCGAGAAAATGCGATCGCGAACGATGAGCTCGACTCGGGTCCGTCGGGCGATGAAGTCCTCGAGGTTCCGGCCCGCAGCGTCGAGCCGATCGCACAGCGATGACGCGCTCGCGGCCTCGAACTCGAGCTCCGTGAGCGACTCGGCCTGACGCGGGGAGAGTTTGCCCTTGACGCTCTTGAGCTGCGCGAGCTGCTCGGCCGCGGCGGACTGTCGGGTCTGTACCTCGGGCAGGAGCGATCGCAGCGCGGTGCGCAGGGCTGCCAGTTCGGGCAGAGTGCCCAGGCAGAGCTGGGTTGCCACGCGGGACTCGCTGCCGGCTGTTCTGAGGTCGATGAGCGAGCCGGCGCAGGCGGATCCGCCGGCCATGACGCAGCGCGGGGCGATGATCGATCGGCCGGCCACCAGGTCGCAGTTGATGAGTTCGGATTCGATGCTCGCGTCTCTCCCGACGCGGACGCGCACGTTGTTGAGGTAGTTGGCCCGCAGGTCGCGGCCTGTCTGCAGCGAGCCGGTGCGCTTGGCGGCCATGCCGCCGGAGATGGATGTGTCCAGTGCGGCGGAGAGTTCGGCGGCCTCGACCAGCCCGCGAACGGCCAGCGAGCGATCGGCGTGGACCTTGAAGAGATCGCGCACGCCGCGGTGGATGAGCACGCTGCCGGGAAAGTCGATATGCCCTGTGGAGAAGTCGACGAAGCCATCGACCTCGAGCGTGTCGATGACGCGCAGCAGGGGCGGTCGCCAGGAGAGGATGCCGTTCTGGAGGGCGACGATCGCGCCGTCCGGTCCGACGCTCACGCTGTCGTCGTGATTGAGAGGCGCCTCGGTGGCGCGCTTGCAGGCGAGGGTCCTGCCGGTGACGTCGCGTCCGTCGACGCCTTCGACAGAGGGCTCGACGCGGGCGATGATCGCGCCCCTGAGGACGGGTGTGAACGCTGAACGAGCGTAGTGATTGACGGCCTCCGCGGATCCGGCAACGTCCTTCGCGCTGTCAGGTTGAGCGGCGGCGGCTTCGGCGCGCTGGGTGCCGGGGAGGAACTCGGGCGCGAAGCTGATGCGTCCGTGGGTTCCGTGCACGGGGGCAAGCCCGCGAGCGATGACCACATCGTGCAAGACTCCGGGCGACCGAGTGGCGGTCGCAACGGCGACCTTGACCAGTTCTCGCACCTCCGGACTGATCAGCACGCCCGCTTCGGATGCCAGGGCGCAGAGCGTGGGCTCATCGATCTGTTCGGGCGCGACGGTCGGATCGAACAGCGCGCGCGCGCCTCGAGCTTGTCCTCGCTGAGCACGATGCGGATCTGGCGTTTGATGAACTCGGCGGACACGGCGCGATCCTCCGTCTGTTATATCGGGTCGTGCGGGTGCTCGGGTGATCACCCCTGCGAGTGGATACTCGCGTTCGCGCGGCAGAACCGGATGGCTCTCGGACGTTGGTGCTGCCAAGTGACAAGCACCCCGACGTGCGCGTCCGGGGTGCGTTGTGCGTGTGCGGGTTGTGTCGTGCGATCGGGCTCAGGCGGCCTTGGCCAGGCGCGAGAGCGTTTCGTTGATGCGCTGGCTGAGCAGATCGGGCGTGAATGGTTTGATGACGTAGTTGTTCACCCCGGCCTTGATGGCCTCGATGACACGGGCCTTCTCGCTCTCGGTGGTGACCATGATGAGCGGTGTGGTCTTGTTGGACTGGCGGAAGGCCTTGACGAACTCCAGGCCGTTCATGTTCGGCATGTTCCAGTCCACGAGGATGAGTTCGGGCTGGAAGGCCCCGACCTTGGACAGTGCGTCCTGACCGTCGCAGGCTTCCTCGATCGTCGTGTGCCCGAGTTGGGCGAGGACTGAGCGCTGGATGTTGCGCATCGTCTTGGAGTCATCGATGAGCATGATCTTCATGGCGTGGTTCCTGACCGGAGAGGGCGAGTTGCTGTGGGCGGCTGGGCGTACGAATCGAACCGATGCTGACGAAAGGGCATTACTGCGGCGCGGTGGCGCCCGCGGCGGCTGCGGCGGTCGGGGCGGCGGAGCGATCCTGGATCGCGATCTCGATCACCAGGTCGCCGCAGTCGGTCGAACAGGGGATGACGATGCAGGGAATGTCCCGCGGGCGCTGAACGGTGTGGTTCTGGCCCACAATGACGCTGGGGCAGGAGATCGTGACCTTCTTCTTGCCGGCGAACATGCCCTTGGCGTTGCCGGAGATCATGTTGGTCAGCTCGCCGATGGCGTCGGCGAAGTCGGGGTTGTCGTGCTTCATCTCGGTGCCCGTAAAGAGCGCGACGAGTCGCTGGGCCGTGGAGATGGGGAAGCTCAGAACGACGGAGCCGACAACATCGCCGGACATTCCGATGATGCCCGAGACGTCGAAGGTGGTGGCGGGCTCGGCCTTGATGCGCGGGTCGCCGATGGTCACGGGCAACTGCATCATGGTCGTAAAGACGTTCTGAATCGAGGCGATGAACGGGGTGATGAAGGCGGGATCCATGCGGTGGGCCTCGACGGTTCGGGGTGGTGGTTGGCGGGGAGGTCCGGAGTCGATGACGATCGAAAGGCTCGGATGTGTTGTCGGCGTTTTTGAGCGAGTTCTGAAGTGGCGGCTGGCGGAATCAGGCAAGTTGTTGGCAAAGCGTGACGGTTGTCGAACGTCGGGTGAATGCAGGATTCCTGCGTACACCCTCGGAGGTGAATCGCGGGGGTCAGCGGCGGGGTTCGGCCTCGGCCAGTTCGAACAGGCGCGGGACATCGACGATCAGCGAGACGCCGCCGTCATCGCGCACGGTCGCGCCGCTGACCGGGCCGCCCGCGCCGGTGCGAGAGAGTTCCTCATCCAGGGGCTTGATCACGACTTCCTGCTGTCCGATGAGTCTGGAAACCATGAGACCGACGCGGCGTTCGCTGAGGCTCAGGACCACCGCGAACGGCGCATCATCGCGCTTGCTCGCGGGGAGGCTGAAGAGTTCCGCCGCCTGGAGCAGCGGGAGCACCGTATCGCGCAGGCGCATGACCGGGCTCTGGTTGATCGACGCGAGCTGGTCCTTCTCGGGACGCACGATCTCGACGATGCTGCTCAGCGGGACCGCATAGGTCTCGGGGCCGACGCCGACCATCATCGCGCTCATGATCGCGACGGTCAGGGGGATCTTGATCAGCACGGTGCAGCCCTTGCCGGGGTCGTTGATCAGATCGATGGTGCCCTTGACCTTCTCGATGTTCGAGCGGACGACGTCCATGCCGACGCCGCGGCCCGAGACGTCGGAGATCTTCTCCGCCGTGGAGAACCCGGGCAGGAAGATAATGCGGCAGAGTTCCTGCTCGCTCATCTGATCGATCTGGGCCTGCGTGTACAGGCCCTTCTCGATGGCCTTCTGCGAGATGCGCTTGGTGTTGAGCCCGCGACCGTCGTCGGCGATGCGGATCTCCACGTGGCCGCCGGCGTTGCTCGCGCTCAGGCGGATGGTTCCGACCTCGCTCTTGCCCGCGGCGGCGCGGTCGGCGGGGGACTCAAGGCCGTGATCGCAACTGTTGCGCATCAGGTGGATGAGCGGATCGCCGAGCTGCTCGATGACGGACTTGTCGACTTCGGTCTCGCCGCCCTCGATGACGAGGTTGATCTTCTTGCCGAGCTTGGCCGCCAGATCGCGGATGAGTCGCGGGTACTTGCCGAAGATCTTGTCCAGCGGCTGCATGCGGGTCTTCATGACCGCGAGCTGAAGGTCGCTGGTGACGCGGTCCAGCCCGCCGGAGACTTCGCCCGCTTGCTCGCGGAACTCCTGCGAGCCGAGGTTCATCGCCTGGATGTGGCGCGACATCGCGTTGACGCGGTTCTTCTGCAGCACCAGTTCGCCCACGAGATTGAGCAGCGCTTCGAGCCGGCCGACCTCGACACGGATGGTCTGTTCCGCGGCCTTTGCGTCGTGCTTCTCGCGCGACTTATCTTCGCCGGCGTCGCCCGCGGCGTTGCCGGTCGGCGAGGCCGCCGGTGCGGTGCTGGCCGGCGAGGGGGCCGCGGCGGCGGTGGAAGGCTTGGCCTGTGCCGATGGGGATGCTGCGGGCGTCGGGGACTGGGCGGGCGTTGCCGACTGCGTCATCGCGCCGGTGAAGGTCTCGAGAAAGGAGTCGATCGGACGCTCGATGAGCTTGCGCTGGCTCAGCCCCGCGGCCTGCTCGGCGATCAGCGCCATCGCCAGCCGCGCGGGCGGCACGGCGGGGTCGATCGCGTGGGAGCGCGCTTCGCTGGCGAGCTTCATGAGCCCCTGCGCGAGCCTGCTCATCGGCGCGAACTCGAAGAACTCCGCCGTTTTGTTCAGATTGTCGGCCAGCTCGTGCAGGGCCGCGGCGGCGCCCGGCCGGCTCGCTTCGGCGGTGAGTTGGGCGACCTGCGCGTCGAGCTTCGTCAGCGTTTCGTTGACATCGACCACCAGCAAGTCCAGCAGATCGGCCTTGCTGGGGTCGAGCACGAGCGGGCGCTCCTGTGCCGCGCCGAGGGTCTCGGGCGATGCGCCGCCGGAGACCTGCACCTCGGGCTCGCTCGGGCTCGGAGCGTCGCATTCGGGAGCGGGCGGTTGGGGGGCGGTGGCGGCAGGCGCGGTGGCGGCGGGCGCGGTGGCGACAGCGGCATCGGGCGCGGACTCGTGCGGATGGTCGGCGCCCCCGCCTTCGCCGCGGGCGGCGAGTTTGGCGACGACCTCCTCATCGGCGCGCGTCAGGTCGCGTCCCTCGCGGATGTCGTCGAACTGCTTCTTGATCGTGTCGACCGCTGCCAGGAGCAGGTCCATGTCCGAGCGGCAGACGACGAACACGCGGTTGCGGGCGGCGTTGAGGCAGCTCTCCGCGGCGTGGGCGACATGCACGAGATTGGTCAGTTGCAGGAAGCTCGCGCTGCCCTTGATCGTGTGGAGCGCGCGGAAGATGCGATTAAGCAGCTCCAGATCCCCTGGCGCGGTCTCCAGTGTGACCAGGTCCTGGTCGAGTTGATCGAGCAGCTCGCCTGACTCGGTCAGGAAGTCCTGCATCAGTTCCGGATCGAACGCCATCTGGGACATGGGCGGGTCTTTCTCTGGGGGCGTCGGCGGGTCGCGGCGACGCGATCAATCGGGGGTGGTGTGATCAGGCGACTTTGCGGGGCGTCGAGCCGGGCGGGACGGTGCCGGCCGCGGGCGTCAGGGGCAGTGTTCCGCCGACGGTCATGTTCGGGGCCGCCTCCTTGGCGTGGCCCTTCTTGACGTACACGAAGCCCTGCGGGATGTTGACCTGCTCGAAGGGCACGTTGAGCCCGCGCAGGCTTTCGGAGTGGCCGATGAACAGCGCGCCGTCGTCGGCGAGCTGGTCGTGGAACATGTTGATGACCTGTGCCCGCATCGCGTCGTCGAAGTAGATCATCACGTTGCGGCAGAAGATCACGTCGAACTTGCCCAGCCGCTTGGCGCCGAGGCGGTCCTTGAGATTGAGCGTCTCAAAGTGCACCATCTGGCGGATGGCGGGGTCGACGTTCCAGTACGGGCCGTCCTGCTTGAAGTACTTCTGCTTGATCAGGGGCGAGGTGGAGCGCACGGCGTAGTCGGCGTACTTGCCCTCGGCGGCGACGGCCAGGGCTCGCTCGCTGATGTCGGTCCCGAGCACCTCGACACGCCAGTCCATCAGACGCAGGCCCAGGGTGCGGTGCACCTGCATCGCCAGCGTGAGCGGTTCCTCGCCTGTCGAGCACGCGGCGGACCAGAGGCGCAGGCGCTTGGATGTGCCGCGCGATTCGAGCAATCGACCGAGGAACTGCTTCTCGAACACATCGAGCTGAGGCTCGTTGCGGAAGAAACTGGTCTCGTTGATGGTGATCTTGTTGAACATCTCCTGGAACTCGTCGTCCCGGTACGGGCCGACACTCAGGAAGGAGATGTACTGGTCATAGTCGTCGACCTCGAGCTCCTGCAGCCTGCGGCCGAGGCGCGACTCGAGAACGTACTTCTTGTTCTCGGGAAAGTGGATCCCCGATCGCTCGTAGATGATCGCCGCCAGCTTCGCGAACTGCTGGGCGGACATGACGGGGTCTTTCATCAGGTCGGCCATTGGGAGCACTTTCCGGGCTTGTGGAGCGTGGTCGGATCGGCGGCGTGTGCGTGTCGGACGCGGTGCGGCGGCGGCGGCTTACGCCGCGGCGGAAAGCGCGGCGTGGTTGTCGAAGAGCTTCGAGAGATCGAGCAGGATCAGAAGGCGATCGGGCAGCTTGCCGACGCCGGCGATGAAGTCCGAATCCACCGAGCAGACCATCGTCGGCGCGGGCTCGACGATCTTGCTGCTGATGCGGAGCACCTCGCTGACGCGGTCAACGATGAAGCCCAGCACGCGCGAGTGCACTTCCACGACGATGATGCGGCTCTGCTCGCTCTGCTCGCTGGGCGTCAGGCCGAAACGCTTGCGCAGATCGATCACGGGGATGATCTTGCCGCGGAGGTTGATGACCCCCTCGACCTCGGGCGGGCTCTGCGGCACGCGCGTCAGGGACATCATGCGGTTGATCTCCTGCACCGCGAGGATGTCGACCGCGAACTCTTCTTCGCCAAGACCGAACGTCACGAGCTGGAGTTGCTGACCGCCCTCACTGGTGTCCGCGATCGTGTTCTTGATGTCGCCGCTGGCCATGCGTTGCTCTCCAAAATAGGTTGCGAACTTGGTGGAATCTCTCAGGTCTATCGGTTGGTTTCGGGAACCACTTCACATGCCTGGCGGAGGAAATCGACCTGTGTTTTCGGTACCCCTCCGCGGAGGAGTTGGAGTATCGAAGAGTCTGTCAAGCGGCCAGCGTGCCCGAGCCGCTGCCGAGTGTGCGCAGTGCCCGGGCGATCTCGTCCGGCGGGAGGCTCGCGTCGGCCAGACCGGCCTGGGCAACGGCCTTGGGCATCCCGTACACCACGCACGACGGCATGTCTTGCGCGATGATGAAGGCTTTGCCGGTGGCTTTCAGGGCCTTTGCGCCCACGGCCCCGTCGTCGCCCATGCCGGTGCAGACGATCGCCAGCACGCGCGATGCGCCGACCTCGCTCGCCGATCTGAACAGCTCGTTGACACTCGGGCGGTACACGGCGGACTTCGGCTCATCGGAGATATCCAGAACGAGCTTGCCTGCCTTGCGCATGATGCGCGTGTGAAGTCCGCCGGGGGCCATGTAGATGGTCCGGTCTTCGACCGCCATGCCGTGCTCGCCGTGGCGGACTTTCAGCTTCGTGTCCTCGCCGAGTCGCTCGGCCAGGGACTTGGTGAACATCACGGGCATGTGCTGGGCGATGAGCACGGGGCAGGCAAGCGAGGCGGGCAGAGCCGCGATGAGCGTTTCGAGCACGGGCGGTCCGCCGGTGCTCGAGCCGATGCAGATCAGGTCGAACTCGCCGGGGCGGAACTTGACGGGCTTGCTGCTGACGGTGCCGGCGGCGAGGCTGGTGGTTGCTTTGCGGGCTGCGCCGGCGGCGATGGCCAGAACCTTTTCGACAAGGTCGTCGCGCATCGCGTCCATGTGCATGGAGAAGTTCGAGCCGTCCTTGGCGATGATGTCCGCCGCGCCCAGGCCCAGGGCCTTGAGCGCCTCGTGGCTGCCCTCGCGTGTGAGGCTGGAGCACATGAGCACCGCGGGCGGCGGGGAGCACTCCGAGCGGATTCGTCGCAGCGCCGTCAGGCCGTCGAGCACGGGCATTTCGATGTCGAGCGTGACGACATCGGGCTTGAGGGCCTTGGCCTTGTCCAAGCCTTCCTGCCCGTTTCGCGCGGTTTCGATGACCTCGATGCGGTCGCTGGTTCGAAGCAGACGGGCGAGCGCGGTGCGCATGAAGGCCGAGTCATCGACGATGAGCACCCGAACCTTGGAGTTCGCATCGCCGGAGTGCGGCGTCGTGTTGTCTTGCAGTCCCATAACCGCTCCATCGCGAGGTATCCGCGAATGGAGGTATCGGCCTGATCGGGCGGTCCCATCATGACCGTGAGACATCCCGGCTCAAACCGCCACGCCGAGGGGGGTGCTTGAGGGGCTTACTTCTGTCGCGACAACTCGGCGTAGGCGTTGTGGTTGTGGATCGACTCGAAGTTCTCGGAACTGATCGAGTACCAGGCCACGCGGTCTTCCGCGTCGAGGCCCAGAGCCAGATCACGGATGATGTCCTCGACAAACTTCGGGTTGTCGTACGCCGCCTCGGTCACGTGCTTCTCATCGGGACGCTTGAGTACGGAGTACACGCCGCAACTCGCGGCCTGTTCGAGGATCTGGACCAGGTCCTCGATCCAAAGCGTGCGTACGCCGGGACGCGAGCGGACCCGGGCGATGATCTCGCAGCGCTGGTTGTGCGCGCCGTAGGAGGAGATCTCCTTGCTGCACGGGCAGAGGCTCGTCGCCGGCGCGCTGACGGACATGATCAGGTCGGTATGGTCCTTGCCGGTGGCCGGATCATGGCTGGTGGTGCACTCGAAGGCGACCTTGTAGTCCATGAGCCCGGGCTGGAGGGTGACGGGGGCGAACTTGCGGATGAAGTAGGTAAACGAGCACTCAAAGTGCGCATCGCGCGCATGAAGCCTGCGGGCGATGGCGCGGGTGATGTCCGGGATGTCGTCCGGGCTGATCGCCTTGTCGTGCTCGTTGAGCACCTCGATGAATCGCGACATGTGCGTGCCCTTCTGCGTTTCGGGAAGGCTCACGTACATGGCGATGTTGGCGACGGTGGTCTGCTCGCTGGCCGTGCCGGGGGTGCCGGGGTGGCGCGGGTCGGGCCGGGCGGGCACGATCAGGCGGATCGGGTACACGACGTTGCGCACGCCCACGCGATCGATGCGGACTCTGCGGGTGTCGGACCGACCCTGGACATCCTGGATCGGCGCGTGGTTGCTGGCGGCGGGGGGCGATGACATATCGGACTCCTTCGGCGCGATGCCGGGCTCGTGCCGGGCGTCGGCGATGAACTTCGCGAACAATCCTGACTCAGGCCGGCGCGTGGTGCGCGTGCCCGTGCGGAACGGTCTTGACCATGCTCGAACCCCAGGCCAGCCCGAGCGGGATGCCCATCAGGCCGCCGGCGAGCATGTCCAGCGGCAGCACCCTCGCTCCCGCGAAGATCGTCGCACCGTTGGCCAGCATCGTCAGTCGGCCCGCGGGCAGCGAGGTCGCGCCGGCGATAATCGGCGAGGCGACCGCGACCGCGACGAGCCCAAGAAGCAGGGCGATCGGCTCCGGTCGTGGCGAGACAACCGCCGTCACCGCGCCCGCCGCCAGGCCCGCGACCACCGCCGCGGCGAGCGTCTGCCCCCGCATCATGGACTGCGCCACAACGAATGCCGCGACCACGCCGGCGATGAGTGCCGCGGCGAAGCCCATCCCGATTGCCGTCAGCGTGACGCGGTCGCTCATGGCCGCGCGCAGCGGCGGGGCATCACCCCGCGGCAGGAGCACCGCCAGCATCACCAGCAGGCCCGACCCGAGCACCGCGGCCTCGATGCTCAGGCGCGTCAGGACGCCCTCGCCGCCGGCCCGCATGAGCGCATCGAGCCCGTCGCTGGATCGCGCCGCCCAGGCCAACGCAACGCCGCCGCAGAACAGCCCCCAGCGCACACTCGTGATTCGGGCGACAACACACGCGGCCGCCCCGGCAACGGCGACGGCCAGCAGGCCCCAAGTAAGGCCCGCGACCATGCCGCCGGTGCCCTGGTGGGTCCCCGGAGAGGCGACGGTGCGGACATCCTCCATGCGCAGCCCGGAGACGAGCCACCAGCACATCGGCCCGATGACCAGCAGGCAGAGCGCAAAGAGCGACCAGCGGATGACGGATCGAACCATTGACGTGACAGTAGGTGCATCGACCGCACACAAGGCGGGTATCCGGCCCGATGATCGTGCTGTGTTCGGCTGCGGCGAGGTCGTGGTTCGTACCCGGGCTCGCGGCCGCGCTTGCTACCCTCTCTGCATGGACCACTTTCACTACGTCGGCGGCGAGTTGTACTGCCAGCAGGTGCGGCTGAGCGAGGTTGCCGCCGAGTTCGGCACGCCCTTGTACGTGTATTCCCGCACGACGCTCGAGGAGCACTACGACCGGTTCGCCCAGGCCTTCGCGCCGCTGGATCCGCTGATCTGCTTCGCGGCCAAGGCGTGCTCGAACATCGAAGTCCTCCGTGTGCTGGTTCAGCGCGGCGCCGGGATTGATGTGGTTTCCGGCGGCGAACTGCATCGTGCGCGTCTGGCCGGCTGCCCGGGTGAGCGGATCGTCTTCGCGGGCGTCGGCAAGAGTGATCACGAGGTTCGCGAGGCGCTGACCACCGGCACGCCGCCGAGCACGGGCGGCCCGCCGGGCGAACCGATCCGCACGTTCAACGTCGAGAGCGAGCAGGAGTACGAGTCGATCGCGATGGCGGCCCGGAGCCTGGGCGTTCGCGCACACGCGGCCTTGCGCGTCAACCCGAGCATCGACCTGAAGACTCACGAGTACCTGCACACGGCGGCGCGCGATGCCAAGTTCGGCGTGGACATGCACCACGCGCGCACGCTGCTGCGCAAGTTCCACGCCGAGAAGCACCTGAGATTGACCGGGCTTCACGTGCACCTGGGCTCGCTGATCCACGACACGCGCCCGTACGTGCAGGCGATCAACGAGTGCCTCACGCTCATCGACGAACTGGCCAGCGACGGCATCCGCATCGAGTCGCTGGATATCGGCGGCGGATTCGGCGCCGACTACGTCACGGGCGAGGCGATGCCCGCGGCCGAGTACGCCCGCGCGATCGTGCCGCTGCTGGAGCAGCGCGTGCGCAACGGGCTGAAGATCATCCTCGAGCCGGGGCGCTCGATCGCGGCCAACGCCGGCGTGCTGCTGACGCGGGTGATGTTCGTCAAGCGCGGCCCGCAGAAGAAGTTCGTCATCGTTGACGCGGGCATGAACACGCTGGTGCGCCCCGCGCTGTACGACGCGTTCCACTTCATCTGGCCCGCGAGCGTTTCGCCGCAGCACGAACCCGTGCGTCGCCAGAGCAGCCCGGACATGCCGGGGCTGGAGACGGCGGATGTCGTCGGCCCGATCTGCGAGAGCGGGGACTTTCTTGCCAAGGACCGGCTGCTCCCGGCCGTCGGGCGGGGCGAACTTCTGTCGGTCTTCACCAGCGGCGCGTACGGGATGGCGATGGCCTCGCGGTACAACTCTCATCCGCTGCCGGCAGAGGTGCTGATCGAGGGCTCGCGAGCACGGCTCGTGCGCCGGCGCGAGGACTATCGCGACCTTGTTGCCCATGAACTGCCCGAGACGACGCAGATCTTCGACGGCCGCGCTGCGGCCCGCCGATCGGAGACCTGAACCCCGAGCCCCTCGGATGCGAATGTGAGCGTTGAAAAACTCCATCTCGCGACACTCGCGGCACCGGCATCGGTCGGCGAAGCCGCGCCGGCGTTCTTTCTTGTTGCGGGCGACCGTCCGATGCTCATTGGCCGCAGCAGCGAGTGCGACGTGATTCTTGCCGGCGAGGATGTATCGCGCAAGCACGCGACGATCATCCGTCGGGGCGATCGCTGGCTGATGCAGAATCTCTCGGCCCGCTCGCGGACGCTGCTCAACGGCGTGGAACTCGCCGGCTCGCGCCCGGCGATGCTGCAGGAGGGCGATCTGGTCCGTCTGGGGTCGTGGACCTTCCGCGTGGGTGAGGCGCCGCCGGGCACGCACGCGGGCGCGATGACGATTGATGACAGCCGCGTGCAGGGCGTGCGCATCGAGCGGGCCACGCACGCACCGACGGTCTCGGTCTCCGACCAGAGGATGAAGCTGCTCACGGGCGTGCTGACGCGGTTCCGGCAGGAGGGAGATGTGCAGGGCGTGGCCCGGGCGGCGATCGAGGCCGCGGTCGCGGGTTGCGGCTTTGCGCGCGGGGCGGTGCTGATGCGCACCGACGGGCACGCGGGCGTGGAGATCATCGCGACGAGCCACTTCTCCGGCGCGAACGCGGCAGGCCCTGCGGATATCGGTGCCGCGGCGCCGCGCCGAGAGTCCGCGCAGGAGGGCTTTACATTCTCGCGCTCGCTGATCGAGCAGGCCTCGCAGGGCTTCACGGCGGTCGCAACGGTCGAGTCGGGGCCGGTGTCGAGCCACTCGATCGTGCAACTGGGGATCCACACGGCCCTGTGCGCGCCGTTCTTCATCGGCCCGACGCCCGCGGGGTTCATCTATCTCGATGCCCGCGCCAGCGAGAAGGCCCCGCTGGTCGGCGGCGCGGTCGACAAGGACGGAGCCGCGGCGTTTGCCGACGCCGTCGCGATCGCCCTGGGGCTCGTGCTCGCCGAGCGAAATCGTCGCGAGCTGGAGCAGCGGCAGACGCAACTGGCCAGCGAGCTTCAGGCCGCGCGCGCGGTGCAGGAACTGATCCTGCCCGCGACCTGCGGCGATGTCGGCCCCGTCCGCTACGCCGTGAGCATGATCCCCGGCCTGTTCGTCGCGGGGGATCTGTTCGACGTCATCGCGCTCGAGGGTGCTCGCGTGGGCGTGTGCATCGGCGATGCATCGGGGCACGGCGCGGGCTCGGCGATGCAGATGGCCATGGCCCAGGCATATCTGCACAGTGAGCTCCGACGCAGCGGCGATCCCGCGCGCGCGGTGTCCGCGGTCAACGCGTACATCGCCGAGCGCTCCGGCTCGGGCCGGTTCGTGTCGCTCTGGGTCGGCGTGATCGACCGCGACGGCACCATGACGTTCGTCGATGCCGGCCACGGGCACTGCATGCTGGACCGTCCGAGCATCGGCGCGCAGGCCCTTCGCAGCCGCGCGGGCATTCCGCTCGGTGTTGACGGCGAGTATCGCTACAGCTCCGAGCAGGTTCGGCTGTTCCCGGATGATCGCCTGATCTTGTACACCGACGGCGTGCACGAGCAGCGGTCACCCTCGGGAGAGCGATTCGGCACGCAGCGATTGGCCGACGCGTTGCCTCGGGGCGAGGCCGAGCGGACCTCCGCGGATGCGACGGTGTCATCGGTGGTGCGGGCGCTGGCGGAGTTCACGTCCAGCGCACCTCTGGACGATGACGCGACGATCGCGTGCGTGCGGCTCCGATAGAGGTCACACGGTCACTTCCTTCGCGGCCTTGGGCTCCGGGCTCGGCGTGCTGTAGGTCGTCCCGCACTCCGGGCAGGTTGTCAGCCCGCCAATACCGATGACGTAGTTGCACGCGGGACATATGCCGCTGGCCCAAAGCACCGGCGGGCTGCGGAGCCAAGTTCGCTGGGCCCGTCGAAGAATCGCGATGACGATGCAGGCAAGTAGGAGCGGATAGAGCACATAGATCTGAATCCACTCGGCGATGATCCTGATCTCGATCAGCTTGGATGGCCCACTGAGACGAAGCGGTGATGCTCCCCAGTCCTCGGTTTTTGGCAGCAGGGCCGAGGCCGAAGGACCGAGAATCTGGGTCGCGAGCTGCCGCCGAGCCTGCTCGAACTTTGCCGCGAGCTCTGGAGTTTGCACCGATGCGATCCACTGGACCTCGACTTGGGTTGTGCTGCCCAGAGCGGTGTCGGTCACGATCCGGACGGCGGACACGCCGTAGCTGCCACCCGGGCCGGCGAACGAGACGGTCGCGATTGATGAACCCGAACCGCCGAGCGTCCTTACGAGCACCCATGCCAACACGATCAGAACGACCAGAGGAACCTCTGATCTATGCCCACTCCACGGTCTGAGACTGATGCCTGGCGTGTGATCGCGTTGGGTGGGGGAGAGCGGTCAACGGGGATGTCCCGCGGCTTACGCCGCGTTGGTCAGGCTCAGGCTTCTCTTGAGGTTGCAGGCGGTCAGGACGAGGGCGAAGTCG
>JAJTHN010000065.1 GCA_021297895.1 Phycisphaeraceae bacterium | reverse complement strand
CAGCCCGTCGAGCGCCGCGTCCACAAACCCCATCGACTCGTTCTTCCGAACCGCCATGATCGCCTCCAGACCGGCCCGGCACGGGCCGCATTCCGGTACGATCATTCACGTGCGACGGTTGCGCGATTGTTCAGAGATTCCTATACATGTTCTCAGTTTGTTTGATTCGCGGCATGTGCCGGTTGTAGTCAGCCCAACAGGGACGCGCCCAAACATGGGCCCGGCTGTCAGGGACAAGAGCTGGGGGGCGATTTCTCCGGTTCGGTTTGGCGGCGTTTCCAAGCGTCCACGGAGATCACGGTCCGAAACCCCAGATGCTGGAGCGAGGTGTCGGCCGGCGAGGCCATTCGGGCTGACGGGCGGTACGACGCGCAGTACGAATCGTGGCACAGGAACGAACCGCCGCGCTGTACGCGGCTGGTGCTCGAGTGCGGGTTGCGCGGATCATGGCAGGCCGGGGCGGCGGCGGGATCGGCTGCGGCGCTGGGGGGCTTCTTGGCCAGTTTCGTGTACGCGCCTGCGTCATACAGGTCGGCACACCACTCCCAGACGTTCCCCGCCATGTCGAAAAGCCCATAGCCGTTGGGCGGGAACCGCTTCACCGGCGCGGCGAGTACGGAGGCGTCGCCGCCGTCGTCGTTGGCCATATTCATCCAGGGGAAATGCCCTTGCCAGGTGTTGGCCCGCGTGCCGTCCACGGGCTCGTCCCCCCATACGTTGATCTTCTTCTCCAGCCCGCCGCGAGCGGCGAACTCCCACTCGGCCTCAGTCGGGAGGCGGCGACCGGCCCACGTGCAATAGGCGACCGCATCGTCCCAAGAGACCTGCACGACCGGCACAGCATCCTTGCCCTCGATCGTCGTCGATGGCCCGCCGGGGTGTCGCCAGTTCGCCCCTGCAGTCCATGTCCACCAGCCGGCCGGGTTGTTGAGTGCGACTGGTCCCTTTGGCGGCGTGAAGACCAGCGACCCGGGCCTGAGCATCTCGTCGGGCGGCTTGGGCGTGCCGGGGGGAACCTGCCTTTTGAGTTCCTCCCAATCCACCGGACGCTCGGCGGTCGTTACATGTCCGGTCGCCTTCACGAACGCGGCGAACTGGGCATTGGTGACCTCGGTGGCGTCCATATAGAACGGCTGCACTCGCACGCGGTGCGCCGGGCGCTCGTCGTCGCGGGCCAGCGTGTCGTCATCGCGCGCCCCCATCGTGAACTCGCCGCCGGGGATGAGCACCATCCCGGCAGGCGTGGCCTTCGCCCACAACCGATCGCTGAGCAGAGCCGCGGCCAAGATCGCCGACGCCGCGCATGCCGCCGCGAGCGCAACCCACACCAATAAAGCGAATGCCGACGGGTGCCGCTCACCACGCTGGAGAGCCGTCGATGGTGAAGGTTCGTCCTGAATCGCTCGCGGTTCGGGCATCAATCGTTCCAAGTCGGGGCTCGGTGGAGTTCAAGTACATCCCAACAGAACCGCCGCCCCGTGTCGCGGCATGATACGGCCTGCGGGCTGCCAGGGCGTCGCTCGCGAGCGATGCGTCCAGACGCTGCACGCGTCGCTAGTTGGTGTGTGCGCGTCGGTGCGGTGTACGCTTAGTCATGTTGCGTGCGCCCGGCTCGGACAGCGACTCTCGCCAACCTTGCTGCAGCCTCTGATCGGCGAATCGCGTTGCATGCTACCCAAGTCCGAGCACTCTCCTAGCCTCGGTTCATCACTGGCCGCCGGGGTGTCACCAGATAGACGTCGGCCACGCGAAGATCTGCGCCTCGGAGCGAGACCACGCTGCAGCGCCGAGCCAAGTTCGCTCGCCGCGGCCTGTCGTCTAGCGCTTCGTGAATGCGGGCCCGCTCGTGCGAGATGCCAGATGGGCTCGAGCCCACTTTCGGACGCATGATCGCCAGTATCTCTGCGCAGATGTTGCCTCTGCCGCGTAGAGAACCTCAGAGTGGCGGTTGTTGAGTCGCACTGACCTTGAAACCTCCGCACGCGTGGCGGACAAGTTGCCATCGGACGGCGTATGTAGCCGGGGGACTCGGCGTGCCGTTTTCCAGCACAAGCCCCGCCCAAATTGCATAAAGGCATGATCGCGGACACGCACGGACAGGCGATGACAGAAATCTGCAGGAGAATCTGCCTGGGATTCGGGAAACCGCTCGCGAACGGGTTAGGTGCTCTATGGCGGAGTGCGTCTGCGGCACGAACTGGCCGCTTCCGCGCGACAGATTGGCGTGAACGTCAGAGAGGTACGGGGACAGGCCATGACGCATGACGACAGGAACACGAATCCGCGCGACACCTTTGCGGGGTCGCGCAGATATAGGGAGCACCAAGGCACTCAACGCCCCGGCAAAGCCTCCCGAGTCTTCGCCACGCCGCGTGGCTGTCGCGTAGATGGGTGATGTAGAGCCTCACCCGCCTGCGCACACAACCGAACCAGCCACCGAGCCCAATCCAGCCAACCTGCCGCGATCCAACACCAGCCCGCCCCGCCGCCGCCCCCCTCACACGGTGCGCCGGGGTTCCCGTTGTCCTGCGCCTGCGAGCCGGTTGATCCCGCTCGCGGCGGCACTCTGGGTGCATTTATGGATGAACTTCAGGTTCGAAAGACGGACGTCGCGGTGATCAACGTCCGCGAGGTGGCGGAACTCCTCGGGGTAAACACTCGCACGATTTGGCGGATGTGTCAGAGGAACGAGCTTCCCTCGCCGATTCGGCTTGGGCCCAGGATTCTGCGTTGGAGGCTCGCAGATCTCCGCGAACACCTCGACCGCAAGGCCAGTGGCAACATGGCCGTGTCCCGGGCGACATCGGGTGGGCGGGGGGCCCGTCGATGAGCGAGAGGCTCGACGCGAACAACATGCCCCTCGGCACGGCCGCACACGGCTGGCTCGCCATCGGCGGCGAGCGGGTCGAGGGTGGCTGGCGCTACCCCGAGCGGAACGCTCAAGGCGAGCGGATCGGCACGCTGACGCGCTGGGACGCCCCGGCCGAGGGTCAGCCGCGCTACACCGCAGCCAAGGGCGGCAAGCGCGGCCTGATCTTCCCGGCCGACGGTCTGCCTGCATATGCGGGCACGAGCCAGCGTGACCCGATCCTCGTGGCGGAGGGCGCGAGCGACACGGCGTGCCTGCACACGTTCGCCTTCACGGCGGTGGGCGTGCCGATGGCGGGCCAGGCCGCGGGCGAACTCGCTGTCCTGCTTCGGGATCGCCATGTCGTCCTCATCGGCGACAACGACACCGCGGGCCGCAAGAGCGTCGAATCGCTCTGCGCGGCGCTGATCGGCGTGTGCGAGTCGGTGCGCTTTGCCTTCCCTCCGGACGGCCACAAGGACGCGCGGTCGTGGGTCGCCGACGGCGGGGCTGGCGATGCGGATATCGCACGGCTGATCGAAGAGGCTCAGACATACGCGCCTCCGGCACCGGCAACGCCGGAACGGCCACCCGTGCCGGAGTTCGTGCCCTTCCCGACGGACGCGCTGCCCAAGGTCGTGGCCGACCTCGTCCGGGCCGGCGCGAGATCACTGCAGGTTGATGATGGCATGCTCGGCCCGCTCGCCTTGGCGGCGATGGGTGCCGCGATCGGAAACAGTCGAACCATTGCGCTGCACGCCTCCTGGCACGAGCCGGCGATCCTGTGGGTGACCGTCGTCGCGCCGTCCGGCTCGGGTAAATCACCGGCCCTCGAACTCGTCACCCGCCCGGCCGAGCGCCGCGATGCCGAGGCGCTCCGCGAGCACAAAGAGGCGATGAAGGCGCACTCCGCTGCCCTTGCCCTATACGAGAAGGCGATGCGGGGCTGGGAGCGGGCATCTGGCAAGGGCAATCTGACCGCGTCACCGCCCGTCGCGCCGGAAGCGCCGGTCTGCGAGAGGTTCGTCACCTCGGACGTCACCTTCGAGGGACTCGCCGCGATGCTGGCCGCCAGCCCCCGCGGCATGCTGCTCGCCTGCGACGAGCTCGCCGCCTGGTTGAACTTCGGCAGGTACTCCGCCAACGGTGGGCGTGCCGCAAGTGAGGCCTCGCGCTGGCTCCCGATGCACCGGGCACAGCCACTGAAGGTTGATCGCAAGACGGCCCCGCCCATCCGCGTCGAGCGCGCCGCCCTGACCGTCAGCGGGCTCGTTCAGCCGGGCGTTCTCGCCGCGGCGCTCACGGGCACGGACTTCGACTCGGGGCTGGTCGCCCGCCTTCTGCTGTCGATGCCGCCGATCCCGACCCGCCGCTGGCAACCCGGCGGCATCTCGCCGATGGTCGAGGGGGCGTACAGCGTGATGGTCGAGAAGTTGTACGGCCTCGAGCTCGACGCGGATCAGCACGGCATCCCGGTGCCGCGAGCCCTGGGGCTCGAAGAACAGGCCAATCACCTGTGGGCCAACTTCTACAACTCCCTGAACGCAGACATGGCGAGCCAAGACGAGCGGGCTCGCGCGATGATGGCCAAGATCGAGTGCGCCGCCGCCCGCCTCGCCCTCGTCGTCCACCTCGGCAGAGTTGCCGCTGGCGAAGGCGCTATCGCCAATGTCATCGACTCCGAGTCGATGGATCGGGGCATCCGGCTGGCGAACTGGTTCCGCCGCGAGGCCGAGAGGACGTACGCGCGCCTCGCCGAGGGTGATGACGACCGCGAGAACCGTCAACTGCTCGACATCGTCCGCCGCAAGGGCGGCAGCGTCAGCGGCCGGGAACTCGTTCAGTCGTCGAGGTCGTTCAAGACCGTGAAGGACGCCGAGGCCGCGCTGTCGCGGCTGGTGGATGCGGGCCAAGGACAGTGGGTGTACCTGCCGCAGTGCGGCCCCGGTGCGCCCAAGGCCCGGAGGTTCGTGCTGCCCAGCGCTTCCGGCGATCCCGTCTACAGAACCCCCGCTGGCGGTAGCGCGGAGGGGGATTTCGTTTGTGTAGACGCTGTAGACACGCCCGACACCGGCACCGCGGGAGGTGCTGCGTGATGCGATGGAGCGGCTGTTGGGTCTCCGCGTTCCCTGAAGGTCCGCACATGGACGGCTGGCGGAGCGGAGAGCGCGCGGCCCGGGTCGTCGCGCTTCGGCAGGTCGCGGGCGTTCCCGTCATGCCGAACCGCAGCGGCCGCAAGCGACGGCTCTACCTCGCAATGGTCTGCCTGCGGGGTGAGTGGACGGTCGTGGGTGTCTACGGGACGTCACGGTCAGCGAAGCGGGCGTGCGAGCGCGCGCTCGAGGAGGCAACGTCATGAATCGATGGCAACTCAGTCTGCACGAAGCGGGCCGCGCGGTCGCAGCCTACGTGCTCAGCAATCACAAGGCCGTGGCGAAGGTCTTCCACGACGGCTGCTCATGCTGGCCGTCTCGGGAACTCACTCCGGCGAACCGAGAGATCGTGTCAGCCATCGGGCCGCTGGCGGCGGCTCTCTATGAGCGAGAGCGGGAGCCGGCGCTCCCGCCTCACCTGAAGAACAAGCCCATTCAGTTGGAGGCCGTCGGTCAGGTCGATTCACTCGACCACCCTTTCTGCGACTTCCGGGCCACCGCCGACCTCGGGCTAATTGCCGACTACCGCATGGACGGCCCGGAGGACTGGTCGAACCGATGGTCCGAGCGCCGCGAGTGGGCCAACCCGATCGCCGAGCAACTCGTCAGCCAACACCACGCACTGATCGTCAAGGCCGCGCAGGAGCTGTTCCTGCACGGCGTCGTCACTGTCCCCCTGCCCGAAAGGAAAGAGTAATGATGTCACTCGCACAGATCGCCCAGAACAAGAAGCAGCAGGCCCGCACCGCATTCATCAACGCAGCGTGGTCCGAGGAGCCGCCGGAGCGCCTGGCGGAGCTGGCCAACGAAGCCGGGATGGAGCTCGCGGCCGCTGACACCATCCTTGCCCGCATCGCGGACATCCGCACCGACATGGACGTCGCCGACAGCGTCATGCGTCTGCGGCGCGCCGCGAGCCAGGCGAAGGCCCACTCCGATGCGGTCGGGGCGAAGGCGCAGGCCGCCATCGACAAGCTCGAGGCCGAGGCGGAAACCGTCGCACGCGAGGCCGATGCCGCGCGGCGCGAACTCGGCGACGCGGAGTCCGCCGCGCTGCGTGTGCTTTCCGTTTACGAGGAGGGGCTCATCCCTGTCGTCCGCCTGCCGAAGGAGGTCTCCGCGATGCTCGAGCGGCGGGCGCTGGAGGGCAAGGTCAACCAGGCCCACGCCGTGGTCATCGCCGCGACCAACAAGCGCAACAGCCTGCGCGAGGATGTTCAGCGGCGGGAGCGCGAGATGCAGTACCTGCCCATCTCCCGCGACCGCAAGGAGCAGGAGGCGAGGCTTCACGGTGAGATCGAGAGGGCCAAGGCCGCCCTCGCCGCTGCGGAGGCTCGCCTCAGCGATGCCGAGCGGGCCCATGCCAAGGCCCGCAATGCCCTGTAGTCCCACACATCCCCACATCTATCGCCCCCTCGCCCAACCGCCGGGGGGCGACTTGACCCGTGCCAAGTGCAAGCCCTCACTGTGACCCCGGCCGACCGTTCCGAAACGCGGCAGGGGCGGATGGAGATTCGCCCCATGGGCACCGTGTTCCGCAAATCCTGGACCGCACCGCTTCCGCCCGGCGCGGAGATCGTCGAGCAGCGTGGCAAGAGCATCGCCCGTTACCGCATCCGCAGCGGCAAGCTCCGCACCGCCGAGGTGTTCACCGCCGCCGATGGCCGCGTCCGCATCCGCGGCACGACCAAGTCATACATCGCCAAGTTCCGCGACGCCGCCGGGTACTGGATCGAGCGCCCGACCGGATGCTCTGACGAGACCGCCGCGCGGGCGGTGCTCGCGCAACTGGAACGACGCGCCGAGTTGGTAAAGGCGGGCGTGCTGACCCCCGAGGAGGACGCGGCGTCGCGGCACGGGGCCGAATCGATCGAGACCAACCTCGATGCGTGGCGCGACCACCTGCGGCTCAAGGGCAGCACCGAGCACTGGTACACGCAGGCCCGGCGTCGCGTGGCCCGCGTCGCTACAGACCGGGGCGTGAAGCGTCTGCGCGACTTCACGGCCGCGACGGTCGAGCGCTGGCTCACGGATCAGACAGACCAGAACATGTCGGCGGGCACGCGGAACGGCTACCGGCAGGCCTGCGTGACCTTCATCAACTGGTGCGTCCGCGCGGGGCGGCTCACGCACAACCCGCTGCTGGCCGTGGCGGTGGCCGACCAGCGGGCCGACACGCGTCGGCAGCGCCGGGCGCTGACCGAAGAGGAACTGGCCCGCCTGCTCGACGCCGCGCAGCGCCGCCCGCTGGCGGACGCGATGACGGTGCGTCGCGGCAAGGCCAAGGGCAAGCCGCTGGCGAACCTCGCGCCCGAGACCCGCGAGGACCTGCTGCGCATCGGCCGCGAGCGGGCGCTGATCTACAAAACGCTCGTGCTCACCGGCCTGCGGAAGGGCGAACTGGCCAGCATCACCGTCGGGCAGGTGGATCTCGACGGCGGCGTGCCATATCTGCTGCTGCACGCCCGCGACGAGAAGAACCGGCGCGGCTCAGAGATCCCGCTGCGGGCCGACCTCGCTGCCGACATCCGCTCGTGGTTGGCCGACCGGCTGACGGGAGCGCAGCAGGCGGCACGCGACGCCGACGAGCCCATCCCGGTGGCGCTCGCGAACGACGAGCCGCTGTTCAACGTGCCCGACGGGCTCATCCGTATCTTCGACCGCGACCTGGTCTTCGCAGGGCTGGCCCGCGTCGAGAAACGCGACGGCAAGGAAATTGTCATCAAGACCGACGACCGCGGCCGCACCATCGACGTTCACGCCTTGCGGCACACCTTCGGGACGCATCTGTCGAAGGCGGGCGTCCCGCTGCGGACGGCCCAGGCCGCGATGCGGCATAGCGACCCGAGCCTGACGGCCAACGTCTACACCGACCCGAAACTCCTCGACGTGGCCGGGGCGGTGGCGAGCCTGCCGGACCTGCCGCTGGGTGTGGCCGGAACAGGTGCCACCCGTCGCAGCGCTAATGTCTAGGCAAGCAGACCGGAGGCTTGCGAGCATGCGCACATCGGACCACCTCATCCCGGGCCAGACGTACTCGCGCGAGCAACTACGAGAGCGGTTTCAGATCGCGGACGCGACGATTAATACGGATCACCTCTCCAAGTCGTGCGTGATGTAGTCGCAGGCACAGACGGAGCGGAGCAGTTCGGGGGTGAGCTGCTGCCAAGCCTCGGCGCCGGCGTCCAGCAGGTGTTGGTAGTCGTCGAAGACCCTGTTGCTCAGGT
>JAJTHN010000063.1 GCA_021297895.1 Phycisphaeraceae bacterium | reverse complement strand
GCAACCTCAAGAGAAGCCTGAGCCTGACCAACGCGGCGTAAGCCGCGGGACATCCCCGTTGACCGCTCTCCCCCACCCAACGCGATCACACGCCAGGCATCAGTCTCAGACCGTGAAGTGGGCATAGATCAGAGGTTCCAAACTGGAGACAAGCACATGAACCGAACTGTTATCACCCTCGCAAGCGTGGCGGTCGCATGCGGCGCCGCAGTCATGATCTCGATGGCGCAGCCCGCCTCGCCCGCGTCCAAGCCATCTGGTATCCCGGGCTACACGTACGGCACAGACAAGGTGGCCAAGTCACCTCTCAGGATGAAGGACCTCGACGCGCTCAAACGCTCGATGCTCTTCACCGACGAGGACATCAGGTTCCTCCGCATGTCCAAGCCGATCCTTAAGGATCAGACTGACGCCATCCTCGACGTGTGGTACGGCTTCGTCGCCTCGACACCGGAACTGGTCTACTTCTTCGGCAACAAGGAAACCGGCAAGCCGGAAGCGGAGTACCTCGCACGCGTCCGGGCACGGTTCGGCCAGTGGATTCTCGACACCGCCGACGGCAACTTCGATCAGAAGTGGCTGGACTATCAGCACGAGATCGCGCTTCGCCATCACTCCACCAAGAAGAACCAGACCGACAATGCGCCGAGCGTGCCGGTCATCAACTATCGGTACATCCCCGCACTCACCATCCCCGTCACCACCACGCTCAAGCCGTTCCTGGCCAACAAGGGCGCGTCACCCGCGGACGTCGACAAGATGCACGCGGCATGGGTGAAGGCCGTGCTTCTGCAGGCGATCCTGTGGGGCGAGCCATACGTGCGCGACGGCGAGTTCTAAGTCGGCTGCTCGTGCAGCGTCGCTGGCCATTCCAACCTCGCAAAAACGACAACCCCCGGGTCTCTTGACCCGGGGGTTGTGCGAATAGAGGATGGATAGCCCGGATCGAACTGGGCTCCGTCGCTCACGCCCGTCGCGGCCGCGATCGGAGGGACGAACGGGTCTCTATCGGGCGTGGTCGGCAACTGCATGTGGCGAGTTGGGCATCACGGAACGAGGCACTTCGCATCGAGCCTCTGCGTTATCGTGCCGTTGGCGCTGCCGCTGTGGCTTGTCAGCTTGATCCTCCGTATCCGTGCCCCAACGAACCGATTCCCCCGGGGAGGTGTTGATGTGTGACCACATTTCGGCCGGTTACGCGCGGCGCAACCCGGGAATCGAGCGAACCGAAGCCCAACTGAAGCGGTATACTCTGCCCAGCCGATACACCCCACCAGATGTCCCCAGCCCTTGTCAAACTCGTCGCCATGCTCCTGCTCGTCGTGCAGGGGGCGATCGCGTCGGCTCCGGGTAGGGTGCTGTGCATTCCGGTCGGAGACTGCGGAACGCACGAATCGGAAACTGCCGAAGTATGCTCGCATTGTGACACGCAGTGCATGGCTCACGCGGGGAGCGGCGTTGGCGCCCCGGGCCACGACGAGGGACCGTACAGCACCGCGTTTCACCCCGACGACGAGTGCGGCTGCCACCTTCATGTGCCGGTCCCGGGCGATGAGCAGGTGCCCAGCAATCCGAAGGGCGAAGGCCCAGATTCGCGGACGTTTTTGTTGCCACTGGCGATCGCGGTCGTCATGGCTTGGGATTTCGATCCCCCGGTTGCCGTGCCGCCTCGTGTCCAGCCCCCCGATTTCAGCGCCTCCGATCAGGTCTTGGGCCTGAAGACGACCCGTCTCCTCATTTAGCGCCGACGTTCCCGCTCGCCGCCGTTCGGACGATTGTCTGGAGCGGCGGGCGATGTCGTTCTCCTGCTGTGGACCTTTCAACATCCACGCAGGTCTTGGCGTTGTTCCCACCACAACTTGGGCTGGATCTCGCTTAGCGGTGTTCGCCGCGGCTGCGCGTTGCGGACGGTCCTGATGTGCAGAGCTTCCACCTGTTTGGAGACTCCTTAATGGTCAGATTACACGAAGACCGGTCCGAAGGCGGACTGCGGCGGAGGTTCACGGGGCTTTCGCTGGCTGCACTGGTCGCGCTTGCCGCGGGAGGCTGCCAGTCGTACGAGCGACGGCCGCTCGACATGACCGGACACCAAGCCGCGTTCCTGGCACGCACGCCGGAAAGTCCAGAAGTCAGGACGTTCGCGGAAAGCCTCGCGGCGAGGTCACCAGCGCCCGCTGGCGGGATGGTGGCGTTCGACCCCGGC
This sequence comes from Phycisphaeraceae bacterium, assembly GCA_021297895.1. Classification (GTDB taxonomy): domain Bacteria; phylum Planctomycetota; class Phycisphaerae; order Phycisphaerales; family UBA1924; genus JAJTHN01. The sequence goes on along the minus strand of JAJTHN010000063.1, from coordinate 17,040 downwards.
GACGGCATCACCTGCGAGGAAGCCGAGGTCATCGCCCTTGTGTTCAACGCTGACCTCCGGGTCGCACGCTTGCGGGCGGGAGTCACCCAAGCGAACGCAGAGAATGCGGGGCTTTGGGAAGACCCGACGATCGGCGTCGACCTCGCTCGAATCATCCAGAGCACTCCTGAGCCGTGGAAGGTTTTCACGAGCGTAGGCCTCACGATTCCCATTTCGGGGCGGCTAGAGATCGAGAAGCAGCGGGCGGGCGTGGAACACGCCGCAGAGCTCGCACGGGTTGCCCAGCGCGAGTGGATGGTGCGGACGTCGGTCCGCCGGGCATGGAGCGAATGGTCGGCGCTGGACGCGCAGCTCGCGGTCACGCGCGACTTCCTGTCCCGCGTAGACCAGATCCTCTCGGTCGTCGACAAGATGGAGCAGGCGGGGGAGATGGCCAGGACCGAAGCGAGGCTCTTCCGCATCGAGAAGGCAACCAAGGCAGCGGACCTCGCCGTGCTTGAGTCCCGAGTTCGCGAGGCGGACCTTCGGCTACGCCAGCTCATGGGGATGTCCCCCGATGCCCCGCTTCGGTTGCACGCCGTCGGCGTCGGGCCGACCCGGTCGAGCGTGCACTCCGGGACGGACACCACTGAGCTGGAACGCCGGAATCCGGCGATGCTGGTCGCCGCCGCCGAGTACGAAGCCGCCGAGAAGGCTCTCGAACTTGAGGTTCGCAAGCAGTATCCCGACTTGCACATCGGTCCCGGCTACGGGCGTGAGGACGGCCAGGACCAAGTGTTGCTGGGCCTGTCCCTTCCGATCCCGATCCTGAACGCCAACCGTCGCGGCATCGCCGAGGCCAGAGCGCAGCGGGAGGTCACCCGTGCCGCTGCCGAGGCCACGCTGGAACAGACCATCGCCGCCGTTCGCTCGGCCGAGGTGCGGCTCATGGGTGCGACGCAGCGCCGCTCGACTCTGGAATCGGAGATCGTGCCGCTGGTCGACGCGCAATACGCCGATGCCCGCCAGGTGGCCCGACTGGGCGAAGTGAACACGCTGGTGCTCTTGGAGAGCCTGACGCGGCAACAAGAAGCCAAAGTCGGGCTCGTTGAAGCGGTACGCGATGAGGCGCTCGCCGGAGTTGATCTGGACGAGCTTCTCGGTCCCGAGGCGATGACGTCTCCGGGCGGGCCTGCCGCGAATCCCGTTCCTTCGGGAGCTGCTGCTCCTTCAAGCGGCAAGCCAGCTTCCGAAAGCACCCCTACAAACCCCACCGGCGCGGCTGCGCGCTGATCGCCTCAGCACAAGGAACTCAACATGAAAAACACTCTCAGCACAGTCTCGAAGATGCTGCTCGTCGGTGGGCTGGCCCTGTCCATGCCGCTCGCTCTTGCCCTCACCGGCTGCGAGAAGAAGGAAACGGCCCACAGCACGGACGACGGGCACGACCACGGGAGCGAAGGAGGCGGTACGGGGTCAGGCGCGAGCACCGATGGCGCGGCCGCTCCTTCCAACCGAGTCGACATCCCCGCCTCGGTCCGGCAGAACCTCGGCATCACCTTCGCCAAGGTCGAGTCTCGGAACGTGGCGCAGACGCTCCGCGTCCCGGGACGGTTCGAGCTCTTGCCCACGGCCCGGCGCGAGTATCGCACGCCGCTGGCCGGCCGAGTCGACATCCTGGTGAGCCAGTACCAGAAGGTCGAACCCGGAACGCCGCTCTACCGAGTCGACGCCGCCGCGTGGCGTGACCTGCATGAACAGATTGCCGCAACATCGGCAAGAGTCGAGTCAATGGCTCCGCTCTTGGCAGCGCAGGCTGAGCACGAGAGAAGTCTTACCGAGAAAGTTGCTCTCTGGCAGGAGCGGCTGGATCAACTGGACACCCTCCGAGACGCGGGGGGCGGAAGTGCGACGCAGTTCACCGAAGCTCGGGCGACGCTCAATGCGAGCCAGAGTGAACTGTCCGTTGCCCGCGGCAGGAGCGCGGAGCTCGCCGCACAGAAGAAGCAGGCCGAGGCCGAGCTTCGGTCGCTGACCTCGCGGCATGAACTCCTCGTTCGGGGCGGAAACTGCGGCGATCGTCACGAAGGCATCGATGCAGGAAGCGGATACACGGTGTGCGCTGTTGCTGAGGGAGTCGTTGAATCGGTCGGGATTACACCGGGTGGCTTGGCCGAAGAGAACGGCCACATCGTGACACTGGTGCAGCCGGACCAAATCAGGTTCCGCGCCCGCGGCTTGCAGTCCGACCTCGGACGATTGCGTGACGGCCTGCCGGCCAGGATCGCGGCTCCGCAGGGCGGAAGTCTGCCGCTGCAAGACGCGATGAGCGGCGTGCTTCAGATCGGTCTCGCCGCTGATGCGGACGAGCGGACTGTGGATCTTGTCGTGGTCCCTGAGACGCTCGCTCCGTGGGCACGCACTGGAGTGTCGGCACACCTGGAGGTGACCCTCGCCGGTGGAACAGAGGAACTGGCGATTCCGCAGTCGGCGGTCGTGCGCGACGGCGCACGCGGCATCATCTTCCGCCGCGATCCGGCCAACCCCGACAAGGTCATCCGCATGGAAGCTGACCTGGGCATGTCGGACGGCCGCTGGGTGGTGATCGCCAGTGGCGTGAAGGAAGGCGACGAGATCGTCCTCGGCGGCAACTTCCAGTTGATGCTGGCGACGAGCGGCAGCACGGAGAAGGCCGGTCATTTCCACTCCGACGGCACCTTTCACGAGGGGAGCCACTAAGCCATGCTCGCCAAACTCATTGCATTCTCTCTGCGACAGTCATCGCTCGTCGTCGTACTGGCGGGATTGCTGCTTGTGTTCGCCGGCGTCAAGGTCAAGGACATGCCGGTGGACGTCTTCCCCGAGCTCAACGCTCCCACGGTGGTCGTGATGACCGAGGCCGGGGGCCTGGCCGCCGACGAGGTGGAGCTCAACGTCACCTTTCCCATCGAGACGGCTGTCAACGGTCTGCCGGGCACGCGGCGCGTCCGCAGCGCCTCGGCCACCAGCCTGTCGATCGTGTGGGTCGAGTTTGACTGGGGCACGGACATCTACCGCGCGAGGCAACTGGTATCGGAACGGCTGAGCGCGGTTCGGGAAAGCCTGCCGCCGGACACCCACGCGGAGATCACACCCGTCACCAGCATCACGGGCGAGATCATGCTCATGGCCTTGTCGTCGCCCGACGGCTCGGTGAGCCCCCTCGACATGCGCTCGTTCGCGGAGTTTGACCTGCGGAACAAGATCCTCGCCGTGCCGGGGGTGGCCCAGGTCGTCGCCATCGGCGGCGAACTGCCGCAGTACCAGATCAACGTGAAGCAGGACCAGCTCGCCCTATACGGCCTCACGATCTCCGATGTGGTCGAGGCCGCCAAGGGGGCGCACTCGACGGCCAGCGCCGGCTATGTTCCAAACTGGGAGAACCAGGAGCTACCTATCCGACAGACCGCCCGCGTGACCAGCGCCGAAGACATCAAGAACACGCTGGTCCGCATTCACAACGGCGCGGCGGTGACGATCGGGCAGGTGGCCGATGTGCAGCTCGGCCCCTCGCCCAAGCGCGGCACCGCGTCCGACCGGGCGCTGCCGGGCGTGGTCATCAGCGTGCAGAAAAGCCCCGGGACCAACACGCTCAACCTGACGACGCAGATCGACGGCGTGCTGGACCAGATGGAGAAGGCCATGCCCAAGGGGATGGTCCTGAACCGCGACCCTTTCCGGGCTTCGCGTTTCATCGAACGGAGCATCAATAACGTCGTCAAGGTCTTGATCGAGGCGAGCGTCATCGTCGGGGTCATCCTCATCCTGTTCCTGCTCAACGTGCGGGCCACGATTGTGACGCTCACAGCCTTACCGCTCTCGCTCGCCGTGGCGATCCTGCTGCTGTGGGCGTGGGGGTTGTCGATCAATGTCATGACGCTGGGCGGCCTGGCGGTCGCTATCGGCGAACTGGTGGACGACGCCATCATCGACGTTGAGAACGTCCTGCGGCGGCTCAAGGAGAACGACGGGCTGCCCGAGGGTGAGCGCAAGGGGCTGGTGGAGGTCATCTACAACGCCAGCAACGAAATCCGCTCCTCGGTGGTGTTCGCAACCATCATCATCTGCATGGTGTTCGTCCCGCTGCTGTTCCTGCAGGGGCTTGAGGGACGCTTCTTCCAGCCGCTGGGCATCGCCTACATCATCTCGATCATGGCGTCGCTGATCGTGGCCCTCACGGTCACGCCCGCCCTGTGCAAGTGGCTCTTTGCAGGCTCGTTCGGCAAGAAGTCCAAAGACGGGCATGCCGCGGGCGGGCACGGAGAGCATGACGGGTGGCTCGTGCGCAAGCTCAAACGCCGCTACGAACCGGCCCTGCGTGCGAGCGTCCGCAATCGCGGCGTGGTGCTTGGGGGCGCGGGGTTGCTCACCGTCGCCTCGCTGGTGCTGATGTCCACCTTCGGCACATCGTTCCTGCCCGCGTTCAAGGAGGGCACGTTCACGGTCTTCCTGCTCGCCCCCCCGGGCACATCGCTGGTCGAGAGCAACCGCTTGGCGACGGGCGTCGAGGCCCAGATGGTCGGCATCGAGGGCGTGTCGAGCGTCACGCGGCGCACCGGCCGGGCCGAGCGCGATGAGCACGCCGAGCCGGTGAGCAGTTCCGAGATCGAAGTGACGATGAAGGCGGGCGTGGACCAGGAGAAGGTCCGCGCCGCGATCGACCGCATCATCGCCAACATCCCCGGCATCACCACGATGGTGGGACAGCCCATTGAGCACCGGCTCAGTCACGTCTTGTCGGGCACGCCCGCGGCCATCGCGATCAACGTGTACGGTGAAGACCTCAACGTGCTGCGCTCGCTCGCCAAGGAGATCGAGGCGGCGATCAAGCCCATCCCCGGCACCCGCGATGTCGCGGCGAACCGCGAGATCCTGATCACCTCGCTGCCGATCCACTATCGCCCCCAGGACCTCGTCGCCGCCGGGCTTTCTCCTGCCGCGGCCGCCGAACAGGTTCAGCAGGCGCTCTACGGCGAGACTGTCGCGGAGGTGAATCAGGGCGTGCGCCGGTACGAAATGGTCGTACGCCTGGCCGAGAGCGAGCGGGACCGGATCGACCAGATCATGGACCTTCAACTCCGCGGCGCGGGCGGGGCCATCGTCCGCTTGCGCGAAGTGGCCGACATCGGACCGGAGAAGACCAGCAACCTCATCGCCCGCGAGAACGCCCAGCGCAAGGCTGTCATCTCGACCAACGTCGCCGACGGGTACAACCTCGGGCAGCTAGTGGCCCAAGTGCAGGCCAAGGTAGACCCGATCGTGCAGAAGGCGGGGTACACCGTCCACTACGGCGGGCAGTTCGAGGCCCAGCAGTCCGCCAGCCGCACGATCCTCATCATGGGGGCGGGCGTGGCCGTGTTCATGTTCCTGCTCTTGCAACTGTCCACGGGAAAGGCCCGCGTGGCCCTGCTGGTCATGCTCAACCTGCCGCTGGCGCTCATTGGCGGTATCGTCGCGATCTTTCTGACCGAGAGCCCGTCGATCACCGGCAACGCCTTGGCACTCTTCGGGCTGTCGTCCTCACGCTACATCGCGCCGGTTATCTCCATCGCCAGCATGGTGGGCTTCGTGACGCTATTTGGCATCGCCGTCCGCAACGGCATCCTGCTCGTCAACCACTACGACCATCTCCAGGAGCGCGAGGGCAAGTCGATCGGGGACTCGATCATCCAGGGGTCCTTGGAACGCTTGGTCCCGATCCTGATGACGGCTCTGGCCGCGATGCTCGGCCTGGTGCCCTTGGCGCTCGCCAAGGGCAAGCCCGGCAGCGAACTGCTCGCCCCGCTGGCGATCGTCGTGCTGGGCGGGCTGGTCTCGTCCACGTTCCTCAACCTGTTCGTTGTCCCCGCTGGCTACGCGCTGGCGTTCAGGGTGAAGCGAGATGCGCCGGATCGTCCGGGGCTGCTCGCCCGCCTGCTGCGTCGTTCCGCCAAGAAGTCCGTTCCCTCAACCTGATCGCACGGAGACTCTCCTATGAACACCGTTCGCACGATCCAACTCCTGCTCGCCCTTCCCGCCTTCGTGCTTGCCCTGTCGATGAGCGCGTGCGAGAAGAAGTCCGAGACGCCCGCCAAGTCCGCAGCCGGAGCAACCGGCACGACAAAGGCCGATGACCACGACCACAAGGACGGCGACGGGCACGACCACAAGGCGGGCGAGAAGCACGACCACAAAGACGGGGACGACCACGATCACAACGACGGCCACGGACACGGCCCCAAGACCGAACTGGGCAGCCAGTCGGCGGGCGGCATGACCATCGTGGCTGCACGCGAGGGCGATGTGACCGCGGGCGGCGAGGCGACGTTCGACATCGGCGTCACCGGCGGCGCGGGCAAGCCCGCGGCGGTGCGTGTGTGGGTCGGCACGGAGGACGGCAAGGGCTCGATCAAAGCCAAGGCCGAGGCCGAGGGAGACGGCTGGCACGCGCACGCCGAGGTGCCCAAGCCGCTGCCCTCCGGGAGCAAACTCTGGGTCGAGGTCGAAACCGCCAAGGGTGAGAAGCACGTTACCGGGTTCGACCTCAAGTCGTAGACCGTGCGCTCGTCGCACACCGTCCCGGCGGCGCGGCCGGGCGGAATACCGAAGACACGTCCCGGCGGCACGCGCCCGGCCGCCTTGCTTTGGAGCAACACTATGAAGAATCCGAATCGCTCGTCCATCGTCCTTGGGCTCATCGCCGGCGCGGCGCTCACCGCCGCCGCGGCAACGATGATGGGCCAGGGGGCCGCGCAGCGCGCCCCCGCCGACACGCAGTACTTTGTCACCGCCGACGACGGCGAGGCGCACCTGTGGCTCCGCGATGGTAACACCCTCAAGTTCGTCGCGCACGGCGAGTGCGGCGAGTGCAAGGGCAAGGACCACGACGACCATGACCACAAGGAGGGCGACGGGCACGACCACGCCAAGCCCGCCGCCGCAGCGCCCGCGGGTGGAGCCGGGAAGGCCGGCGGCGACCACGGCGATCACGGGCATGGCGAAGGCGGCGCGATCGGCACAGCCACCATCGGCGTGTGGACCGTGTCGGTCTCGGGCGAAGTGAAGGCCGGGAGCGAGGCCCACCTGGACATCAATCTTTCGGGGAGCACGGCCCGCCCCGCAGCCGTGCGCGTGTGGATCGGCTCACAGGATGGCAAGGGGGCGATGAAGCAGAAGGCCGACGGGGGCGGCGCGGAGTTCCACGCCCACGCCGACGTGCCCAACCCCATCCCCGCGGGCGCTCAGCTCTGGATCGAAATCGACGACGGCAAGGGCAACAAGTCTGTCGGAGGGTTCGCGATCAAGAAATGATGGCGGGCGGGGGGCGGCTCCACGCCGCCGGCGCGCGACGCCGGGCCGGAGGGGAAGCACGCCGCTCGTTTCCGAATTGGCTGGAGTTCATTCCAGACTAGTTGGAATCGGTTGCGTAAGAGCAGCAACACTCCCGGCGCGTGGGAACACGCTCCCGGGGGATTGGGAGACGCTCCGGGCGACTCGGAACGCATTCCAGACGGCTTGGAATGTGTTCCCGACGGCTTGGACTCACACTGGGCTGAGTTGAAAGACGGCGACGCGGGCCGCTGGGAAAGATTGGTTCATGCCCACCGTCAAGACCATCCTCGCCATTGCCCAACTCGACTGCGCCGCCGAGGAGCAGGTGCTCCAGAAGGCGGTGGGCGGGATGCCGGGGGTCGCGCTCGTGGAGTGCAACGTGGTGACGCGGCGGATGAGCGTGACGCACGATGCGGCGAGCGTGACGGTCGAGGCGATCGCGGCCAGGGTGCGCTCGGTGGGAATGACGCCGACGATCATCACGGCATCGGGCGCGGGCACGCACGGCTGGGGCGCACACGCGGACGGCGCGCCCGCCGGGGCCGACTGCGGAGGGGCCGCGTGCGCATCCGACGCCGTGCACGCGGGACCGGCAGACGACACGCGGCCGTGGTGGATCAAGTACGGGCCGTTCATCCTCTCGGGAGTGCTCGCGGCGGGGTGCGAAGCGGCGTACTTCGCGAGTGTCGAGGAGACCTCGTGGCCGATCATCGCGGCGTCGGTCGCGTCGATGCTGCTGGGGGGCCGCGAGACGTTTTACAAGGGCTGGATCGCGCTCAAGACCTTCACGCTCAACATCAACTTCCTGATGTGCGTGGCGGTGATCGGCGGGGCGGTGATCGGCGCGTGGCCGGAGATCGCGCTGGTGGTCTTCCTCTTCGGCCTCGCCGAGCTGATCGAGAAGAAGGCCCTGGACCGCGCCCGCGACTCGGTGCGGGGGCTGATGGCGATGGCCCCGGACGAGGTGAGCGTCAAGCAAGAGGGCGGTTCGTGGAAGGTAACGAGGGCGGGAGAAGTCCCCGTTGGCGCGATCGTGCAAGTAAAACCCGGCGAGAGGCTGGCGCTCGACGGCGTGGTGGTCGCGGGCGAGTCGAGCGTGAACCAGGCCCCGGTCACGGGCGAGTCCGTGCCGGTGGAGAAGAAGATCGGCGACAAGGTCTTCGCGGGCACGATCAACGAGTCGGGCGTGCTGGAGTTCAAGACTTCGGGCGGCAAGGACCAGACCACGCTGGCCAAGATCATCCGGACCGTGCAAGAAGCACAGGGAAGCCGCGCGCCGACGCAGCGATTCGTGGACAACTTTGCCCGGGTCTACACGCCGATCGTCTGCGTGGTCGCCGTGCTGGTCGCGGTGGTGCCTTGGCTGGCGTTCAACCAGCCGTTCTACCCGTGGCTCTACAAGGCGCTGGTGCTGCTGGTGATCGCGTGCCCGTGCGCCCTGGTCATCTCGACGCCGGTGACGGTCGTCAGCGGCCTGACGGCGGCGGCCAAGCGGGGCATCCTCATCAAGGGCGGCGTCCACTTGGAGAACGGCCGCAAGTTGAAGGTGGTGGCGCTCGACAAGACCGGGACGATCACCGAGGGCAAGCCGCGTGTGACCGATGTGCAGGCCATCGGGGCCAAGAGCAAGGATGAAGTCCTCCGTATCGCCGCGAGCCTCGATGCGCTCTCGCAGCACCCGGTGGCGATTGCGGTTGTGGCGGCGTGGAGCGGCGAGCGTGCGAGCGTTGAGGCGTTCAAGTCGCTCACGGGCCGGGGCGTCGAGGGCCGCATCGACGGGGCGGCGTACTTCGTCGGCAACCACCGCCTCGCCGAGGAGCGGAAGGTCTGCTCGCCGGAAGTCGAGGCGGTGCTGGCGGGCTTCGAGGTGCAGGGCAAGACGGCGGTGGTGGTCGCATCCGTCTCGCGCGTGCTGGGCGTCATCGCGGTCGCGGACACGCCCCGCGAGAGTAGTGTGGAGGCGATCAAGTCGCTGCACGACATGGGCATCAAGACGCTCATGCTTTCGGGAGACAATCAGTCCACCGCTTCGGCCATCGCCAAGATGGTTGGCATCGACGAGGCCAAGGGCGGGATGCTTCCCGAAGACAAACTCGCCGAGATCGAGCGTCTCACGAAGGAGCATGGGGACGCCATCGGTATGGTCGGCGACGGGGTGAACGATGCCCCGGCACTGGCCAAGTCCACCATTGGCTTTGCCATGGGCGCGGCGGGGACCGATACCGCACTCGAAACCGCCGACGTGGCCCTCATGCAGGATGACTTGCGCGGACTGCCCGAGTTCATCGCGCTCTCGCGCCGCACGAGCGAGGTCTTGGCCCAGAACATCACGCTCGCGATTGGAATCAAGGCGGTCTTCTTCGCCCTCACCCTGGGCGGGTGGGGTACGATGTGGATGGCCGTGATCGCGGACGTGGGGGCAAGCCTCCTGGTCGTCGGGAACGGGCTGCGTTTATTGGGGTGGCGGACGGGTCTGGCGGAGACGCTTGGGTCGAACAAAGGTGGGAGCCCCGCGTAAAGTGAATCTGGCGTTCGTTTGGCCGATATACTGATGGACACTATGCGTCACCCTCTGCTCCGCATCCTGGTTGCGTTGGTCATCGGCGTCTGGTCGCCGCTGTGCTGCTGCCAGGCGATGGCGATGGCGGGGAGCATCTGCGATGGTCGTCACTCAGCGATGTCCAATGCGGATTCGTGCTGCCACGAATGCCCGGGCGACCCGGCTCCCGATCAACAGCAGGACGCACCGACCAACGATCATCCTGGGCCGCCCGGTGAGTGTCCCTCGTGCCCGTCGTGCCAAGGCACGGCGGGAGGCACGGGCGCGAAGGCCGAAGCAAACAATCCGGTGTTTGAGGAGCTTTCGAACGCGTTGGCGACGATCGCGCTCGCGGTGCTCTGGAGTCTGCCGCCGCTGGAAGTTCACGACGCGCCGGCACCGCCCGGCTGGGCGGCGGACCCGCCGTTCGTAAAGGCCAACCGCGAAGCGCTGCGGTGGCACTGCGCGCTGCTCATCTAGTACATCCCTGCAACGGACGCACGCCGTCCGAACTGTCCCCGCGCGAGCGACAAAGTGTTGCACGCGCGCGAGGGTACGTCACAGGCACCCGCCGCTTTGCAGGGAAGACCCATGACTCCAGCGCAGACCGATCTGCGGGCGCTCCGTCGAGCTCCGCAGCCCACAGTAGAACAACAAGGCCAATCGCCAGCCACATCGCCCGGGAATACCGCGGTGATCGCGCGCCCAAAGGCGAGATGGGCAACGAGACTTCTGGTTCCGGGTGCCGTGCTGCTCGCGACCGGCGGGCTCCTCGCGTACGCCGCCCGCGATGCGATCCAGCCACGGCTGGAGGTGTATGTCGCCGCGACCATCCCGAAGGAAGGCCCTGTCGCAGTCCCGCCGGTTGACGGCGTGAAGGCAACACCAGAGCTAGCGGAGACGCCTGCCAACGCACCGTTGGGGCCGGTCGCAGTGCAGGCGCCCGGGTGGATCGAGCCCGCGCCCTATGCCGTCAGCGTGCCTGCGCTCGCGGAGGGCGTGGTCAAGGAGGTTCTGGTTCTGGAGGGCGAGCGCGTCGAGGCCGGGCAGGTGATCGCTCGGCTGATCGACGACGATGCCCGACTCTTGCTCCGCGCCGCCGAGGCGACCGTTGCGGAGCGCGACACGGACGTTGCACGCGCTCGCGCGGCGCTCGCGACCGTTGAGTCACAGGTCGAAGTGGAGAGAACTGCCGCCGCTGAACTGCGCGACGAGGTAACCCGCAAGCGTGAGCTGGTCCCGGTCGGCGGACTGAGCGAGGGCACGTTCCGCCGGATGGAGATCCGCTTGGGCGGGTTGGAGGCCAAGGTCACCACAGCGGAGAAGATGGTGAGCGAGGCCCGGGCCGCCCTTGCGCAAGCGGAGGCGGCCCACGCCGCGGCCCACGTGCTGCGCGACGAGGCCGCGCTGCGGCTGGCGCGGATGGAGGTACTTTCGCCCGTCGCGGGCGTGGTGCTCGCCAGGTTGGTCGAGCCGGGTTCGCGGATCAGCATGAGCGGCAAGGGCGGGGACGCGGGGCCAAGCGGGGCCATGATGGGAGCGGTACTCCGCGTGTACGACCCGGCGAAGTTGCAGGTGCGTGTGGATGTGCCGTTGGCGGACGCTGCCAAGGTGAACGTCGGCACGCGGGCCACGGTCAGCACCGAAGCATTGGCGGACCAGACGTTCAGCGGCGTGGTGTCGCGGGTCGTGCACGAGGCCAACATCCAACGGAACACCGTGCAATTTAAGGTCGCGATTGATGAGCCCTCGCCCATTCTCAAGCCGGAAATGCTCACCCGCGTCAAACTCCACGCGCCCGCCACCGCCGCACAGCGGCCCGGCACGAGCGCAGGGGGCGGTGCAGGCTCTAATCACGGCGATCGCGGCAACATGACGCTGCTGGTACCGACTGCTGCCGTTACCACAACGGGTGAGGGCAATGGCCAAGTCTGGGTGGTGGACATCAGCGGCGGCAGCTCCGTCGCCAGACGGCGGGATATCTCCACTGCACCCTCGGCCGATGAGGAATTCGTCGTCGTGACCAGCGGGCTCCGCCTCACCGACCGCGTCATCCTCGACCCGCCCCCGTCGCCCGCCATTCAAGACGGGACGCGCCTCAAGGTGCTTGGTGAACGAACCGCCGCGACGGCGGTGCCCAGTCCGACCACCCCGTAACGCACCACTCCCGACCACACTGGCAACTGGCTCGCCGCCCGAAAGAACCGACCATGACCACAAACCACACGAACCATCGAACAAACTCCTCCGGCCCGCCACTCATCCAGTGCCGGCGGCTCACCAAGACGTACAAGAAGGGCGATAACACCATCACCCCCTTGCAGGAACTCGACCTTGACGTGCCCACGGGCGACTTTCTCGCCCTGATGGGACCATCGGGCAGCGGCAAGACCACGCTCCTCAACCTCATCGCCGGGATCGACCGTCCCAGCGGGGGCAATCTCATCATCGGCGGCACGGACATCTCCACGCTGTCACGGTCGAAGCTTGCCGATTGGCGGAGCGTGAACGTGGGCTATGTCTTTCAGCTCTACAACCTCGTGCCGGTCCTCACGGCCTACGAGAACGTCGAATTGCCACTGCTGCTGCACAGCATGTCCGCCAAAGACCGCCACGAGAAGGTGCAGACCGCCATGCAACTCGTCGGGATCGCCGACCGCCACGACCACTACCCGCGCCAACTCTCGGGCGGCCAGGAGCAGCGCGTCGCCATCGCCCGCGCCATCGTGACCGACCCCACCATCATCGTCGGCGATGAGCCCACCGGCGACCTGGATCAGGAGTCCGCGCAGGCGATCATGGACCTCATGGTCCAGCTCTGCGAGGACCTGGGCAAGACCCTCATCATCGTGACCCACGACGCCAAGAGTGCGGCGTATGCCAAGCGGACGCTGCACCTCGAGAAGGGCCGCCTGATCGAAGCCGCTGTTCTCGCCGCCCGCCGCGCACCACTTGTTCCCCAGGAGGCCTGAGCCATGATCGCACCCAAGTTCATGCCCGTCGTCTTCAAGCAACTCTGGCGGCACCGCGTCCGCAGCGTGCTCACGCTCTCGGGCGTCGCCATCGCCATGTTCCTCTTCATCGCGGTGCAGACGCTGCAGGAAGGCGTGCGCCGCTCGACGCAGGCCGCCGCGGGGGACACCACGCTGGTGGTCTACCGCGAGAACCGCTTCTGCCCCGCCGCCAGCCGCTTGCCGCAGTTCTACGTGGACCGGATCGAGAAGATCCCGGGCGTGGTCAGCGCGGTGCCGGTCAAGATCGTGGTCAACAACTGCCGGGCCTCGCTCGATGTCGTTACGTTCCGGGGCGTGCCGCGCGAGAACTTGGGCGGTCCCAACGGATGGGCGAGCAAGTGGCAACTCATCTCCGGTTCCGTGGCCGAGTGGGAGAAGCGCTCGGACTCGGCGCTGGTCGGCGAGACGCTCGCCGCGCGGCGCGGCTTCCAGGTCGGCCAGTCCTTCGACGCCTCGGGCATCACCGTCACGGTCGCGGGGATCATCCGCTCCCCCGAGGCGCAGGACCAGAACGTAGCTTATGTCCACCTCGACTTCCTCCAGCAGGCCGCGGGCAAGGGCGGAGGGCTGGGGAGCGTGACGCAGTTCACCGTCCGCGTCGATGACCCCGCGAAGATGGAGGCCGTGGCGGAGGCGATCGATGCCGAGTTCCGCGCCGAGGCGGACCCGACGATGACCAGCCCCGAGAAGGCGTTCGTGGCGCAGGCTGGGGCCGACATCGTGGAGATCGTGAAGTTCACGCAGTGGCTGGGGTGGGGGTGCCTGGCGGCGGTGCTCGCGCTGGTCGCCAACGCCATCGTGCTGAGCGTGCAGGACCGCATCAAGGAGCACGCGGTCCTGCAGACGCTGGGGTTCCGCTCCAGCCTCATCGCCCGGTTGATTGTCAGCGAAGGAATGCTCATCGGCGTGCTCGGGGGCGCGATCGGCACAGGCATCGCCCTGTCGGTGGTCCACTTCGGCAACTTCAGTCTCTCGCAGGAGGGACTGTCGATCGGCGTGAGCGCGTCGTGGTCAGTCTTGGTTTGGGGCCTCATCATCTCGGCGGGCGTGGGCATCGTGGCGGGCTTGGTGCCCGCGTGGCGAGCCGGGCGGCGTGAGATCGCGTCCTGCTTCCGGGCGGTGTGAGAAAGGACTTCATGAGACTTCTTCCCTTTGCCTATGCCGTCCGCAACCTGGGGCGCTCGCCCTCGCGGCTGTTCCTCTCTGTCGCTGGAGCGGCGATGGTCGTCCTGCTCATCCTGGTCGCGGGCGGATTCGTCAACGGCATGAGCCGGGCGCTGCGGGCCACCGGCGGGGAGCACAACGTCATCCTCATGGGCGCGGGGAGCGAGGAGAGCGTCGAGCGTTCCGAGATTGAGGCGGGCGTGCCGGGGGTGCTTGCGGCCAGCGTCGCGGGCGTACGGACCCGCGCGGGCGTGGCGTATGTCTCGCCCGAGGTGCATGTGATGTTGCCTGTCCGAGTGGGTGCCGCGGCGAGGACCACCACCCAATCAAGCGGCGAGCAGGCCGCTGCCGCTCAGGGCTCGAACACAGCCTCGATGTCCAAGCCGAAGGGACGACAAGTCATGATGCGTGGAGTCACCCCCACCGCGGCCCTCGTCCACGAATCGGTATCGCTCACCGAGGGACGCTGGCCCGTATCCGGAGCCGATGAAGTCTTGGTTGGGCGGATGGCGGCGACTGTGCTTGGGGTGGCCGAGATCGACGTGCAGGTCGGCAAAGCGGTGATGATCGACGGCAGACCGTGGGAAGTCGTCGGGCGTTTCAGCGCGCCGGGGACGGTCGTCGAGGCGGAGGTGTGGCTGCCGCTGGCGGATCTCATGACGGCCACCAAGCGAGAGACCATCTCATGCGTCGTCCTCACGCTCGACCCCTACAACGAGGAGACGGGCGAGGGTGCGGATTTCGGGGACATCGCGGCCTTCACCAAAACGCGGCCCGACCTCGAACTCGTGCCCATGACCGAGCGCGAGTACTACGGCAAACTCGCCAACTTCTTCGGCCCGATCAAAATCGTCGCTTGGGTGACGGCGGGGCTGATCGCCGTGGGCGGGCTCTTCGGCGGGCTGAACACGATGTACGCCGCGTTCGCTTCGCGTATCCGCGAGCTGGGCACGCTGCAATCCATCGGCTACCGACGGCTGGCGATCGTCTGGTCGATGATCCAGGAATCGACGCTGGCGACTGCGGCGGGCGGGCTGATCGCGTGCGCGGTTGGTGTGTTCATGCTCGACGGGCTGGCGGTGCGGTTCTCAATGGGGGCATTTGGGCTGATGATCGATGAGACGGTGATCGGGCTGGGGCTGCTGACGGGCCTGGCCCTCGGCGTCGTGGGCGCGTTGCCCCCGGCGATCCGTTGCCTGAAGCCGACGATTCCCGTCGCGCTCAAGGCGGTGTGATGGCAAGCGAGATGCCGGCGCGGCGCGTGTCGCGAGGCGAGTAAAGTGCAACAGTGTGTTCAAGGAGCTTTGATATGAAGACGGCGAAGATGAACGTGACGGGTGCTGTGCGGGCGATGTCGCTCGCCGCCATGCTGCTGGGCGGCGCGGCGGGGCTGGGTGTGTTCACGCCCGCGGCGGCGATGGCGCAGGTCAAGAGCGTCGCGGACGTGAAGACGATGCTCAAGCCCGAACTTCCTGCCAACGCGCTGGAGATCACCGCCGCGATGAAGTCCGCAAAGGTCGGTGAGACGATCACGGTGCGCGGCAACGTGGCGATGTCCAAGGACGCGTTTGTCGAGAACCGCTCGATGTTCACGCTGGTGGACGAGTCCACCCGCAAGGGCTGCTGCCCACCCTCGGACACACTCCCCGACACCGCGTGCGATATTCCAGCCGAAGGGCGGGCGACGGTGCAGATTGTGGATGCCAATGGCAGGCCCCTACGCGCCGGGCTCAACGGCCAGCACGGACTTAAGCCGGGTGCCGAGGTGTTCCTGACCGCCAAGGTCGAGACCGCCAACGGGAACGACGCGCTGGTGCTCACGGCGGTCTCGATGCATGTGCCCAAGGCTCCGCTGCCGAGCGGTTTCTTCGTCGAGAAGCTGCCGGAGACCGCCAAGGATGTGTCGGAGGCCCGCAAGGCCGGGACCCTCAAGGTCGGTGACGAGGTCGTGCTGCGTGGGCGCGTCGGCGGCAGCAAGGAGCCGTTTGTCGCTGGCCGCGCGGTCTTCACGCTTATGGGCCGGGACCTCAAGGCGTGCAACGAAAACCCGGACGATAAGTGCTCCAAGCCCTGGGATTACTGCTGCGAAACCAAGACCGACATCCTCGCCAACTCCGTGACAGTGCAGGTTGTGGACGCGAAGGGCCAGATCCTCCGCACCGACATGAAGGGGCGGCGCGGGCTGAAGGAGCTTTCGGAAATGGTCGTGGTGGGCAAGGTCGCATCGGCCGATGGGAAGGCGGTGGTGATCAATGCGACGGCGGTCCATGCTGCTCAATGACCGGCGTTCGCAAGCCACAGCCGATTGTGTCGGGGACGGTTCTCCTCAACCCAGGTGCCAGCGAACAAGTGCGCGCCCAAAAGGAACCCTTTCGCGTCCGGGTTGGACTTCGACTCCCCGACGGTCGGGTGGAAGTACGCCGGCGGATAGAGCGTTAAGTCGTCGTACTGGGTGACCACGCGAGCGAGAAGTCCCGGCCCGGCCTGATCGCCAACGTACCGGCGCTCGAAGAACGACTCTTCGATCATCGCCACCATGTGCCACATCGCGGGGTGGTTGGCCGGAAAGCCCATCGCCGCGTTGGAGACGATGTCGAGTTGCTCGCACGCGGTCCAGGCACGAACTTCGGGCGGACACATCTCGTCGAGCGGACGGATGGGCTTCACATCCGTGTCGAGATAGACGCCTCCGAAGCGGGCCAGGAGTTCGAGTCGCAGGATGTCCGAGCGCATCACGCAGCCGGGCGTGCCGCCGACTTGGCCGCACGCCGCCCATGCGTTGCGGTTGAGGATCGGCGGCAGGTTGTCATCCGTCCACAGCCGCATCTCCCAGTGCGGGTTCATCTCGGCGAAGCGGCGTCGCCAGCGCCGCTGGTGCAGGGGCATCTCGCCCTTGCCCAGCCAGATCTGGTGCAGGACCCGCGGGATCGGGGTTGCGGTAGTGCTCAAGCCGCGACCTCCGCCGCCTTGCCGGTCACGAACCCGAACGCGCCG
>JAJTHN010000016.1 GCA_021297895.1 Phycisphaeraceae bacterium | reverse complement strand
TCTTGTGGACGCGTGACGGCATTTTGTGGACGCGCGGCGCCGTCTTGTGGACGCGTGACGGCATTTTGTGGACGCGCGGCGCCGTCTTGTGGACGCGTGACGGCATTTTGTGGACGCGCGGCGCCGTCTTGTGGACGCGTGACGGCATTTTGTGGACGCCTGACGCCGTCTTGTGGACGCCTGACGCCGACTTGTGGACGCGTGACGGCGTCATCACGCCCCCTGACGCGGCCATCACGCCCCCTCCGCACCTCCAGCGGTCGGACCCGGCCCCCAAGTGTTCACCATCAGTTCGGCCCGCCTCGACCGGGCCAGCCAGACGCAACGTGGGACCGCGCCGCGGTGCCGTTCACCCGAGCCCCACCTGACAGATTCCTGGTGAGATCCCTCCGGGGGCCACCAAGCCCACATTCGAAGCACGCCGCGTGGAGATCATGCCCTCCGTCACTTCGCGGGCGGCCATGATGGAACGCCCAACAGCTTTGCTGCAAAGCGAGAGAACGACGGAACCTTGCGCAAGGCCTTCAGGTCGCTGATCTCACCCATGATCGCCGGCGCATGCTCGCGGTCGGTGTACTTGGTCCCCTTCGCCCTGTCGAAAGTGTCCTCGAGCCACCCCTTCGGATCGGCGTGCCGCTCCGGCTTTCCCGGTGGGTTGATCTTCTGTAGGCGATCCGCGGCGATGTACCGGGGCACGAGGACGCTCTTGATTGCTGCGACATCGGCGATGAGCCACGTCTCCAGTTCCCGTTGAATGCACACGAGCACCACGCGGGGGCCGGCCTCCAACCCTGCGGCCGCCAGCGACGCGAGCGCACGCTCGCGGTCCGCCTTGCGGCAGGGCTTAAACTGCTTGTCCGCCCAATTCGGGTACAGGTCCCAGACAACGGCCACTTTGTCGCACTTGCCAGCTTTTAGCAGGGCAGCGGCCGCATCGCCGCAGCCATCAAGCAACCTCGGCCGATTCACCATGACCGTTGGTTCATGAACAGTGAGACCAGGTACAAGCCTTTGCGCAGCGATGCGGCAGACCGCCCCGTCGGCGTAGCCCTCCACAATGAGTCCGAGTTTCATGGCTTCCGCTTCCTCGGCCTGGATCCGGAACCAGTCATCGTGTTCATGGTGTAGAGCTGACCTGGCGAGAACTTCTCAGCCCACCCGCGCAGTTCTGCATCGTCGGCTGGACGGGTAAAGGATGGCCCCTTCTCGCCGCGTTCCACAAACACCACCGTGTCGAGAGGCACAAGATCGAGGAAGTAGGGCGAGTGCGTCGTGACCATGACCTGGATGCCCCGCCGCTCGACGGCGTACTGAATCTCCGAGACGAGCAGTTGGATGGTGCGGGGATCCAGACCGTTCTCGATCTCTTCGATGCAGATCAATGGCGGCGGCTCGGGGTGGCGAAGTACCGCCAGCAGCGCGGCGATGCGGAGGGTGCCCGTCGACATAAGCCAGCCGGGAATCTGCATCGCGAGCCCGTCCTTTCCGTAAGGCTCCATCAGCTCGAGAAACACCTTGCGCTCCAGAACGTCCCGTTCAACTGGGCGCAGATCGCTTGCGTAGGGCAGGACCTGACGCATCGCCTCGACGAAACCGTTGAACGCGGCAAGGCCCTCTTCAGCACGCTGAGCCGAAATGCCACGGCCGGATCCGTCACGCATGTCGAGCAGGTACTCCGCGAGATTTGACCCGTCACGCTGCAGGGCCATGCGCACGCTGGTCCGACGCCGCGAGCGGAGACGTCCCATCTCACGCGGGCTCATGTCAAGAAACTGCCATGTCTCTACCGAGCGGCCGATCGCGTCCCGCAGCGCGTCCGCCCGCGGGCGACGCACGCTCTTGGCGTAAAGATCGCCACGGAGGTGGAGGACTTCTGCGGCAACCACAACGCGCTCGCCGCCTTGCTCGGTGCCGATACTGATCGAAGCGTCGTAGGACTCACGTTGTAATCGACGACCGAAGAGACCACCATTTCGCGGCTCGGCCCATCCGCTGAGCACAAACTGTAAGTGCCCCGTTGCCGGGTCCCGCTGCTTGGTCTTGCCCTGCTTCGTCGCTGCTGCCACCGCCGCCTTGTGCCGGACGTGCTCGAGCCCCAGGAATGGATCGAGAGCCACGTCCACATCCTCGTGGGCCATGCGCTGGACCAACTCCAAAGACTCCATCAGGCTGCTCTTGCCGCTGCCGTTGTTGCCGATGAAGACGGTCAGCGGCGTGAAACGCACGGTCTTACTGTCGACGATCGCCTTGAAGTTGCGGACGCGAAGGGAAGACACGGCGAGTTTGGGCTTCTTTGTGGGCATTACTTCACCAATCCCCGCTGGACAGCGCGATAGGCGTTGAGGGCGTCGGTCTTGACCGGCTCGGGCACAATGGGAAACTGCCGAAGCACGTGGGCGAACTCGTCCTCGGTGAGGCCGTAGAGGTGGGCCACAAAACCGTCAACTTCAGAACGGAGTTCGGACCGCTCTCTCTCGCTAAGCTCGCGACAGCGAAGCCCCTTGATTGCCAGCGCTTTCGCGAACGGTTCGTACTCCTCCGTCGTGCACGTCAACTGGGTAGTCCGCTCGACGATGGCGCAGTGCGTTGGGTTCTTCGGGTCGTATAGAGGCGCGGTCAACTGAAGTATATAAAAGAAATTGAGTGTAGTTGTGACGCGCATTCGGATGATGTAGTCGATCACAAAGCTGTTCCACAGGCCCAGCAGATACGTCTGCTCCACATCGACGACCAGTCGCTTTCCGTTCTCGCCATAAATGCAGACTGTCGGGATTTTGTTGCCGTGGAATGTCGGCGGGATAACTGCGGAAACGAGTGTCCGCTCATTGGTGTTCGCGGCAATGTCTCGGAAGCCCAGGCGGAACGCTTGGTAGTCCAGCGGCTGACCGGAGTCTTCTGTGCGCCCCAGCAACTGCTTCCGTCCCGCCTTCTCCTCGATCCAGTACCTCGGCTCGGCGTAGCGGTGGTCGAACTGCCAGATCATCTTCCCCTCGTACAGCGGCAGCCGCCCCTTGCCGGGCCTGTCAAGGAAGAGCCGCGAACCGTCGGGCTTGTTCGCGTCGTTGGTCATGTCGAACTCACGCGACAGTTGCAGATTCCAGCCGCCTTTCCCCTCGCCCCCAAGCATCGGGAACCGCAGCATCTTCTCGGCGATGGCGACGTCGAGTGGGCCCTTGAACTCCATGATCGAGAGCGAGTCGGGAGCGAGCCGCCGGGCGGTGGCGACGTCGATCGTCACCTGGCCGCGAGACTCAGGGTCGGGCCCATCGGGGAAGCGGCGCAACTCCCCCACGTCGTGGCGCATGAACGCGGCGGGGAACCGCCTGGTTTCGCCCCTCTTCTGAAAGGTGAGGACGACGAACTTGAAACGACTATCTACGTCATCAAAGACCTTGCGTCGGTTCTCGAATCCCACCAGCCCGGTAACGGTCGTCTTTCCAAAGAGCATCTCGCGGAGCTGCTTGGAACCAAGGTCGGTGTAGATACCGCTGGGGATGACGATCCCGCACAGCCCGCCCGGCCGGAGCAGGTTGTAGCACTGCTCGACGAAGAGCTTGTAGAGGTTGATATCGGTGCCGGCCTTCTTGCCGTTGACTATGCTGATCTGGTTCTTGTATTGCTGAGCGGAGCGGAAGTAGGCCGAGAGCGGCGGGAACTCTTCACAGTAGTCCAGCCACTTGTCGCGGACGTCCTCGTCCTCGAGCATCTTCTCCTGCTCGTCCTCGAAGTCGTGGATGTTCATCTTCTTGCGGGTCACCAGGTCGGAGTGGTTCTGGAAGAACTCCTTGCCGTTGGGCTTGAAGATCTCCCACGGCGGGTTGGTGATGATGGCGTCAAAGCCGCCGCGGTCGGCCACGACCTTGTCGAACATGTACGCCCAGTGGAACGGGCGGAGGCGATCGATGTCGAGCGGCCCGACGGCACGCTTCCGGTTGATTTTGGTGTCCTTCTTCTTCGGATCCCACCCCAGCACGTGGTACTGCACGCCGAGATCATCCATCTCCGCCTTGAGCATGTCGTTGAGCTGCTCGCTCGCAGCCTCCGCCGCCCGGCGGATCTCGTCGCGCGTGCCGGTCAGCCCCTCGTCGTACGTCGCTGCGTCCTTGTACGCCCGCAGCAGCACATTGCGCCGGTTCAGCAACACGCGATAGTGCTCGGCGAACATGTTCCGCTCCCGCCCGCGGGCGTCGTAGTCGCCCTCGTCCACGCGCAGCAGGCCGATGAGCGAGTTGCCAGCGAGCACGTTGAAGTCGATGTTGGGCAGCGGTTCGAGCTGGTCGACGGTGTCGGCGGAAGCCACAAGCGTGAGGAACAGCCGCAGCCGGGCGATCTCCGTCGCTTCCTCCATGATGTCCACGCCATAGATGTTCTGCGTGATGATCTGCTTCTTGACGTAGTACAGAAGTGATGCGTGATCACTCTCGATCTTCTTCACCCGGGCCTTGAGCGCGGACGAGCCGCTCATGCGGATCCAGCCGAAGACGCCGGTATAGACATCCACCATGGCCTTCATGGCGGCGATGAGGAACGCGCCCGACCCGCAAGCCGGATCCAGCAGGCTCAGCCCCGGCAGCACGTCGTCGAGAAGGCGTGTCGCCAGTCTGTCGTCCATCTTGCTGAGCATCTGGCCGATCGTGTCGAAGGCCCGCTTGGGCAGGCCCGCGGCGGGCGCGCCCGGCGTGTTGACGCCATCGAGGATCAGTCGGTGGATGGTCTTCTCGCAGAGGTAGTCGGTGATCTCGGGGCGGGTGTAGAACGCGCCGAACTCCTTCTGCTTGGAGGTTGTGTAGTTGATGTACTTCTCGAAGATGTAGCCCAGCACGTCCGGGTTGATCTCGTTGTCGCTGCCGCCGGGCGTGTCGTCGAGGTTCCAGGAATAGCCGGCGAAGAGCTCGAAGAGGCGCTCAAAGGGCGCATCGGGCACGCGGATCTGGCGGTTGGCGTCTTCCTGCTTCTGCTCGACGGGGTGCTTGAGAAACAGGCCGCCGTTGAGATACTTGACTTCGCCGAGCGGGACGCCCGTGTGTCGCGACCGCGCCTTCTCCGGCTTGGCGAAGCCCTCGAAGAACAGGTGCTTGACAAAGCCGTCGTAGTACGCGTCCGGTCCGAGAGCGGCCCGCGACTCGTCGAGCTTCCGCTCCAGATAATGCCTGCCCGCTTCGCCGCCGCCGTCGATGAACCCCTTTTTCTGCAGGAAGTAGACGAACATGAGGCGATTCAGGAGCGCCGACACGAACCACCGGCGATCCCTCTCGCCCGGGATACCCTGCACCGACGACAGAAAGTCGTCATGACGCTTTGTAAACTGTTCAAAGAAGTCCTTGGTCACGCGCTCGACATCGAATGCGTGCGTCCATTCTGCGATCCAATCCCTGGGTTCGGTGCCGTCGGGCGGCCATTCGAGGTTGGGGAGGTTGTAGCGTGCGACGGTCTTTACGCCGCCGCCGCGCGTCCAGCCGAAGGACGCGAGCTGGGGCGTCTTGAACGATTCGCCGGGATCCTTGAAGTAGGCGAATCGGAAAGACGTGTAGTTGTGGGTACAGATGAAGAGCAGGTGTTCACGCTGAAATGAGGCCAATTGGGAACTCTTCCGCTTGCTCGGGACAAGGCCGCGGAGGATGTCACGGAGAGTGCCGGTCATGCCCCGCCCGGCAGCGTCGTCCTTGAAGGGTGCGTCGTCCTTGAACTCGATCAGAAAGATGCCCCATGGACAGTCGGTGGAAGGGACGAACTGCTTGATGCGGCCTTCGGCCACTCTTCGAGAGAGGTTGCGCGACCGCAGGTCGGACTCGGCCCACTCGTACGTGACGTCCTCGGTCCGCGTCGCGGACTCGTCGATCGGCCAGGCCAGCGTCTGTCCGAGGAGGCGCTGCAGGAAGGTGCGCTCGTCTTTCACGATCGCCAGCGCGGCTTCGATGTGCTTGTGGGTCGGCATGACTCAGTTCAGCTCCATCCAGCACTTGAGCACCGGCTTGACCGACATAGGCAGTCCTGCCGACCGGAGATACCCATTCTTGATCTTCTTCTCCACCGCGCGGCGAACATCCGACAGCACCGTGGCCTCGATCTCGGCGTGCCGCGGCGTCGTCGGGAGTGACCGGATCAGTTCGGCGATCAACTCCAGCGGCACGTCCGTCGGTGCCTCCCGCACCTTCTGGTCGGCGATGGTATAGAGATACCAGACGACATCGCCAGCCTCCTCGCTGGTCTCGCCGTCCTCGCCTCTGCCGGGTCGCGCATAGCAGAGAAAGATTGCGCGAGTTCCGGGATCGCGATGCCTCTTTCCGCTGAACACGCGCCCCGGAAGGGCGCTAAGCCGCTCAGCCAGCCCCGGGTGCGCGGTCAGCAGCGTCTGGTACTCCAGGTGCAACGCCTCCAGCGGCGTCTCGTGTCCCTCGTAGGCCTCGTTGAAGTCCCTCAGCGCGTCGTAGTCGTCATCGGGCGTGAGGAGCTTCTTGCCCTCGATGCCGAAAGTCTTGCTGATTCGCAGCGTCTTTTGAGTGACCTTGCTGTAGAGCGTGAGCAGGCGGTTGAGTTCGTCGGGCGGGAGGAAGTTCCAATACGCCACGTCGCCACGGATCGCGCCGCGGTCGCCCGGCTCCGGGAAGTCGGCCTTGATCTGGTGCTCGATGGCCGGGTTCATACGGCGATCAACACGGCCGATGCGCTGCATCAGCCGGACGGGGTTCCAGTGCAGGTCGTAATTGATCAGCCGCGTCGCGTCCTGAAGGTTCAGGCCCTCGCTGAGCACATCCGTCGAGATCAGGATTCGAATCTCGTCTTGCCCCTTTTTCCCGAGCTGGGCGGGTGTAGTGCCGTTGTAGTAGGGACTGAATCGGCGGATGAGCGAGCCGCGGTCGGTGGTTGACCCCGAGTCGATCTCCTCGACGCCCTCGATACCGGCCTCGATGAGTTCACGCTTGAGGTACTGGGCGGTGTCCTTGAACTCGGTGAAGATCAGGCACTTGTGCCGCCGCAGGACCTGGTCACTCTTGAGAAGCTTCAGGAGCGTCTGGAGCTTGTCATCTTGTTTCGGCTTGAATCGCTCGCATTCGGCGAGAAAGTCGGCGAGCTGGATCAGGTCGGAGTAGCACTCGTGCAGCATGTTCGGCACGTTGTACTTCGCGCGGTCGAGCTGCTCGACATCGTCGAGCATGTCCTGGGGGACAAGGTACACGTCTTCCTCGGCGTCGGGGTCATCAAAGAGTGACTTATCGCGTTCGATCGTGCCCAGCAAGTCCGCGTGCTTCGTCTTCCACGCGGCGAGGTGCCCCTTCTCCTGTGGCGTCGACGCGTGTACCTCGACCCAGGCGATCATCCGCCTCATCAGGTTTCCGCACGAACTCTTGAAGGCATCGACGGAGCTCTCGAATCGCTTCAGGAATGCCGTGCGAACGAGCGCAACAATCTGCTTCTGGCGACCATCGACAAACTTCTTCGCCTCTTTCTCTTGCGGAGGGCCGATCCAGTTGTTCAACGGGTAATAGATCGGCAGATAGAAGAGCGGCGCCTTCTTCTCGAATGCGGTCTCGACCATCCCGAGGAGCTTGCCATAGGTCTTCTTCAGCTCGTACCCCGCCACCTTCGGTGCCTGCCGTGTCGGAAACGCCGTGACGCTTGCTCCGCTGGCCAGCTGCGACTTCCGCACATAGGCGCGGCTGCGCTGGACAACCAGCGCCTTGAACAGCGCGTCGTCGCCAAGAAACCTGACCGCCTCACCGGCCTCGTCGGTCAAGTCGGCACCATCGTCCAGATCGTCAGCAGTCGCAGCCTTCCTGCCGAGATTCTTCTCGAGCGTTCGCTCGATACTCCGAAAGTGGCCGCGGAGCGAGTGGATGCCCAGCGGCGCGGCCTTGAAGTAGTCGGTCTCCTTGCGGCTGAAGAGTTCGATCATGTGCTGAAGGTCGATCAGCCGGTTGTTCACCGGCGTCGCGGTCAGCATGAAGAGCGTCTTGCCCTCGGCGATGTCAAAGAGCCTTCGGTATCGCGACGGCTTGACCTTGCCCTCACCCGGAATGTACCCCGGACCGGGCTTCGTCGGATCGAGCACATCGGCGGGCGTCTCGCCGCGGTGTCCGGGGTTGCGGAAGTGGTGAGCCTCATCGATGATCAGAACATCGGCGCTGCGGGCCACGTCCTCCAGCTGCCGCCGAACGCGCTCGTCCTCACGCGTGAGGTCCGTGTGATTGAAGATCAGCACGCCCGGGCCGTACGCGTTGCCGAGATCCGGAAGCTCCCGCTTGAGCGCTTCCTCCCACACCGGCCCGCGCGCGGCCTTGGGCACGAAGAGCGCCACGCGCTTGCGCTCGTACTTGACGAGCCACTCGATCAGCATGAGCCCCACGTAGGTCTTGCCGAGACCCACGCCATCACACAGGAACGCGCCGCGATACCGGGCGGCGATCTTCTGGAGCTGCTTGTAGCCATCCTGCTGATACCGGTCGAGCTTGCCGAACATTCGCGAGCTTCGGTCGTCGTTGCCACGCTCCCATTCCGTTACGCTCTGCTGGTACCCATTGAAGAGCTGCTGAAGCGAGCGCGCGTAGACCTCGAACGGCGAATACTCGCGGACCTGCCGCTCGACGACGCGGAGCACCTCGGGCGTGACGTCCTCGGCGTCGTTCCAATGGGCCTCGAACCACTCTTGCAGCACGGCAACCGGTGAACCGGTCACCTGGACGTTGAGCTCGATGTTCTCCGTCAGACCCGGATACGTGAAGTTGGATGATCCGACCAGCGCAGACGAGCCGACGACCTCCAGCCGCGCGTGGGTGATATAGGCCTTGGCGTGGAACTTGTCCCGCCTGTACACGCGGCATTCGATCTTCCCCGATCGAATGGCCGCGGCGATCGCGGGCACCCCGTCCAGGAAGTCGGACCGCTCCTTCTCATCCTCAAGGCTCTTGTCCAGGCGGTCCCGAATCTGCGTAAGTGCTCGCTCGAACGCGTCCCGCGTCCGCGCAGAGACTTCGTCGCCCATGAGAATGCGGATCTTGTCGACCTTCTGCCACTCCCCCTTGAGGGCCAGAAGTGCACCGATCTCGAAGTACCCCGTCGCCACGTCGATGGCTTTGGCAAGCTGGCACCAATCGTGCAGATACCGAACGACCTTCCAATCCTCATCGCTGTTATCAACGATGAAGAGTTCGCTCCCGCTGGTACTCGTTCTTGTGGGCATGAGTGGGTAGATCTCGTGGCAGCTTTGGAAACTGGCGGACAGAGAGGTACCGAATTCGTTCCCACCCGGGAACCGCACCCTCAGGCAGTGTACACGCTGGGACGGCACGGTGCATGTGGTCAGCCATGCAGCAATCGCCCCCGTCTCCGCACTTGACCGGAGCGTCTCCAAGCCACCAGCCCGATGGGAACCCCGGCGCTCAAGCGGACCCGAACGAGCCATTGCCTCGATCCGGCTTCATACATTGGACCCCGGATCACGCCGGTCCGGTCGTCTGTTCCGTCTGTGCGGCCCGGGCCGCGAGAATTGTGGGCGAGTTTGGTAAGCAGTCGCGAAGGCTCGCCGCGGATGGGTCGATGATTCTGTCAGCCCGCGCGGGCGGCCGCCTCGGTTGGCGGCAGTCCTCGGTTGCGGGCGCATCCATCAACGCAGGAGCAGGAATCATGTCAGTGTTGCCCACGAAGATCGAGCAGTTTCTCACGTTCCTCAACGAGCGCAGCGAGACCTGGGCTGATAACAGCCAGGCCCTGAACCTGGGGCCACAGGTCATCACGGAATTTCAGGGCCTCCTCTCCACCGCCAACGTCGCCTTCGACGCCGCCGGCAAGGCTCGCAACACCGCCAAGGCCTCGGTTGATGCGCAGACTGTTGCGCTCAGCAATGTTCGCAAGTCCGCCGCGAACATCATCCGGCAGGTGCGGCTGACGGCCGATCGCTCGGCCACGCCGGAGAACATCTACATCCTCGCCCAGCTCCCCGTGCCCCAGCCGCCCAGCCCGCGGCCCGCGCCCGAGGCGCCCACCGAGCTTCGCGCCAGCCTCAACGCCGCCACCGGCGAACTGACCGTCCGCTGGAAGGCCCGCCAGCAGGCCGAGGTGGTGTACTTTGTCACCCGCGCGACGATCAGCGCCAGCGGCACCGTCGGCCCCGCCGAGCTCGTCGGCACCGTCGGCGGCAAGAAGTTCACCGATGAAGATCTGCCCGCCGGCGCGGCAGGGTTCCAGTACACCGTGCGCGCCCAGCGCGGCAGGGTGCCCGGCGAGCCGTCATCGACCCTGGTCGTCCGCCTCAGCGGCGGCGGCATGACCCAGAGCATCATCAACGCACGCGGCAAGGATGTGCGCATCGCGGCGTGACGGGGGGTGGGGGAGCGGCGAGCGGCCAGCGGCCAGCGGGCTTCGGCCGTCGGGCTTCGGCCATCGGCCGTCGGGCTTCGGCCATCGGCTCGGTGAACACACAAGGGACGCGATCTGGTGATCGCGTCCCTTGTTGCGTTTTGGGGAGGGATGGAGGCACCCCCTCCGCCGCGAAGACGCGGCACCTCCCCCGATAGGAATCGGGGGAGGAGCTTTATGGTTTGGTCATTTGAACACGACTTCGTGCGGCGGGGTGCTCGGCCTGTGGGTGGCGATCAGGCTTCTTCGGAGAACATTGCTTCGGCGAACTCATCGGCGTTGAACGGCTGGAGGTCGTCGGGCGTTTCGCCCGTGCCGATGAACTTGACCGGGATGCTCGTCGCCTGGCGGATGGCGATGACCACGCCGCCCTTGGCCGTGCCGTCGAGCTTGGTCAGGATCAGGCCCGAGAGCGGCGAGAAGCGGGCGAACTCCTGGGCCTGGCGCACCGCGTTCTGGCCGGTTGTTGCATCGAGCACCAGCAGGGCCTCGTGCGGCGCGCCGGGGATGAGTTTCCCGGCGACATTATAAATCTTGCCCAGTTGCCGCATGAGCGGGTCCTGCGTGTGCAGGCGGCCCGCGGTGTCGAGGATCAGCACATCGACCCCGCGCGCGACCGCGGCCTTGCACGCATCGAACGCCACCGCCGCGGGGTCGCCGCCCTGCTGGCCCTTGACCACCTCGACGCCCAGCCGCTCGGCCCAGACCTCGAGCTGACGCACCGCGCCGGCGCGGAAGGTGTCGCACGCGGCCAGAAGGACCGTCTTGTTCTGCCGGCGGAACATGTGCGCGAGCTTGGCGATGCTCGTGGTCTTGCCCGCGCCGTTGGTCCCGGTGATCAGCACGACCGTCGGCGCGGCGGGCGCGAGGCGGAACTCCGGGCTGAGAATCCTGGGGGCGGATGCCGCATCGCCGACCGGCGAGCCGGCCCCGGCGGAAGCGCCCCCAGCCCCCGCGGCCACAGCCGCCGCCGCCCCCCCGCCCCCCACGGCCCCCCCGGCCACAGCCGCCGAAGATGACAGCAGTTCCTTGATATGTGCCTTGAGGTGCGCCAGCAGATCCTCGCTGCGGCGGAGCGTGCCGGCCTTGAAGTCCGCGCGGGCGCGGTCGATGAGCCGCTGCGTGGCCTCCACGCCGACATCGGCCTCAAGGAGCATGCGCTGGACATCATCGATCAGCGCATCATCGAGCTGGCGGCCCAGGATGAGCGAACGCAGGCCGCGGGTGAGCGTCTGCCGCGTGGCCTCGAGGCCCTGCTTGAGTTTGGACAGGATGGACTTGAAGAAGGCCATGGGTGATCGCGGACGGGCTCAGGGCGCTTCGGGTGCCGGGGGAGGGGCCACGGGTGGAGTGTCCGACGGCGGGTTGGCGACTGGCGGGTTGGCCGCCGCGGCTTTGCCCGCGGGCGTGGCCTTGTACACCTTGTCCAGCAGCGCGTTGACGAACGCGGGGGACTTCTCCGTGGAGAACTCGCGGGCGAGGTCGACCGCATCGCTGATGACCGCGGGGGCGGGCGCTGCGCACGGGGCCGTCGGCGTGTTCAGCAGGTAGTGGGCCAGCCGCAGGATCGCGCGGTCCACCGCCGCCTGACGGTGCGCCGGCCAGCCCGGGGCGAGGGCCGCGGTGTCCTTGTCGGCGTTGCGGCGGGCCTGCCAGGCGCCCTGGGCGATCGCGGCGACCTCGGCACGGTCGCGGTCGGCGGTGCCCTCATCGAGCTCCATCTGCGCGAGGATCTGGTGCACATCGGGCGTGCCGCCGCCGGACTGCGCATCGATCTGGAAGAGCACCTGAAAGGCCAAGCGGCGACGGGCCTGCGGGGTCATGGATGGCATCAGCGGCCTCCGCCGGGCTTGGAGCGGGCGATGCGCCGCGCTTCGTGAATGCTCGCGATCAGGGCGTGCATGGCCTCTTCGCCCTTGTTGCCGTGGGCGGGCTTGATCTTGCCGCGGGCGCGGGGCGTGGCCAGACCGGCGCGGACGAGGGCCTGCTGCTCGTTCTCAACGGTGAGCACGCCGAGGCCGATGGGCACGCCGGTCTCGATGGCGATCCGGGCCAGGCCGCTGGTGACGGCGTGGCCGAGGAACTCATCGTGCCGCGTCTGGCCGCGGATGATGCAGCCAAGGGCCAGCACGCCGTGGAACGCGGTGTTCGCCGCGGCCTGGCGCGTCAGGGCGAGCAGTTCGAAGGAACCGGCGGCGGAGAAGGTCTCGACGGTGGCGGTGCCGTTGGCCGCGGCGAGCGCGCCGCGCTCGAGCGCATCGGTCACGACGGCGTTGTACCGCGCGGTGATGATCGCGATGTGGGGTCGGTTGGCGGCGGACCCTCGCGGTGGTGTGCGGGCGGCTTTGGAGGTGCGTGGAGGCATGGGCGGCCAGTGTAGGGTGCGGCGGCCGACAGGAGCGAATCCGGGTTTGGCGCCGTGCGGCGATTGCCGGGATCGGGGCCATCGCGACCGCTTGTCGCGGCGCGGATGTCCAGCGCCAGCAGCACGAGCAGCACCAGCCCCGCGGCGAGGCTGGCGAGCTTGATCCGGCGGGCGGTGCGGTCGATCGGCAGCGCGGCGATCGGCCTGCCGATGAGCGAATCGAGGTGATCCAGCCGCGCGCGGATCGAGCCGTGGCGGAACGAGAAGCGATCGAGCGGAAGGTGGTTGAGCATCGCGACGCTGCGGAGCGCCGAGGCGATGGCCAGGGCGCCCTCGGCGGTGATGTGCGCGGGCAACGCGGCAGCGGCCGCCGCGGGGGAGGCGTGGCCGGAGGCGGGGGTGCTCGTCGCGGGGGCGGTTTCGCTGGTGAGATCGGAGCCGGGAACGAGGCTGGCCTGGGGGCCGGCATGCGGGTCAGCCTGAGCATCGGCCCGCCGCTGCATCTCGAGCGACGAGAGCGTCGCGGCGGCGAAGGCATCGGCCTGCCACTCAAAGCGCCGCGAGACCCAGCCGAAGGTGATGATGGTGACCGCCGCGGTGATGAGCGTGACCACGCCCGCGGCCAGCGCGTGATCGGTGTCGCCGGCCTCTGCCCCTTCGAGCAGCGCGGGCGCGAACGCGCGGAGCAGCAGATCCGCCGCGGCGGTGGTGAGCCCGAGCGTGACGACGACGACGACGGCGAGCCACGGGAGGTGTCGGCGGCGGATGTGCCCCACTTCGTGCGCCATGACGCCGCGGATCTGCGTGTCATCGAGCGACTCGACGAGCAGATCGGTCAGCAGAATCGCACGCGTCGGCGGGAGGAAGCCCAGGACCATGGCGTTCATCAGCGTGCCGTGCGTGCGCCAGAGCAGCGGCGGGCGGATGCGCACACGCGCGTGGGCCGCGATGTCGTACAGGCCCGACAGCAGCGGGCCGCTCGGCAGAGGCGCGGTGTCCCAGAGCCGTCGAAGGATCGACGGCGTCAGCGCGAGCACGGCGATCGCGCTGGCGACCTGCAGCGCGAGCGTGGTCAGGTCCATCGCCAGCGGCGTGGAGCCGACGACCGATCGCACCGCGCGGGAGAGCGCGACCGTTTCGGCCAGGCTCGTGCACGCGGCGATCAGCAGCACGGGAACGAGGACGATGAGCAGATGATGCCGGAACTGCGTCCATGTCCAGAGCCAGCGCGAGGGCATGGCGTGGTACACGCGGCCGCTGTCAAGCCCGGCCACGAGCGAGGACTCGCGCAGGCGGCGGTCCATGTCGTAGCCGATGGCCCAGCCGAGCGCCAGCGCGACAAGCAGCGGCGAGAGCAGCACGAACGTGGCGAAGATCGGCGGCAGCGGCACACGCTCGGCGACGAAGTCCGGCAGCGAGAGGCAGAACACGCCCAGAACCAGCGCCGCCGTCTGGAGCACCGGGGCGAGCCGGATGACCGTGTCGTGCACGCGGATGAGCCGGAACGTCGCCCGCGGCGAGAGCGACGGGGCTCCATCGCGCAGCGTCGCGCGATCCAGCCTGCGATTGGCGTACAGCCGCACGGCCATCTGCGCGAGCGTGATCGCGGCCATGACCGCCAGCGTGATGGCGGCGCCGCGGTCCGGCGAGATCGAGTCGGCCAGCGGCCCGACTTCGGCGTGGAGCGCGATGCTGGCGACGGCGATGATGACCAGGAGCGGGGTCAATGGATGCTCATGCGGGCGCCGGGCGACGCGGGGGAGTTCGGAGTGCGAAAGGCCGTGGGCGGCCAGTTGCGGCTTACTTCGCGGATGTCGCCGGTGCGAAGTCGCCGAGGTCGACCTTCGCGCCGCCGGCTTGGAAGTAGTCGATGTTGAGGGTGGAACGGCCGATGGGCGTGATGACCAGGCAGGCGCGGCCGTGCGCCTGGGCGAACTCAAGATCGCCCGGGCCGGGGCCGGCAAACTCGCGGTTGTCGACGCGCTGGGCGTGGAAGTGGAAGTGCGCAAGCGCGAGCGGGCCCGCGGCGAAGAGTTCATCGCTGGCCACGAAACGCTCATCGCCGTGGCGCTCGGTCGCTCGCGGCGCAAAGAGCCGGGCCTGATAGGTCTCGCCAAGCGGAACGTCGGCCGGAGAGATCAGCAGGCCGCCGAACTCCGTGCTCGTGTCCTTGCGATCGTCCTCGGCGTGCTTGATAAACGACTCGAGCAGGCCGGGCTGGCGGAGCACATCATCGATGACGAGAATGGTCAGCAGGTCGCTCCAGGCCAGCAGGCGCAGGTTGTCCTGCAGACGCTCGCTGTTGCCGGCATTGCCGGAGAAGGTCGCGCCGACGCGCTGCGTCGTCGATCGCCCGGCAAAGCGCTGCGTGAGCGTGGACTCGATGCCGCGGCGATCCAGCGAGAGATACTCGGGCTTGAACAGGCTTGCCCAGCGGATCGGCTCGAGCGCGCGGAGCTGCAGACCTGCGACCTGCTCGGGCGAGAGGCCGGAGACCGCGCTGCGCGTCTGGGCCCACCATTGGCGGCGGGTTGCCGCATCGGGGCCGCGCTGCGGGGATTCGTTGCGGAGTTCGGTGAGCCAGCGGAGCTGCGGCGCCGTGATCGGCACGCAGCGGAGTTCCGCAGCGATCGTCCGGACGTTTACCACCAGCGCATCATCGCTCGGGACGGGCTCGGCGATGAAGCCCATGCGCGCCGAGCCGTCGGGGTCCAGTCGCGCCAGCAGCGCCCACGCGTCGAGACGCGCGCGTTCCTGCCGCTCGCGCTCCTGGCCGGTCGCGGTCACCGGCGTTGCGAACACGGCGTAGACGGATCGCTCGACCGGCTGCGATGGGAACAGCCGCTGGAGCGCGCCGAACTCCGGGCGATCGCGATCGGGCCGATTCGGTCGCTGACGCGCAAAGGAGCGGACGATCGGCGGGCCGAACTCGGTCCAGCCGCGATCGGCCGCGGCGGTGGCGAGGAAGTTGACCACCTCCAGATCGGGCTCGATCGCGATCATGAGGCGGAACATGTTCCGGGAGTCTGCGTTGTTGGTGTCGCGCTCGTCTTCCAGAAGCAGTCGCAAAGCCTGAAGCCGGACGGCCTGGATGTTGCTGGCTTTCCAGGCGATCCGCTTGAGCGACTCGCGAGCCGCGGCGTGATCTCCGTCGGCTTGCGACCGCCAGAGTCGCTCGACCGCGGCGGCTCGCTCGCCGGTGCTGAGCTGCTCGTTGATGATGTCCTTCTCATTGTCGCCGGTGGACCAGCCGGACGTGCCGGATGAACCGCAGCCCGCGAGCAAGCCGGCGGCAGCAATCAGGGCGAACAGCGGGACGCCGTGTCGGAGGTTCGGGTATCGCATCAGCGGATGGTACACGCCTGCGGAGGGCCTCCGGCGACCCCGATGCTTCGAGGGCATGGTGCCAAAATGAGAAACAGGCGGCCTGACTTTCGTCGCGCCGCCCGGAGGGAGAAAGAGAGTCCTGAACTGTCGGCGAGTGCCGGCCGCGTCCGTGCGGCGGGCCTCGTCGCGATTAGGCAAGCATGCTCTTGGCGTTCGCGAACGTATCGGGCAGCCGCTGGAAGAGATCCTCGACATCCGCGCTGGTCAGCTTCAGCTCATCGAGGACGTCTGCGGGGATGCCGGTGTCGGTCACATCAAGGCGGAAACCCTCGTTGAGCCTTGCGCAGAGTCGATCGGCAACAAAGACGATGGATGCGAGGGCGCGGTTGTCCTTGGCAAGTGCGAGCGGGTCGTGGTGGTGGCCCGTGACGTAGATGAAGCTCTTCGGGAACTTCCACTTGTCGCAGAGGCCGGCGCCGAAGTCCTGGTGTGTCGCGCCGAAGACCGCGAGCTCCGCCGCGAGGAAGTCGCCCGTGGGCGGGCTCGCGGGATCGGCGTCCATGGAGACGACCTTGTCGAGAACCTCGACCAGTCGAGCGCGGTCGCTCTGGAGTTCGACCATGATGCCGATATCGTGGATCAGCCCGGCGAGGAAGGCCTCATCCGTCAGGCCGAGCTTCATCTTTTCGGCGATGAGTTTGCTCGCGGCACCAGCGCCGATCGAGTGCGTCCACAGGTCCTTGGCGCTGAAGCTGGTGGTAAGCTGACCGCCCTTGAAGAGCTTGCTCAGCGAGGCGGCGATGGCGATGTTCTTGACGGCGTTGAGGCCCAGAAGCACGATGGCGCGATTGATCGAGCCGATCTGGCCGGGCAGGCCGTAGAACGCGGAGTTGACCACCTTGAGGATGCGGGTGCAGAGCGCCGGATCTTTCGCGATGACATTGTGCAGATCCTGCGCGGTGCTGGTGGGATCTTCGACGAGCTGGATGATCTTGAGCGTGATCTCGGGAAGGGTCGCGATGTGCGAAATCTCACGGATCGCGTTGTTCACGGCCTGGTCACGTTGGGCGATATCGACGCTCATGAATGCTCCCTGCAATCTTGGCCGCACGGTGGGCCTGCGGGCAGGCACGGCCTCCGCCGCGAGTGCGAAGTGCCAACCCGATGGAAAGGTGATCGGCACGGAAAGGGCGGGAGTTGAGTCAGGAGAACAACCGGCGCTCAATGCCGCCCACCGAGGGGAGTCGATCAAAAGCAAAGGGGCCGATAAAGGAGTGGATTCCGGTGTACAGGCCCGCCGAAAGACGACTTGACGCAATTGCGGGGATTTTTTGGTTCATGCGGCAAGTCCTGCGCGGCATGGCGGAGGGCGAAGCTTGCCGCGGGCGACGGTGGATTCCGGAGTTGTGCGCAAGCGGGCTTGGGCGGGCTATGTTCCCGCATGGTTCATCCCTGGCACGACATCACGCCGACTGTTGAAAATCGCCCGCTTCCCGAGTACTTCAAGGCGGTGATCGAGATTCCCAAGGGCGGCAATCTCAAGTTCGAACTCGACAAGGGCTCCGGCCTGCTCAAGCTCGACCGGGTTCTTTCCTCGGCGGTCTTCTATCCGGCGAACTATGGGTTCATTCCGCAGACACTTGCCGAGGACGACGACCCGATGGATGTGCTGGTGTACTGCACGGAGGAGATCCCGCCGCTGACGCTTGTCGATGCGCGGGCGGTCGGGCTGATGAGCATGGTGGATCAGGGTGAGGCCGACCACAAGGTGATCGCCGTGCTGGTGCAGGATCCGATCTACAACGAGTTCAAGACCGCGAGCAACTTCCCGTCACACATCTTCAAGCTTCTGCGGCGGTTCTTCAATGACTACAAGAGCCTCGAGGGCAAGAGTGTGAGCGTCGATGAGATCATGCCGCCGGAGGCCGCGCACGCGATCATCGAGGACTCGCTCAACCGCTACAGCACAGCCCGGCGGATGGGAAAGATCAAGGGTCTGATCAGCTAGAATCGAGCCGTTCGGACGGTCGATCGGCGTCGGCGAATGACGCGGAAAGAAAAACGCCCGAGGAGACTCCTCGGGCGTTTCTGCCTTTGTGGGGGACTCTGCCTGCGTCCAACGAACTACCGGTCGAGCTCCGCGGCGACGACGTTGATCGAGCCGAGGATCGCGACGACATCGCTGACCATGTAGCCCTCGGTCATCTTGGCCATGGCCGAGTAGTTGATGAACACGGGCGGCCGGACCTTCACGCGGAACGCGCGTGGCGAGCCATCGGCGACGATGAGGTAGCCGAGCTCACCATTGGGGCTCTCGACGGCCGCATAGGCCTCGGCGACCGGAGCCTTCCAGCCGCGGTTGGACATGATCAACTCGAAGTGCTGAATCAGGCCCTCGATGGAGCCGTAGACCTCGCTCTTGGGCGGCTTGACCATCTTGGCATCGCTGAACGTGTCGATGGGGCCTTCGGGGATTTTGTCCACGAGCTGCTCGATGATCCGGAGCGACTGCTTGATCTCCTCAACCCTGACGAGGAATCGTGAGTAGCAGTCGCCGGCCTCGGCGATGGGAACCTGGAACTTGACGGCCTCGGCACCCTGGTTGTCCCAGTTGTCCTTGTAGCAGAGGTACGGGGCGTCCTTTCGCAGGTCGCGCCGCACGCCGCTGGCTCGGGCGCACGGGCCGGTCAGCGACCAGTCGATGGCCTCGGCCTTGGTGATGACGCCGATGTCCTGCGTGCGGTCCATGAAGATGCGGTTCCGGCTCAGCAGGCCGTCCATCTCCTTGACCGTCTGCCAGCAGTCCTGGAGCGATCGCTTGCACAAGCCGACGAACTTCTGGGTATCGGGCAGGTCCTGCATCAGACCGCCAACGCGTGTCCAGTCGGGGTGATACCGCTGGCCCGAGACATAATCGCAGAGGTCGTAGATGCTCTCGCGGGCGTTGAAGCCGTAGATGAACGCGGTGAACGCGCCGAGGTCCAGCCCCGCCGCGCCAACGCACAGCAGGTGATTCTGCACGCGGCCAAACTCGAACATGATCGTCCGCAGCACCTTGCACCGGGGCGTGATGTCGATGTCGAACAGATGCTCGACGGCGTGGTGCCAGGCGATGTCGTTGCAGATGGGCGAGAGGTAGTCCATCCGCGAAACGATGGTGACGTACTGGTTGTAGTCCAAGTGCTCGGCGAGCTTCTCGAAGCCCGAGTGCAGATACCCGATGTGCGGCGTACAACGCACGATTCGCTCGCCGTCGATCTCAAGGACCAGACGGAGCGTCGTATGCGTGGCGGGGTGCTGCGGGCCGAAGTTCAGTACCCAGCGTTCACCGGTGTCAACGTGCTTCTTGATGTAGTCGATCTTCTCGACATCGACGTCGTACCCCTCATCCGGCTTGAGCGTAAACGGCATCCTGTGCTCCCAGTTACGGGCCGGGATCGGCGAAGGTGGTCTCGCTCGACCGGCTCATGAACGAACAGCGTACGCACGGCCCGTCGGGTCTCGCTACCGTCATGGGCGGTAGGCCGGGGCGGCTCCGAACTACCACTCCCCCAGCTCGCCGGTCAACGGCTCGACCAAGTCCTTAAACGTGACGATGCCGACGGGCTTTGAGCGATCGATCACGACGGCCAGGCGGGCGGAACTGGCCCGCATCGCCGCGAGGGCCTCGCGGACACTCGTGGAGATCGAGATGGTGACCGCGGGGCTGGCGAGTTCCCGCGGCGTTCGGCCGGGGTTGAGCACGAGGTCCAAGTGGGCCACGATGCCCACGAGGTTGCCGCGTGCGTCGGTGACGGGGAATCGCGAGTACGGGAACGCCGCGAGGACGTCGTTGATGCGTTGAACGGGCCAGTCCGCGCCGAGGGTGCGTACTCGATGCCAGGGGACCGCCTCGTCGCCGACGGTGGTTTCGCGGAGTGCCAGGGCACGATCAAGGAGCGAGACTTGTGACTCGCTGATCACGCCGTGGCGGGCGCCTTCTTTGAGCAGTTCGGCGATGCGCTGGCGCGAGGACTGATTCACCGGTGTGCTGCCGACCGGAACGAGTCGCTCGCAGAGGCGTGCGGCGGCCTCAATGACCGGCAGAGCAAGGGTCCAGGTCAGGAGAACGCGGCCCGTACGCAGTACGGGCGCCACGGCGTACATGATGCGATCAGCCTCGGCTCGGAAAACCTCCTTGGGCAGGGTGTCGCAGAGGACGAAGAGAACCGGTCCGATAATTGCGGCCCCCAGCACCAGAATCGCCAGCTCCGTGAACCCGGCAAGTTGGAGAATCGCCGTCAGCCCGAGGTTGATGAAGTTGTTGGAGACGTTGTTGAAGACCAGGCACGTCGCAAGCACGCGGGACGGGTTGTCGATCTCCTTCTGAAGGATCGAGCCCGTCGCCCGAGAGAGAGCCGTTCCCCGCTCCGCGGCGAGCTTGAGCCGCACACGATTGACGCTGTACAAGCCCATCTCCGAACCGGAGCAAAGGAAGCTGCCCACGATCCCGGAGGTTGCGACGAGCGCCCAGCCGATGTACTCGAGCGTTGAACTCATGTTCGGCGCTCCGAGGGACCCTGATCGGGATCATGCACGATGCTGACCGCGATGCGCTCGGGTACACGACCGTCGAGTGTGCGGACCTCCAGAAGCACATTTCCGATGCGCACCGTGTCGCCCACGCGCGCGATCCGACCGAGCCGCATCGTGACCAGGCCGGCGACCGTCGAAGCACGGGAGTCAAAGCGCAGGCGGAACATGTCGGCCCAGTCTCGTGCGGACAGCCTGCCGGAGACCTCCCAGACACCGAGACCGACCATCTCGATCCGCGCATCCTGCTCGGCCGAGCCATCGACCGCCGCGATTTCCGCGACCAGGCGGGCGGCGATGTCCTGCACGCTGACAACACCGACGACATCACCGAGCTCGTTGACGACCAGCGCGACCTTGGTCGGGTCTTTACGGAAGTTCTCGAGCAGTTTGTCGAGTGTCGCATGCTCGGGAACGAAGCGAACAGGGTCGATCGATTCGCTCATCAACGCCGCGGCGTTGCGCGCGAGCCG
Source organism: Phycisphaeraceae bacterium (assembly GCA_021297895.1). Classification (GTDB taxonomy): domain Bacteria; phylum Planctomycetota; class Phycisphaerae; order Phycisphaerales; family UBA1924; genus JAJTHN01. Next base: position 59,590 of record JAJTHN010000016.1, on the reverse strand, counting down.
TGCGAGATGCCGCTTGGTGTTGAGCAGCCCCAGAACCCGCTCGTTGAGTTCTTCGCTGCCGGCGGGCATGACGGGGATACGTGTCAGGCGCGTTCGTGCGACCACCTCCCGGACTTGATCAGCCGTTGCTCGGTCGTTGATCCAGGTCATCTCGACGCGCGGCGTCATCACGTCGCGCACGCGACGCTGACCGAAGGCGATGACCTGTCGCAGCGCACGCACCTCATCGGCATCGATCGCACCTTGCTCGCGGCCGAGGCTAAGGAGCTGGCTGAGTTCATCTTCCGTAAGCTGCGTGCCCTCGGCTTTCTGGGGAACGACGACACGTACCAACGGGGCGAGAATGCCGCGATCAAGGAACACCCGCACAGGCCCGAGCAGGTCGAAGAGACGGGCCACGCTCGAGGCCAGCATCACGGCAAGTTCGACGCGCAGCCGACCGGCGAGCATCTTGCTGACAACCTCCGCGACCACCGTGAGCGCGACGAGGTTGATGATGTTGATCACGATGCCGACAACTGGGTTCTCCGCTCCGAGCAGGACGAGCGAGGAGAGCGAGAAGTACAGCGTGTTGACCAGGGTGTTCAGGAAGATCAGCGTGACCAGCAGCGCCCGCGGCTGAGCGAGCAGGCGAGTGACCGCCGCGGCGGCTGATGGCGAGAGCTTGCGAACGCGCAGGCGATCGTGGAACGACAGCGAAAACAGCGCCGTCTCCATGGCGGAGCAGTACGCCGAAACGATCAGCAGCGCGGGGAAGGACAGGATGAGCAGGACGGTGAGCATCAGGGCGGTGCGTTCTTCTGTACGGCAACGCGAGCATCGAAAGCCTCGCGAACCTGTTCGATGAGGCGTTCGATGTACCGCCAGGCGTTGAGTTCCTGACGGATCAGTGCGAGAGACCCTCGTTCGCCCGTACTCGCGGCGAACAGCCGAGCAACCTCGGCGATGTGCCGATCGCGTCGAGCAGCCGCGGCACGTAGGTGAGCCTCGACCGAAGCCCGATCCCCTGCCGCCACGCCGGCGTCGATCTCCTCACGAACCTGCATGAGGTCCATGAGGAAGCCATCGGGCAGGGAGCGGTCCTGGTTCTTTGCCGGGCCACCGAGGAGCGCAAGGAGCTCCTCGGCACGGGTTTCGGGGTTCAGCAGCGTTTCGCGGGCTCGGTTCAACTCTGCCGCGGCAAGAAAGGCGTCCGGATCCGTGTCGTTCCCGTCGGCATGGTCCGGATGCACGAGCGCGGCCCGGGCGAGATAGGCCCGTTCGATCCGAGTCCGGTCCAGGTCATAACGACGCGGAAGCCCGAGAACTGAAAATGAGTCGCCGATCGACAAGAACGCGATCTCCGAAAGGGACGAATAGGCCGACACAGGACCTTCGGAACTGTTACCATAGCCGAGAATGCGACGGTCATCGTCGGCGAAAGTCCGCCGGGGATTGGTGCGTCGCGAACGGAGAACCACGATGTGCGGGCCTGCGGCCTGCGCGTGACGCGGAGTGTGAACGTGGCCAAGCACATCGGCATCGCGGCCGTCAGCCCGGAAGGTTCGGTGTTCTGCTATCGCGAGCTGCACCGGTACTGCCACACCCTCATCGGCGACACGGGCCACCCGCGCGTGACGCTGCACAACGAGCCGTTCGAGCAGTATGTCGCCGCGGCGATGCGTGACGACTGGCAGACGGTCGCGGACATGCTCCGGCGATCGGCGCGGGCACTGGCCGCGGCGGGCGCGGAGTTCGTCATCACTCCCGACAACGTGATGCAGTTTGCCGTGCACAACGCCGAGGTCGGATCGCCCATCCCGTGGCTGAACATGACGGACCTGGTCACGTCCGCGGTGGTGAACGATCAGCGCCGCTGCGTCGGGCTCATCGGCACGGTCAAGGTGATGTTCGGCGCCACGTACCAGACGCTCCTTGGTCTGCGCGGGATCAAGGTCGTCTCCCCCACTGCCAGCGACGCGAGCGAGATCGACGGCATCATCTTCCGCGAGCTGGTTCACGGCACAGTTCGGGCCCAGAGTCGGCAGGTCATGCTCGACGCGATCGCCCGCCTCGCCGATCGCGGTGCCGAGGGCGTGATCCTTGGGTGTTCTGAAGCACCACTGCTCGTGACGGCGGAGAACTCACCGATCCCGGTGTATGACGCTGTGACGCTGCTCGCCGAGGGCGCGGTGCGTCACTCGCTCGGCATGGCCGAGCCGTCGGCAAACGTCGCCCGTGCGGGCTGATTGGAACGCGGTCGAGCGCCTTTGAGCCTGAGCGTCACGGCACCGAACGCGTAATCGGCGTTACAGGTCCGGTTGCGGGCTTGAGTTCACCGCCAGTGCGGGTCCACTCCTCCACACCCCCGGCGAAGAACTTCACGTCGCCGTAGCCTGCGGCCATGAGCCGCTTGACCAGCCCGCGAGCCATGCTGCTGGCGCGGTTCTCGCCGTAAACCACCTTCAACTTGTAGCGATCGATGCGCGGGTCCTTCTCCTTCTCGTTGGAGCGGATCGCGGTCATCGGCAGATGTGCCGCGCCGGGGATATGCCCCGCGGCGTACGCCTCGACAGACCTGGCATCGAGAATCACGAGCCGGTTGCCCTTGGCTTGCTCCATCTCCGCCTTGAACTTGGTGAGCGAGATCACCGCGTCGTCCACGTCGTCATCGGTGATGTTCGTCGAGCAAGCGCCCGCACAAACTGCGAACACCACGAGCGGAATCAGGAGCAGGCGGGTGAAGACGGCGGGCATGGTCGGCATCTGTGCAACTCCAGGGCGAACGGTCACTAGCATTCAAGAGTAAGCGTACCAACATCGCGGAGTGGAGTCGGGATCGTCCGCCTCGAGGATCGTTCCGCACCCCGTCGCCCCTTCGGAGACCGACATGAGGTTGAGCGTTTCAGCGGGCGTGATGGTGGCCGCGGCGTGTGCCCTTTTCGGCACTGCCACTGCTCGCGGAAGCCAACCCGATCTGGATGGCTCGAAACTGGTGAAGGTTTCTCTGGTTGCCGACCACGCAATCGTCACGCCCGGCCAGTCGTTTGACATCGGCGTGCGCTTCGAGATCGAGCCCGAGTGGCACATCTACTGGGACGGCCAGAACGAAAGCGGAATGCCCGTTTCGTTTCAGTGGGCGCTCCCTGCCGGGTGGTCCGCGGGCGAGGTCCGATGGCCCTGCCCCGTCCGGTATGTCGGCGGCGGCGACATTCTGGACTATGTCTTTGAACGAGAGGTCACCGCCCTTGTGCGCGTGACGGTTCCCAAGGATGCCAACCCCGGGGACGTGAAGCTGGACTTGAAGACAGATTATCTCGTGTGCAAGGAGGCCTGCCTGCCCGGGTCCGCGTCGATCGCCAGGAGCATCCGCGTGGCGGAGAGCCCGGTCGCATCGAACGCGGAAGAGACCGCATCGATTCTCGCGGCGCGCAAGCGGCTTCCATCGGACTTCGCGTCGGCCAAGGGCCTGAGCGCCACGTGGCAGGATCGTCGGCTTTCCATCGTCGCGACAGGGGCGACGCGAATCGAGTTCTACCCTCACGAGCAGGGGGCGAAACTCCCCGAGGCGATCCGGCAGGGCGTGACCAAAGGCGGCACACTTACCTTGGAATTTGAGGCGAGTCAGGCGAACAAAGACGCCCTCGGCATGCTTCGGATCTGGACAGACAAGGGTGAGTCAACGTATTGGTACCGCTCACCGGTCGGCGGCGTACTCGCCCCGACCGACGGGATGAACCGATGAAGTAGTCGGGCCGTCGGCATGTCGCCGGCGCGACCCGGAGTTTTGCGTAGCAGTTTGTGCTCACACAGGAGAATGCACATGAAGAACGGAATCTGGATGTCGGTTGTCGGTCTGATCGCGGTCGCGGGCATCAGCGTCGGCGTGATGAACCTGGGCTCGCCTGCGATCGCTCAGAACATGAGCGACGGCGTCAAGCAGGAAGCGCCGAAGGAGAAACCCAAGGCCGGCGGCATCAAGCCGGGCGACATGGCGCCCGACTTCTCGCTGACGGACACGGAGGGCAAGACCTACCGCCTGGCCGATGTGCTCAAGGCCGACGGCACCAAGGCGGTCGTGATCGAGTGGTTCAACCCCGAGTGCCCGTTCGTCGTCAAGCACCACAGCAAGAACCCGACATTCGCGAACCTCCACAAGGAGTTCAGCGGCAAGGGCGTGACGTTCATGGCGATCAACTCGGGCGCCCCCGGCAAGCAGGGCCACGGCAAGGAACTCAACCAGAAGATGCGCACCGAGTGGAAGATCCAGTATCCCGTGCTCATCGATGAGGACGGCAAGGTCGGCCGCGCGTACGGCGCCCGCACGACGCCCCACATGTTCATCGTGACCCCGGATGGCAAGGTTGCCTATGCCGGTGCGATCGACAACAACCGCAGCGCCGACAAGGCCGGCGATGTCAACTACGTCAGCAAGGCCCTCAACGAGGTCCTCGCCGGCCAGACCGTTTCCGAGGCCTCCACGAATCCGTACGGTTGCTCCGTCAAGTACGGCAAGTGATCCCGGCGCAACCCGCCAAACGCGCCCGGATCTCGGGCGATCAAGTCTCCGATGGGCCCGGCCGCAAGCCGGGCCCATTTTCTTTCCGGGGCGATTCTCGGCAACTCGAAGGCATAGGTTCCGATAGGATCCGGCATGATTCTGTCAAGTGCGATTTCGACGGTTCTGGACCTGGCCACGGTGATCGCGGGGTTCAGCCTCATCATCCTGATTCATGAACTGGGGCACTTTCTCGCCGCACGCTGGGCGGGAATCCGCGTGCTCGCGTTCGCGCTGGGGTTCGGCCCGGCGATCGTGTCATACCGTAAGGGGCTGGGCGTACGCGCCGGATCGAGCGGCGAGGAGTACGCCGCGGCCGTCAGGGCGGGGAACGCCGGCACCATGAGCCCGACCGAGTACCGCTGGAACATTCTCCCGCTGGGCGGATACGTCAAGATGCTCGGGCAGGAGGACGACAACCCCGGTGCCCGCAGCAGTGAGCCCGACAGTTACCAGAACTGCAAGCCGTGGAAGCGGATGATCGTGATCTCCGCGGGCGTGGTGATGAACGTTCTCGCCGCGGCAGTTCTCTTTGTGGTGGTCTTCAGCGTCGGCCTCAAGACCGAGCCCGCGACGATCGGGCAGGTTCTCCCCGGCAGCCCCGCGGCGACAACGCTCGCCAGCAACGCCAGCGAACTGGGTGTGACCGAACCCGGGCTCAGGCCGGGCGATCGCATCGTGATGATGAACGGCCGTCCGCCGGACTCGTTCAAGGACCTGAGCATCACCGTCGCCATGGGCGCTCGGGATGAGGCCGTTGTGCTCGACGTGCTCCGCAGCGGCCTGCCGAAGAACCTGCGATTCGAGATCGTGCCCAAGGAAGATCCTCAGACCCGACTGCTCTCCATCGGCGTCGGCCCCGGGCAATCGCTCGAACTCGAGGGTGATGGCGGAGATGCGGCGGTCAACGCGGCGCTCCGGGACATCTACGCGCGCGCCGGGCTGCAGGGCGTCGAGCCCGGCTCGGTGCTCACGCGTGCGGGCACGATCACCAACCCGTCGAGCCCCGCGGCCCTTCTCGAAGCTGCCCGCACGAGCAATGGTGCTCCGATCGAGATCGCCTTCCGCTCGCCGTCCGGCACTGAGACGACCGTTGCGCTCAATCCCCCCCACCAGACCATGCTCGCACGCGTGCTTCTGCCCGACTCCACCGAGGCGGGTCTCGAGCACGTCGCGGGGCTCCTGCCCGTGATGGCCATCGAGAAGGCCCACACCCCGGCCCTCGCGGCCGGGCTCAAGGACGGCGATGTCTTCGCGATGCTCGGCACGGTGGAGTGGCCCAGTCTCGCGGCCGGCATCGCCGAGATCCGGGCGAGCAAAGGGAAGACGATCGATGTCGTTGTCGCCCGGACGGACACGACCGGGAAGCTCGTCCTGAGCGAGCGGATGAAGGTGCCTGTGAGCCGCGAGGGAACCATCGGCTTTGCGCCGGGCACAACGATGAAGACCTCGGCACATGTCGCTCGCTGGCCCACGATGACCGCCGCGGGCGGCACGACCGTCACGAAACTCATCGGGCTCGATCGGCTGCCCGCGGGCGCCACGCTCCTCAGCGTCGCCGGAACTCGCGTCCAGACGCTGAGCGAGGCTTGGAGCCTGCTGCGCGACAAGGCACTGGTGTTGGACCCCGGAGCATCGCGACGCGTGACGCTGTCGTTCTCGCGGCCAATCGGACCGATCGATACGCCAGAGACGCTCGAGGTCGAACTCACCAGCGAACTCGCCCAGGGTCTTCGCTCGCTGGCCTGGGAGAGCCCCGTGCCGATGAGCCTGTTTGCACCCGAGCAGTTCTTGCTCAAGTCCGACTCGCTGGCCGGGGCGCTGGCCATGGGCATCCGTGAAACGCACCGCGTGATGGTGCAGACATATTTGACGTTCGCTCGTCTGTTCCAGGGCACGGTCAAGGTCGAGCACCTCAAGGGCCCCGTCGGCATCGCGCACGTGGGGACCCTGATCGCCGACCGCGGGATCATCTGGGTTCTGTTCTTCATGGCGGTCATCAGCGTGAACCTCGCGGTGATCAACTTCCTCCCGCTGCCGATTGTCGACGGTGGGCACTTTGTGTTCCTGCTCTACGAACAATTCACCGGCAGGCCAGTCAGCATCGTGGTGCAGAACATCGCGACGCTCGCCGGGCTCGTGCTCATCGGCTCGGTCTTCCTGGTGGTCACGTACAACGATCTGATGAATCTGCTCTTCCGCTGATCATCATCGCGCACGCCCTTCACGACCGCCCGAGCCATGCCCAGCCCTCTTGGTCTCATTCTGCTGCTGACGATCGGGCTTCTTTTCGCGTGGCTGCTCATGGTCGGGCTCACGGCATGGAGGCTCACACATCCGCCAAGGCGAACCGGCGGATGGGCGATCGCGCGGTCGCTTCCCAGCGTCCCGGCGGAAGTGGTCATGCCCGATGCGATCCCGGTCCGGTTCACCTCATGGACGCTGCGATCGCGCGGACGAGATCTGCCTGTATGGGACATCGTCGGCCGCGCAGCCGACGGTCCGATCGTTGTGTTCACGCCGGGCTGGGCTGAGTCGCGGGTTACGAGCCTCAACCGCCTGCCGACGCTGCTGACGACCGCGTCGCGTGTGATCATGTGGGATCCGCCGGGCCTCGGCGATGCGCCCGGGGCGTGCAGTCTGGGCGTGCACGAACCGATCAACCTCGCCGAACTCGTCGGTGTCGTACGCGGCAAGGACTCGAGCACGCCCGTTGTGCTCGCGGGCTTCTCGTACGGTGCGGGCGTGAGCATCGCCGCGGCGGTCTCGTGCAACGCCGCGATGGTGATCGCCGAAGCCCCCTACCGCCTGCCCGCTACACCCGCTCAGGGCGTGCTTTCCGCGGCGGGGCTTCCGGTGAAGTACGTCTTGCTGCCGGCGCTTCGGCTTGTCGGATGGTGTATGGGCTGCCCGCGCGGTTGGCTCGACGCCGAAGGCACCTTCGATCGCGTGACGATCGCCCGTCGGCTTTCGTGCCCGCTGCTGGTGCTGCATCCCGAGGCGGATGAAGTGTGCCCGCCCGCGGATGGCAGCAGCATCGCAAAGGCCGCAGCGGGGGAATTCACCATGATCCCCGGTGCGCGGCACACGGACGTGTGGATGGTGCCCGCGACCGCGGCGATCGCATCGGGGGCGATCAACGCCGCGCTATGTAAAGCAAAACGCCCCGCCTGAAACCCGAGAGCGGGTCGCGGCGGGGCGAATGTTGAACTGAGCGATGTGCCCGGAACGGACTCAGCGATTGGCGTCGGCACGCTCGCTGCGCGGGGCCTTGGTCATCTGCGGATAGATGATCACGCGGTCGTGGATCAGCAGTGCAACGTCATCGCGGCCGTCACCGGTGAAGTCGGCGATGAGCAGGTCGCGCGGCTCGAACTCGCGGGCCTCGCCACCGGTGAACAGACGCGACTCGAAGACCTTGAACTCGGTCCCGAGCTGAACGTTGCGCGATGCGCTGAACGTGAGGATGCTCAGCATCTGCTCGCCGGCATCCAGGACCACCGCATCCATGAACCCGTCGCCGTTGACATCGCCGAACTCGAGGTTGTACTCGCTGCGGTCCTTGGCTTCGGAGCGGAACGCGGCGAACTGCTCGAGCTTGACGCGCTGTCCGGCCAGACGCACCAGGCCGAAGGCGTCGTCGGCCAGCGCGAGGATGCCGGGCTGCTTGTCGCCCGCAAACTCACCCGCGAAGATCGCGCCGGGCGTGAAGCCCATCAGCCGCACTCGCTGATCGATGCCCGCGGGGCTGACAAAGAGCATGCGGTTGTTGCCGCGATCGCTCACGACCAGCGTCGGCGCATCGCCAGGCTTGCCCGGGAGCTGCGTCAGACCGACAAGTTCGGTGCCCGAGTCGGGAACCGTGACCTGCGCGACGACCTTCCAGCCCGCGGCCTGGTCGTAGCGGCAGGCTCGGACGAAGTTCTTGTCGGCGATGAGCAGTTCCGGCTTGCCGTTGTTGTCCCAGTCGACCATCGCCGTGTTCGTCGGACCGGCCGCCTGCACCAGACCGAAGTTGGGCATGGTCTCGCTGGTGAGCACCTTGTCCAGACGGCCCTTCTCGCTGGCACCGCGGACCATAACCATCGGCTCGCCCGGGGTGAAGAGCAGCAGATCGCTGAAGCCATCCTGATCAACATCGGCCGCGAGCATGCTCTGCGGCGGACGGTTGACGCCAGTCAGCGGGATCGTCGTGATGCCGTCGGCCTTGTCGCCCTCGCCCTTGAGCGACGGCTGGTGCAACTCGAGCGTGTGGTCACGCTTGTTCCGCGCGACGACCGCCAGCGTGCCCACACCATCGAGCGAGACATAGCCGATCGCCACCGGGCTGGCCCCGGAGGTCTTCACCGGCAGCGGCGTGGGGAACGAGAGCGAACGCGACGCCGAGTCGTAACGCGCCGCCCCAACCGCCTTCTCCTCTTCGCTGAGCACGAAGACCGTTGCGGTCTGGCCGCTGTCCCACGCGCCGGGACCCGCGACGGCAATCTGCTTGGGCTGCTTGAACGCGCTGAAGGCCTCCGGATCGCCGAGCCCGGCGCCCGCGGCCTGGCGGTAGAGGTCGATGGTGTTGTTTTTCGCGTTCGTGGCCAGCAGATCGAGCATGCCGTCGCCGTCGATGTCGAACGTGACCGCGGAACGGTCCTTGTTCGCGCCGTCGCTGAAGCCGAAAACCTCGGCTTGCGTCTCTCGCTCACCCTGTCCGCCCGCGGGCTCAATAGCGGAGGAAACAAGGTCGTAGAAGACCACCCGCCGGGAAACCCGCTCGACAATCCCCAGGCTCGAGTTCTTGCGCCCGGAGAAGGTTGCGCGATCCACGGCACGCAGCGCGGGCGATTCAAACCGCAGTTCGGCCCCGATCAACCCACGCTTGGCCGTGGAGGCGGGGTCCTGACGCTGGAGCCACACACGCAGCGGCATCTGCTCGTCGCCGACGACCGCGAGAATGTCCTGCAGGCTGTCGCCGTTGTAGTCGCCCAGCATCATGCCCAGAACCGCGCCGCCCGAGCCGAGTCGGCGGGGTTCGCCCAGTTCGCCACGGGCGGAAAGCGGATACGCCACGATCCGCTCTTCAGCGAGCGTGATGACTTCCAGCCCGCTGTCACCCATCACGTCAGCGACAAAGAGGCCGCCCTGGCGGGCGCCAAGGCCGCGGACACGCTGGCGGTTGAGCGGCTTGAACGTGCCGTCGCCCTCGCCCGCGAGAACGACGACCTCCGCGGGATTCGCGCCCACATAAACGAGGTCAAGCTTCTTGTCGCCGTTGACATCCGCGGTGCGAACTGCGGTCAAACGCTGAGGCAGGGATGTGTCCTTGCGGTCATAATGCGGCGAGGGGCGGAGCTGGTTGACCTTCATGCCGCGTTCAACTTCCTCCTGAGTCATCGGCTTCTCGCGAAGGAGGTTGACCTCGATCCGGCTCTTGGAGTTGTTCACGATCAGCAGGTCCGGACGGCCGTCGCCATTGAAGTCGCCGGAGACCATCGGACCCGCGTCCCGATCGACCACCAGAACGCGGGACGGCTCGAAGCCGAAGTACGGGGCGAGCGGTCCGGCCGCCTTGGCGTCGTTCTGCTGCGCGATCGCGACGGTGCCGCCGGCCAGAGCGACTGTGAGGGCAAGGAGCGTGCGGACGGTCGGGGTGGGCATGTTGACCTTTCAGAGATTGCGGGGTGAACGGTGCACCGGCATCCGGCGACCCTCTACCCAAGGATCGCGACGACGATGTCCGAGTCCGTCGCGGTATACTACGGAGTCTACCGCGGGAGTAAAAAACCCGCTGCGGCTGTTTTTTGTTGCAACGTCGATTCCCGCGCCCCAAACAATCCTAGGCCTTTACCGTCGATCGTCGGCCAAACTCAGGTGCATCAACGCCGGAATCCCCGGCAATCCATTCCCCGATCCACACTCGCCCGTTCGTCACGCTTTCGCCACGGAGATGCTCATGAACATCGCGCTCGCCACTGTCGCACTCGTGCTTTCCGGAGCCGTCGCGTCCGAACCCGCTCCGACCGCGACGCCCACGGCTCCCGCGGCTCCCGCGGCACCCGCCGCGGCACCCTCGAACGCCGTCCGCGGCGACACCATCGCCCTGACCGATGGCTCCAAGATCGTTGCGCCGATCATCAAGGAAAATCGCGAGACGATCTGGCTGGACCTGGGCCACACCGTCCTTGAACTGCCCCGGACGCGGATCGATGCCATCACCCGCGCCGTACAGCAGGAGGAGAGCGAGGGGGCCAAGAGCACCGATCTGTTCCGCTCCAACAACTCCCTGCCCGAGCGCACGCCCAAGGAACTCAGCAAGCAGTTCGGCGAGGGCGTGATCATGGTCAGCACGCCCGGCGGCCTGGGTTCGGGCTTCATCATCCATCCCGATGGCTTTGCCATCACCAACGCCCACGTCATCCAGGGCGAAACCAAGCTGCGGGCCACGATGTTCCGCCAGTCGTCGACCGCCGGTGGCGCGGTCGACCTGCGCCGCGAAGTCATCGAAGATGTCGAGATCATCGCGGTGAACGACCACGTCGATCTTGCGCTGATCAAGCTCAAGCCTCAGGACGGCAAGCCCTTCCCCACCGTCTACATCGAAAACACGGACGACCTCGCCCCCGGGCAGGAGGTCTTCGCCATCGGCGCTCCCCTCGGCCTTGAGCGCACGCTCTCGACCGGCGTCGTCGCCACCAAGGCCCGTTCCTTCGAAGGCATGTCGTACATCCAGACCACGGCCCAGATCAACCCCGGCAACTCCGGCGGACCCCTGTTCAACATCCGCGGCGAGGTCATCGGGGTCACCAACATGAAGATCCCGCTCGGTGAGGGCATCGGCTTCGCCATTCCGGCCCGATACGTGCGCGACTTCATCCGCAACCGTGACGCGTTCGCCTACGACAAGAACACGCCGAACAGCGGGCACAAGTACTTCGCCCCGCCCGGCAGGTCGGACTTTGGCACACCCGATGCGCTCAAGGACACGAATAACTGATCGCCCCGCCGTCCGCGTCCCAGCCTTTTTTCCCAACCACTGAGCTACCGCGCCCCGCAAACGCGAGCACCCATCGCCCCGGCACGTCGGCCTTCGGCTGCTCTGATTTACCTATCCGCCACGATGACCGTGCCCAATGAGAACGCCATGAACACTGTCGCTACTGCCGTCACCGCACGCCGAGTTTTCGCCCCCGTCGCCGCCGCGGCGGGGCTTTGGATTTCTTGCGCTGCGCTCGCCTCCGAGCAGCCCACGATCGCCGACCTCGTGCCCGAGCAGACCATCGGCTTCTTGAGCATCGACGACTACACCAAGTTCCGCGAGAGCTTTGACGCCTCGAATCTCGGCAAACTCTGGGCCACGCCCAGCGTTCAGACGTTCTGGACGGCGTTGCGCGAGGAGGAGTTCAAGGACGGCCTGGAACAGTACAACAAGTTCCTCGACGAGATGCTCGAAGCCGCGGACGTCAAGCGTGAGGATCTCTCGCCGCCGTCCGGCCCTATCGGCATGGCGATTTACTTCGTCACCCGTGAGAAAGCCGGCGACAAGTCCAGCGCTCTGCCGAAGTTCGAGGGCCTCGCATCTGCGTGGTACGGCGACAAGGCCGAGCAGATGATCAACATCTTCGAGAAGGGCGTCGAGCGCGTCGTTCGCGACGGCTCGGCCAAGTCCGAAGAAGAGACCTACGCCGGCACAACGATCTACACCATCCGACCGGTCCGCAAGGACGAGGACGGCACGGAGATCGAGCACGAAGACCAGTTCAACGTCGCCCGTGTCGGCGGACTGATCCTGGTCGGAACGTCGGCCCCGGCAGTCAAGGACGCGATCGATCGCGCCGAGGGCAAGGGCGGCAGCGCGGGCACGCTCGCCGGAACCGCGACGTACAAAGACGCCCTTAAGGCCCACCCGGCCTCGTCATCCCTACGCCTCGGCGGCATGATCGACATGGTCGCGAAGCTTGCCCGCGATCCCGCACTCGCCGCGGCGATGAACGACCCGGAGGCCGAGTTTGTTCCGGCCATGCAGTTCACCGAGATCCTGGCCAGCCCGATGACCGATTCCGTGCTCAAGCTTCTGGGCGTCAAGGGCGCCCGCTCCGCGACTGTCGCGGTCGGCTTCGGCTCGGGCGCGGCCGACAACGTCGCCGCGGAGTTCAGCGTCTTCCTGGATATGCCGCCGCAGAAGGGCATCATGGGGCTCATCGAGCCGATGGCCGGGATGCCCGAAGTTCCGGCATTCATCAGCGGCGACGCCACGGGTGTGAGCGCCGCGAACATTCGCCTCAGCCGACTGATGGAAGTCGTCCGCGCCGGCATCAACGAGTTTCCCGAGGAAATGCGAGGCAGCATCCTGCCCGTGCTCGATCAGGCTGAGGGGATCGTTGGTCCGCTCTTTGCCGTACTCGGGCCGGAGATTTACGGCGTCAAAACCATCGAGTCGCCTCTTTCGGTGACCAGTTCCCGCAACGTGACGATCGTCCGCGTGACGGATGATGTGCCCGTAAAGAACCTTCTGACCGCTTTCGGTGCTCAGGCCGGTTTCAAGCCCGCGGACTTCGAAGGCAACCAGATCTTCGTCAACGAGGACATGGGCCCCGCACCGATCGCCATCGGCGTCGGCGGCGGATGGGCGTATGTCGGTGCGAAATCCGACGTTGAGAACCTGATGCGTCAAGCGGCCAACCCCTCGCCGACCTCACTCTCCAAAGACGCGAGCTACACCGCGGCGATGAGCAAGCTCAAGCCCGGCGCGACGACGTACTTCTACGAAGACACTGCCCAGAACCTGCGGTACGTGTACTGGCAACTTCAGGACCCCGCCGGCTATCGCGCAATGACTCTCGGAGCACTTGGCGGTCTGGATCCAGAGATGCTCGAGGGTCTGAACATCGAGCCGCCCAAGTGGGCCAGCAAGCTGCCGCCAATCGAGGATGTTCTCAAGTTCATCGGCCCGTCCGTGGGTGATCTGCGTTGGACCGAAAGCGGGATGCGATCGGACTCGTTCATTCTCGGCCCGATCAAGGCCAAGGACTGATCGGGCGTTTGTTCAGCCCAAGCGCCCGTCCCCCACCCCACCGCGCAATACGCCCGCGGTGGCTGCTTCTGCGCCGACGATAAATGCCCGGATGGCGTAGTGGGCTGAACCCGCCGCGAACACGCAGGCGAGCGCGCCGCCAAAGAGCACCAGAAGCATCTGCGCCAGCGGGTGCAGGTTGGGCCAAGCTCCACGCAGCAGGACCGCCGCGCCGATCATCGACACCAGCGGCAGAACCCAAAGGACCGAACGCAGCAGCAGGGGCATGCTCACTCCCGGGCGGCGCGAAAGAAGTTCCGCGCCCGCGAGTGCAACGAGCATCCCGCCAATTCCCGCGCGAAGGAACAACCCGAGCCAGAGAGAGAATCCGCGAACGGTCCAATTGGATCCGACCCCGCCCAGGAGCGCCGCGGTCATGATCGTTCCCGCGACGCAGAACAGCGTGATCGCCGGTCCCTCACGCAGAACACGCAGGCCAGCGAGCACGCAAACAACGCCGGCCATCATCGCGACAACCTCGAAGGCCAACAAGATCCAGTTCGGGCGAGCATCCGTAACCGCCGCCAGCGCGATGACCAGCGACGCCCCCGTCGCGATGCCACCGAGGATCGCCACCAGCACCCCCGCCGGCCGCGTGCTCAGAAGACCCCCTGCCTGATTCTCGCCAACTTGCGCTGTACTCATGCCGAGAGGATATTCGGCCAATTCCGGTCGTCCCGGCACCTTCACCCACGCACATTACGAACATTTGGCATCTGTTCGGATTGAGATCGGTAGTAGATCGAGCCGATGACTAGAGAAGCCTTCGGGGGCATTGCGCGCGGGCCACAGGTTCTTGCGGGAGCACTTCCATGAGCGGCATCACATCGGGCGTCGGGCTCTTCAGCGGCGTCAACACGAGCCAGTTGATCGACCAGTTGCTCTCGGTCGAGTCTCGGCCCAAGACCCTCGCCCAGCGACGGATCACGCAAATCCAGACGCTGCAGGCGGCGTTCCTCGACTTGAACAGCCGCATCTCGGCGCTCCGTACCAGCGCATCCGCCTTCAACACGAACAACATCTTCGGCTCCGCCGCGGCCACCAGCAGCAGCGAGAGCACGCTCACCGCAAGAGCAACCGCCGGAGCCCCTGTCGGCTCGTACACCTTCATCGTCGATCGGCTCGTCACCACGCAGCAATCGCTCTCCAAGGGCTTCACCGACCGCGATGTGACCGGCGTCGGCCTCACGTCGCTGACCTTCAGCCCGCGATCGGCCCGACTCGACCGCGACACGCCGCTGACGAACCTCAACGGCGGGCAGGGTGTCACCCGCGGCCAGATTCAGGTCACAGACACCAGCGGCGCGACCGCAACGATCGATCTCTCCCGCGTCGCGACCATCGGCGAGGTCATTTCCACGATCAACTCCGCCGCTGGCGTGCGCGTTCAGGCCCGCATTGATGGTGACCGCCTTGTCGTCACCGATCGGGCCAGTGGCGGCGGCGCGATGACAATCGCCAACGTCGGAACGACGAACACCGCAACGAGCCTCGGCATCGCCGGCTCGGCGAACGAGAACATCACCGGCACGCAGATCAATATTCTCGGCGGGGGGTCCGCGCTTTCAACACTGAACGATGGTCGCGGCGTCCAGTTCAACCGCGCTGGCGGCACCACGAATCCGGACCTGAAGATCACGACACGCAGCGGCGAGGTCATCAACATCGATCTCGGCGACATGTACGAATCTCGCACCCCTCCGGGCGGCGGCGATCCGGCCGTCGTGAAGGTCGCCGCGGCCGTGACGGACCTGGCCGGGGTCATCGCCCGCATCAACGAGCAGAGCAAAGCCGCTCCCGGCGCGCAAAGCCGCGTCACAGCCAGTATCGCCTCCGACGGCGTGAGCATCCAACTCACCGACAACACCACCCCGAGTGGCACCTCGCCTCAATTCAGGGTTGAGGAAGTCGGTACCGGCGGCACGGCCGCTCGCGATCTGGGCCTGCTCCAATCCACGACTTCCGGCACGATCAACTCCGGCCGCCTGATCGCCGGAATGAACACCGTCCTGCTTCGCTCGCTCAAGGGCGGCAGCGGCGTCGGATCCACGAACTTCAACGTGACCGCTCGCGACGGGTCCATCTTCACGGTCAACGTGACCGGCACCCAGACCCTCTCGCAGTTCATCGACCGCTTCAACGAGCTCAGCCCCCCGGGCAACAACGGTCGGCCGAAGGTCGAACTCGCGCTGGACTCCTCCGGCAACAAGCTCCGCTTCAAGGACAACTCCGGCGGCACCGGGACGCTGAACATCGCCGGCCCCGGCGGCATCGAGTTCGGGATCGAAGACATCACCGCCAGCGGGGATGTCGTCACGGGTCCGCTCCGCCCGCAGTTCATCTCCGAGGCCACGAGCCTTTCGTCTCTCAACGGCGGACGCGGCGTGGGCACCGGCGCGTTCGAAATCGTCAACTCGTACGGCGAGCGCCGACGGGTGAACATCTCCCAGGACAACGTCAGCGTCGGCGACCTGATCCGAAACATCAACGCTCAGGCCAACGACATCCGCGCCCGCGTCAACAACACCGGCGACGGCATCCTGATCGAAGAGGTCGCCCGCGCCGGCGGCCCGGGCGGCCAGCGCATCTCCATCACCGACACTTCCGGTTCCGTTGCCCGCAATCTCAACATCGCGGGCACCGCTTCCGGCACCGGCGCGTCGAACGTGATCGACGGCACGTTTGTGCGAAAGGTCGACCTCCTCGCCACTGACACGCTGACCCAGGTCGTCTCCAAGCTCAACCAGGCCCGCATCCCGGCGGTCGCATCAATCATCAGCGACGGCGCCGGCGCTCGCCCGTTCCGTCTGTCCTTCACGGCTCGCGACAGCGGGCTCGCGGGGGCCTTCGACATCGACGCGGCGGGGCAGGACCTTGGACTGCAGAACATCGCCGAGGCCCAGGACGCCCGAGTCTTCTTCGGATCCACGGACCCCGCACGGGCCGTGCTCATCTCCAGTTCCAGCAACTCGATCACCGGCGTCGTGAACAACGTCACGCTCGACCTCAAGGCGCCGTCGAACACGCCCGTCACCCTCGGCATCACACGCGACAACGCCGCGATCCAGAAGGGCGTCGAGGCGTTCATCACGGCCTTCAACAGCCTGGTGACCCGCATCGACTCTCAGTCCAAGTTCGATGCCGACACGCAGCGCCGCGGCCCACTGCTGGGCGATTCGACGACGCAGCAGTTCCGCGCGCAGCTCTTTGCGACCATCACCGGCGGGCCACTCGGTGTTTCCGGCCGATTCCAGTCCCTGGCTCAGGTCGGCATCACGGTCGGCCGCGAGGGCCAACTTCAACTCAATCAGGACAAACTCAACAGCGCAATCCAGACCGACCCCACGGCGGTTGTGGACCTCTTCACCGCAAAGACGCAGGCCCCGTCGAACCAGAACACGCCGGTCCGCGACTCGGCCGGAAACGAGATTCCAGGCGCGTTTATCAACACGCCCGCCACGGGTGCCTTCACGTCGCTGGGCATCATCGAGCGTGTCGCCCAGCTCACCGATCGCTTTATCCGTCCGGTCGACGGCCTGCTCACCCGCGCCACCCGAACGCTCGACGATCAGATCAAGGCACAGAACACCCGCATCGCCGCGATCGACACCCGTCTGGAATCGCGCCGCCAGATTCTCCAACGTCAGTTCACGGCCATGGAAGAGGCCATCGGCAAGCTCCAGGGCCAGCAGAGCTCGATCGGCAACATCCGCGCGATTCAGGCCTGATCCAGGTGGCGGCAACCCAGTTCGCATCCCGCCGATCGCGACCCGTTCAGCCAAGCCACTGAATTCTCGCCGTTTTTGGACCGATACTACCAAGGCCTATGAAACCCGACCAGAGCAAAGCCGACGCGTATCTGACGACCAAGGTCCTCACGGCATCGCCCGAGGAACTTCGGCTCATGCTCATCGACGGCGCGATCAAGTTCAGCCAGCAGGGCCGCGACGCTCTGGCCCGCAAGGACTTCGAAGGCTGCTACAACGGCTACACCCGCGCCCGCGCGATCCTCGTCGAACTGACGAACACGATGCGGCCCGAGCCCGACCGCAAGCTCTACGAACGGCTCACTTCACTGTACATGTTCCTCTTCCGCCGCCTCCTCGAGAGCAGCCACGAGAAGGACATCGCCAAGGCCGACGAGGTCATCACCCTGCTCAAGTTCGAGCGAGAGACATGGGTCATGCTCATGGAAAAACTCGCCAGCGAACGCCGCGGCCAGACCCCGCCCGCGCAGCCCGGCACCGACGCGACGCCGAGCCTCACCTCATCACTCAGTCTTGCGGGCTGAGCACTCCGGGAAACGCCGCCTCAGGTCAGCACGCCGGTCGGACGCGGCGTGTTGCACATCTGCGAAACCAGAAACTGGATCGCCGTCGGCCAAGCCACATTCGCGGCGATGTACCCCTCGAACTGCCGGATGCTCTCGATCATCGTGATCGCGCGGTTCATCGCCGGTGCATCTCGGCGCTCGACCGCAGACATCATGTTCTGCTCGGCTCTCGAAGCCAGATACACGACCAACTGCCGGACCCAGAATCGGTTCGCCGCGTCCTTGCTGGCCAGCGGGTCGGCCTTGCCGGCCGCCGTAGCTTTCTCGTCAATGAGCGCACACATCTGTGTCCCGAGCACAAGACCCGCAGCCATTCGCCCCGACTCAACCTCGCTGAGCAGAGGGTCGAGTGTCTTGTGCCAGTTGTAGAGCCCGTGATCGACCGCCAGCTGCGCCCTGCCCGGTGAGCCCTGGGACCATGACATGAGCCACGCCATCTCGCTGGGCGACGCCTGAACGCCCCTCGTGGCCATCCAGCCCCGAAGCTCCTCATCGCTGAGCGGTGCGAACGCGACGCGCTGGCAGCGGCTCCGCACCGTCGTCAGCAGCTTCGTCTCATCCGCCGTCACCAGGATGATGATCGTTCCCTCCGGCGGCTCCTCGAGCAACTTGAGCATCGCCGCCTGCACCGGCGCGTGCGACGCGGAGCGATCCAGCAGTTCCGCCTCGTCGACGATGAACACACGGCCCGCGTGCGAAGGCCCGTCGTGTGCCCGCTTCAGGCTGGCGCGATCGAGCAAGAACTCCGCGATGACTTCCTTCGGAATCGTTACCTGCTTCGCCTGCTGGATCCTTGTATCCCGGCTCAGGACCGCGAGTTCCTTGTTGATCACGCCGAGGTCCGGGTGCACGCCCTGGGCCAGGAGCCGACGCGTGGCGTCATCAAACGCGAGCAGTTCCGCCGCGAACGCGAGCGCGGCCGTGAACTTCCCGACACCGGGCGGACCGTGGAAAATCCAAGCGTGGGGCAACCGCCCCGAGGCCATGGCGGATCGCAGGGTTTCCTTTGCCCTGGCCTGCCCGTGAATGGCATCGAGGCTCACCGGCCGAGTCGCCGCGGGCGTACTCGGGCTTGCGCTCGGCGCGGCAGGCTCCTCGCGTCCGCCCATCAGCAGACCGCCATCATCGCCGACACTTCGCGCGGCCTTGCTCGCGCGACCGCCGGACGGCTTTGTCGCCGACTTGGGATCACTCGACCCGGACTTGCTTCGCGGAGGCATGCGTCCAGTTTAGGCCCGGCCGAAAAATCGGCGTCGGTCCGCTGCCTGCGGCCACAGAGCGCCGTTCACTCATCGCCGTCGACGAACCCGTCCAGCCGCTTGCGCTGCTCGATGACCTGGAGCCTGAGGCTCTCAACTTCGAGCTTCACCTTCGACATGACCAGTTCATTGAACGCATCAGCCTTCTCTCGGCTGTTGAGCTCTCGCTTGGCAAGCTGGATCTGCAGTTCGAGCAACTGCGCCTCGGCACGAAGTTTGTCCGCGGCCATGTCGTTGATGGCCTCGTTCTGGGCATACGCCCGGGCCTCACGCTCGCGATGCACCGCGTCTCGATTCTGGGAATCGAGAGCGAACTTCTGCTCGATGAGCTTCGATCGTTGCCGAAAGACAGCCTGAATGGCCATCGGTATCGCAATCAGGGACACGATCCCGAGAATAACCGCGATGACGACCAGGAGGTCGTACCAGTCCGTTGCCGTTGCGGCGAGCAGAGATGGACTTGCGGCAGGGATCACGTGTGCCGAAGCTTATTCAGCCCGTTGAGCGCCGCCACCTTGTAGCACTCGGCCAAGGTCGGATAATTGAAAACCGCGTTGACCAGGTACTCCACCGTTCCCTTGAACGCCATGACCGCCTGACCGATGTGCACCAACTCGGTCGCGTTGGTCCCGATGCAGTGGACGCCCAGGAGCGCGTGGCTCTCCTGATGGATGAGCAGCTTGAGCATGCCCACGTCGTCGTGCAGCAACTGGCCGCGGGCGATTTCCTTGTAGTGGGCGATGCCCGCCTCGTAAGGGATCCCTTCCTTGGTCAGGGCCTCCTCGGTCCAGCCGACCATGGAGATCTCGGGGATCGCGTAGATGCCGTAAGGAATCAGCTCCGCGACCGTCTCGACTCGCTCACCGAACATATCCAGCGCCGCCTGCCGTCCCTGCTCCATGCTCGTGCTCGCCAGGGCGGGGAACCCGATCACGTCGCCGACCGCGTAGATGTGCGGCACCGCGGTCTGGAAACGGTTGTTGACCTTGATGCGTCCCCTGTTGTCCGCTGACAACCCCGCCGCGGCGAGATTGAGCGCCGATGTCGCGCCCTGCCTGCCGATGCTAAAGAGCAGACAATCCGCGACGATCGTCTTGCCGCTTTCGAGCGTGGCCTCGGCCATGATCGAGTCGCCGCCGCTGGATCCCCTCGGGGCCTGCACGGCCCGCATGCCGGCGACCTTTTCGCCGAGGCGAAGCGTGCACCCCGCCTGGCGAAGGTGATACTGCAGCGCCTCGCCGACTTCCTGGTCGATGAACTCCAGCAGCCGCGGGCGGCCCTCGATGATCGTCACGCGGACACCCAGGGCCGCGAGCATCGAGGCGTACTCGGTCCCGATGACACCACCGCCGACGACGATCATCGTCCGCGGCAGCGTCTCCATTCGCAGCAATTCGTCGCTGGTGATGATGACCTTTCGGTCAAAGGGCACCGTCTCTGGCCGCGCCGGCGATGTGCCCACGCCGATCAGGATGTTCTCCGCGGTGATTCGCTCCACGCCGCGGGGCCCATCGGCCTGAACCGTGTGCGCATCGATGAACGAGCCATGCCCGTGGATGACCTCGACGCCGTTGGACGCCAGCTGCTTGCGGACGAGCTCGACCTCCGACCGGATCACACGATTGCAGGACTCGAGCAACTGCTGCACGCGCGTTTCCCGCGATACGACCGGCACACCCATGCCCGGCGCGACGTTGTGCGCACTGGTCGCGGCCACCACCGCCTCGCGAAGCGCCTTGCTCGGGATCGTCCCCGTGTTGATCGCCACGCCGCCGACGACATCCATGCGCTCGATGACCACCACGTCCTTTCCCAACTTGGCGGCCTGAATCGCCGCCTTCTGCCCGCCAGGGCCGCTGCCGATAACGCAAAGGTCGCAGTGTCGCATGAACGTCCCCAAAGGGCCTCGAGTCAAGGTTTCGAAACGCCGATGCAGTCTATATCGGACGCTCATCGCGCACAGTTCACCTGCACATTCCGGACAACCCCAACAGCCCGAACCCGGCCACACCGCCAATGTCTCAAACGTTCGACCCGGAGCACGATGGATGGCATGCTTCTCCGAGCCATCCCGCGTGGGTCGGCCAGTCAATGCCCCCTGACGGGGGCACACCAAAGGAGAGTGAGCATGAGACTCGTAATCTCGTTCCTGTGCCTGTCGATCTTGGCGCTGTTCCTCGGCCCCGTCGAACACTCGGCTCTGCCATAATCCTCCGGCACGCGCAACTTTGGCCCGATGGCGATGCTTCTTGATCGCCTTCGGGCCTTTGTCGCATTTTTGGCTCTTTGCGCTCCGGGTCGATACGCCCGGGTCCCGGGTTCCTAGACTCCTTGCTTCACCGATCGCCCCATTGAGCACCACTGCCCATGCCCCCTACCGCCGACGAAATCCGTCGTACGTTCATCCAGTTCTTCGAGTCCAAGCCCGCCAGCGGCGCGGGCGGCCACACGTTCTGGCCGTCGTCGCCCTCGGTTCCGCTTGAGGACCCGACGCTGCTGTTCACCAACGCCGGGATGAACCAGTTCAAGCCGTTGTTCCTCAACAACGTCGATCCGTCATCGCCGATCGCCCGACTCAAGCGTGCCGCCAACAGCCAGAAGTGCATCCGCGCCGGCGGCAAGCACAACGACCTCGAAGATGTCGGCAAGGACACCTACCACCACACCTTCTTCGAGATGCTCGGCAACTGGTCGTTCGGCGACTACTTCAAGGCCGAGAGCATCTCGTGGGGCTGGGAACTGCTGACCAAGGTCTTCGGCATCGCCCCGGATCGCCTTTACGCTACCTACTTCGCCGGCAACGTGCAAGCCGGCCTCGAGCCCGACCACGAAGCCCGCGACATCTGGCGGCAGTTCCTGCCCGAGGAACGCATCATCCCGGGCAACATGAAGGACAACTTCTGGGAAATGGGCGACACCGGCCCCTGCGGCCCCTGCTCAGAAATTCACTACGACCGGATCGGTGGGCGCAACGCCGCCGAACTCGTCAACACCGGTGATCCCGACGTTCTGGAGATCTGGAACCACGTTTTCATCCAGTTCAACCGCGAAGACGGCGGCATCCTCAAGCCCCTGCCCGCACGCCACGTCGACACCGGCATGGGCCTTGAGCGCCTTGTCAGCGTCCTGCAGAATGTCCGGTCCAACTACGACACCGACCTCTTCGCCCCGCTCTTCCTGGCCATCGAACGCGTCACCCACGCCCGAAAGCCCTACACCGGCAAGCTCGGCGCGGCGGACAAGGACAACTCCGACACCGCCTACCGCGTCATCGCCGACCACATCCGCACGCTGACCTTCGCGATCACCGACGGCGCGCTGCCCAGCAACGAGGGCCGCGGGTATGTGCTTCGCCGAATCCTCCGCCGCGCGGTGCGCTTCGGCAATCAGGTGCTCGGCGCCAAGCCCGGCTTTTTCTCTGAACTGGTGCCCAGCGTGGTCGATCGCATGGGAGACTTCTACCCCGAGCTGCGCCGCGACGCCGACCGCGTTCGCGAGATCATCCGCGGCGAGGAAGAGTCATTCAACCGCACGCTCAACCGCGGAATCATCCTCTTCGACGAGGCCTGCGTCCGCGCATTCCAGAGCGCCCGCCTCAGCCCGCACCTCCAGGCCTCTGGAGCCCGGCTCGAAGCCCAGCGCGATGACGACGGCTGGGCGCTGATGATCCGCAGCAAGGATTCCGGCGAACTGGTCGACGCCGCCAAACTCCGCGACGTCACCACCGTGTGGACCGATACTCGCTTCGGTCCCACCCGCGGCCTGTCGGCCGAGGACGCCTTCAAGCTCTACGACACCTACGGCTTTCCCGTCGACCTGACCAACCTCATGGCCGAGGAGCGAGGACTCAAGGTCGACATGGCCGGCTTCAATCGCCTGATGGAAGAAGCCCGCGAGAAGGCCCGCGCTGGCGGCCGCTTCTCCGCCGCGGCGGGGGAACTGGCCTTCCCGCCCGACGCCGTCGCCCGCCTGAAGTACCTCGGGATCGAGCCCACCGACGACAGCGAGAAGTACTCAGGTCGCGAGATCCGCGCGACCGTCCGCGCGATCTGGAACGGCAGCGACTTTGACGACTCCATCGACTCCTCCTCGGGCATGAAGCCCGTTGCCGTGATCCTCGACCGCACGCCCATGTACGCCGAAATGGGCGGCCAGGTCGCCGATACCGGCCGACTGATCGTCACACGCGAGACCCTTCCCACTTCCCGCGAACTCGACAGCGACAAACTCACCGCCAGCGGTGGCGAATTCCGCGTTGAGCACGTCACGGCCAGCGCCGGGTACATCCTGCACATCGGCCGGATCCACAAGCGCGAACTGCGCGTCGGCGATGAGGTCCGTATCACCGTCGACGCGACCCGCCGCGCCGGCATCAGCGCCAACCACACCGCCACACACCTGATCAATCTCGGGCTGCGCACCGTGCTGGGCGGCGAGGTGAATCAGAAGGGCTCGCTCGTCGCGCCCGATCGCCTGCGCTTTGACTTCTCTCACAGCAAACCTGTCACGCCCGAAGAGTGCGAGCGGGTGCAGACGATCGTCCAGCAGGCCGTCCGCCAGGATCTCCCCGTTCACACCGAAATCGTCCCGTTGGACAAGGCCAAAACGATCCCCGGCGTTCGCGCGGTTTTCGGCGAGGCCTATCCGGACCCGGTCCGGGTCGTGAGCATCGGCCGCCGCGTTGATGGTCTGCTCAGCGAGGGCGACGCCAAGCGCGCGATGGAAACCAGCGCCGAGTTCTGCGGCGGCACGCACGTTGCCACCACCGGCGAAATCCAGCACTTCGTCCTCATCAGCGAGGAAGCGGTCGCCAAGGGAATCCGTCGACTCAGCGGGGTAACGGGCGTTCCCGCTCAGGCCGCGATCGCCGCCAGCGAGAACCTGGCCCAGCGCATGAAGGACGCCGAGCGTCTCGAGGGCGTCGCGCTCCAGACTGAGGTCAAGCAGCTCGGCCAGGATGTCGACCAGTTCACGCTGCCGATTCCCGCCAAGAACAAGTTGCGGGCGACACTCGCCTCGCTCGGCGAGCGGGTGAAGCTCGCGACCAAGAACGCCTCCGCCGAGCGCGCGGCCGCGGCGGTGGCACGTGCCACCGCCATCGCCGACTCGCCGGAGTTCGAGGGCACGAGCATCGTCTCGACCATCGACGCGGGCACGGATCGCGACGCGATCGCGGCGGCCTTGAACACCATCCGCACCCGCAAGCCCCGCTCCGCCGTGCTGCTGATCAGCCCGTGCGAGATCGAGAAAAAGCTGACCATCGTTGCCGCGGTTCCGGATGCGCTGATCAAGCGCGGGCTCAATGCCGGCGAATGGGTCCGCACCGCCGCCGCGGCCTGCGGCGGCAAGGGCGGCGGCAAGCCCGATCAGGCACAAGGCGGCGGCACCGACCTCGAGAAGATCAAGGACGCCCTCGACGCAGCGAAGGCCTTCGCCTTCGCGAAGTGCCCGAACTGAACAACGCTTGATGGCCATCGAACCCCGCAAACCCGAGCGGCCAATCGAAAGCCGATCGGGCTCCGGGGTTTCCCCGTCACCGCTGCCGAATATCCCGCCTGCGCGTGATGTTCCTCAAATCCCCGAAGAACTGCTCAAGCCCGTCGTCTCGCCCGTTCTTCCCGGGGCACCCAAACCCAGCGCGACCGATTCGCGGGCGATGCAGCAGTCCACCGCCGTGATGGGGATGGGGTTCGATTTCCTTGGAACCATCGTCGTCTTTGCCCTGCTGGGCTGGGGGCTTGACTCGTTCACGGGCATCACGCCTTTTGGCGTTGTTTCCGGGTTGGTCCTCGGCGTTGTTGTCGGGTTCTACCGACTCGTCCGTGGTGCACTGCGGCGGATGCGGTAAGCACGAGCGCTGGGCTGCGGCGCGCTCGATTCTGGCGGGGGTACCCGCTACGATCAGGCCCCCACAAGGACCCCCTCTTTCGCATGACCGCCGCACAGGCTCCAACCCCTTCCGAACCGAGCATCCGACTTGACGGAGCACGGTCGCTTTTGGGCGCGATGATGGTGGCGGCCATTCTGCTGGCAGTCGTCGCGGCCATTCTTGCCGCCATCGAGCCCGGCTCGGTCGCTGCTCTCCTGAAGGCGGGCTCGGGTACCCTCGTCGCGATGGCGATCGTCGGCTCCCTGCCCTTCTTCGCGACCGTCGGGCCTCTGGAACTTCAAGTCCGCTTCCTGGTCTCGTCGATGCTCCGCGTGTTCATCGCGGCCATCGGCTTCGTTGGCGGCCAGTTCCTCGCCAGCCCGCCGCCCGTCATCTGGATGCTTACGTGCTTCGCGGCGTGGGCCGCGATGTCCGCGCTCGATGCTCGCAAACTGATCCGACTGTCTGCCGGGGCGCACCCCGCCTCGGCCAGCACTTCCGCCTTGGCTTGAGTCTCAGCCTGCTCTCTGGAAATCTCCCTTATGACGCTCCCCGCACTCCTGGCCGCGAACAACCCCGTCGACAAGGCGATCGACTACGCGTGGCTCACCTATGACGGTTGGTGGGTCTGGTCGGCGCATATCGGCACGCTGGTGCTCAGCGGGCTGATCCTCATTCTCGCGCTTCCCTACGCCGCGAGCCGGATCAATACCGGCCCGGAGTCGCTTGGCACGAACCGCTATCTCCCGCGTGGCTCTTTCGCCCATCTGATCGAGGTCATCTGCGTCTACCTGCGAGATGAGGTCGTGCGCCCTCAGTTGCACGGCCGGACCGACCGCTTCATGCCTTTCCTCTGGACCATCTTCTTCTTCATCTTCCTGAACAACATTTTGGGTCTGGTCCCCATCGCTCAAGCGATCTGGACGATCGATTGGCTCATCCAGGGCAAGCCTGGGATGTACAAGGCTCATGAGCTCTTCGTTGGCGGCACCGCGACCGGCAACCTCTGGGTCACCGGCGCTCTGGCCGTCATCGCGGGTATCGTGTTCAACGTCGCCGCGGTTCGTGAACTGGGCGTCAAGGGCTTCCTGCAGCACCTCACCGGCGGGGCACCGATGGGCATCAACGCCATCGTGTTCCTCATCGAGGGCCTCGGCCAGTTCGTCATCAAGCCCGTCGCGCTCTGTGTTCGTCTCTTTGCGAACATGACCGCCGGCTCGCTGATCATCGGCACACTTCTGCTGTTCTCGAACATGGCTTTCGAGGCCCTGCCCGCCGCCTTCGCGGCCCCCATCTCCCTCGCGGGCATCCTCGCGGCCATCGCCCTGACCTTCCTGAAGGTCTTCGTCGGCCTTCTGCAGGCATTCGTGTTCATGTTCCTGATCACGATCTTCATCTCACTGATGAGCCACCATGGTGAAGAGCACGAGCACCATGGTCATCACGACCACGAGCACGCACACGCGTGAATGACGGGTCCCGGCATCCGGCCC
Organism: Phycisphaeraceae bacterium; assembly: GCA_021297895.1. Classification (GTDB taxonomy): domain Bacteria; phylum Planctomycetota; class Phycisphaerae; order Phycisphaerales; family UBA1924; genus JAJTHN01. Next base: position 33,041 of record JAJTHN010000016.1, on the reverse strand, counting down.
CCGCGGCGGGGATGCACTGTCCGTGCGGTTTCACCACTCTCTTTCTTTCGGAGCATCGCATGAAGAAGACTGTTCTTGTGACCCTCGCCGTCGCCGGCCTCATGGCCGCCGCAACCCCCGCAATGGCTCAGGATGCCGTCGACGTCGCCCGCGCTCAGGCTTCGGGCCTTCGCGGCCTCGGCATCGGCCTCGGTGCCGGTCTGGCCATGATCGGTGGCGCTCTGGGTCTGGGCATGGCCGCCAAGGCCGGCCTCGAGTCGATCGCCCGTCAGCCCGAGGCTGCCGGCAAGATCGGCCCCAACATGATCATCATGGCGGCCTTCATCGAAGGCGCGACACTGTTCGCGATCCTCACCGCCCTGCTGATGATGTTCGTCTGATCCTTTCCGCATGACACGTCGGGCGGTCGCCACCGCGGCCGTCCGATCTTCACAACCGTTCCCTCAGCTTTCCGGAGCACCACCGTGCACAAGTCCCTTGCCCCGCTCTTTGTCCTCCTCTCGCCAGCCCTCGCTCTTGCCGCGGAAGAAGCAGGCGGCAGCCCCAAGGGTGCCCTGCTCAGCCCGCTCAAGCAGGGCCTGCCCGCGATGATCGCGGCATTCATCGTGTTCATCGTTGTCTTCGGCGTGCTGGCCACCCGCGCTTGGCCGCAGGTGCTCAAGGGCCTGTCGGAGCGCGAGAAGAAGATCCGCGACGCGATCCAGGACGCCGAGCAGGCCCGCACCCAGGCCAAGGCGGCACTCGAGCAGTATCAGAAGAACCTCGCCGAGGCCCGCGCTCAGGCCCAGAAGGATCTCGAGGCCGCCCGGGCCCAGCAGACCCAGATCCTCGCAGAGATGAAGGCCAAGAGCGAGCGCGAGATGGCGATGGAGAAGGACAAGATCATGCGCGAGATCGAGGCGGCCAAGAAGATCGCCCTCTCGGAGATCTACGCCCAGTCCGCCGGTCTGGCAACGACCATCGCCGGCAAGGTCCTCCGTCGCGAGGTGAACGCTGGCGACGCCGAACGCCTCACGCAGGAAGCCATCGGCGAGCTGGCCAGCGCCCGCAACTGATCCGCGGCCGCAAACGGCACCCGCGTTCGACCGCACCGATTCATCCGCCGCTTCGCTCCGCAAGGCACCTCTTCGCCGACACGCACCCACGGAACCCGCCATGCCCCTGCTCGAAATCGCACCCAACGCCGTCTGCGTTACGTACGCCAAGTGCCTGTTTCAGTCGGCGATGGCCGGCGGTGGTCCGTCCGCGGTGCAGTCCGCACTCGAGGAACTCGAGTCGATCCTGAGCATCGCGCGACAGGACCGGCGCGTGGGCGAGTTCATGTCCAGCCGCATCATCTCCGGCGACAAGAAGGTCGCCACCCTGCGCAAGGTGTTCGTCGGCCGCACCAGCGACATGGTCGCGAACTTCCTTTGCGTGCTCGCGGATAACGGTCGTCTCGCACTGCTGCCGGCGATCGTCGCCGCGTTTGATGAACTCGTTCAGGCATCCTTCGGCCGCGTGGAGGTGGACGTCTACACCGCTTCGCCGATGGACGATGCGGCCCGCTCCGCCCTGAGCGCGAGCATCAAGGCCAAGCTCGGCCGCGAACCGGTCCTGCATTGCTACACCGACCCGACGCTGATCGGCGGAATCCGTCTCCAGATTGGCGACCAGTTGTTCGACGCCTCGGTCTCCACCCGCCTGCGCAAGATCCGCGATCGCATCAGCGAAAACGGCCTCCCCGCCGTCCGCGCTGCGTTCGACAAGATCTTCCGCGCCGACGCGAATCTCAACTGATCCAACACCGAACCCCGAGCAGACGATCAGGGCCGCGCCTCGTGACCGGCTCGCGGTTCGCCGTGCGCCAACGCGACCGACGAACGCGGTACCGCCGCGGGCTCTCCCTCGGGCAACTCCCGAATCGACCGCGGCACGCCGCCACACCGCGCGTGCACCGTCGCGCATCGTCCTAAACTCCCACGTCGACTCAACACCCACACTCTCCACATGGAGTTTCCCATGGCCGTCACACCGCGCAAGTCCATCACCGCCGTCGATGTCAAGGGCAAGCGAGCCCTGATCCGCGTCGACTTCAACGTGCCGATCGACGACGGAAAGATCTCCGACGATCGGCGAATCCGCGAAGCACTGCCCACGCTGCGGAGCGTTCTGGATCGCGGCGGCTCGTGCGTGCTCATGTCGCACCTTGGCCGTCCGGAGGGCAAGGGCTACGAGGCCGACTACAGCCTCAAGCCCGTCGCCGCTCGCCTCGGCGAACTGCTGGGCCGCGCCGTGCAATTCCCGAGCACCGACTGCACCGACGACGCCGCGGCCAAGGCCGCCGCGAACGCCAAGCCCGGCGATGTGATCCTGCTTGAGAATGTCCGCTTTGCCAAGGGCGAGAAGAAGGGCGAGCCCGCCTATGCCGCTCGCATGGCGTCCTTCGGTGACCTCTACGTGAACGATGCCTTCGGCACCGCCCACCGCGAGGACGGCTCGATGTTCGCCGTGCCGAAGGCGATGGAAGGCAAGCCCCGCGTCGCCGGCCTGCTCCTTCAGAAGGAACTCAAGTACCTCGGCGAGCACCTCTCCTCCCCCGTTAAGCCCTTCGTGGTTGTTCTGGGCGGTGCGAAGGTTTCCGACAAGATCACGCTGATCGAGAACCTGCTCCCGCGTGCCGACTCCATCCTCATCGGCGGCGCGATGGCGTACACGTTCCTCAAGGCCTTGGGCCGCAACGTCGGCTCCAGCCGCGTTGAGGAGTCGCACCTGGATCACGCCAAGAAGATGCTGGATCAGGCCGCCAACCTTAAGTGCGACCTGCACCTGCCCGTTGACCACGTCTGCTCGACCGCGTTCAGCGAGTTCGACGGCACGATCAACACCTTCGGCGAGTCCATCCCCGAGGGCAACATGGGTCTGGACATCGGCCCGAAGACTCAGGCCGACTACACCAGCGTCCTCCGCAAGGCCAAGACGATCGTCTGGAACGGCCCCATGGGCGTCTTCGAATGGCTCCCGTTCAAGGTCGGCACGCAGCAGGTCGCCAACGCCATGGTCGACGCCACCAAGGCCGGCGCGACGACCATCGTCGGCGGCGGTGACTCCGCGGCCGCCGCGGAGGCGTTCGGGCTCGCCAGCCAGTTCAGCCACGTCTCCACCGGCGGCGGCGCAAGCCTCGAAATGCTCGCCGGAAAGCCGTTCACCACCGTCGCGCTGCTCGATCCGGCCTGATCCGCATTGACTCGATGACCAGACCGGACACACCCCCCACTTGCGGGCCAAGGGCCTGAGCGATTAGGCTCCTTGCGATCGGCATCGCGTGATGCCGCGAGTATCCCCTGCGCTGAATCCCCTTTGGCAAACCCTCGGAGCGCCTCATGAGCAAACTACTGCCCGCGTGCGTGAGCGAGTTCATCGGCACTTTCGCGCTGTGCTTCGTCGGAATCATGAGCATTGTGCTCCTGAACCCCGCCACGGGCGCTGGGAGTCCGGCGGTCGGCCTGGTCACCATCGCACTGGCCCATGGGCTCATCCTTTTCGCCATGATCTCCGGTTGCGGCTACATCAGCGGGGCACAGTTCAACCCCGCGGTCAGCATCGCGCTGCTCGTGGCTGGAAAGCAGGACCTGCAGCGGACCATCGTGTTCATCGGCGTGCAGTTGCTCTCGGCCGCCTGTGCCGCGGGAATGGTCCAGTTGCTCCTGACCCCTGCCGTCGCTAACGCGCCGTCGGTTCGACTCGGCGCAACGATCGGATCGCTCACCGACGCCGGCAACATCATCGGGGTCGTCGGCATCGAGGCCATCATCACGTTCTTCCTCGCCTTTGTCGTTCTCACGAGTGCCGTCGACAAGCGCGGCTCCATGGCGCCGCTCGCCATCGGCATGGCCGTCGCAGGTTGCATCCTGGCCGCCGGCCCCCTCACCGGCGCATCCATGAACCCTGCCCGCACCTTTGGCCCGGCAATCTGCGGCCGCCACTGGGCGATGTTCCCCGCCTACATCATCGGACCGCTTCTGGGGGCGAGCCTTGCCGGCATCGTGTACCGCCAGATCTGGGCAAAAGCCTGAGATCCAGCAGCAGGCCGGCCGAGCCATTTCCAAGCGGCTATCTGATGTCGTGGCGTAAACTCCGCGGGTACCATGGACCCTACGCGGGCGTAGCTCAGTGGTAGAGCGTCAGCCTTCCAAGCTGAACGTCGAGGGTTCGAATCCCTTCGCCCGCTTTGTTCCCGGCACACGGCACTGCAGACGGCGAGTTCCGCGTCGCGTTCGCCAGCAGCACGCCTTCTGCAGCAGCAAAGAAGAAACAAGTTCGCTGTGATCGCCCAACCGACGCGTCTGGGCGGGGCAAGGTTCACGAACTGATCTCCTCCTGACGTGATTGAGGCTTCGCCATGGCATTCACCTGCCGCAGTTACAGCCAAACGGCCATCACCGCTCTGATGCTCGCCGTCGGCCTGGTGGTAGCAACTCCTGCGAACGCGCAACCTCCCGCCTCACCGGGCAAGGGCGTCAGTCCGATCTTTACGCCGGCGAAGGTGCCGGCTGGCTCGCCGCTGAACCCCTCGGTGGTCAGGGTCGAAATCGAGAACGCGTTCAACGCACTTGCGTTCGACGGCAAACTCGCCGCGGCCCAGACCTCCGTCGACGCGGTTCTCGATCGGCTGGTCGCGTACGAGTCGACCCGAAACATGGCTGGGCTCGTGCACGCCGCGGCGGCATCGCGCCTCTTGCGCGCAATGGCCGTTCTGAACGACGAGGACTGCCGCATCGTGGCCTCGCACCTGGCGCGTTCGATGATGCTGACCATCGACGCCGGCCTGCTCTTCCGCGATGCGCCCATCATCACAAACCCGGCCAGCACGCCCGACGCTCCGGCAAGACCACCGAACGAGGCCGCCCAGGCGATGCGGACCCTGGCGCAGATGATCCGCCACAACAGCGGGGCGGTGCTGCAGTATCCAGCGCTCGCCGCGGCGATCGCAGCGACGCACGCCAACCCGCCGACACACCAGCGGGCTCGCGGCATGACCGCGACCGCTCTGATCGACTTCTACTCGCGAAATGCCGGCAAAATGGTCATCGACCCTCGCACCGGCTCTCCCGAATTGCTGACCATGGTCGTGAACTCGACTGCGCCCGCACCCGAACTGGCCTGGGCCATCGACCGATACAAGGGCAACACGAACATCGCCGCTCGGTACGACGAGATTTCGTACGACGACGCCGCCCTGAAGGGAAACAGCCTCCCCAAACTCGCCTCAAGAAACTACACGCTCCCGGACATCCGAGCCGTCGGGGGCGTGTGCATCGACCAGGCCTACTTCGCCGAGCACGTCGGCAAGGCGATCGGCGTTCCCACCGCCACCATCACCGGACGCGGCAGCGAAATGGGCCACGCGTGGGTCGGGTTCCTCGACACTCGTCGTAAGCCCGCCGAGTGGAACTTCGATGGTGGCCGCTTCGGCGAGTACCGCTTCCTTCGCGGGAACACTCGGGATCCGATGACCGGTCGCCTCATGAGTGACGCGCGACTCGAGCTTACCGCCGAGCTCTACAACGTCTCGGCGGACGATCGCCGCGCGGCCCTGGCGATGCTCGAGGCATCGAACCGCCTCGGCGAAGTCGAGCGTCGCGGCCTGCCGTGGCCGCCTGCCGCCACTTGGACGCAGAAGCCGCCGACGCCGCGATCACCCACTCTCGCTGCGCGTCAGTTGCTGCTCCGCGATGCCATCGCCCGCAGCCCGGGCACCCTCGCGGTGTGGGATCAATACCTTCAACTCGCCGCCGCGGGACAGATCATCGGCGAGTCTCGGGATGCATGGGCCGAACTGATCCTCGACCGCGTTGCGGGAACTTCGCCGGGCTATGCGCTGGAACTGGTCACGCCGCTGATCGCCGCCGAGCGCGATGCCGCAGAGCAGGATCGCTTGTGGGATTGGGCATACGAGCGGTTCTACAAGGGCGTTCGCAAGCGTGACGATCAGCGCTCGGATCTGGCCGCGGAGATCCGTCTTCGTCAGGGTGCTCTGCGCGAGAGCGCCGGCGACACCCGCCGCGCCCGCATGGCGTATCAGGAGATCATCGACCGCTTCAACGACGACGGCACGAGCATCGTCGCCGCAACCCGCGCGCTGGCGGAACTCCTGCGTCGCACCGGCGCTTCCGAGAACGCCGTCATCGAGGTCTACAAGAAGTCCTTCGCTCGTGTGCAGAAGCCATCGCAGGCCGCCCCCGAGTTCCAGATGCAGAGCAACTACTTCCGCCTCGGGATGATGTACGCGCAGGCGCTCGAGCGCGCGGGTGACAGTCGCCAGGCCCAGACGATCCGCCGAATGGTCACACCGCAAGCCGCGGCCCGGGACCGGTAGCGCACGCTGATCGTTCTCCTTACTCGACTCCCCGAGACATGCGTCAGGGGCTGGCTGTCCGCTGCGCTCTCGTGATCGCTTGCCTGCAACCACTCCGACACGAGCGGGGTAGACACCCATGACTCGCCGTCGCGCTCTTTGGAGACTCCCGTGTTTCGTTCCGTCGTTCAACAACGTCATGCACGAGTACACCCATCACATCGAGAGGCTCGCCGCGGCATCGGTGCTGCTCGTCGGCTGCGACTTTGATGGCACGATCTCCGCGCTCACGTCCCCTCCCAGCGCAGCCCGCCCCCTCGCAAGTGCGGTCGAAGTCCTTGAAGAAATCGCTTCGCTCCCGACAACCCACAGCGCGGTGATTTCCGGTCGGCCGCTGGCCGAGCTTCGCGAGCGCCTTCAGAGCGACTCCACCGACGCACGCTCGCGAATCCGGCATGTCGGCAGCCACGGCGCGGAGTACGACGATTCGCCCACCGTCCCGCTTGCTGGTACATGGCTCAGTCTGCTCGATCGCGTCGCGGGCGAGCTCCAATCTCTCGCAACCAAGACGCCCGGCGCGATCGTCGAACGCAAGTCCCGCGGCGTCGCTTTCCACACACGACTGGCCGATGCCCCAACGAGCGATCGCGCGTTGTCGGCAGCGGCGGCCATCATCACGTCGCACCACGGATTGCAGCTCCGCCACGGCTCACGCGTCGTAGAGGGCACCGTCGGCAACGAGAACAAGGGCGAGGCCATCGCTCGCCTTCGTCGCATTTGCGGGGCCTCGAGCGTGGTCTTCGCGGGTGATGACCTGACCGACGAGCACGCCTTCCTGCGACTCGGCCCCGGGGACCTGAGTCTTAAGGTCGGTCCGGGCGAGACGGTTGCGATGGCACGCGTCGCGGAGCCTGCGAACGTCGTCGAGTTTCTCGTCGCGTTGCTCGCCGCGCGTCGCGAGCACCTCCGCAGACACGCCCCCATCCCGCTGAACCAGCTCTCGGTGCTCTCCGACCTCCGCACCGCCGCACTGATCGCGCCGGACGCTTCGCTCGTCTGGCTTTGCGCACCACGCGTCGACTCCCCGCCGATTTTCGCGTCGCTTCTCGATCCGGACGTCGGCGGCACGTTCAGCATTGAACCGATCGGCGCGGCCCCTCCCATCGACTCTCTGCCGCATCAGCGTGCGGTCGCCGATGCCCTGATCATCGCGACGGATCTCGGAAACGTCCGCGTTCTCGACTACCTCGACTGCGACCCCGTCCGGGCCTTTCAGCGTGCCGGAAGAACCGACTTCATCCGCGTTCTTTCCGGCCGCGGCAGAGTGCGAATCCGCTTCTGCCCAAGGCTCGACTTCGGCCGCGTTCCGACCCATCTCTCGCCTTGCGAGAACGGCCTGCGCGTGCTCGGCGCACCGGAGCCGATCACGCTCGTTTGCCCCGGCCTGATGTGGAACATCACGACTGATGGTCCGCATCACGTCGCTACGTGCGAACTTGATCTTCGCGATCATCCGGTCCCGATTGAACTGCGCATCGGAACCTCCAGCGATCGCCCATCGGTCAGACCCGAAGCCGAGCGTCGGCTCACCACCGCACGCTTCTGGTCACAGTGGACCGATTCGCTCCGCCTGCCGCGCATCGCGCCGCGGCACGTCCGAAGGGCCGCTCTGCTCCTGCGCTCGCTCATACACGGTCCCACCGGCGCACTGGCCGCCGCCGCGACAACCAGCTTGCCCGAGCACCTCGGCGGCCAGAGGAACTGGGATTACCGGTACTGCTGGCCTCGAGACGCCGCGATGGCCGCGGCCGCACTCACGCGGCTCGGGAACTTCGGCACCGCGATCCGCTTCCTGGACTTTCTCGTTCGTGTCATCGACCGCTGCGACTCTCAAGGTCGCCTCCGACCGCTGTACGCCATCGACGGAAGCGAAACCGGCCCCGAAGCCGAAATCGGCGGCCTTCGCGGGTACGCCGGCAGCCTGCCCGTTCGGATCGGAAACGCCGCCTCGATGCAGGTCCAGCTCGATGTCTTCGGCCCCATCACAGATCTCATCGCCCGTGTTGCCGAGCGCGGCCTCCCTCTCTCGCCGGACCACTGGCGGATCACGCTCGCGATGGTTCAGGCCGTCAGCGACCGATGGCAGGAGCCCGACCACGGTATCTGGGAGGTTCGCACCGAGCAGTCCCACCACACGCACACCAAGGTGATGTGCCACCACACCATCTCCCGCGCGCTGGTCGTTCAGGAGCACGCCACAGGCGAGCGTTCCACGGATTGGGCCACGCTCGCTGAGAAAATCCGCGACGAGATCCTCGCAAACGCATACTCGCCCGCGCTCGGGGCTTTTTGCGGCACCTACAGCAGCAACAGCCTCGACGCCGCGGCACTCAGCATCGGTCTCACCGGCCTGGTGTCCACAGGTGATCCCAAGTTCGCTTCGACCGTTGATGCGATCAATCGGTCGCTGCGGGAAGGAAACACGGTGAGGCGCTATGCGATCGATGATGGCCTTCCCGGCCGTGAGGGCGGGTTCACGCTCTGCACCGGCTGGCTCGTCGAGGGACTTGCCGCTTGCGGACGCGTAGAGGAAGCCGCGGAGCTGTACCGTGGCATCCTCGCTTGCAGCGGTCCTACGGGCACCATCTGCGAGGAACACGACCACGCGACCAACACGCCCCTTGGCAACGTACCTCAGGCATACTCGCTCCTTGCCATCATCAACGGCGCCTTCGCACTCGAAGCTGCCGGCGTCGATCCCCGCTCTATTCCCGATCGTGAGGGGGACATGTCCGAGGTTGAACTCATGGAGCCACACCAATGAGCACGCAGCAGAGGCACAAGAACCTCCCACGATCTGTACGATTCGGGTTCCTCATGGCCGTCATCGGCATCCTGAGCACCGCCGGTGTTGTCTGGCTCCAGGCTCGCCAGGAGTACGCCACGAGCGTTGATGACCTGGATCGTCGAGCCGGACTGGTCTTGTACCGCGTCGCCCCGGCCGCACGTCTTGCACTGAGCGTCGCCGACAACACGGCACCCGAGGTACTTGGCGATCGGCTCGAAGGTCACTCGCGGCTGCTCGGACTGGCGCTCTATCGCGAGAACGGCGATCGCATCGCCGGCGGGCGCGGCACCGAGGATCTTCACGGCGTGTTCGCTCGGCTCATCGAGCGCACCGCCGCCGCGAACGATCCGCCAGGCTCCATCGTGCGCGGCCCCGGGGGCACGATTCACGTCATGGCCCTTCCGCTGGGCAGGCCCTCGGAGCCTTCGTCGGCCGGCGCAGAGGCCGCGCGCGCTGGGTACCTCGTCATCGCCCATGACGCGTTGTATCTCGACGAGCGCATCACCAGCGCCGCGCTGCGTGGCACCGCGCTGGCCCTCGGCGTCGGTCTGGTCATCTTCGCCGTCACCTCCCTCGTCGCGTGGCTGCTCTTTGAACGTCCCATGCACAACCTCGCGGTCTGGATGCGACGGCTGCGCTTCGGCAGTGAGCCCGAACTCCCGCCCAAGGGGCTGCCCGTTCGGACCTTGGAGGATGAAAGTGCGCACCTTGCCGCATCATTCCGTGCGGCCCGAACAAACGAGCGTGCCAGCGCCGACGAGTTCAGTCGCGCAGACAAGACGTGGTCTCGCGAGCGGCTCAGAGCCCACGCACTCTCTGCCCTCGGGGGCCAGCCGCTCGTGGTCGTCAGCAATCGCGAGCCCTACATGCACCAGTTCAGGGACGGCAAGCCCACGCTTGTCCGGCCCGCGAGCGGTCTGGTGACGGGTCTGGACCCTGTCCTCCGCGCATGCGGCGGACTCTGGGTCGCCCACGGTGCCGGCGATGCCGATCGCCAGACCGCAGACAACGCCTCGTGCATCGCCGTTCCGCCCGAGGACCCTCGCTACACGCTCCGACGCGTGTGGATCACCAAGCAGGAGGAGGAGGGCTACTACTACGGCTTCTCGAACGAAGGCCTCTGGCCGTTGTGCCACCTGACACACGAACGGCCCAGCTTCCGAGCCGCGGATTGGGAGCAGTACGTTCGCGCCAATCGTCGATTCGCCGACGCCGTGCTGGAGGAAGTTGGCAGCGAGTCGGCGATCGTCATGGTTCAGGACTATCAGCTCGCGCTTGTGCCGGCCATGATCAAGGAGCATCGACCGGATCTGAAGGTCGGCCTCTTCTGGCACATCCCCTGGCCGAACCCCGAGGCCTTTCGTATCTGCCCCTTCCGCGTTGAGATCCTTCAGGGCATGCTCGGCGCCGATCTGCTCGGCTTTCATCTTCAGCAGCACTGCAACAACTTCCTCGACACGGTCGACCGCATGGTCGAGGCTCGCCTGGATTGGGATCACTTCGCCGCCGAGCTCCGCGGGCACACGACACTCGTGCGCCCGTTCCCGATCAGCGTGCAGCCCTGGTCGGAGCGGGATGTCCCGACCGGAGACGCGCTGCAGCGCCGCTGCGAAGACATCCGGGACCGGCTCAACCTTCGCAACGTCCAGATCGGCGTCGGCGTCGATCGGATCGACTACACCAAGGGCATCGCCGAGCGCTTCCGGGCGATCGAGCGATTCTTCGAGAAGCACCCACAGCATCGGGGCCGGTTCACGTTCGTTCAACTCGGCGCTCCGAGCCGAACGCACATCCCCCGCTATCGCGACCTTGTCACGGATCTCGAAGCACTCGCCGATGCCATCAACTGGCGATTCAAGGCCGACAACCAGGGATGGAAGCCCATCGAATTCCTCGTTGATCACCACGATGGCGACACGGTTCACGCCTTTCTTTCGATGGCCAGCGTCTGCATCGTCAGCTCCCTTCACGATGGCATGAATCTCGTCGCGAAGGAGTTCGTCTCCGCGCAGGCCGAATCGGGCCTGCCCGTCACCGCCGAGCGCCCGCCGGGCGTTCTTGTGCTCTCGGAGTTCGCAGGTGCCGCCCGCGATCTCACCGATGCGCTGATCGTCAACCCTTACGACACCGAGCAATTCGCGTCGCTCATTCACGCGGCAGTCGAAATGCCCACCGCCGAGCGCGAACAAAGACTCGCGGCGATGCGGACCCAGGTCGCCGAGAACAACATCTATCTCTGGGCAGCAGACTTCCTCACGACACTCGCACAATCCCGATCGGCCAGCCCGGAAGTCGTCGGCGCGGCGACCGGCGACACCAAGCGACCCTGAACACCGGAGCAACCAACACATCATGCTCACCAACACCCTTCTCTTCGCGGGCGGTCTGGTCCTTCTCCTGGTCGGCGGACGACTCCTCGTCTCTGCGTCCGTCGACACTGCACGACGCCTGGGCGTGTCCCCACTGGTCGTCGGCCTCACCCTCGTCGCATGGGGAACATCTGCACCCGAACTCGCGCTCAACCTCATCTCCGCCTTCAAGTCCCGCGGCGACCTCGCCCTCGGGAATGTGGTCGGCGCGAACATCTGCAACATGGCGTTGGTGCTCGGCGTGTGCGCACTCATCAAGCCGCTGACGGTCGAGCAACGCCTGATCAATGTCGAGATCTGGCTCAACGCCGCGATCCTGGGAGCCATGTCCGCCGCGGCGCTGATTTTCGGCCTGCCGCGTTCGCTGGCGGGTGCGCTGCTTCTGGTCTTCGGGATCTACAGCGCCTGGACCATCATCTCGGCACTGCGCACCCCTGTCACATCCATCGGCGCATCGCCCGACATGACCGACTCATCGCAGAACCCGGCCCCGATGGGTTGGATTCAGATCTCCGCGTGCTTCATCGGCGGGCTTGTGCTGCTGAGTGTCGGTGGCTCATTGGCCAGCGATGGCGCGTCGAGCATCGCGATCGCGCTCGGCGTGCCCGCCGCGATCGTCGGCGTCACGATCGTGTCCATCGGCACCACCCTCCCGGAGATGGTCACGGGAGTCATGGCGATCCGCAAGGGCCAGACAGATCTGGCGATGGGCAACGCCATCGGCTCGTGCCTGTTCAACGCCGGAGCGATCTTCGGACTCACGGGAATCATCGCCCCTGTCACGATCGATGCGACCTTCACCGCTCCGCTGGTCTATATGGGACTTCTCGCGATCGCGCTGATCCCGATCAGCAGAACCTTCGGCAAGACTGTCTCAAGGCTCGAGGGTGCGCTGCTACTCGGCTCCTATGTCGCGTTCCTCGCGTACTCCGCGGTTGTCGCCGTTGCCGGCGCGCGCTGAGGCCGCGGCTTGCTCATCGACCTGCGTTGGCCATCGATTCATCACCGGGCTCCCAGCGATCGATCACCGCCGCGACCACCGCATCGCCCGTGACGTTGACCACCGTCCGGACCATGTCCAGCACACGATCGACCGCGAGGATCATCGCCAGCCCCTCCATCGGCAGCCCCACCGCCTGCATCACGGTGATGAACATCACGATGCCGCCGCCGGGGATACCGGGCGCACCGACGGAGCTCAGTGTGGTCATCAGGACGATGAGAATCTGCTGCCCGATCGAAAGCTCGATGCCGTAGACCTGCGCGATGAAGATCGCGCACACCGCCTGATAGAGCGCCGTTCCATCCATATTCACCGTCGCCCCCAGCGGGCAGACAAAGCTCGCGACACGTTCACGCACACCGAGGTTGTCACGCACGCAGCGGATCGTCACCGGCAGCGTTGCCGCGGACGAACTGCTGCTGAAGGCCACCGCCTGCGCCGGCAGCAGGCCGAGCGCGGCTCGCCGGACCGACAGCCGAGCAACACCGACCGCCAGCAGCCCATAGACAAACAGCATGTGGATCGCCAAGCCCAGCACCACCACGCCGCAGAGTGCCGCCAAACCGCGCACAACCTCCGGACCGACATCCGCGCTTGTCCGAGCCATGAGACAGAACACACCGATGGGCGCGAGCCGCAGAATCCAGCCGCCGATGGTGATGAACACAACGCCCAACGCCTCGCATGCCCGCGCGATCGTCACCGCCGACAAGCCCGGCAACGCGGCGTGATCGTCACCCCCCGATCCCCCCTCGGCGTCGGCCTTGTTCTGCTCGCGGGAAATCAGCAGCAGCAACGCCGCGCCGACCAGCACCGCCAGCACGATTACCTGCAGCATGTCGCCGCGCGCCAGTGAATCAAACGGATTCGTCGGCACCACGTTGAGCAGCAGCCGCCACACCGACACGTCCGCCGCGGCACGCTCGGCCTGCGCTACGCGCTCGCTCACCGCCGAAGCGTTCGCCTCCGCCAGACCGGCCCGCGTCGCCTCGCTGACGGCTCTTCCCGGCGCGATCACATTTGCGAGCACGAGCCCGAGCGTGATCGCGATCACCGTCGTCACAGCGAACAGCCCGAGCGTGCGTCCACCAACACGCCCCAGCGCGCGCAGCCCTCCCGCCCCGCCGCGCCCCCCACCCGCGCCACCCCCAACTCCGCCAAGCGAAGCCACACCTGCGATCAGGCTGAACAGCACCAGCGGCACCGCGATGAACCGCAGCGCCCTCACAAACGCATCGCCGATCAGCGCGTTGACACGGATCACGAATCGAACGCCCTGAGCCGCAAGCGTCGCATCGGCGTTTGCAGGGTTCACGGCTCCGGCCATGAAGGCGCGCGCATCGCCTACGCCCACGCTCTGCCACGCCGACGGCGTCCAGAACTGGTGACACGCCATACCCACGACCAACCCCAGCAGCACGCCCAGCAACACCTTGATTGGTCCGCTCATCCCGCCAGCCTAACGCGCCGCGATGTCGCGTACCATCCCCGCTCGTTCTGCTCGCGTGCCATCACATCAGCGAGCCGAGGACCTCCCGCCGCTCACTATTCTCGCGACGATTCCGACCGCCCCCAGATGTCCGCCGCAACACCCATAACGCTCGCCCTGCTCCTCCTCGTCGCCGCGGCGATGTCCGCCTACTGGATCGCGGTCAACGTCGAGCTCTGGTGGTGCATCCGCAAACTCCCCACCGCTCGCGACGGCACGGCCCTTGCCGACGCACGAGACCCCGCGAAGCCGTGGCCGACGCTCTGCCTGATCATCCCGGCTCACAACGAGGCACGCTCGATCGCGACGGTCGCGCGCTCCCTGATCGCACAGGACTATCCGCATCTCCGTGTCGTCTTCGTGCTGGATCGCTGCACAGACGACACCGAATCCGTCCTCCGCGGCCTTCTTGCTGATGACCCCCGATTCACAATCCTCCTCAACGACTCCTGCCCACCCGACTGGGCTGGCAAGGTCAACGCCGTCTACTCCGCCGTCGATCGCACCGAGTCCGCGCGAACAGCCGACCTCCTCGCCTTCGCCGATGCGGATATTGAGCTCGATCCGCGCTGCCTCCGCGCCTGCGTGGCGCTGCTCGAGCACAGAAACCTCGACCTGCTCAGCCTCATGAGCACGCTCAGTTGCGAACGCTGGTTCGAACGGCTCATCCAGCCCGCGGCGGGCTACGAATTGCTCCGCCAGTTCCCCCCTCGCCGCGTCAATCGCGACGTGAGCCCCCGCCCCATCGCCAACGGCCAGTTCATGCTCTTCAGGGCCAGCAGTTACCGCGCGATCGGCGGTCACAAAGCCGTGCACACCGAGCTCCTTGAGGACATCGCGCTCGCAAAGCTCATCGCTCGAACGGGCCATCGCGGCGGCTTCCTCCTTGCCTCCGGGATGCTCGTCTGCCACATGTACGACAGCTTCCGAGGCTTCGTCGACGGCTGGAAACGCATCTATGCGGAGATGGCCCATCGCCGACCTCGCCGACTCCGCAAGTACGCCCTGCAACTTCTCCTGACCGAGACCCTCCTCCCCGCCGGAGCGATCGCCGCGGGCATCCTCGGCACGACGCACGCCATCACCCACTTCTCCGCCAACACCGAAGCCCCACTCTGGCACGGGATCCTTGCCGCCGTCTGCGGCATAACGGGCATCGCCGGCGTGATCGCGTGGCTCAGCGCCCTGATCCGCGGCAGCCTCTGGGCCCGCACGCCCATTTGGGTCGGCCTCCTGCAGCCCCTCGGTGCGCCCGTCGTCGTTCGAATCCTCTGGTCCGCCGCCAGAGACCTCGAGGCGCGCGTCCCGATCCGCTGGGCCGGCAAGGCCTATGTCCGCGAGCCGCGCTATGAGGGCGACCGCACACTCCGCGACCTCATTCTGGGGCCACGGGGCTGATTCCCGTCGCCGCTCCTCCTGAAGGCTCACGCCCCGGACCCCGGCCTCGCGAAACCTTCGCCGTTGAGCCCCCTAAACTTGTGTATGAAGGGTTCCGGGCCGCTGGGCCAGATCTCGCCATCTGTCGCGCTGGGGTGCAGCCTGCTGCTGCACGCTGGGGCGTTCGTTGCGCTGCGCCAGGCTCCGCCAACGACCCTCGACGCCCGATCCCAGAGCATTCTAGGCGATGAGGATGCGCCGTTCGTACTCCTCCCAACCGCTCCGCCAGAGCCCCAGACGCAGCCCCAGCCCCAGACCGCTCCCCGCATGCCGGACTCCGAGGCCCCCGCACCCGAGGCGACTCTGGAGCGTCCGCCGGCCGCGTTGCGTCCCCCGGTCCCACAGCCCACGCTCGCTCGCACCGTCGAGCCGCCAAACCCGCTCCGCCCGGTCGAACTCGGTCAGGCCGATGGCACTCCCGGCAGCACGGACTGGATCGCGTCCAATGCCTCTGGCCTGCACAGCGCGATGCTTGCCACCGACCAGGCTGGCTTGACCCGCACGCCCGGCGCCTCTCGCCCTCCGAGCGCATCCGCCCCACCCGCGGCACCGCCGGAAACCGCCGCGAGCGAACAGCCCGATGCCGCGCCAGCCGAGGCCGCGGCTGCATCGCGCGATCAATCGGCACCAGCCCCAACCCCGCCCGCCGCGTCGATGACGCCTGCCAGTGACACGGCGACCCGTCCGGCGGAGCGCGCATCGGCAGGTCCGGAGGTCGATACCCGCGCCTCGACCGACCCGACCGCCGCACCGCCTTCGCCGCAATCCGTGCCCGATTCCAAGTTCCCTTCAGATCACTCGCCCGCCGCGAGTTCCGACACGCCGGAGGCCCCGGCTGCTTCCTCCCCCCTCCCCGCTCTCGCCCCCCCCCCCACGTCGCCCCCTGAGCCCAGTTCGCGACCTGATCAACCCACCGCAGGCAATCCTCAACCGGGCACTGGCGACCGTTCCACAGCCGCCCCCGTCCCGGCCTCCATGCCGCCGAACCCCGATGCGTCGACGATCGGCCCGGAGTCGATCCGCTCCGCAGGTGAGCAACAGCCGACGCCACCACTTCCCGGCCCCGGCCCCACGGCCGCGGAGCCATCGCCGCGGCCGACGACCGTCGAACCCCCGAGCGCCCCGATCGCCCCGCCCCCGCCTCCGCCCGCTTCAACTCCGGCCTCGCCCGAGTCTCGCCCTGCCGCGACCCTCGGCACGGAGCCGACGCCCGGGCTCGCCACCACCACCCCGGACCTGATCCTCACCCCCTCGCTCACCGGCACGCCGCGGCCGGCTCAGCCCGCCGGACGACCCGCCGCCGCGCCCCCCACAAGCGCATCCCCGCCTTCGCCTTCGCCCGCCGCGACACCATCAACCCCCAATGGCCCGCAAGGGAACGCCGGCGCTCAGTCGGACCGAGAGGTCGATCCGACCAGCGCCATCCGTCGCGGCGAGTTCCGCAACGGGCGCGTCAATGTCGGCCGCGGCTTGGAACTCCGCCCGCTCCAGCGCCCCGAGTTCAGCCTTCTTGCCCGCACGCTCGCCTCGCCCGCCTCCCCCATCGTCGAGATCCACATCCGCAAGTCGGGCCAGATCGCCGACGTCAAGATCATCCGTTCCAGCGGTTACCCGGCGGAAATCGACGAACCCATCCGCAACGCCATCTTCTTCTGGCGCGCCAGCGGCCCGGAACTCTCAGGCCTCTCGGACGATCCTGACGCACGATTCGTCGTCCGCCTGACATTCAACCTGCGGTGACCCGTCACAGAGCCGCGGAGCCCCAGCACGCACCTACGCCCTGGCGATGGAGCACTCCGCGGCCACGCGCATCGTTCTGGATGCGGATCATCCTTGACACATGCGATCTCGCGGATGTTCAAGCCCCCGGACGCGGGTCCGCGTCAGCGGGCCTCTCGTGCTCGGCTTCATTCTGACCGCGCGGCCGGTCACCCGGCCCGCCCCGGCTCGCCGATCATCCCTGTCGAGTCCCCGACCAGAGCGTCGCTCCAAACTCCCCCGGCGCAAAGACGTGAAGGCCATCGTTCTCGAGCACCATCCGCACCTCATCGCCCGCCCGCACGTCATCCCGTGCAGCAACCCGCGCGACCAGCGGCGAAGCGCCGCCGATGAGATCCGCATGAATGTCCATCTCCGAGCCCAGCGGCTCGACCACCCGCACACGCACGCGGAGCCCTGCGCCGCCGCTGACCTCCCCATCAACCACGCGAAGCGATTGCGGCCGAATGCCCATGGTCGAGGGCCCCTTGGCACCACCGTACCCGCTCATCTGCACGCGCACGCCCTGCTCCCGGATCACAAAGCACGCCGTTGCCCCATCACCCTCGATCTCACCATCGAGCATGTTCATCGGCGGCAGCCCGATGAACCCGGCGACGAACTTGTTCGCGGGCCGCCGGTACACCTCCAGCGGCGTGCCCGCCTGCTGGATCACTCCGCCGGCCATCACCACGATGCGATCGCCCAGCGTCATCGCCTCTTCCTGATCGTGCGTGACGTAGACCGTCGTCGTCTTGAGGCGCTGGTGCAGAGCCTTGAGTTCCGCTCGCGTGGTGACGCGCAACTTCGCATCCAGATTGCTCAGCGGCTCATCGAACAGGAACACGCTCGGCTCGCGAACGATCGCGCGACCGACGGCCACGCGCTGACGCTGGCCGCCGCTGAGTTCCGCCGGGCGACGATCGAGCAGCGGATCCAGCGCGAGTATTCGGCTGGCCTCGCGAACGCGCTTATCGATCGTGGCCTTGTCCACGCCGCGCATCGTCAGCGGAAACGCGAGGTTGCGGTACACATTCATGTGCGGGTACAGCGCGTAGTTCTGGAAGACCATCGCGATGTCGCGATCCTTCGGGTGCAGATCGTTCACGATGCGCTCGCCGATGCGGATCTCACCGTCGGTGATGTCCTCGAGCCCCGCGATCATGCGGAGCGTGGTGCTCTTGCCGCAGCCCGAGCCGCCGACGAGCACGACAAACTCGCCATCGGCGATCTGGAGCGAAAAGTCCTTGACCGCCTCGAACGCCTTGGCGCCAGAGCCATAGACCTTGCGGACACGATCAAGCAGCACACGACCCAAGGGCAGACTCCCGACCCGAACGGTCGCACACGCACGCCGCGGCGACGCCCAGGCGGAGCAAGTCTACACCAGCCCAACCAGAAGCACCCCGGTCGGACAAGCCGCCGCAACGCAGGAACTGATCGCATCCACGTCCCGAGTTGTTCACGATCCGAACCGCGGCCACATCGGGCTTACTTCAGCAGCCCGGCCTTTAGGCGAGCCTCATCGATCTTCTCGCCCGGCGGCATCGGGTTCCGCGGCACAACGCGACGAGCGCAATGCGGACACTTCGTCTCGCCAGGCTTGCCCATGTAGTCGTTCACGAGCACCCATGTCGGCTCCGGCATCACCGAGCCGTCCTTATCCCAGAAGCACGGCTCCGCCGGATACAGCGTGTCCCGGCCCGTCTTGGGATTGGTCCAAGGATGAACCTTGTCCAGCGGCAACGGGAATCGACGAATAACCTCGCCAGATTCGGCATCAATCACCGTCGTCGATGCGGATAGTGCACCGATGTCCGGCTCCCGCGAGAGCACCTGCCAAGCGACAACGGCACCTGCAAGCAGAAAAGCCAGAAGGGCGCCGGCGAGCTTCAACATCTGGCCCGAATTGGTCTCAGAGGTGCTTCCCTTTGGTTTCGATGCAGACCGCGAAGAGCCACTCTGCCCGGAGTGCGAAGCATCGTCTACAAGGGATGGCATCGTGCTGGTTCGGGTCTGAGGAGGCATCCGCTACTCCGTGAGGCTCAACAAAGAAACAGGCTTTGCCGCTCGCGATCAGCGGCCAAAGACCGCTTACGGCACCTTCGTCCCGGGCTGGAACAGCGCACCCCACTGGGCAAACGTGTCGGGCCAAGTCTGAGCCGCGCCCGAACCCGCTTCCATGGTCGTTCCGGACGGAAACCAGAAGTTCAGATTCGTCGCCTCGAAGTCATTCATGGTCTTGACCGCACCATCAAAGAAGGCAACGTTTCCAATGAACAGGGATCCCCGAGCGCTGCCCGCGGAGACCTCGTTGCCCGAACCGCCTGTCGTGGTCGCACTTACCCGGGTTCCACCGTGACGGAACGCGAATCGCCGTGGGTCGGTGACCGCACCGAGATTGACACCGATCGACCAGCTCCGGTCAAGTGACCGATTGTCGCGGAGCCAAGGCCCAGTGTCCGCCCAATTGCCGCCGAATCGACCGGCCTCAGTTGCGCCAATACCCGAGTCTCCAGAGATCTGAAGAACATCTCCAGCTGCGGTCGTGAACCGGCTCCCGTCGTACGCGAGAGCCTTGACCGAAGGCGAACCCACGAGATCGATCTTCGGCTCGTATCCACCGCGATTCTGTGCTCGCGGATTTGTTCCGAAGGGCGAAGCATCAATCGTCGACGTGAACTGCGTGCTCATGAAGTAGCTGTTCATGGGCCCGGGCGTCGCACCACCGCTCGTATTGAAGTCCCGAACGACCACGTTGTTGTTCGGACACTTGAGGAACTCTGGCCCGCCGGGAATCTGTCCGCCCCGAGTGTGGCCGCGAAGCCAGTCGTAGCGATCGATACGAAGCGTATTGGACTGTCCGCGGCCCGCAACGGTCTTTGGCTGTGCGTCGTTCGGCCCTTCGATACCCATGTGGTACACCAACGGTCCCTGCCAGTCGTATGGCGCGACCGTGATGCCGTTAAAGATGCTCGATGGCCTGCCGGCTGTTCTTGACGCATATCTCGGCGGAATGCTGGCAACGGGAATGATGTCAAACCCGCTCGTCACCGGGCTGCCGGCAATCCAGCCCTTGTTGTCCGTCTGGTACGAGTTGTGAGCCTGGCCGACGTTTCGCAGGTTGTTCGCACAGACCAGCGTCCGGGCGCTTTCGCGGGCCGAGGCCAGGGCCGGCAGCAGCAGGCTTACCAGCAACGCGATGATGGCGATCACAACGAGCAGCTCAATGAGCGTGAACGCCGCTCCGCGTCGGCGGGAAACGCCCCGAGCCTCAGAGTTCCGACTGATCTGATCGGCCTTCATCGCACAGCTCGTCGTGTTCATTCTGCACCCTTGCATGAAGTTCACCCCGCCAAAATCTTCCACTCTCGCCGCGGCGGACCCGGTTCGACCCGACGCAGCCCGCAGCACCCCGCCGCCGTCACCCAGTCATGCCGCGGCCGAACGTCGACCGCGAGACTCATCCTACCTCGCCGAATTCACGCCGAGGCGTCTTCCACAGCAATCGCCATCCGAACAGAGCCCCCACCCAACACGGAGATTCAGTTGCCCGTACCCGCGGGTTTCCGTGCGGCTTCCTCGCTCGTCACCGGCTGATCCACCGGAACGATGTCCACAACCACCGCATAGTGATCAGATGCCCACCCCTCCGGCGGCGGCGTGTTCCGCCAGTCCCGATTGTTCACGCGGTTGGGCGTGCCCAGAACGAACTTCGTCTCCGGCTTGAACTCAGCCCTCAGGTTCGCGTTCATCAGCACGTGATCGATGATCCGACCCGATGCGTGCGTCACCGCCGACAGGTCGCCCGGCCCCGCGCCGTCGAACGCGCTGAGCAGGCCGGAGTCGAAGTACGTCTTCATCGCGTTGCTGCGAGGCTCGGCGTTGAAGTCGCCCAGCACCACAATGTTCGCGTTCGAGTTCGCCTTGATCTCCTCGCCGACGAGCTCGACAACCTTCTTGGACTCCGCGTCACGCCAGTACTCGGTTGCCCGTCCGCCGCTCTTGTGGTGAACGACGAACATCACCACCTCGTAGCCCTTGCCCTCCTGGGCCTCAACGCCGGCTTCGAGGGCCATCTTCGCCGTGGCGGTCGCGGGCACGCTCACGGTCACCCGCAGCGGCGAGCGCTTGAGCACGAGCGGCTCGCCCGCGTTCGGGTTGCGGTCCGAACCGACGCGCTCCGGCTGGACACCGCCGAGCGGCAGCTCCTTCCAGATCTTCTCGTCCTTCAACGGGTAACGCGAAAGGACCGCCTGCTCGATTCCGCGATCATCGCCCGAATCGATCGAGACGACATGCTCATACCCCATGCCCTTGAGGAACTCATCGCGGAACGCGAGGAGTGCCTCTTTGCTCTCGATCTCCTGCAGCGCCAGAACGTCGGCGTTCACCGCGCGGATCGCCTTGGCAACCGCCTTGCGATGCTCAAGAGGCTTGAGCATCTTCGCGTCATCGAACTGCCCCGACAGAGCCGGGTCATCCTTGTCGTCGAAGAGATTCTCGACGTTGTACGAGGCGATGCGCAGCTTGCCGGCCGGCTTTGCGATCGGTGTCGGCCTGCCGAACTTGTTCTCGCCCGTGCTCGCCGCGGGCTTGTCGACCGCGGGGGCGGCCGGTGCGTCGGTCTTCTTACCGCCCGGCTGAGCAGCCGCGGGAGCCGCGGCCTGCGCCCTTGCTGGCGTGTTGGCCTGAGCGATCGCAACGCTCGATGCGCCGCCGTTAACCAACTGCGCAACAGTGCCGGGATTCGAAAAGATCGCCCCGCCAGCAACCGCGAGCCCCGCCGCGCCCGCAACGCAGATCGCCCACCACGCAAAGCCCGGCGCCCGCCGCGCGTTGCGCCCCGTGATGCTCTGCGACTGTGCCGCCCGCTGATCGCCGCCCGACAGGCCGTCCCGGCCCGCCGAGTTTCCGCTGGACGATTGATTCATCGGAAGTTCCTTCTGATCAATGACTTGCCAGGCCAGACTCCGTCAAAGCCGCCAAGACCGCCCCACACGCAAGCACCCTTGCGCTCCACCCGTTCCCGAATGAGCCCCCAAGTTTAGACCAAACGCCCCGCAAAGACCCCTTTCCACGATCGTTCGAGTGGGCATCTATGCGCGATCTTTACAAAAAGTCGCCAACATCCCGCTATCTTCACACAAAGGCGCAATGAGCACCACCGAACCGCCCCGTTGGCGACGCCTGGTCCATGCGAATCCCCCATGCAGAATGGGTGGCAACGCCTAGGCGATTGCCTTGGTCTATCCGCGCAGGCCGAATGCCCGGGCCAGGGGTGCGGGGGCAACGTCCGGCACGAGCAGCCCGCGCGGTTCCTTCCCGAGCACCACCGCCGCGGCCATGTAGCCGCTGCGTGTCGCACCCTCCATCGTTGCCGGCCACCCCGTCTGAACCGCGTCCCCCGCCAGCAGGATCTCGCTCTCGCCACGCGGCGCGGCGACGGGCGGACGGATCTGCTCAACCTCCGGCGTGCACGCGAAGGTCGCCCGCTTCTCCTTGACCGGACGCGACGACAACAGCGTCGCGCCGGCCGAGCCGGGCAGATACGCATGGAGATCCGCCAGAACCCGCTGCGTGATCTCCGCCTCGCTGAGCGGCATCCATTCATCCGCGCCGCTGATGACCGCGTGAATGGACGTGCCCTCATCGTCCTTGCGGAAGAGCCACTGCACCGAACCCTCAACCAGCACCGCATGCGGCGTCAGGAGCACGGGGCGATCAAACCTCAGATGCACGCCCAGGATCGGGCTGTGCGTGATGCGGGCCATCGCGCCCATGCGCGGGTCTCTCGCGACGATCTGCGGGTCCATCACATCGCCGACGCGTTCGGGCGGAAGAGCGCAGATGACGCGATCGCACAGCAGCGATTCGTCCGGACCGACGCCGCTGGAGACCGTCACCTTGCGCTCGCCGATCGACCGGACACTCGTTCCCAGGCGCAACTCGCCCCCCGCGCGAGCGAGTACGGCCTCGGCCGAGTCGTACAGCATGACCAGCGGCACCCGCGCGATGCCGATATCCGCGCTGGTCCGCGCTGCGCAGAACCCCTCCTGAAACACCTGCAGCGCCGACGACGCCGCGGCACGCGCGACGCCGAGATTGCACGCGCTGACGATGACCGGCTCCCAGAATCGCCGGATCAGCCGATCGGTCTGCCCATGCTGGCTCAGGAACTCGCCGAACGTCCGCGTCACCCACTGCGAGCGGTCGACACGCATGATCGCGAGCATGCACTGCGCGAGCAGCCGCTTCTCGTTCAGGCTCAGGAACGAGAGCATCGCGACGCTCGGCGAGAAGTGCGTCGGGGCCGGCAGGAACGATCGCTTCACGACGCTCGTGCGCCCGCCGCGCTCGATCCAGAACTGGCGATCGTGCCACTCGATCTCATCGATGACGCCGAGCCGCTCGAGCAGATCGAGGTAATTCGTGCAGCATCGCAGGGCGACGTGCTGGCAGTTGTCGAGCGTTTGGCCGGTGCGGACATCGACGAAGCTCGTCGCACGCCCACCGAGTTTCTTGCGGGTCTCGACGACGACAACCTTGGCACCGGCCTGCGCCAGCCGGATTCCCGCCGCGATTCCCGCGATACCGCCGCCCGCGATCACGATGTCGGTTCGTTGTGACACGCTATGAGCGTAGCCGCAGCGATCATCCGCTCGCCGTCGTGCGACGCGCGGCACCCCGAGCCCGGCGCGCGCATCGAGGCGGAGGCCGCGGACGTGACTCGCTGCGGGCCTGAGGTCTCGCCGCGCGCGCCGCCGATCCGGACGACTGCCAAACGACTGCAAATTCACCCCTTTTGCGTCCCGAACGTCACTGACAACGGGCCGTCAGTGGCTCATCGGAATTCGCGTCATCGGCGGAGCCGCATTCTCAACAAGGGGTCACAATCCGATGGTGTCGTTCCGTCGGTCCAGCATTGGTCCTCGAACTCCCAAGGAGAATCGCATGCCTCATCACACATCACCGAGCCGTCGCAAGCCACCGGAATCACGAGCAGTCCCGGGACGCTTGCGGAGCGGGCGGATCTGCGCCGGTCGGGCCTCTCTGCTCCGTCACGCCGAAGCCGACACCGAGGATGAGACCGCGTCCGGATCGACGCCCGGGGCGTTCTGGTCACGCCTCACTCGGCTCCGAATTCTGGTCTGGTGGTACCTCGTGCGCTTCGACACGGAACATCTGCCAACATCAGTCAGAACCGGGCCGCTCGCCACGTTGATCCGAGAGTCGTGCGTCGACGGCTTCGACCGCAGCGAGCCTCAGGCGTGCGACTGGGATCAGGCTCTGGCCCGATACGTCTCGAGCCTGAGTGATGTCCCCACGCGCGGCCGACAGGGTCGGGGCATCGGTGCTCGGCGGCGGCTCCGCCACGACCACCCGATGCCGCCCAAGGCCGGGCTCACGGCGCGGTTGCTCGCGGCCATCGAGCAGGACATCCGCCTGCTCGAGCAACTCGCGGCAACGGACGACACCGAAGGCTGCCACCATCGGTGAGGCTCCCGTTACACTCTCGCAAACGCCACGGACAAGGGCCATCCAATGACCGACGCGGAACTACGCACGCTCTCGGAATCACTCTCGACTTTGCTTCGGCCGGTGATGGATCGGCAGCCGGAGGTGCGACGCGCCGTAGCGCTCATCGGAAAATGGCTGGTCGAAATCGCATCCGCGGAAAGCCCGCCCGGCACGGACGCGGCGGGCTCCGCAGCGAGCGTCATTGCCCATGCGCCGCCCGCCGGTGCCGCGACGCCGAACGCAGCCGGACGGCCCGCACCAACTCCGGCCCGAGGACACGCTCCGCAAGCCGCGCAGTGCGCATCGGTTCCCGGAGCGGCTTCCGCCGTTGCCCGCGAGCAGAAGCTGCCGCTGAAGATCGGCAACTCGACGCTCCACATCGATGTCTGTGCGACCGACGATGAGGCGCGGGCGGCAACGATGGCCGCATCATGCGCAGCGAAGTCGAGCGCCATGGACGATGCCCGCTGCGGCGCATCCGCACGAGAGGACGATTCGCACGCTGGATGCAGCCAACCCGATCTTGACCTCATCGCTCGGCGTTCGCGACTCAAGGCCCGTTCGTGTATTCACAGTCTCGCCATGGCCGCAACGAAGGAGGGCTCCCGCGAGCGCGAAGCCCTCATTGAGCCGATGAGGGAGCTCATCGCGCAAGCGAAGGCGTCGCAATCGTGCTTCCTCTGGGTGTTCTACAAGCAGCGTGCCGCAGCCGCGGCGAGCGTGATCGAACGATGCGCGTGGTGCTATGAAGCGCTCGCCGACGCCGCGGAGCTTGCCGCTCGCGTCGAGGCCGCGGATGTTGTCGGCTCCGGCGTCCGTTCCGGTGCGTTTCAGGCGCTCGCACAGGCGCAGTCGGCGCTGCGTGTCGCGCTTCAGGATACATGGCTGACCAACGCCGATCAGGATCAGGACGATGCGTACCGCTGGCTCACCGCCGCGACGGCTCGATACGGAATTCGCATCGACCGGTACCTCCGACTCAGTGACCCCGCATCGCCCGAGGACACCCCACGCCTGCGTCAGCGTATTGCGCTCATCGGGAGCGACCTGGATTCAGCCCGCTCGCGCAAGCGCGCGATCGACGAAGCGCTCAAGCGGATCCGGTACCACGTGCGCAACATCTCCCGCTCCACACACCCGGCCTCGTGCGATCGCGATCTGGACATCATCGAACGGACGCTCGGAGATCTGGACGAATTGGGAGTCGCGTCTCGCGAACCGGTCGTCGACGCCGTCCTCAAGCCGCTCAAAGCCACACTGACCACACCCCTTACCGACTCGCGCCCGCTGCTGGCCCGATGGGCCGGCATCGGCGCCGCCTGCGATACGGCGGATCTCGCCGACAGCACCGAAGCAGACACGCGACCGAAGGACGAGGAGCAGGACAGCGAGGCAGAGGAGCAGGAAGGCAAGTCCTACAGCGAACGCGTCGGCATGGTCCGCTCGATGCTCGCGGGTCGGGGAATCGTCATCATCGGCGGCCAGTGTCGCGAGGAGGCGCGACGCCGGATTCAGACCGCGTTCCAGGCCGGCTGGGTCGAGTGGGTCGCGATTCGCGAGCACGCGAGCGGCGCTCCGATGCGGGCACCCATCAGCCGTCCGGATGCCGCGATCGTCCTGATCTTCATCAAGCTCGCCGGACATCTCCATGTCGACGAGGCTCGCACGCTCGCCCAGCGTGCCGGCATCCCGGCCATCAACATCACCGCCGGCTACAACCCCGAGCAACTGGCCCACTGCATCCTCGACCAGGCCAGCGAGCGCCTTCAACTCGCCGCGCCCGCGCGGCAGGCGCATGCCGGCTCCGCGTGCGAGTACGCCGCGGCGGCCTCTGTCGGTGCCGCGATGCTCGCCGCTTCGGCTCGCACGGAAGGCACGCCGCAGCCGATCAACACCGCCCCGACCAGCGAGATCGAAGATCGCAGGACATGCCTTGCGGAGTCGACGCCGCGGCACGCGGAACCTTCACCGGCGACCGTTGAACTTCCGGCGCCGCCCGCGGCAGAAGACGCGTCATCGACCGGCGACCACGGCCAAGTGGCCAATCAGCATCAAGATGATCCCACCGCCGATGCGCTCGGCGAAGTCTGCGAACCGACCGATTCGGCCGAGGAACCGCAGGATCTTCCCGATCAGGCCGACAGGGCCGCCTCCAAGCGGCGACAGGCCAAGCCCGCCACCAAGCCCAAGCCCGCACGCAAGAAGCGCTCGCTCGTCAGTGCCCTCGCCGCGAGCATCTCGCCCGCGAAGCCCGCGCCGATCAAGCCCGTGGACCGCATCGTCGCCGGCCCGCGGCTGTTCCCGGGCGGTGCGCCACCGGCACCCATTCCCGATGCGCCCGCGGTCCTCTCGGCGAGTCTCATCGACGGCCCGCTCGCCGCGGCTCCCGTCTCGCGATTGAAGGCCCGGCCGACAACGAGCAACGCGATGAAGGTCCTCGCGCGGGCAGGCTCGCCGACGATCCTCGGCGGCGGCTGACCGCGGCGGACCAGAAAGCGCCTTGCTCAGCGCAGCCGCACGCGCACGTCGGCACCGTCCTTGCCGCGCGCCTCGCGGATGCCCTCATCGGTGACCACGCGGACGATCAGGTCGCGAGCCGGCCGCGGGCGATCTCCCTTGGTCCCGCTCACGCTCACGATCACCTCATCACCGTTGATCCGCGCGGTGTAGAGCGTCAGGAGGTAGTCCCCCTTCTGATACGCAAAGCCATCCTGCGCATCCTCGTACACCGCGCCGCGGGCCTGGCCGGAATCGTCAAGGCTGACGTACAGCGTCCGCGGCTCGGAGTTGTCCGTCGGCAGCGCGACGCTCTGCACCACCGGGCCGGAGGGCACAATCGCGCCGCCGCGGATGAGCAGATCGGGGTTGGCGGGGTGACGATCAGCGACAACATCAAACGGACGCCAGATGCCCTTGGGCAGCACGGGCGTGCGCGTGCCATCGGGCATGAGCTGCGGCACGACGAGCACATCGGCCCCGAGCAGGAACGCGTCATCTTCGCTGCGGAGCGCCGGGTCCTTCGGGTCGGCGAAGAACACGGGCCGCGCGACGGGCATGCCGTTGGTGCTGGCCTCGTAGAAGAGCGTGTAGAGGTACGGCATCAGCGCGTATCGGCGCTGGAGCGCGATGCGCGAAGCGTTCTCGGTGTCCTTGTTGAACGCCCACGGCTCCTTGTCGATGTTGCCCTTGGCGGTGTGGCCGCGGCTGAAGGGCATGAGCGCACCGATGCCCATCCAGCGGGCGAAGTGCTCGCCGCGGAGGCGTGCGGTCTCTTCGGGCGAGTCGCCGCGCGGGCCGTCGCCGATGAACCCGCCGATGTCCGGCCCGGTGAACGCCCAGCCCGAGAGGCCGAGGTTCAGGATCATGGGCACGCTCTGCTCAAGGTCGGTCCAGTTGGCGGTGTTGTCGCCGGTCCACGAGGCGACGTACCGGTGCGAGCCCAGGTGCCCCGCGCGCGTGAGCACGAACGGGCGGCGGTCGGGGTTGGCCGCGAGGATGCCCTCGTAGCTGGCCTGGCTCATGAGCATGCCGTAGACGTTGTGGAACCGCGCGTGCGTGCCGGGAGTGACGGTCTGCGGCGCGCTGTCGGGATAGGCCTTGTACAGCCCGCCGCGGTGCTGGTTGGTCTCATCCATGGTCTTGGATGCGACATCGAAGATCGCCGGCTCGTTCATGTCGTTCCAGACGCCGTCGATGCCGTTGGCCATGTAGTCCTTGTACAGCGTCGTCCACCACGCGCGGACGTCGTGGCTGGTGTAATCCGGGAACACACACATGCCCGGCCAGACCGCCCCGCGATAGCTGGTGCCGTCGGCCTTCTTGACCTCGAAGCCGGCCTTGACAAGCTGATCGCGCACGAAGAAGCCCGGCTCGTCCTTGATGCCCGGGTTGATCATCCAGATCGCGCGGAAGCCGATGTTCTCAAGGTCGGCGTTGAGCTTCTTGGGATCGGGGAATCGCGCCTTGTCGAACGTGAACGTGCGGTACCCGTCCATGTAGTCGATGTCGAACCAGATCACGCTGGCCGGGATGCCGCGATCGCGGAAGCCCTGCGCAACCTCGCGGGCGCGGGCCTCGGGGAAGTAGCTGTAGCGGCACTGGTGGTAGCCGATCGCCCACATCGGCGGCAGCGGCATGAAGCCCGTCAACTCGCCCAGCGCGGTCATGACCTCCTGCGGGCTGGCGCGGTCGATGATGTACACCGGCGCGGGCGGGCCCTCGTGCGTGACGGTGATCGCGCCATCAAGGTCGATCACCGCGCGCCAGGTCGTGTCGATCAGCACGCCGAAGGCCGTGCCATCGGCACGGACCGCCAGCACCCACGGGTGGCTCTTGTAGAGCGACGCCGTGTTCTCGTTATAGCCGTACGCGTCGGTGTTCCACAGCGTGACGCTGCGCCCGTTGCGGAGCAGCGGCCCGGCCTGCTCGCCCGTGCCGTAGAGCGATGTGCCCTTGCCGATCTCCACCCGCAGCCGCTGCTTGCCATCGGCCATGGTCGAGAAGACCGGGCGCACGGCGAAGTCCGCCGGAAGATCCGCCGCGCGGGCGAACTGGCGCTGCAGCGCGAACGTCGCGACGCGGTCGGTCTCCTTGAAGGTCTGCGAGACGAAGCGAGCGACCGGCTTGGTCGGCCCCTCGATGAGCTCGCCGCGGCCGGGCTGCCCGACGGCCTCGCCCGCGCCCCCGGCCCCGCCAACCCCACCGGCCCCGCCAACCCCCCCGGCCCCGCCAACCTGGGCCGCCGCGGCGCCGCGCGCCGACTGCGGCGCGACCAGCACGCTCCCCGCGGCCAGCACCAGACCCAGAATCACCATCGCGGACATATCCATCGGCAGGCACGAGGAACGCATCATGAGGGTCTCCGGCGAAAAACGCCTTGGTTGAGATACAACGCGGGAACAGAGGAATCACGGAACGACCGGCCACACCACCGGCCGCGCCCCCGGCCGCACCACCGGCCGCACCATGGCCCACACCGGCGATCGCCGGCCGGACACGGGCCCAAAGTGTACGAGCCCACCCCGCCCGATTTCAGGACTTAGGACGCGGCCGCCGGCTTGCCAAGGGTCGGGTCTTGAACTCAGACCTTCTTGATCCCCGCGAACCACTGCTCGGCATAGGTGCCGATGATCGGCAGCGGCAGCGCCCGCTCGTTGATGGCGTTGATCAGCCCGATGATGTTGAACGCCAGCGACGCGATGAAGACACCCAGGGCGATGAACGGCCCGATGCAGATGATGAGCAGCACGCCCGCGACGGCGTACCCGATCACCGCGAAGAGCCACAGCATCAGGCACTGCTTGGCGTGATAAAGCGCAAAGTCGTTGTTGCGCATGATCAGCGGCAGCAGCCAGAACGGGATCGACAGGAAGTTCAGCACATAGCAGAGGATGGCAAAGACCTTGCCGTCCTTCACATCGCCCGGCGACATGGACGGGCCGGGTGCGGAATCGACAATGGTCGGCGGAACCTGATCGCTCATGCCTGTGAGATTACCGAACTTCCGCGATGAGTGCCATTGTGCACCATCGGCACCGGACGCGGCGGGGGCGGGGGGAGTGGCGCAGTGGCAGAGTGGCGCAGTGGCAGAGTGGCGCAGTGGCAGAGTGGCAGAGCCAGAAAGATCCTCCCCCGTTTCCTCAAGCTCCTCCCCCGGTTCCTACCGGGGGAGGTGGCGAGTCTTCGAGCCGGAGGGGGTTCTTCCGCCCCAGTCCCGCCCCCTTCCCCCCCTCCCCACCCCACGTCCGCGCGCCGTTCTCTTCGTCGTTTCCCCTCAACCGCCGCGGCCGCGCCAGATCCGCGGCCAGTTCAGCCGCATTTCCGCCCCCGCACGGGCCGTTCCGAAGCCCCAAACGAAGCCCGATTCACCCATCTGAGCTTTCCGCGCGCTGTCTTGAGGACCATTTTTGATCAAAAATGGTTCCCGCGCGCTCTCGTGAGGAGCATTTTTGATCAAAAATGCTCTCCGCGCGCTGCCGTGAGGAGCATTTTCGCGCGCTTTTTGTTCCCGCGCGAGCGCGCGAGGAGCATTTTTGTACGAAAATGCTCTCCGCGCGCTGTCGTGAGGAGCATTTTCGCGCGAAAAAACTCCTCGCGCGCTCTCGTGAGAACCTCGCGCGCTGTGCTGAGGACCATTTTTGATCAAAAATGGTCCCCGCGCGCTGCCGTGGGAACCTCGCGCGCTGTTCTGGAGACCTCGCGCGATGCCGTGAGGACCTCCCGCGCTGCCTTGGAGTCCTCGCGCGCTGTCGTGAGTACCTCCCGCGCGGACGGGAGCTCCCCCCGCGCTGCCCCGCGAGCCCCGCGCGCCGCCGTGAACCACCCCCACGCGCCCGCACGGACCCCGCGCGCGACCCCCCGCACACCCCCGCACCCGTCCGCAGCCCCGCGGCCCCCCCCGCACGCCTTCGCACGCCTCCGCACCCCCCCGGCCAGCGCCCGCCGCCAAAATTCTGTCAATCCGCCCGCCCCACCGCCGCCAAGCGCCGGGAATCCTGTAGACTCTCTGCGAAGCCCCTCATAGATCCTCCCCCGGTTCCTACCGGGGGAGGTGCCGAGTCCTCGAGGCGGAGGGGGTCTTGGGGACGCGCTGAACCCCACGGCGAATGCAAACCCGCGAACAAGGACCCGTCCCCGTGGTGATCGAACGCTCAAGAAAGAACGCACAAGTCCGCCGCCGCCGGCGCGTGGCGTCGTTTATCGACAAGGGGACGTTCCTGGCCAAAGAGACGTTCTTTCACCATCCGCCGGGGATCCGCGGGCCCGGCTTTGCAGGCGGGCCGATCGTGCGGGATCGCAACGAGGAACTCAGCGACCCTGCGGCGTGGAGCGACGACGCTTCGGCCGACCGTCTTGAGCGGCGGTACTACGCCACCGACTGGCAAGGCCGCGTGGTGTCGATGGTGACCGCGGCGGGGGAACTGGCCGAGTCGTACCGGTACACGGCCAACGGCGTGCCGATCGGGATCCCGCTGGGCGATGTCAACGGCGACGGCAAGGTGGAGGTCGGGGCGAGCGATGAGGACTGGCAGCAGGCGTACTGGTGGGAGAACAACTTCGGCCCGTACGATGCGCGGCTGGACCTGAACCTCGACGGCTCGGTCAACGCGACCGACATCGGCCTGGTCGGCAGCCAAACCCCCGGCACCATGCCCACCGCCCGCGCCTCGGCCGCGAGCGTGGGGAACCGGATGTTCGGCAGTGCGATGGTGTTGAGGGAGGCGGTTTTGGGGAGGGAGGGGGATTATCGCCTTATCGGCGGTCTCGGAATGCGCGGAGCTGTGTGTTTGTCAACTGCAACCGTTGCTACAGGCAATTGGAGTGGCGTTACTGAGCCGTGCGTGGCTCGATCAGGGAGCCTTCAGCAGTGCATTGAGTGCTGCGCGGGTCGTTTCGACATCGATGATCCGCTTGGAATATCATGCACTGCCAGATGCTTCGAGACGTACTGGGGGCGGGATCCTCGAATTAATCCGGTACGTAACCCATCATTTTGGGGTACATACCCGGGGAACTGTCGCGGCAACTGCTGGCTATTTGCTACGTGTAGTCCGATACGACCCCCGACATTTCAATGGCAGCACCCTTTGGGCTACCGAGAATGCGATGACTGCGAAAAATTCGTGAGGACTGTATACGACAATGGTGCGTTCTTTCCGTTCAGTAATGGAGAGTGTCCCGAAGGCACATACAAGATTGCGTTAATGGTTAGGACAATTCCAATTCCGCAGTGTGACTATCACTTCTATCGTCAGAATCCTGATGATACATGGAGCGATAAGGGCGGGTGTGGTCCTGTCCGAGGGCCGTTTAGTGATCCTCTCAAGGAGTTTCTCGATCGGCTGTTTAGCGAGGAATTCTACTATAACGAATGGTGCGGTTTCATGTGCTGGCCATTCCATCGTCGCGGATACGAAGAGCCGAGGTTGCCAAGGATATAGATCTCATGTTGCGTATCTCAAGTTTGCGCCTAGCAGGTTGTTGAAATGCGTTTCAGCGGTCCTTTCCCGAGCCATTCCAGACAAACTTCTGACCCTCAGACCCGGGTCCGAAGACCAGAAGATGTCCGGCCAGAGGGCTCCGCGGGAGTTCTTCAAAAGCCTCCTAGGTCCCAGCGTCTACCTGTTAGACATTCAGTATTGGAACCTCTGATCTATGCCCACTTCACGGTCTGAGACTGATGCCTGGCGTGTGATCGCGTTGGGTGGGGGAGAGCGGTCAACGGGGATGTCCCGCGGCTTACGCCGCGTTGGTCAGGCTCAGGCTTCTCTTGAGGTTGC
>JAJTHN010000074.1 GCA_021297895.1 Phycisphaeraceae bacterium | reverse complement strand
TGCGAAGGCAAAGCCCTTCGCGTAACCGATCTTCTCGATGTTCTCCACGCTCTCGTCGGCGCAGACCTCGCCCCAGATCAGGCGCTCGAGCCAGTCCAGGCTATCGATGACGACGGTGCGGTAGTCGTGGTCACCTGAGTACAGGGCCTCGAGCGCCGCCATCACCTCGCCGAGGCTGCGGGCCAGCGGGAACGATTCGCAGTCGATGTCGGCCAGTCCGTCTTCGGTGGGAACAAAGATGGGCTTCTCGGCCATCGCGCCGAAGGTGCTCTTGCCGATGCCGTGCGTGCCGTACAGCATCACGCGGCGGGGGCGGGCCTTGCGGCCCTTGCTGATCTGGTTCATGAGGGTGTGGGGGGTTGCGGTTGTGGGCATGGAATCTCCGTGATTGCAGAAAGTGGGATCGATGTCTTCAGGCCAGATGTCGCGGGTGAACGCGCCTTGGCCGAGGCGGACGAGCGGAAGTGGAGTGATCACGCGGCGGCGGCCGTGGGCTCGGCTGAGGACGCCTTCACGCGCCGGACGGTAAAGGCGTCCTCGCCGAACTCGCGGAGCATCAGCGAGGTGAACATGCGGACGACCGCCGCGCCCACCGGCGTTGTACCGTCGACGCTCAGGCTTCGACCCGCCTGGTCAGCCGCGAAGCTGACGTCCATTCGGACGATGGCATTGCCGAAGAGCCCCTCGGCGGCGATCATCGCTAGGTGCAGCGTTGCTTCCGCGTCGGTGAGAGCGATGTCCTTGTCGAAGGTGAAGCGGTACACGCCGGTGGTCATGGTGAACTCCTCGCTGCACATTGGGGTGCTGTTTCCCGGCTACATACGCCATCCGCAGGGCTGCTGTCCGCTTTGGTCACATTGGCTTGAAGCCCGCGGCGGCAAATCGCACACGAAGCTCGGCGATGCGATTGCGCAGCTGGCGGCGGGAGATGCCCAGGCCGCGAGCCGTCGACACTGCGGAGTCTTCCTGGAGCGCACGGCACAAGTCGGCGAGATCGGGGGGCAGCGCCGCCACGATTTCGCGGATCGAGTCATTGAGATGGAACTCATCGATGGGGGAGCGGACCTCACGCCCAAGGCGGCGAGCCGCATCGGCCTCCCCGACCGCTGCCGAGCCGGTGACCGGATCCGTGGTCTGGCTCTCCCGGAGCCTCTCGATGGAGGCCATGCCGTGGTCGCCGGAGCGCTTCTCACGCTGGCGAGCCCGAAGCAGGGTGATCGCGGCTGAGTCCAGAACGCGGGATACGAACGTGCGAAGCTGGGCCCGCTCGGGATCGAACTGGCCGAGCCGCTTGGCGAGGATGAGCGTCAGGTCCCGCAGAACGTCGTCGCGTTCGACGCCCCGGAAGGCCGGGGACTTCATCAGGCTGCGGGCCTTGATCAGGATGAGTGTGCGGATGTATTGGTCGTTCAGTGATGCGCCGTTGGTCACGGGTGACCTCCGGGGCCGGAGCCATCACCCGTCCGTGCCAATCTCGCGTCGCGGCGCACGCCGCAGACATTCACGAGCTTGTAGCGACCGGCGGGTTATGGCCCTCGTGGCCCTCGGACCCACCGGCCGGTGTCGCGGTTCTGAACGCCCCGCGACGCACACCATCGATGTCGAACAACGCGCAGAGGCCTGTTTTCACGGCACCTGCACGATTTTCAGAATCTCCCACCTTTGTCGCGTCGGTGCGACGCGACAGTCCGAACCACCGAGTTGCTGTTGACTCCGTTGATGACGGCAGAGGGGCCGCCGGCGCGGTCCACGGCTCGCTTGACCTTGTCCTTGGTGATCTTGGTCTTCAGGCGCGCTGAGAGCACCTTCGCCGCCTCGCGGTACGAGTGGCATGCCTGGTACGCGCCGACCAGTACCTCGTCCTGCTGGTGTGATGCTGCCGCAGCCTGGGCCTGCCGGCGCAATACGCGTTTCTTGCCGGCTGGGTCCAGGGGCACGAGTTCCACCTGCGCCTGAAGCTCGTCGGCCTTCTGAACCAGGTCGTGAAGCAGGACGACATCAGCCTGCAGCCCTGTCGCATCCTGCGACATCACCCGCGACAGTGCGACACACGCCGGTGGCCGGCCTGGCCAGACGTGGGATGGGGGTTCCTGGCCGCTGATCAGCACAATGGGCCGACCTGCCTGACCCGCGTGGGCTGCGATGCGGGCGGCATCCTCGGCACCGAGCCCCCGGGCCAGCAACACCTCACGGGAAGTCTGCTGCCATCGGGTTGTGCCGAGCCGCCACACACGTCCAGACTCGATCGGAGTGGGGCGTCCCTGAAGACCAAGCGCCGCCGCGATGAGCGACGCGACGGCGTCACCGTCGATCGTCCATTGCCGCAGGGCTTCAGAATCAACCTCGACCGTGACCGACTCCGGGCACGCAATGAAGAACCGAGGCGGGTCGGCGTCGGGAACCTCGAGCACATCCTCGACATGCCCCGAAGGGCAGCACGAACAGCCCACGCGCGAGGCGGACGTCGTGGCACAGAGCACCCCACGCTCCTGGAGCCACTGGGCTTGCCCATCCGGCCATGATGCCACCTCACGGGCGGAAAACAGAGGCTCGCTGCTGTCGAAACACGCCCACAGGCGGGAGAGGAGATCACCCATGGGTCACCTCCCACAGCCGCAGGCACCGCTCGCCGATCGCGCGCAGCTCGTCCGGCTTGCTCTTGAGGTCGCAGGAGTTGGGGCAGCTGACGCTAAACCTCAGCGGGCGGGGGCGCGCGTCCGCTGAGAAACGCAACTCGAACGACATCTGCTTCACCCGCAGGCGGTCGGGCGTCAATCGCTGCGTGTTCAAGTACTCGGCAATGGCCTGATCGATCCGGTGAATGCCTCGCTCCGGATTGAGCCCGAGCTCGATGTACTCGCCGGGGCGATCAATCGGCTCCAACCGCACGCGGGTGATCGTGACGGCGACGATGCGGTCCTTGGGATCGGTGGGGAGCTTCCGATCCGGCTTGAGTAGATGGTCGAGCGCGTACGCGGGGCGCTTCGGGTCCGCGGGTCCGATGTCCACTCCCAGCACGGCCTTGCAGAACCTCTGCTGGAGGGGCTCGTACACCTTCTTCCCGCCCTTGGCGTACACATCGAGCGTTCCATCGCTGGGGTTGAACACGAAGACGTTGTCGAACACGCGCCGCTCTTTGCTCCGCACGAGATGTCCGGTGTCGTCGAAGACCACCGGGTCATCGGGGTAGTCATCTAGATAGGCAAAGAAGTACTCGCTGCCGCCGATCCTCGTGTAGTGCTCGATCTCACAGATCTTGCCGCGCAGCTGGCGATCCCAGTAGAACTCCGCCAGCGCCGCCTTCAGCGCCGCCTTGTGGGAATCATCCACCGCGATCGCCTCCTTCGGCAGGCTGTTCCGCGTGATCCAGTAGCGGCCCGTGGAGAGGGCCTCCGCCCGTGCGAAGTAGGCAGCGACGACGAACGCCATCTTGACGTTGAGGTACGTCCACATCGCGCGGTCGGCCTGGCCGACAATCGCGTCGAACTCGGCGAGGCGATCGGGCGCAATGCGCTGGATCTCCTCAACCAGCACCTTCACGCCGCGCTCGTCCGCCAGTTCGTTGATGTCCTGGAGCACGAGCTGGACGAGCCGTCGCTTGTCGTCGGGCATCTTCTGCCACGCGGCGAAGATGGGCTCGACCTGCGTCTCGCCCAGGTCGTCCCAAGGGATGCCCTCGACCACGCCGGCGCGCTCGAAGCACACGCGGGTGAGCGAGTTGGAGATCTTGCGGAGGATGCGACGCGGATCAAAGTCTTTGGCCATTTCAGGGCCTCCAAATGTCCATGTCCCGTGAACAGTAAACGCACTGCGCACAAGAACACTGGGGGTTCAACCAAACAGGGATCGATCACGAGTGAGGAGCCCAAGCGCCTCCAAGCGGTAACTCATGGCCTCGGCAGACACATGGAAGTGCTCAGCGAATGGTTTCGCGAAGCGTTGCATCGCAGCGTCCTGCTGTGCCTTCACACTTCCGGAGGACGTTGGCGCGTCAAGGTCAAGCACACACACCACGTCATCGGCGCGCCGCCACTTGATCCACGCACGGCGAACGAGGTCACGCGGCATGAGCAGGTACGCCGCGAACATGTTCGCCTGTACCTCTTCACGTGCTTGGTCGGTCGAGCGGCACACGAACGCGGGCGCATCCGGTGCGGATGTCAGAGACATCTGTGTCTCGTCGCGGAGAAAGATCTTTCGGTGAAGCTGCCAGTGGCCGATCTCATGGGCGAGCGTGAACCGGTAGCGTCCGAGCATGCGTGGCTGCTCGACGGGATCAAGGCTCCGGTCGACTCGGATGATCTGGTCCTTGAACCAGATCGCACCCAGCACATCGCTGTGACCGAATCGCTTCTGCAGGTCATCTAGTTCATACCGCAGGTTGAGCTGCAGCTCGATCATCTCATCGACGGGAACCGGGGGTTCAGAGACCTCGCCGTGGTCCTTCTGCCACAGCGCAAAGAGCGTCTCGGCTTCGGCCTCGATGTTCTCATCGCGCAACCACGGCACACGTTCGGTCTTGGCAGGCGGTCGCCCCATCATTGCTCCTCTTTCTGCATCCTTTTGGCCTGCGCCGACAGCGCCTTCAACTGGTCTGCCGTCAAACCCTTTGCCGCCCGCAACAACTGAGGCATCTCTTCCGGCTCGCTCTGGATGATTCCGCGAAGATCCTCCGGCATCCGGCCGGCCAATGACATCAGCTCATCTGGGTTCTCTCCGAGGACCTCCGCCATCCG
The DNA here is from genome assembly GCA_021297895.1 of Phycisphaeraceae bacterium. GTDB lineage: Bacteria > Planctomycetota > Phycisphaerae > Phycisphaerales > UBA1924 > JAJTHN01. The sequence continues at coordinate 399 of JAJTHN010000074.1, read as the reverse complement.
ACGCACCCGCTCGGCGGTCGGAGGGCTCTCCACCTTTCCCTGCTCGACGAGCGAGAGATAGGTTGGGCTCACGTCGATGAGCTCCGCGAACTTCCGCAGGCTGTGACCCTTCGCGAGCCGCTTCTCGCGGATGAGCTCGCCAAAGGCTGGTTGTTTCTTGCTCATGTCTGTCGTCCGTTCACAAATCACTCCTCAGGCCGCGATCGGCCATTCCGCGTACAACGCCTCCGCCTGTGCCATCAGCACGGGCATCAGCCGATCAAAGTCCTCAGCCTTCACGCCCTGCTTCGTCAGAACACGCCGCACCGCGGCTCTCACCGCGGCCTTCACGCCCTCCCGATGCGGCTCGGTCCAATCCACCTTCAGGTTTCGCTTGATGCTCTGCACAACGTCGTGGAT